>NZ_NSGD01000017.1:0-86176 GCF_002294955.1 Mesorhizobium sp. WSM3864
CCAGCCACAAACGGGCTGGCAATGAAGCGCTCGGCCGTCAGCTCGGGCCGGTTGAGATAGCCGCGCGCCACGCCCGCCCCGCCGATGTAGAGCTCGCCCACCGCCCCGAACGGAACCGGCCTGCCATGAGCATCCAGCAGATAGACCCGCGTGTTCGCGATCGGGCGGCCGATCGGGACATTTAGGGCCTTCTCCTGCATTGGATCCACAGTATAGGTAGCCGCAAATGTTGTCGTCTCGGTCGGACCATAGCAGTGAATGAGACGTACAGGGCCTTCTTCTCTCAGCAACCTTAGGAAGGCGGAGGGGTCATTCCGCTCGCCTCCACAAAGGAGGTATTTAAGTTGTGATAACGTCGGGGCAATCGATGACGTATACTGGTTGAATAACGCTGTTGTCAGAAACAGAGATGTCACTTTCTGACGTTCGAGCGCCTTGGAAAAACTCGATGCATCTAAGACGGTGGTGGCATTCATTACAACCACGCAGCCCCCGTTAAGCAGCGGCGCCCACACTTCAAATGTGCTGGCGTCGAAGGCGGGATTGCCCGCCCAGGCTACACGGTCGCCGGCACCGATTGTCAAATATTCATTATTGATCGCGAGCCGGTTGACAGCACGGTGAGGAACAACAACTCCCTTAGGAAGGCCGGTCGAGCCGGAAGTGTACATCACGTAAGCGGCATCTTCGGGGCTCAATCTCAGCCCAGGATCGGTGCTCAGTTCTGGATCGGCCGCTAATGGCTCAATAGGCACAACAGGGATCGTCACCTCGGCGAGATCAACCCGCTTACTCTCGCTGAGAACCAGGCGTGCAGCACAATCAGCCATCAGCCATTCTTGTCGCGCGAGTGGAACAGCGCGATCGATCGGCACATAAACCGCGCCCGTTTTCAGAATGGCCAACTGCGCCACCACAAGCGTGACGGAGCGGTCCAGTAGTGTCGCAATGCGATCGGCAGGCTTCACCCCAAGCCCGATCAGATGATGCGCCAGCCGGTTGGCGCGAGCATTGAGCTCGTCATAGCTCAGCGCTTCGGCCTCATGCACCAGCGCCACCCTGTCGGGCCCCTGACGCACCTGCGCCTCGAACAGCTCGTGGATGCACTTGTGCGACGGATAGTCCGCTTCCGTCCGGTTCAGCTCCTCCAAAAGGTAAGTCCGCTCCTCGCGCGGCAGCAGCTCGATGCGGCCCACCGGCTGCGCGGCATCGGCCACCACATCAGCCAACAAGGTCTCCAAATGCCGGGTCATGCGATCGATCTGCTCCGGGGCCAATCGATTGGCATCGAAATGCCACCGAAAGCGCCTGTCGATGGCGCAAACCTCGAATGTCACCAGCTCGCCCGGCAGCGCTGCCTCGAATCTGCCGGTCGAAGCTGAGTTGGGACCGACAGAACTGTTTTGTCCCGCAATCGCCACACCAACCGGCCAGGGCCTTTGCGACCGCAGCGCCTCGATATGGCGCAATGGCGGAGACCGACCGACAAGATCGCGCGCAAAGCTGTCGTGCTTGCTGAGATCAGCGATCTCGGCCGCGACTGCCTTGCGTGTTTGCTTGAAGTCCCATGCGGGATCGAGGGTGACTTCCATTGGCACGGCGGAAGCGATAACTGCCCCCGCCGCCTTCACCCTGGCTCGCGCCGGTTTCGGCGCTGGCCTCCATCCCAGTTGAAGATCTATCTGGCCCGAAACGAGGGCCAGATAGATCAGCCATGCCGTAAGCAGGTATTCCACCCCATCGGCAGGGGGAAGCTCCGCCACGGCATTCGACACTTGCCAGGAACTCGACTGCCAGGCCGGCGGCGCATTTGCTGTGCCGGACGACAGGTAAGGCAGCTGCACAGTTTTGAACTGCTCAAGCCGTCGTCCCCAAAAAGCCTCCGAAGGCGCTATTTCTTCGTGGATGGCTGTCAGGCGTCGCGCCTGATCGTCGCTGAGGACAGGAAGGGCATCGCCTTCAGCCAGATCATTGCGGCTGGCGAGTGCTTGTGCCTCCAGCGGCTCACCGTCCAAACTGCCAAACCAGACCTCTACATCGTGCGTAGCCGTCGCCACACGCCAATGGCTCGGATGGATTTCAAGCAGGCGACCTGCCTCAAAGCCCGAGCGGCGAGGCAGCACGTCCAAGCGCCTGACGGCGACAACCTCTTCCGCTACCAGGGCCTTGCACAAACACAATGGATTGGAATGATGCGGCCCAAAATCCAAGGCCCGCGCCATCGCCGACAGATCTTGCGCGGATCGATCCCAGCGCAGAATACCCGCCGCATCTGGCCGCTGGCGCCTGGGAAAATAGCTTCTGTATTCCCGCGCCTGTGGACGGGTAGTGAGCTTGCCCCCCGCCAAGCCACCCAGCAGCTCGCGGAAGCCCTCGACGGCGGCCTCATGACATTTGAGGTTCAGGGTCAGCGCCGTTTCGGTAGGCGCAACCAGCACTTTGCGCTGAACCGCTATATCACCTGGATTAAACCCATCATTGATGCAATGCCAGGTGATGGCATGCTCGCTCTCTTGGGCCAGCAGCGCCCAAGACGTCGCGTGAGTTCCGGCGTAGAGCGGCAAGGGACCATCATGATAGTTGAAAGCACCTTGACTGATCCGTCCCAACACATCGGCCGGCAAGATGAACGGATTGGCAACGGAAAAGAGCCACTTCACCGGCTCGGTCTTGAGGAAGCTCGACAGCTCTTCCACGCTTGACAGGCATGGGAGATTGGCGCGATCCGTCCAGTTGGCGAATGTCGCATCGGCACATAGCACCGCGCGAATATCGTGGCCCATCTCCATAGCCAGCTGCGCACAGCTGATCGCCAGCGTGCCGCCGCCGACAATAACGCTAGAACAAATTGGCCGCGTTGTAGCTTGCAGTCTACCATACCCGCTTGGCTCGCCAGCATCTGTGCGCATCGGAGGAGGTCGACGTACCATTTTCATCCCTCCGCCAATCCATCGAAGCGCATGAACTGCTTCCATCGAAGGCGCCCCGTCCGGCCTACCCCACCGGTCAGAAGCTGCTCGAAAGTTCCGTGCTGAATGCGGATTGAGTTGAGCTGGTAACCTTGCGCGACGAACGACAGCGGCGTCGCGATGGACGCGAAGTGTTTTGGCGGAACCGCACCAAGGAGTGCAGTATCTATGGCAGTGAATGGCATAAGTTGAACAAGCTTTGTATGTCTGTGTTGGGCGGCGCGACCGAGGACCGCCATAGTCCTGCGGATGCTGGTGTCTCATAGCAATCAGCGTGCCACAAACGGTGCAAAGCTTGGTTGAAAGAGCGGAAGAACGAAAGCGCTCACCCGTGTGCGGGGAGTGGTTGACGGCTTGGATAAGACCGCCGGCCGCCGATGCCGGTGATGGGAGACACGCCTAAAACGTTACTGTGGAATGGTGGGGTTTGGTGCTTTCGGGAGGACGCCTTCGATTCGACGGAAACCGGACGTCGGTTTTTGTGGCGCACGTCTGTGGTATCGCCCGATCGGGTGGTTCGAGGCTCACAGGTGAGGCTCTTGAGAGAGCAGACTGGCCATCGAAGGGCTTCATTCCCGCAGGTCCCGCCGGGGGGACCGGTAGTCTCGCGAACTTTACACAAAATCGCTTGAACGGAGGCCACTTTCAGACGACGCACGAGCGCTCAGATAGGCCAAACCCAGGACATTCCTTGATGGAACGAGTTTAACTGAGAAGGAACAATTTGCCTTGGGAACGGCACCTGATCCGGCGCCAATGTCGATTTCAACGTCTTGAAATTCGAGTATTTCATTGTGCGTTGGGCAATACGCTTTGTAAACCGCCTCCTTAAGGACGAAAAGGTCCCGCCGCCGAAGCAGGCGCAGGCCGTACATGCTTCGCTCTTTGGGCGTTGCGATCAAATCGATCAGACCGTCCGGAAGAGGCTCATTTGGTTCAATATCGATACCGAGTGCAGCAATATGTTTCCTGTCTGCGACGGCGGCGGCGGCCACCGTGTCGTGATGGGCCAAAGATCCAATCACGCCATCTGGCCAGATCGGAACACCAAGCCGGGTCTTCAGGATGGGCTTTGGCGAAAACCCCAGTTCGCCAAGCAGCGTTCGAGCGATGATCCTGGCGGAACCACTTCGGCGACGGACCTTCGCAACAGCTCCCCCCAGGGCAGCAATTTCGGAAGGGAACAAGGCATCCTCATCGGCGGGTTGTATCCTACGAAGGCCGATGAGGATCTCCTGTTGAGCAAACGTAATGGTCTCCATTCACTTTGACTCTTTGGCTCCTTAGCTACAATCCAGTCGATTGTCTGACGTGGCAGGCGCCGGCCGAGGAGCAATTCGCGCCCGGCCTGAGCAGGCTCGATTCAATGGATTGCGGCCACCTGTTGCTTGAGGCCTGAAGCCATTCATGACGGTATTCGAGCTTGCGGAGTTCGTTTCCGCCGAACGTCACACCGGAGTTGCAGTCCTCGCGTTTGGCATAGATCTCCACGTTACCGCCCAGATGCTTAGCCCAGCCGGTCGAGCTTCTCGATGGGTGTGGGTCCAAAGGTGAGCGGGTAACGCTCGAATTTTTCCAAACTAGCCACGCAAAACTCGTTCCATACGCTGCTTGGATTGGTGGCCGCGCTCTCCGACCACCTGATAGACGACTGGGTTCCGGGACCGCTCCCGCGATGCGTTTCTCCAGTTGGGAGCCTTGGAAAGCATTGTGGTGACATGCATTGCATTTTCATTTTGATGACAAGCTGCGGCGCTTCCTGAGCGCGTAAACCGGATCATTGGGATGGGCTGTTCCGATCGGTTGCCGCAAGCCGAACCGTTCTGCTTCGGGGACCGCTGCTGGGGTCTGCTCTTCGACCCAATCGTAAACCACGGTCCGTTCGGCAATGCGCCAAACCCCTTCCCTCTTCTGAAACAGATCGCAGTAACGGCCGCAGAGCAGTACCTGGCGTACTTCTCCGTCGTTATCTGGTCCGCGTTGCAGCGCGGTGAAATAGCTTTCGACCACGGCCTCCGCCGGATCGATGAATTCGATCAATACGTTCGTGATCTGGTGGATTAAGCGCGGTCCAGTCTTGAAGACATCAACTGCAAACTCAATGAAGCCCCCGGCTGGGCCACAATAGGCGCCGTGACTGTCATGCGCATCGGGCCAATACGCACTGCGCAGCGCAGCCGCATCCGCGCGGTCCATGCCGCGGCAGTACCGATAAAGGCAGTCGCGGATCGCCTCGCGGTCGTGCAGTCGGGTGATTTTTGCCTGGTCCATCGCTCTGTCGCAAATTCTGAGATTGGGAGGGGCGTTTGTGTCTCTAGGGGCCGTGCAAGGACGATCCGATCGGCAATTGAAGAGCCAGAAAGGAGGCAACTTCATGTGTCGCGCGTGTCATGGAGGTCTGACGCCGGAGAGAATGTAGGCAGGGAAGCGGCCGGACGCCTTGCTGGAGGGTGTGAGGCCACGTCTCGTCGATTCCACCTAAGCTTCGCCAGCTTTTGGTTGAATGGTGCCCGGATCGAACCGCGCGGCGGTTGTGCGGTCGAGTTCTAGCGCACGTTCGGGGCAGGATCGCACGGCGCGTGACGCGAGCAGTTCGTCCCCTTGCGCCACATTGATATCGCCAGGCAGGACGTATCCCTCATCATCAAGCGTGAAAATGCTTGGCGCTTGCGCCGAGCATCGCGCGTGACCCTGGCATTTGGCATTGTGGACGATAATGCGCATAGCGCTGACCTCCATTGTCTTGCCATGGCTCGGGACGGCCATGGTCATGACCAGTCCAGGATCAGATTTTCGATTCCGAACACATGGCCGCCACAGGTGATGGGCGCTGTACCTTCCTTGATCCGGAAGGTCGGAAGGCGCGCCAGCCACTCCTCCAGGCCAATGACAATCTCGCGCCGGGCAAGATGTGAGCCAAGGCAACGGTGGGGACCATAGCCAAAGGCGGCGTGGCGGTTGTGCTCTCGCGCCAGATCGACCGTGTTGGGGGATTCAAATTCTTCCGGGTCGCGATTTGCAATCATCGTGGCGCAGGAAACGTAGTCCCCCTTTCGGATCGGCGCGCCTTCGAAGTCGACATCTTTCGTAGCCACGCGGATCAACTGAATGGGCGGATAGGCCCGCAGCAATTCTTCGGTTGCGAGCAGGATGCGATCTGGTTCGCTGCGCAGCAGTTCCTGATCCTTGAGGTTGCGCGCTAGATAAGCCAGGTCAAAGCCTATAGCTGCTGCCACGGTGTCAAGTCCCGCGACGAAGACAAGCACGCCGATGCCACGGATTTCCGCCTCGGTTAGCCGGCGGCCCTCGACCCGTGCGTGCACGATGAATGTCATGAGATCGTCGGCCGGATCCTTGCGGCGATTGGTTGCAAGTTCATCGATGAAGGCCACAATCTTGCGGGCAGCCACAGGTCGTTCCACTTCGTCGCCGTGGAGCAGATCTTTCGCCCAGCCGACAAATGTATCCAGTCCCTGATCCGGCAACCCCAGAAAGCGGAGGAAGATGCCGACAGTGAACGGAAAGGCAAAATCCTTCATAACGTCGCAGCTGGTGCCTGATGCGGTGATCCCGTCGATCAGGGCGCTCGCTAGCTCACGGACAGCAGGTTCCAGTGCCGTCACACGCTTGGGCGAAAGCAGCGGACTAAGTAGCGAGCGAAAGACGCCATGGGCCGGTGGATCGAGCTCAAGCGGGATCGTCGGCCAGGTTTCGCCCAGTATGGAGGAGAAGATGCTGCGATGGCTGGAGAAGGTATCAGCGTCCTGGAGCACCTTACGCTGGTCTGCGGCGCGGGTGATGACCCAGGTACCCCGGCCATCTTGCGTGTTGTAGGGGGAATAGAAGATCGGAGGCCCGTCATGTGCGCAAGCGACCGCTGCGTGTGGATCCCCGTTGGGCGTTGGTGGCATGCCTGGCGACGTGAACAGGCTGAAGTCCCTCACCATTTCGGGCGGGACATGATCTGGAACCGGGTTGATCGCCATTGGATTTCTCCTGCCGTCTAATCCCTAACTAAGGCCGCGCGGCATGGCATCTTGGCCATCCGGCTAGCTTGCAACCCTCTTGGCCAGACCGCTGCCTGCCCCGCCAAAGAGCGACGAGCAATTAGTCGGAGACGCGGCATTTTCCAGCTTCGACCGGCGAGCCGGAAATAAGCTCTTCTCCACAACGGATTCAGGCCAGTCATCTCTTCAGGATGTCCGTAGCACGGCACGCGAGAGGCGGTGCCCGTCGACATCACTTTCCTCGATTTCCACGAGCGCACGCCATGAGGGCGTGAGCAAACATGCGGGTCGAATCTCATCTCCTCTTCGATCGATGGCCGTTGGCCGTTGCCAGGCGAACTGCGGGTGTCCACGCCAGTCACGCCGGTCGGGCTTTCACAGGCAGTGCCTTGGAGCCGCTCGACGCGGACCCGACATGTTGTGTTCCTTGGCTGCATTGATCGCGATGTCACCCACAACATGAACGCTACGCGGTAGCTGCCGCCGTCTCACGAGAGAGCTTCAAAAGTCGTGCCAGCGGCGCGGAAAGAGCCCTGCAGGAGATTTCTACATATCCTTCAAGGCTTGAACGAATGCGCAGCCGCAAGCTTGGCGGAGCACAGCCGTGTCGCGGACATGACAAAGCCGACAGCAAAGTCGCGGCAGATTCAAAATGCTCCGCGAGTGCACGGCGGTTTCCCGTCACCTCGGGACCGTGCCCGCATCACGCGGGCGCCGTTCAGGAAGATGCACATGGGACCTTGCCAATGGACGTGTTGGGTTTTTTGTAATCATTGTCAATTTCGAAGCTTTGTGGAGAGCGGGGCGTGTCCCATCAGGTGGTGTAGCTCGGCGGTTATGAAGCCGCACTCGACGCATCCGTTCGAGCGTCTCAACGGCGAGATCAAGCGGCGCACCGAGGTCGTCGGAATCTTCCCAAATGACGATGCGATCAGCGCGCCTCGTCGGCGCAATCCTGCTCGAACAGAACGATGAATGGGCAGTGCAGCGGGCCAGATATATGACCCTGGAAACGATCAGCCAGATGAGCGATGATCCCCTGATCAGCCTGCCAGCCGTGGCGCGCTGACCAGCCCGGCCCTTGCCGGGAGAGCACGGCGACCAATGCCGCCAGCCACACCACCCGCGGGACACGATCGGAGAGCGTCGACAGGGCGAAACGCGTAAGCCCCGTCAGCCGTCTCAAACCTGAGAACGAAGGCCACAGGGACCCTCGTCGGGTTAACCCCGATCGACTCCTGTGATCAGCCCCAGATTTCTCCGGTTCTAATTTGAGCCACCTGTTCTCCGCGCCGAGGCCCCCCCTGTCCGACTTCCGACATTTTTGTCCAGCTACGGACAAAAAAGGTTTGAGGCTTGAGCGTATAAAGGGGCTGCGCTCTAGCCAGAGCTCACGATCAGGTGATCGTGGGGGCATTCGGTCCTGGCGAAGGTACGGTCCTGGCCGCTCAAGGCAAAGAGTGTCGCTGCAAAAACCAGTGTGACCCCGGCCTTAAAATCGAATGGCATGGCGCTTGCGTCTTACTCGGCAGAACCCATCACAAGGTGGCCAGGAGTAAGACCATTGCTGACATCGCGACACCCCGTACAAGAGCGTAGTGAAACCGTTCTCGTTGCCGCCGCAAATAGAGACCTCGTTTTCTTCAGCCGCCCGTGCTCGCGAGCGGTTTTGCCACGGCTGATCCAAGGCCGACACTCAAACGCGCGGCGCTCGGCCGAATTGCCGGCCGAGACCGATGCAGTTTCAAGCGAAAAAGCAGCGCCTCAATTTTTACTCCAGGAGCAACATTGATGACCGTCAAAAAAAAGGTTCCTTTCGTCACCTTTCTAACGCGTGTTCGCGATGTTTCAGTCCAAGGGCCAAATCCATACCGTTGGGAAGAAAAGACATCCGACGACTACTTTGTCGGCAAGCGCGTCATACTGTTCTCGCTGCCAGGCGCCTTCACCCCGACCTGCTCGACCTACCAGCTGCCCAACTTCGAAGAGCTCTATGACGAATTTGAGAAGCTGGGAATTGAAGCGATCTACTGCGTCTCCGTCAACGATGCCTTCGTCATGAATGCGTGGGGGAAGGCCTTGGGGCTGCAGAAGGTCGAGCTCCTTCCGGACGGCTCAGGCGAGTTCACGCGCAAGATGGGCATGCTGGTCGCCAAGGATAATCTCGGCTTCGGTATGCGCTCCTGGCGCTACGCCGCTCTGATCAACAATGGCTTGGTGGAGCGGTGGTTCGAGGAGGAAGGTTTTTCTGACAACTGCGAGACCGACCCCTATTGCGTCTCCTCCCCCCAGAACATTCTTGAAACGCTGAAAGCCGCCAAAGCCGAGACGGCTGCATGACCTACGTCTCGAAAATCCCATTGCACAAGGCCAAGGGTCGCTCGGTAGGAGTTTCACGCTAACCATGCAGTCCTCAGCAAGCCTGCTTCAGCGTCAGAAGCAATCGTTGGTTTTGACGCCGCAAATGATGGAGTCCATTCGCCTGTTGCAACTGGCGCATCCCGAACTGCATCAGTTCGTCGATCAGGAAATCGAGAAGAACCCCTTTCTGGAACGGGCATCAGACCAGGCGCCGAAGGACATTCCTTCGATTTCGGCCGGAACCCCGCACATCGGGCCAACGATGGGCGGAGTATCGGATCGGGCCTCGCAGTGGAAATCAATCCGCGGCAAAAACAATGTCGCACCCGGGGGAAACAATGCTCTCGAAAACTACTGCGCCTCCACCGAAACACTGCACGACCATGTCGCTCGTCAGATCGCTCTCAGCGCATTTGCGCCGCTGGAGCGGCGAATAGCTGGCGAGCTTGCCGGTCATCTGGAAGACACCGGATACATTCAGGTGAACCTTTCGGAACTGGCCAGCAGCCTGAATGTCCGGGAGGCTGACGTGGAACGGGTTCTCGGAACTTTGCAGCAGTTCGATCCACCGGGGATTTTTGCGCGAACTCTCAGCGAATGCCTTGAGATACAATTGCGGCAGCTAGACAGGTTCGACCCGGCGATGGCAGCGCTGGTCGCCAATCTTGAAGCGCTAGCGCGACGCGATTTTCAAACATTGAAGCGCCACTGTGGTGTTGATGAAGACGACCTTCTCGACATGTTGCACGAAATCCGCGCGCTCGATCCCAAGCCTGGAAACCGATTCCAATCCGGGGGGCCTGAATCGATCATAGCAGACGTCTTGGTCCTGCCCTCGCCCGGAGGTGGGTGGCAAATCGAACTCAATCCAGACACGCTGCCCAGGCTGCTGATGAACCAGAACTATTTTGCCGAAGTCTCCCGCCTTAGCGCCCAAAATTCCAAAGACCAGTCATTTCTCAACGAATGCCTCCAAAAAGCGAACTGGCTAATCCGCAGCCTTGATCAGCGCGCCAAGACGATCCTCAAGGTAACGGCTGAAATCATCCGCCAGCAGGACGCCTTTTTTGAACATGGGGTCGCCCACCTGCGGCCTCTCAATCTCAAGACTGTCGCGGATGCGATCAACGTGCACCAATCGACGGTAAGCCGGGTGACGTCCAACAAGTACATGCTGACCCCGCGCGGCGTGTTCGAACTGAAGTATTTTTTCACCGTCGCGATCGGCTCCTGCGAAAGCGGCGACGCGTACTCCGCCGAAGCTGTCCGCCATCAAATCAAGACGATGGTTGCCGCGGAATCGTCCGACGAAGTGCTTTCTGACGACGACATCGCCACCCGGCTCAAGGACACCGGGATCGACATTGCTCGCCGCACCGTTGCGAAATATCGTGAGGCGCTGAACATCCCATCCTCCGCGCGACGTCGCCGGGAGAAGCGCGTGCGGCTTCGATGCCAATCAAGCCCAGGCGGAGGCGGCGACGAAGGCGGCTCTTAATCCAAAGCGAACCCGTTCTTGATCCGTGCCAAGTGGCTTTCGCCTTCCTCCGGGCCAAAACAGCTTTCGAAATCGCGGCATTCCTGACAACTGGGCGCGGTGCATAGCGAAAAGCCTTCTGCCTCGCATAGCTTACGATAGAAATATTTCTTCCATTTCATATTTTCGGTGTTCCCGGCCGCCAGCGCCGGGAAATGCCTGGCGATCAAGCGGCTGAGTTCGGCCCGATTGAAAAGGCCAAGGTCCTGCCACAGATGGTCATTGCGCAAACTACGCCTGGCGATGATCTTGGCGAAGAGGGTGCTCGCCGGATCGCCCGGCCTGGCATGCCCAATGAGCAGGCCGCGCAGAAGCTCTTCCTCCACATCCGGCTCAGGATCGGCCAGCTTTTCCAGCGCCAAGGCGTTGACGGGCACAGTCGGGAAATAGCGTGTCATGACATCTCGCAGGTCGGCACGCGAAAGGCCGGTTGCTTCGGTCGCGGTCGCCTTGCCTGCCTCGACCTCCTCGAACGCGAGGTAGGCAACACAGGCAAGCGCATGCCGGTCGAACGCCGCCCCCAAGCCTGTCGGCGGCCATTGGCTGGTGCTGAAACAACCACGGTGATCGGCGACTGTGGCGCCGTTCTCCTGGTCGTGTCCCCAGCTCATGCAGCAAGCTTGTCAGCCGTAAGGTGGGTCTGGCAGTTCTTCGGGCAGACGCGGCCGCAGGCGCCGCAGCCAATGCAGCGGCCGGCTTGGTCGACAACCATGACCATGCGGTTGAGCTCGCCGTCGAAGTCGTCATCCTCGCCCGCGCAGATGCCGAGTATTTCGCCCGCGTCATCGACGCCATGAAGGTGCATGACCTCGCGCGAGCAGACCTTGAAGCAGCGGCCGCAACCGATGCAGGTCGCGCCATCGATCGCCGTCAGATAGTGCGGCGTCCAGGGAGAGCCGTCGCGGGTGACGTTCGTCATTGTGAATTCTCCAACGCCGCGAGTTGTTCCTTTGCGGCATCCAACTCGGCAAAAATCTCGAAGGCTTTCCTGGCCACCGCCTCGATCTCGGTCCAGTTGACCGCCAGGTCCTCGGCAAGGTCGTGCAAGTCCATCTTGGCGTCTCGGGCGCGCGCCTGCAGCTTGCGGAGCTTCTTCATCTCCAACTCTGACATGTTCCCTTCCTCGCAAGCCGGGTTTCTTACGCTCGCCATCTCGGGACGCGCTTCGATGGCCGCGACCGCATCGCCGGCGTGCCGGCCTCGGCGATTTTCCAGAACGTCTCGAGTTCGGCATAAGTTCGGTGGGTCGCAGCCGACATTCAAGATCTTGTGCCCGATGTCGACGCAGGCGGTGAACGATTGCTGGGGGGCGTCGATTTTGGCGACACCCAATTCCAGAGAACGCGTGTGCAGCGGGGACCCCGCGCGTTGCTTTCCTTCTCTCCATTGATGGCATCAACGGGAATCTAAGTGATCGCTCGTCTGCCGCCTCAGGAGTAAGTCTCGACCTCCGCGACGGGAACGCAGGGAGAAGTTCATAAAAAATTGTCTGCATTCCAGTCATCGGTTTACTCGAGAGCGCGGCAGGAGAAAGGTCGGCCCCAGGCGTGTCGTGGGATCGAAAGATCCAACGACAGTGGCGGCCGCCTTTCAAGAACGGTCCGACAGGATTGCTGGGGAGGCAAGTTGAAGTCACGCCGCCTTCAACCGCGCTGCACAGTCTCATTCCAGCCCTTTGTCTGCTCCAAGACCTGCCGCTCGAACAGGCGGCGATAGATGCCGTCGCGACGGATCAGTGCGGCATGGTCGCCCTGCTCGGTGATGCAACCACGGTCGAAGACAAGCAGCCGGTCGAGTTCGCGCACCGTGGAGAGCCGGTGCGCAATGACGAGCGTGGTGCGCCCGACCATGAGGCGCTCCATCGCGTTCTGGATCAGCACCTCCGATTCCGAGTCGAGGCTCGATGTCGCCTCGTCCAGAATCAGGATCGGGGCATCGGCGAGGAAGGCGCGCGCTATCGCCACACGCTGGCGCTCGCCGCCTGAAAGCTTCACGCCGCGTTCGCCGACCAGCGTACCGTAGCCGTTCGGCAGACGCGCGATGAAGTCATGCGCGCTGGCGAGCCGCGCCGCCTGCTCAACGTCGGACCGAGAAGCACCCGGCCGTCCATAGGCTATGTTCTCGGCCAGCGAGCGGTGGAACAGGAGAGGCTCCTGCTGCACGATCGCGATCTGCGAGCGCAGCGAGCCCTGCGTCACCCGCGAAATGTCCTGCCCATCGATCAAGATTCGTCCAGCATCTAGGTCGTAGAGCCGCTGAATGAGCTTGACGAAGGTGGTCTTGCCGGAGCCAGAGGGGCCGACCAGACCGATCCGTTCGCCGGCCTCAATCGAAATCGACAAGTCGCTGTAGAACGGTGACCAATGATTGCCGTAGTGGAAATGGACGCTCTCAAAATCGATGTGACCCTTCGTGATCCGGATCGCCTTGGCGCCCGGAACATCCGCCACGTCGGGCGGCTGGCTACAGGTTTTGACCAGTTCCTCCATCTCATTTACAGCTTGCTGGATGTTGCGCACGTGTCTGGAAACATCACGCAAGTAGCCATACAGGATGGTGAAAGACGCGAGCACAAAGGCGATGTCGCCGGGGGTAGCCTGGCCGCGCGCCCACAAAAATAAGGCATAGCCGATCAAAGCCGCTCTCATCGCAAGAAGCATGATGCCCTGGAATGCAGCACTGATCGTGCCGCGCACCCACGTCCGGCGAGTGCGGTGCCGCCACTTGGAGATGACTTTCGCGAGGCGATGATCTTCCCGCACCTCGGCGCCGAAGCCTTTGACCACCGCGTTACAGCTGATCGCGTCGGCAAGCGAGCCGCCAAGCTTCGTATCCCAATTATTGGCAAGGCTTGCCGCTGGCGCTACGTAGCCGAGCGACAGCGCAACGATCAGCGCCACATAGCCAACAGAGCCGCAGGCGACGATCAGCCCCATCATCGGCCAGTACCAGCCGAGCAGAATGCTCGAGCCTACGAGCATAATGAGCGAAGGGAACAACGCGAAAAGGATCGTGTCATTGAAGAGGCAGAGCGCCCATATGCCGCGCGTGATCTTGCGCACCGTCGAGCCGGCGAAGGTTTTCGCATGCCAATCGGCCGAAAAGCGCTGGACACGATGGAACGCGTCGCTGGCGATGTCCGACATCATCTTCAGAATGAAGTCATTGATGGCAATGAAGGCGATGTTGCGCATGACGACGGCGCCGAGTGCGAGCGCAATCAAAATCGAAAAGGCCGCAAGTGCCGCATCCCACACGATCGCGTCGGCTGCCGCTCCTTGGGCGACCGCGTCTACCAGCCGTCCGGAATAGAGCGGCGTCAGAACGTCAAGGAGCGTTGCGCCAAGCACCGCGATCATAATGATCGCGAGCCGGATCGGCTGCCTGCTGCAGTGGCGCACGGTGAAGGCGAAAACGTCGCGAAAGGCGGCGCCGCGCAGACCGATGTGAAAACGACGCCTGGCTTTGAACGAGCGCACGAGGACGCCCGGTCTCAAGAAACCTGAAATGGAAGATCTGAGTGAGGACGAAAACATCGCCCGGAACGCGGGTGGCCGATCTGGACCTGACATGTTGCTTTCTTTCCTTCGTTCCATCGACCGCGATGTCACCAGCGAGATGAATATCGGCCACGGGCACGCGCTGCCTTACGAGGGGAGAATCGCAATGGCCGTGCCAAAGGCTCAGACAGCCCAGAAGAATTTTCTGCATATTCTTCAATGACAACGAGATTTCAGCAGGCGACGGGGGCGGACAGCGCCGCGTCGCGTGCTCGACAAACCGGCAGGATGCATCGGTCGCGCGGGGCATCCTTGGCGAACAGCCCGACAGGATTGCTCCTCACGCGAAGCGGAATTCACGCCCAATCCAACGGCGTTCACCGTCGAACAATGCCCGCCGATGTCGGACATGCGACATAGCAGTGTTGGAGCCACCTTATTGTTTCGAAATGATCTCCTTGTTTGGCACGGTCCATGCGTAGCTGTTCGAGGATGCGTCCCGGCCTGAAGGAGAAACAGTCCACGCCCAGCGGACCGAAAACGCCGTGGCCTAAAGACCGGGCCTTCCCAGGCCGGTGCAGGGCTGGCGCACTAAGTCGAGGCGAGTGGCCGCGTCGACCCCAAGAACCGCGGGCCGAATATGGCCGCGGCAACTCCTTCGGTTAGCCATCATCATGACAGTCAGGGCGTGCGCTTTGCGTAATTGCCCTCAGGAGAAGGATCACATCCATGAGGCCTGTTTATCTGGACAACAACGCAACGACACGGGTCGATCCTGAAGTCGTTCAAGCAATGCTGCCGTTTTTTACCGAGCAATTCGGCAATCCTTCGTCGAGCCACGATTTTGGTGTTTCCGCCGGGGCGGCGGTGAGAAAGGCGCGCCTGCAGGTGCAAACGCTGATCGGCGCGGAGTTCGACGACGAGATCACCTTCACCTCCGGCGGGACGGAAAGCGACAACACGGCGTTCCTTTCGGCGCTCGGGGTGATGCCTGAGCGCACTGAGATCGTGACTTCCGCAGTCGAGCATTCGGCCGTGCTGACGCTTTGTGCCCACCTTGAGAAGACGCGCGGCATCAAGGTGCATAGGATTCCGGTGGATCGTCACGGCCGGCTCGACCTCGACACCTATAAGGCCGCCCTCACCCCGCGCGTGGCGATCGTCTCGATCATGTCGGCGAACAACGAGACCGGAACGATCTTCCCGGTGGTCGAGCTTGCTGAGTTGGCCAAGGACGTCGGCGCCCTTTTCCATACCGACGCGGTGCAAGCGGTCGGCAAGCTTGCGATCGACTTGAAATCGACCGCAATCGATATGCTGTCTCTCTCCGGTCACAAATTACACGGACCGAAAGGGGTCGGGGCACTTTATGTAAAGCGCGGCGTGCGCTTCTGTCCGCTGATCAAAGGGGGACGCCAGGAGGGCAACCGCCGCGCGGGCACGCAGAATACGCCAGGCATCGTCGGCCTCGGCGTGGCAGCCGATCTTGCCTTGAAGTTCATGGACGACGCGAACACACGGGTAAAGGCATTGCGAGACCGCCTCGAGAAAGAACTTCTCCAGCACATCCCAGACGCCTTCGTGGCCGGCGATTTACGAGCGCGGTTGTCGAACACTGCAAATATCGCCTTTGGACACATCGAAAGTGAGGGCATACTGCATTTCCTCAATCGCGAGGGCATCGCCTGCTCCTCTGGCTCTGCATGCGCCTCCGGCTCGCTGGAGCCGAGCCATGTCTTGGTGGCGATGAATATCCCCGATAGCGCGGCACACGGCGCAATCCGTTTCTCCTTTTCGCGCAACAACGGCGAGGAGGATGTCGACCGGGTGCTCGAGGTCATGCCCGGGATCGTTAAGAAGCTGCGTGACCTGTCCCGGTCTTCACCAGCGACGACGCAACCCCGACCGCCGTCTCCGGCCAAGGAAAATGCAATGCGCAGCTGTTTTGCTGAAAGCCGTGCCATCGATGTCACCGACATCCTCGCCCGGCTGAAGAGCCTGTCGGCTGCGGAGGAGTTCTTCGAGGTCCTTGGCATCTCTTATGATTCGAAGGTGCTCAATGTATCGCGGCTCCATATCATGAAGCGCATGGGCCAGTACCTCGCTGAAGAGGATTTCGCCGGTCTTCCCGACGGGGTGATCGCCGCGCGGGCGCGTGCGACGTTGGAACGCGCTTATGAGGATTTCGCGACATCCTCGCCACTCACGCAACGGGTCTTCAAGGTGCTCAAAGAGCACGATCCGGACAAGCCCGCCACTCGGGACCGCGCCTTTGTACCGTTCGATGCGATCCTGAGGCGTTTCGGGACAGAATGAGCGCGACAAAGTTGCGACGCGACAATGACGAAAAGCCGACAAAACCGGTCATCACGACGGCACCTTCGGAACAAAACGACCCGATCTCAAGGAGGACAGAGCAGCGCAGAACGGTTGGCACGAATGATGCTGCTTAGGAGATGAACGCCAGGGCGGCTTGCGGACTAGAGCCGAGAGGGAAGCAATGCACATTGTAGTCTGTATCAAGCAGGTGCCGGATTCCGCGCAGATACGTGTCCACCCGGTGACGAACACGATCATGCGCCAGGGCGTGCCAACCATCATCAACCCTTACGACCTGTTCGCCCTCGAAGAGGCACTGAGATTGCGCGGCGCCCATGGCGGCGAGGTCACCGTGCTTACCATGGGTCCGCCGATGGCAGAAGATGCGCTGCGCAAGGCGCTCACCTATGGCGCTGACCGCGCGGTACTCTTGACCGACCGCTGCTTTGCCGGCTCCGACACGCTGGCGACGTCCTTTGCGCTTTCTCGGGCAATTGTGAGAATTGGCGAGACCTTCGGCGCGCCGGACATCGTCTTCGCGGGCAAGCAGACGATTGACGGCGATACCGCCCAAGTCGGGCCCGGCATCGCCAAGCGCCTCGGCCTCCTGCAGTTCACCTATGTGCCGAAGATCGCCTCTATCGATCTCGACGCGCGCGAGATCACCGTCAAGCGCCGTTCGGAAGGCGGTACGCAGACGCTGAAAAGCCGGCTGCCTTGCCTCATCACAATGCTGGAAGGCACCAACGAAATCCGCAGGGGCTCGCTCGACGACGCCATGCGCGCCGCACGCAGCCAGATCGTGAAGTGGAGCGCGGCCGAAGCTGGCATTGAGGACCTCACCAAATGCGGCCTGCACGGCTCGCCGACGGTCGTCAAGCGCGTTTTCGCCCCTACCACGCGGGCGGAAAAGGCGACGCAGATCGACATGACCGACAAGACGCAGCATGGCGTCGCTGACGAACTGATTGCCGCAATCTTCACCCGCCAGCCAGCGCTGGAACACGAACTCGCCTTCGACGGCGGCCAGTGACGGGACGGCAAGGAGAGAGATGTTGAAGGCGAAACGCGAAGCTCCTCCGTCCGCCGGCCGTGCCGGAATCAAGAAGGAATTGCCTGAGCACTTTAGGGACTATCGGCATGTCTGGGTTTTCATCGAACTGGAACGCAGCGAGGTCCATCCCGTCTCCTTCGAACTGCTTGGCGAAGGCCGCAAGCTCGCCGACAAGCTTGGCATTCAGCTTGCGGGAATCGTGCTCGGACCGCCGGGTGAGGCCACCCAGCATGCCGTTGCCGAGGCCTTCGCTTACGGGGCCGACCTTGTCTACCTCGTCGAGGCACCGCTGCTTGCTGACTATCGCAACGAGCCTTTCACCAAGGCGATGACGGATCTGGTCAATACGCACAAACCGGAAATTCTGCTTCTCGGTGCGACCACGCTCGGCAGGGATCTCGCCGGCTCAGTAGCAACGACCTTGCTGACAGGGCTCACTGCCGACTGTACCGAACTCGATGTGGATGTCGACGGTTCGCTCGCCGCGACCCGTCCGACTTTCGGCGGTTCCTTGCTATGCACGATCTATACGCTCAACTACCGGCCGCAGATGGCCACCGTACGACCGAGGGTCATGGCCATGCCACCGCGAACGGATAAGCCGGTTGGGCGTGTCATCCGTCACAAGCTGTCGATGACCGAGGAAGAGATCATTACCAAAGTCCTTGGCTTCAAGCTCGATCGCCAATCGGCAAAGGCAAATCTCGCCTACGCTGACATCGTGGTTGCCGGAGGCCTCGGCCTCGGCTCAGCGGAGAATTTACAGCTTGTGACGAATTTAGCGCGCGCAATCGGCGCCGAATATGGCTGTTCGCGCCCGCTGGTCCAGAAGGGCTGGATGCCGGCCGATCGGCAGATTGGCCAAACGGGCAAGACCATCCGGCCAAAGCTTTACATTGCGGCCGGGATTTCGGGCGCTATCCAGCATCGGGTTGGCGTGGAGGGGGCTGATTTGATCGTAGCCATCAACACCGACCCGAACGCCCCGATCTTCGACTTTGCCCACCTCGGCATCGTCACCGATGCGATCCGTTTCCTGCCGGCATTGACGGAAGCTTTCACCCGGCGGCTGTCGCCGCACAGCCACGACAAGCTTGCGAGCTAAGGGAGACGGCCATGATCGAAGAAGAATTCGACGCCATCGTCATCGGCGCCGGTATGTCCGGAAACGCGGCCGCCTACACTATGGCAAGACAGGGCCTGACGGTGCTGCAATTGGAGCGCGGCGAGTATCCGGGCTCCAAGAATGTCCAGGGCGCCATCATGTACGCAGACATGTTGGAGCAAATCATCCCGGATTTCCGGAATGATGCGCCTCTCGAGCGGCATCTGGTCGAGCAGCGACTTTGGGTGATGGACGACACCTCCCACACCGGGATGCAGTATCGATCGGACGATTTCAACGAGGCGAAGCCTAATCGCTACACAATCATCCGCGCCCAGTTCGACAAGTGGTTTTCGCGCAAGGTGCGCGAGGCCGGCGCGACGGTTCTGTGCGAGACGACAGTGACCGACCTAGTCCGCAATGCCAAAGGTAAGGTGATCGGCGTGCGCACCGACCGGGCTGGCGGGCCGATCTACGCGGACGTCGTCGTGCTCGCAGAAGGTGTCAACGGACTGCTCGGTACACGGGCCGGCCTGCGCAAGATGCTGAAGCCACAAAGCGTGGCGCTCGCTGTCAAGGAGATGCATTTCCTACCCGATGAGGTCATTGAGCAGCGATTCGGCCTCCAAGGGGACGAAGGCTGCGTGATCGAAGCGGCGGGCACGATCTCCCGCAGCATGGCTGGACTTGCGTTCCTCTACACCAATAAGGAGTCGATTTCTCTGGGCATCGGCTGCCTCGTCTCCGATTTCGCCAAGACAATGGAGAGCCCATACGTCCTCCTCGATGCTTTTAAAAACCATCCTTCGATCCGGCCGCTCATCGCGGGCTCTGAAGTCAAGGAGTATTCCGCGCATCTCATTCCCGAAGGTGGCTACAAGGCAATTCCGCAGCTCTTCGGCGACGGTTGGGTCGCGGTCGGCGATGCCGCCCAACTGAACAACGCTATTCACCGCGAGGGTTCGAACCTTGCCATGACTTCCGGTCGCATCGCGGGCGAGGCGATCATTGAGATCAAGGGCCGCAACCAGCCGATGATCAGGAAGAACCTGGCCCTCTACAAGACCATGCTGGACAAGTCCTTCGTAGTCAAAGACCTGCGGAAATATAAGGACATGCCGGCCCTGATACACACCAACTCCCGAAATTTCTTCATGACTTACCCGCAGTTGATGTCGCAGGCCGCGCAGAATTTCATGCGCGTCGACGGCACTCCGAAAATCGAGAAGGAAAAGGCGACCACTGCTGCCTTCATCAAGGCGCGTTCGCGCTGGGGGCTGATCAGCGATGTGGTCCGCCTGGCACTCGCATGGCGCTGAAGGAGAAACAGGATGACGATCGCTGTGACGAAGTTACGCGTCGAGGAGAAGCTTTATCAGAATCGCTATCTAGTCGATCCGGGCCGCCCGCATATCAAAGTGCAACCGCACGAGAGGCCGAGCGCGAACCTGCTGGCGCTGACATACATCTGCCCGGCCAAGTGCTATGAGGAGAACGACAAGGGCCAGGTGGAGACCACTTTCGACGGCTGCATGGAATGCGGCACGTGTCGCGTGCTTTGCGAGGCCAGCGGTGAGATCGTGTGGAATTACCCGCGCGGCGGCTTCGGCGTTCTCTTCAAGTTCGGATGACTGGCGCAAAGTGCGAGAACGAGAGGTTCGCAAATTGCGGTCAAACCGTCAATATTGGTCGCAATTACCGACTATGTTTCTCGAACGCAAAATACAAAAAGGGCGCGGGAGGGACCACCTTAGACAACGCTTGAGGTGTTCGCATGGCTCACATGCCTCCAGATCAGGTCGGTGAAATTGGATCACGACACACTCCGCCTGAACCTGCGGTCGAAGCGGTGCGCGGCGCGGACAGCTTGCTCGGGGGAATCTACGAGATATCGAAGGTTCTGACTGCCCCGGCCCGGCTGGAGATTACGCTTACCAATGTCGCGAATGTCCTCTCCTCGTTTATGCATATTCGTCATGGTGCAATCGTCGTCCTGGGCGCTGAAGGACAGCCGCAGATTAGCGCAACCAGCGGCGGCACTGTCACTCAATCAGGCGCCGGCAGCGTCGTACCCCAGGCCGTAATAGACAAAATCGTCGCTACTGGAGTGCCGATTGTCATACAAGACACAAGCACGTCAGAGCTATTCCAGGCTGATCCTCAATCCAGCAGCGGTACGATCGCAACTGCCTTTATCGGTGTCCCGCTAAAGGCTGCGGAAAGGATCTTCGGGACACTATCGATTGACCGCGTCAAGAACGATACTACCATGTTCGGCTGCGAGGAGGACCTACGCTTCCTGGCCATGGTCGCCAATCTGGTCGCTCGGACCATCCGCCTCCATCGCACTTTGAGCACGGCTCGTCAGTCACTTATCGAAAAGCAACCGAGACCAGAGCAGTCGCTCGACGAGGACGGGACCCATCCGGCCCGGCATCGGCATGTCAAGATCGACGGAATCATCGGAGAAAGTCCCGCGCTCAAGCAAGTGCTCGAGATCGTCTCGGTCGTGGCCAGGACCAATTCCACCGTGCTTCTGCGAGGCGAAAGCGGTACCGGAAAGGAGTTCTTTGCACAGGCCATCCATAAGCTTTCGCACAGGAGGGAGAAATCCTTCGTCAAATTGAACTGCGCCGCACTGCCCGAAAGCGTTTTGGAATCGGAGCTCTTTGGCCACGAGAAGGGCGCCTTCACCGGGGCTATCCTGCAGCGCGCCGGCCGGTTCGAATTGGCTAATGGCGGAACCCTGCTGCTTGATGAAATCGGCGAGATTTCGCCTGCCTTTCAAGCCAAGCTGTTGCGCGTCTTGCAGGAAGGAGAACTGGAGCGAGTGGGTGGCACCAGGACCCTAAAGGTTGACGTGCGGCTCATATGCGCCACCAACAAGGACCTCGAGACGGCTGTCCGGAATGGAGAGTTCAGAGCCGACCTCTATTACCGCATCAACGTGGTGCCAATAGTCCTGCCTCCCCTCAGAGAACGCCCGGGCGATATTCCGCGCCTTGCGAAATCTCTCCTCGACCGATTCAACAAGGAGAACCATCGCGATCTTGCCTTCACGCCGTCGGCGCTTGACCTGATCTCGCAATGCTATTTCCCTGGCAACGTGCGTGAGTTGGAGAATTGTGTGCGACGGACGGCCACACTTGCGCGCTCAAAGACAATAAGTCCGGCGGATTTTGCCTGCCAGAACAGCCAGTGCCTTTCTTCTCTTCTGTGGAAAGGAGTCGGCGGTTCGCAAGGCGGCTATGCCGTCGACGAGTTCGCACGTGGCAATATGATGCCGGTTGGGTCACCGCTGCCTGCCATGCGAGGCGGCGCTTCCCACAATGAGGCATCGCCCGGCAAGACCTGCGACCCCAACCATCCCGCCTGCCCTGCAATGAACCCGCGTCTGACGGAACGTGACCGACTAATCGAGGCTATGGAAAAAGCCGGCTGGGTTCAGGCCAAGGCGGCTCGTTTCCTCGGTCTCACGCCGCGGCAGGTCGGCTATGCTTTGCGCAGGCATCGTATCGGCGTGAAGAAGTTCTAAACGTCATTGATGCACCACATTTGGGGGCACGGCTGCTCCCCGCAATAGGCGAAACTGAGACAAACACGGGTACGTTTCGCGACCACGTTTTGTCCGTCGTCGGGGACCTGACACAACCGTGTCGCAGCGAAACGGACACAGTGGGGCACAAAGGCGGACGTAAAGCCAACATTGACGGACAAAACCCGCTTTTGGAGTTGGCATATCTCTTGCGCTCGGACGTGCGGAGTCCACTACGCACGGAGCCCTTCAATGTCCGCACCGATGATTTCGCTGAAGGGCCTTTCCGGCACGACATCCTTCGATCAGTTGCCGGCCAGAGCGAGGTCCGCTGGCTGCGCATCTTCATCCTGCGGCTCCTCCGCAAAGCCGCACGAGATGGACACAGCTGTGTGGGAGAAGATCAAAGATCATCCCTGCTTTTCAGAGGAAGCGCACCACTATTTCGCGCGCATGCATGTGGCGGTCGCGCCGGCCTGCAATATCCAGTGCAACTACTGCAATCGCAAATATGACTGCGCCAACGAAAGCCGGCCCGGGGTCGTCTCGGAGAGGCTGACGCCCGACCAGGCGCTGCGCAAGGTGATCGAGGTCGCCAACGAAGTGCCGCAGCTTTCCGTACTTGGCATCGCCGGACCGGGCGATGCCTGTTACGACTGGAAGAAGACGAAGGCGACAATTGAACTGGTCGCCAAGGAAATCCCCGACATCAAGCTGTGCATCTCCACCAACGGCCTCGCGCTTCCAGACCACGTCGCCGAGCTTGCCGAAATGAATGTCGATCACGTGACGATCACCATCAACATGGTCGACCCGCAGATCGGTGCCAAGATCTACCCATGGATCTTTTATGATCACCGCCGTTATGCCGGCGTCGAGGCAGCCACGATCCTGCACGAACGACAGATGTCGGGGCTGGAGATGCTGACGGCGCGCGGCATCCTCACCAAGATCAATTCGGTCATGATCCCCGGCGTTAATGACGAGCACCTAATCGAGGTGAATAAATGGGTCAAGGAGCGCGGCGCATTCCTGCACAATGTCATGCCGCTGATTTCTGACCCGGTACACGGTACGCACTACGGCTTGAGCGGGCAGTGCGGCCCCACGGCAATGGAGCTGAAGACCCTTCAGGATCGTCTCGAAGGCGGCGCCAAGCTCATGCGCCACTGCCGGCAGTGCCGGGCCGATGCTGTCGGCATGCTGGGCGAGGATCGTGGCCAGGAATTCACGCTCGACCGGCTTCCCGACAAGGTCACCTACGACGCCAGCAAGCGCGAGGCCTATCGGACGGTGGTCGCGCGCGAGCGGGGCGATCGCATGGCGGCCAAGAGCGAGGCGCTCGGGATGGTCAAGACCGCGGGCTCCGGCAAGTCGCTTCTGGTCGCGGTAGCGACCAAAGGTGGCGGCCGCATCAACGAGCATTTCGGCCATGCGAAGGAATTCCAGGTTTACGAGGCCTCGCCGAAAGGGATCAGCTTCGTCGGTCATCGCAAGGTCGAGCAGTATTGCCTCGGCGGCCGGGCCGAGGACACGAGCCTCGACGGCGTCATTTCTACGCTCGAAGGCGTAGACATCGTGCTGTGCGCGAGAATTGGAAATTGCCCCGAGGATCGACTCAAGGAGGGCGGTATCCGAGCAACGGATGCTTACGGGTATGACTACATCGAGACCGCC
Organism: Mesorhizobium sp. WSM3864; assembly: GCF_002294955.1. Classification (NCBI taxonomy): domain Bacteria; kingdom Pseudomonadati; phylum Pseudomonadota; class Alphaproteobacteria; order Hyphomicrobiales; family Phyllobacteriaceae; genus Mesorhizobium; species Mesorhizobium sp. WSM3864. Next base: position 24,065 of record NZ_NSGD01000017.1, read on the forward strand.
ATCGGCGCGCTTTACGCAGCCGAGTTTGGGGGTGAGCCACTGGCTGCGACGGCCTGAGCCGTCTCATTCAAACCGACCGGAGTTGAAAATGGCCTATAAGATCATCGCGTCCCAATGTACCCAGTGCGGCTCCTGCGAGTTCGAATGCCCTTCCGGCGCGATCAAGTTCAAGGGCGAGAGCTACGTGATCGATCCAAAAAAGTGCACCGAATGCGAGGGGGCCTTCGAAACGCAGCAATGCGCCTCGGTATGTCCGGTGTCGAAGACTTGCGTCCCCGCCTGACCCTCCATTTCGGCTACCGACCGGGTCAGGCCTCCGAAGGACCATCGACCTCCTGTTGGAAAGCTGCAGCCGAGAGAAAGGAACGGCCATGAGCCTCGGACGCGAACAGGACATCGAAATCCGTACACCCCCGCGATTCATGCCGGGTGAGCGGGTCCGCGCCACACGCCACATAAAAAATGACGGCACCTATCCTGGCAAGGAGATCGGCGAAAACCTGGTGCGCAAAGGCGACGAGGGCTATGTGCGCGACATCGGCACCTTTCTCCAGCAATTCTACATCTATGCGGTCGAATGGATCGATCGCGGCACCATCGTCGGCATGCGTGCGCGTGAACTCATGAGCCTTGAGACGGCTGGGATTTCTTGCACTGCCGAAATCGATGCTGGTTTTGACGAAGGAACGACCCGATGAGGGTAATGATCCGCAGGACTGGTGCTGGCTTGTCGGCATATATTCCCAAAAAGGATCTCGAAGAGCCGATCATCAAGGTCGACAACGAACACTTGTGGGGTGGGGCTGTGACGCTGAAGAACGGCTGGCGGTTAGTCTTGCCAGACCTTCCGCGGGATACCGCTTTGCCCATTACCGTGGAGGCAAGAAAGATTTCCGACGAGGACTGACTCCGGGTTGACACAAAGAGAGCGGCAAAGGGATACGAGCATGAACACAATGACCTCGGGCCACCTCGTGGTCGTTCGGGACAGTTTTGCCGAAAGGCAGCTTGACCTTTTGAAGAAAGCGCTCGCGGCCGACGAGGTCATCCCCTATCTCGGCCCAGGTCTGCTTGAGATCCGCTCCGCGGGGCCGCCCGTACCGCATACCCCCGAAGCCGTTGCCGCAGCGCTCAACAAGCGCACCCCAGCCCCTTCGAAGATTCGCACCAACATGTGGTCGGTAGCGCAGTATATCGAACAGCGCCGGCACCGCCGGACCCTTCAAGTTTGGATGGCCGAAATATTCGCGACCCCTGTGGTTCCGACCATCTTGCATGCCTGGCTTGCAACGCTGCCGCTCTCACTGATCGTCGACAGCTGGTACGACGGTGCTATGCGCGCGGCTCTAATACAGACCCGCCGAACGGACGTCGTCGAAATACAGGGCGTGACACGGGCGCACGAGATCGGTGACATTTGGACGAAAGCCTACGATTTGGCCGGGATATTACTCGAACCCGCACCAGCGGCGAAGACGGTTCTCTACGCCCCTCACGGCGGTGCCAGGCCGGCGGCAAACTTCCTCGTCGCAGATTCCGACTACGTTGAAGTGCTGAGCGAAATCGACATCCAAACGCCGATCCCTGACCTGGTGAAGGAACGGCGAGCCAGCCGTGGTCTATTCTTCCTCGGCTGCCGCTTCAACGATCAGATGCTGCGCACCTATGCCCGACAGATCATGAAGCGCTCCCATGGCCCACATTTTGCGGCAATCGATACAGCAACGCTGACCAGGAACGAGCGGCGCTTCCTTGCAGAAAGGGCAATCACGGTCATTGACATGCCGACGGGTCAAGCGGCGGCCCGTCTGGTCGGACTGGGCAAGACATTGCATGAAAGCAAAAGTGCAATCGCTTGATCCATTCCCAGACGGAGAACACGGCGACCAATGCCGTCAGCTACACCACCTAGGGGGACACGATCCCGCGGCTGCGAATAGCATACATCCACGTCCGCCATTACCGGACCGCCTTGGGATAAGCCCTGCCCGAGGCATGGCGGGCCCCGGTTGCGTTCGTAGCGATGGCAGGTTCCTAAGCAGCGGCTCCCGCGAGGTCGAGCAGTCTAACCGGCGGCTTGAGTCGACGGCGCTCACGCACAGCCTCCAGGTGCGGCCGGTAATGCGGCCTCCCCATTGGTTTGGGCAAGCTTCCGACTGATCCCCTGCATCGCCGGTCGCAAAGAGGTCCGGTTTGCACCGTTAGCGCAGGCCAATATTGTGGCCGCCTAGGCCGTATGCGTCCCTCTCTTCTATTTGGCCTGACTGAACAAGCTTGCACCCGTTCGGGCACGCAGTCCGACCAGGATGCGCGCATCAACATCAAGCCGCATGAACGCGGAGAAAATCCTCATACATCGCTCGCAACCCGGCACCAAGGGACGTTTTGGCTTTCCAGCCAAGGTTACGCATGCGCGTTACGTCCAGTAACTTGCGCGGAGTACCGTCTGGCTTCGTCGTGTCGAATACCAAATTGCCCTCCCAGCCGACCGCCGCCTTGACGAGTTCCGCCACTTCGCGAATCGTGACGTCCTCGCCAACGCCAACATTGATCAGGGGCGCAGTGTCAGGAGCCGTTAAGGCGTCAAAATCTGAATCTGGCAGGCCAAGGAGGAATGCTATGGCATCGCCTACATCCGACGAATACATAAACTCTCGCCGCGGGTTTCCGGATCCCCAGACCTCAACCGAGGAGTCGCCGTTCATTTTAGCTTGATGAAAACGGCGTATCAGAGCAGGCAGAACGTGGCAATTTTTGGGGTCATAATTATCGCCGGGACCATATAAGCTGGTCGGCATCAACGTGAGATAGCGCGTCTGGTACTGCCGGTTAAAAGACCAGCATGATTCGATTCCTGCGATTTTTGCCAAAGCGTAGGGACGATTCGTCGCTTCAAGCGGACCGGTTAGAAGGTATTCCTCACGTATCGGCTGCGGGCAGTCGCGTGGATAGATACACGAGGAGCCAAGGAAAATCATCCGTTCGACGCCGGAAGCGTAAGCGGCATCAAAAACACTGAGTTGAATCGCCAGGTTGTTATGAAGGAAATCGACGGGGGAGCTCGCGTTCGCCAGTATACCACCAACCTTTGCGGCGCACATAACGACGTAATCAGGCCGCCGCGACATGAAGAACCTGCGCGTCTCGCTCCGATCAAATAGATCCAATTCATCGTGAGTGCGAGTTATTATTTCATAGGATCCCAACGCCTCGAGGGCTCTCATCGTGGCGGATCCAACAAGGCCGCGATGGCCTGCTACATAAACTTTCTTCATTTTTTTATTTTCCATTGATCGCGCTCTAAGCGCTCCTTAAGAAGGCCGCCATAGCACTTGACAACAAGCCCGCATGGCGCCGCCGTTGTCAGCATAACTCTCGTGGACTGTGTGAATAATAACCTTGCTTCATCAGCACTGCGTCACGCTCTGCCATGCGCAAATCTTCCCGAACCATCTCCCTAACCAATTCAATGAAGGAGATTTTGGGCTCCCACCCAAGTTTTTCCCTGGCCTTGCGCGCATCGCCAAGAAGTGTCTCGACTTCCGCAGGACGAAAGTAACGGGGATCTATCTTTACGATCAGAGCGCCGGTCTTTGCATCGTACCCCTCTTCGTCGACCCCTTCCCCCACCCAACGAATATCCATGCCGAGTTCAGCGGCCGCGACGGTGACGAATTCGCGCACCGAATGTTGCTCACCGCTAGCGATCACAAAGTCTTCAGCTTGCTCCTGCTGAAGCATCAACCACTGCATCTGGACGTAGTCTCGCGCGTGCCCCCAATCACGACGCGCATTAAGGTTGCCCAAGAAGAGGCTCCGCTGCATTCCAAGCTTAATCCGAGCCAAGGCGCGCGTGATTTTGCGCGTTACAAAGGTTTCTCCGCGCGCCGGTGATTCATGATTGAATAAAATGCCGTTACATGCATACAAACCGTAAGCTTCTCGATAGTTCACGGTCATCCAGTGAGCATACAATTTGGCCACGGCGTAGGGGGACCGGGGATAGAACGGTGTAGTCTCGGTCTGTGGCGTTTCCCGCACCAGCCCGTAAAGCTCGGAGGTCGAGGCCTGATAGTAGCGCGTATGCTTGACGAGCCCCAGGATCCGAATTGCCTCGAGGATACGCAGCGCCCCCAACGCATCGGAGTTCGCGGTGTATTCTGGTTCTTCAAAGGAGACTGCGACATGGCTCTGAGCGGCCAAATTGTAAATCTCGTCCGGCTGAACAAGTTGGATCACGCGCGTAAGGCTGGACGAGTCCGTCAAATCACCGTGATGAAGTGTAAGGTTCACACCACTTTCATGAGAGTCATGATAGAGATGGTCAATACGATCTGTATTGCAAAGGGACGAGCGTCTCTTTATCCCGTGCACAGAATAGCCTTTTTTCAAAAGCAGTTCTGCAAGGTAGGAACCGTCCTGCCCCGTGATCCCGGTGATCAAAGCTACTTTTCTCTGCGACAAGCTTCAATCCTTTTTTGATTTTGACGGGCCCAAGAACCTGCATGCCTGCGGCGGGGTTGCGTGGCGAGAAGGGGACGAATTGGGCAAGGCGAACGGCGACGCTGCGCAAAGGCATGCCAACGCTTTCATGGAGCCGGGGAACGTTCGAAGGCCTTATCACTCGAGATCAAACGACGTGGGTCATTCAAATCGAATTCAATAATGCGCGGCACGAAGAGGCGGGCATAGCGGCTGAAGGCGCTAGTCGGAGGAAAGCGAATTGCAGTGTCGCATCGACCAAGGAGATACATTTCAACGAGAGCGGAGAAACCCCCTTCCGCGCCCAGTGCTGCACTGTGTAGCGGGCCGGCCTGATCCGCCTGGAAGCGTTTTGGGACAGTGAAAAGTTCGGGAAATGCGCCCGACAAGTGATCAACAACCTTGGCGCTGTCTGTGCACAAGAACACCCTTACAGGCTTTGGATGCGGTTGCGCTTTGGCCATACGAATGGCAGTGCATACCTGCTCTAAGGCAATCTTTTGATCAGCCCAGTAGGGGGCGTGATCCATAATATTCTCGCCGTTGCCGTGGCGGACATGGACTCCAATTACGCTGTGGCCGGCAAAGTGTTCTTGGTAAAGCGCTTCAATCCGATCCTCGATTTCGGCCCTCGGCGTGATGCTCCGAAATATCGTTCGCTCGGCTTCCTCATCGCAACGCCACATCAAACAAGCATCACAAATTACCGTGTTCGCTTCACAATCATCCTGGGCTCGGAAGAGACCGCTAAGCTCATCACGTTCTTGGAAAATCTGCTCATCCGGACGGTACACGCAGTCAATGGATGGCTTGTTCCACCACGACGGGAAGAACGGTCCGGGGAATGAGACGTGGTTGATTTGGTCATCGCAAATGACCGGTACACCACCGATCTCCTCAATTGGCTTGAAGAAAACCGGAAAGGCATTCGCAAAAGGATCGTCAAGGTAGCAAGAGCCGCGCCAATCTATTCCTAAAGCTCGTCCCGTCCGACGTGCGTAGTCCCAAGCCGATGCGAGAGACCACAGGCAGTCACCGAGACCCTCGCGCCGTCGAGAAACAACGAACCGACCCATTCTCGAGCCATTAACACGCATCTACATTGTCTCCTTCAGAACACCATAAGCATTAGGAGGGTTGGCTGTCTCGCTCCCGCGCGGACCAATAGCCAACGATAGTGGTCGTTGCCAATTGCATTTGCATAGTCTTCGTATCACTGCCTTGAACTGGCCAACCCATTTTCGTAGAGGCCGCTGATCCTTTCGGCCCTTGACCGCTGTGTTGATGGATACTACAGGATCTATGTGGCGCAACCGAACGCAGCGCTGCTTCCGCAATTGCCGCAGCTCCTTTGCGAGAGCTCCACGCCTGGTCTGCCGTCGATCGGTTGAGCAGATCTGCAAGCACGGTTTAACCGGACCTCAGCCGTGCACCGGCGCAACGTCGAGCCTTCGAACGGTTTTGCGTTAAAGACCCCGGCTGGCTCGCAGTGTTCTCAAGAAATCAGAGAGTTCGAGGTGGGTCGGCAATCTGCAACTCATTCTCCCAGCAATTGGATTCGTTTGTGCACCTCACGCGATAGAGCAGCGGCGGTGCATGTCACTTAGCCGGTCTATGTACGACAGGCTCGGATTGGTAAAATCGATTGTTTAGATCGCGAGCATCCACGCTATGGATAAGGGATAGGCTGCTCGTCTAAGTAAGCAAACGGCCCGCGAAGCGGGCGCTCGGCAAAGGTCTTCAGGCTCGTGCAGTCGCTTGTTGATGGCCAAGATCGATGAGGCCGCCCAGGACGCATGGCCGCACAGCTCAGCCGTGATCACCCTGACTTTCCTGGTCGACACGGCCTGCACATACATCTCCGCTAGGGTGGCCACCGAGGCGCTTCGAACACTCGGTGGAGAAGCGGCCGGCGCGATCCTGCGGAACCCGCAGCTCAAGCTTGCCGACACGGGTGACGGGGGTGCGGCCATAATAGCCCGAGAGATAGCCCAGCTGCTCCCGTGTGCGTTCCCCATGAGATGCCGGCGCGCTCGCCATTGGCGGTCCAGGAGGCGTTGTTGACGGCATCAGTCCGCGGGCCTTGCCTCAGGTCGGCCGGCGAGAGGATCGGGATGTCTTCGCACCTTTCGATTTGAAAAATTCACCCTGCCTGCTATGTTCACTAAATTCGAATTTTGTTAAACGGACATGCGAGGAGTCGCGATGACGAAGACTGCTGTACGTATGCGTCGCGGCCGAGGGGCAGTGGGCAAGCGGACGAGAACCCTTCCCAAACTGGCTGAGAAATTGCAGGTCCGTCGCTTGGCCAGGATTAAGGCCGTCCTGCAGAGGGCGGAAGAATCCGGCCTGCGCGCTGAGAAGGACGGCAGGATTGCGGGGCGGGTGAGTGCTGATCTAATCAAGAAGGCCAAAGCTCGAACCGGATTGATGTCTGATACCGAACTCGTCGAATTTGCGTTGGCTAATGTGGCTTTGGAAGACAACTTCGCCGAGACCTTCAGGAAAACACGGGGAACTGTGGATCCGACGCTGAAGCTCGGATTCTGAATTGGCCGATTTCGACTTTAGTGTGGCCGTAAGATGGTCGCGATTTGATCCACAAAAAACCTTAAGCCGCCGCCCCGACATGGAACTGCCGATCATCGGCAACCTGGTCGGGGCGGGGCAAGAACTGCTGCTGGACACCTGCGTTTACATCGACGGTTTGCAAGGCCGGGCGCCTGAAGCAGTTGCCGACCTCCTCGATGTCAGGCAGATCAACCATTCCACCGTAGCGATCCAAGAGCTGATGCACACAGTCGGTGTCCTTGACCCGAAACATTCGGGCACCGGCAAGGCAATCAAGCAGATCGGGACCATGATCAAGGATATGCCGCCCCATCGGGTTTTTGCGCCAGATCCCGATGTCTTGGGCCGAGCCGCCCTTCTGTCAGGAATGCTGTGTCGCCTCCAAGGCTACAAGCATGATTCAAGGCTTCGGGCACTTCAGGACTGCGTGCTGTTCCTGCATGCGCAGAAATTGGGATTTACCGTTCTAACGGGCAACATCAGCGATTTCGACTATTTACTGCAGCTGATCCCGACGGGTCGGGTTCTGATGTATCGACCAATCTGAAAGGGTTCGCCGCCGGACAAGCCGCCCAAATTTACGGCGGCAAGGCCAGGTTTCCGACGGAGATGTCGATCTTGGTTGTCGCTTGGAAGTAACGGAGTGCGCTAGTAGCGGCGGAAGGACGGTCAACTGCTTACTCACTGCTAACACCTGACGGCTGCTCATCTCGAGCATAGCGAGGAAGCGCTCGCTCGGAGTTTCGCCCGCCTCTACGCCGGAGCATTTCCCCCGTGGCGAACCACCGTCTAAGACGACCTGTTGTGAGCCTGGCAGAACCATGTGCACGCGCTTTGGGTCCTTCAAAGTCAGAACTTTGCGTTGCTGGAATTAACCATTGCAAGCGGGCTGGTTCGGAACTTTGGGTCTCCCGCCAGCGATCAGTGCACAAAACCACCCAATCTTGCTCTGCAATTGTAGCAAATACCTGAGACCGGGCGATTTCTTGGCTTGGCACGACTGTTGCGACCGGGACCGAAGCAGCGTTCGACCGGAGCGCCGCGATGGGAGAAGCACGGGAAGGGAGGAAGGGCCCGCCCCAAACCGGTCAGGGAGAGAATAACATGTTGACCCCACTGGCCCCCGGCGCAAACCGCGCATCCGGCAAGACTCTTTGTGCCAAGCCTTACGTGCAGGTGCTTGTCGCAATCATCCTCGGAGTTGCAGTTGGCCATTTTTATCCGCAAATCGGAGAACACCTGAAGCCGCTCGGCGATGCCTTCATCAAGCTCGTCAAGATGATCATCGCGCCCGTTATTTTTCTGACCGTGGCGACCGGAATCGCCGGCATGAGCGATCTTCAGAAGGTCGGCCGTGTTGCCGGCAAGGCGATGGCTTATTTCGTCACCTTCTCGACGCTCGCTCTTCTCGTCGGCCTCATCGTCGGCAATGTCATTCAGCCTGGGGCCGGCCTCAACATCGATCCGGCCTCGCTCGACGTCCAAGCCGTCAATGGCTATGCCGCAAAGGCCCATGAGCAGTCCGTGACCGGCTTCCTGATAAACATGATCCCGACCACGATTGTCGGCGCCTTCGTGGAAGGCGACATTCTCCAGGTGTTGTTCTTCTCCGTCCTCTTCGGCATCGCGCTGGCGATGGTCGGGGAATCGGGCAAATCGGTTCTTTCCTTCCTTCAGGACCTCACTGCACCCGTTTTCAAATTGGTCAGCATCCTCATGAAAGCCGCACCGTTCGGCGCTTTCGGAGCAATGGCCTTCACGATCGGCAAATACGGCATCGGTTCGGTTGCCAACCTTGCGATGCTGGTCGGGACCTTCTATCTCACCGCCTTTGTATTCGTGTTCGGGGTTCTCAGTGCAGTCTGCCGTTACAACGGCTTCTCGATCTTTTCTCTTATCCGCTACATCAAGGAAGAGCTGCTGCTGGTTCTCGGAACCTCCTCCTCCGAGGCCGCGCTGCCCTCTCTCATGGAGAAAATGGAAAAGGCCGGGGCCAAGCGCTCGGTCGTGGGCCTGGTCATCCCGACCGGATATTCCTTCAATCTGGATGGCACCAATATCTATATGACCCTGGCGGCCCTTTTCATCGCGCAGGCGACGAATACGGATTTGTCAGTTAGCGATCAGGTCCTCCTGCTGCTCGTCGCAATGCTTTCCTCGAAGGGTGCAGCAGGTGTCACAGGTGCCGGCTTCATCACGTTGGCCGCTACGCTGTCCGTAGTGCCGACCGTTCCCGTTGCTGGAATGGCGCTGATCCTTGGCGTCGACCGCTTCATGTCGGAATGCAGGGCACTCACCAATTTGATCGGTAACGCGGTGGCATCGCTTGTCGTCGCCCGCTGGGAAGGCGAATTGGATCAGGCGCATTTGCAAGCTGCCTTCTTCGGCCACCAGCCCGCCGAGACATCAACCGGCCAGCCACTGACGGCGCCCGCACCGTGCAAGGCGGCAGCATCGCCACCGGTTGAATCGCCTGGCTGGTCGCAAACGCCTGACAATCGAGCCGCGGGTTCCAAACAGCCTCGCGCGGGCCAATGAAATCAAGAATCCCAACATGCGGTGAGTGCAAAATCATGTGTGCCTTGCGAAGGTCCCGCACTGGTCACGACACACAAGCCATCGACGACGCGCTTAAGGGCTTACGAAGATTGCGACGGTTCATGAAACCGGGCGCGGAACTCAATCGGAGCCCCGCGGTCAGCTCTCGTCGACACGGCTGAGCAATTCGCCAACGCTCTACGCAACGAAAGCGACCTTGGCACAGAGGGATCAATGATCTATGGGCATCGATGATGTCGAAGACGGTCGGAAGGCGCGTGGTTCAGGTTTCGGCTTCTGCCTCCCACCCCGCCACGACAAGAATTCCCGGTAGCGAACAGGATCATGCAGGAATGACAGATTTTACTGAAAAATCTTACCTTTACCGGGTTTCTTCCTGATGTCGTTTTAATCAGACTCAGACCATGGCGAAGCGACCCACAATTGCTGATATCGCCCGGGAAGCCGGGCTCAGTGTTGCCACCGTTGATCGAGTTCTGAATGCCCGTCATCCGGTGCGGGAGGAGACTGCGCAGCGGGTCTTAGCCGCGGCACAGGCCATCGGATATCACGCCGCAGGTCTTATCAAGCAGCGCCTGCAGCGGGACCTGCCGCAATATCGGCTTGGCTTCATCCTGAGAAAACCGACTCACCACTTCTACCAGCGCCTCGCGCTTGAGGTTGAAGCGGCGGTAAACGCGGCGAAGTGCTTCCACGGCACTTCGCTCATCGAATTCGCGCCGTCGCACATGCCGTGCGACCTTGTTCCACTGCTCAAGGAATTCGGCGCGCGCTGCCACGCGATCGCCATGGTGGCGCCGGACCATCCCGCGATCACGGCAGCCGTCCAAGAACTCAAGGCAAAAGGCATACCGGTTTTCTCGCTGCTTTCCGATTTTGCCGAAGGTGTTCGTGAGGGCTATATCGGCCTCGACAACCGCAAGGTCGGGCGGACGACAGCGTGGATGCTTTCGAAGGTTGCAAGACGGCCGGGCAAGGTGGCGATTTTTGTCGGCAGCCACCGTTTTCAGGGGCAGGAGCTGCGGGAGGTCGGCTTTCGCTCCTATTTCCGTGAGAATGCACCGACATTCGAGCTGCTCGATCCGCTCGTGAACCTTGAGGCACGGCAGATCACCTACGAGGCAACGCTGGATCTCATGCAACGGGAACCCGAACTCACCGGCTTCTATGTGGCCGGAGGAGGTATGGAGGGAGCGATCTCCGCGCTCCGTGAAGAAGGCGAAAGCCGGGGCCTCGTCGCGATCGTCAACGAGATCACGCCGGAGTCGCGGGCAGCACTCGCAGATGGCACGATCACGATGTCGGTCGGCACGCCCCAGCGCCTGCTTTGCCAGGAATTGATGACGCTGATGGCCCAGGCCATCAAGGTCGGCACTTCGGAGACCCCTGGGGAGACTTTTCTACCATTTGAGATCTATCTGCCGGAAAACGTCTGAAAGAGTGATAAAATACTATCATGAGAACCTGATTTCCTTTCATCGATGAAAGAAAGGCGGCGGGAGTTTGGTTGACTCACCTCCGTCATTCCGGTCTCGTTTAACAACGAATGATTGCTGCGCGGCGCAAGCAAGTCATCGGAGAACGACGACCCGCACTTCATGGAAGAGAAAGGAAAGCCATGCGTCAAGCAGCGCTCCGCTTTGCGGTTGACCGCATGACGCCGCTCCAATTTGCCAGGGCCGCACTTGCCCGCGGCCCGGGCCGATCAATCGTCAAGACTGTCTTCATCAACGCCTTTTCCTGCTTAAATGAATTCCCGCGTACCAGGCCGAGGCGAGCAAACTCGCCGATTGTGCAGTGGCCTGCAGAGCGAAGACGCCCGCCAATGCGATTGGCCAAGAATATCCGCGCGCCGGACAATAGGCGCACTTGCCTCGAGCAACGATTTCACGGCGCGAGATGGATGATCATATGCAGCACGATGCTCGCAGCTGCGAGCATCGTGCCAGGCAGATCTCGTCACGCTGCATATCGCTTCCAGAAATGAAAACACCTAATTCAAAGTCCGAGACGAATCACGTGGTGTCTCTTGTGCCGCTGCGCGAGAGGGCGCCAGATATCTTCGAAACATCGAAAGCACTCACCGCCCCCGCTGCGCTCGAAGCCACGTTGGCCAACGTCGTCGGTCTCCTGCCATCGTTGTTGCAGGTGCGGCACGGCATCATCTCGCTCTTCAACGGTGCCGGCATACCGGACATGATCGTCGGCGCCGGCTCGAGCGAAGGCAGCGATGATCGCCACCGAAAGCATCTGCCACGGGCGGCGATCGACCGGATCATAACGACGGGCATGGCGCTCGTCGCCGAGAACATAGCGGTGGATCCGGCCTTCAACGCCGCCGACAAGGACGCGCTCGGGGCGTCCGACAACGTGAAAGTGTCGTTCATCGGCGTCCCCATTCGCATCGATGCGAACGTCGTGGGCACGCTGACCATCGATCGCATCCTGGACAACAAATCAGCCTCCCTCCTCGATTACGACCTCCGCCTCCTCACCACGATCGCCAATCTGGTTGGGCAGACAGTGAAGCTGCATCGCCTGTTCGCGTCCGACCGCGAGCGACCGATGGCCGAGAAAATCCGGATGCAAAAGCAATTCGGCGAGCTCAAGCAGCCTGGGCACGAGGGCAAAAGGGCTCATGTCAAGGGGATCATTGGCGACAGCCCGGCGCTGCGCAGGCTACTTGAGAAGGTCGCGTTAGTAGCCAGGTCCAACAGTACCGTTTTGCTGCGCGGGGAATCCGGGACCGGCAAGGAGCTGGTCGCCAAGGCCGTTCACGAGTTGTCGGGGCGCGCCAAGCGGCCGTTCATCAAGCTCAATTGCGCAGCGCTCCCTGAGACCGTCCTGGAATCCGAGCTGTTCGGTCATGAAAAGGGTGCCTTTACCAGTGCATTCAACTCGCGCAAGGGGCGCTTTGAGCTCGCCGACAAGGGAACGTTGTTTCTGGATGAGATCGGCGAGATTTCTGCCTCGTTCCAGGCAAAGCTGCTGCGCGTTCTGCAGGAGCAGGAGTTCGAACGCGTCGGCAGCAACCAGACGATTAAGGTCGACGTTCGCGTGATTGCTGCCACGAACAGGAACCTGGAAGACGCTGTTGCAAGGAACGAGTTTCGCGCCGACCTTTATTATCGCATCAGCGTTGTTCCCTTGCTGGTGCCGGCATTGCGCGAACGGCGCAGTGATATTCCGCTGCTTGCCGCTGAGTTTCTCAAGAAGTTCAACAGCGAGAACGGCCGCAGCCTGGTCTTCGATGCGAGTGGGACTGAAGTGCTGATGAACTGTGCTTTTCCCGGAAATGTCCGCGAGCTTGAAAATTGCGTGCAGCGGACAGCGACCCTGTCAGCGGGAGCGTCAATCGTCAGAAGCGATTTTGATTGCTGCCACGGCCGATGCCTTTCCGCGATGCTCTGGAAGCACGCATTGACGGAGACTGCGACGAAATCGGAGCCGATCGCACCATCGCCACTGAACCCGGCCATGCAATCGCCTGGTGCTGTTGCTTCGGCCGCCTTTGGGGCCCCGCCTGTTTACAGTGATCTGGCACTGCCAGCGCCTGTTCGGGTGGCCCTCGTAAGCGAGGGGAAGATGACCGATCGCGAGCGTCTCATCGCGGCCATGGAAAGATCCGGCTGGGTACAGGCAAAGGCAGCGCGCCTGCTTGGACTGACGCCGCGCCAGATTGGCTACGCCCTGAGGAAACACGATATCGAGCTCAAGTGTCTCTGAGCCGGCCTTCCGACATGCCGGGGCCGCAACATACCGAGCGAGGCGAATAGCTGGGACAAATCAAGGATTGGCTGTTCGGCTCCGACTCGGTGAGGCGGTGCGGCCTTCCTGTTGACGCCGGCTGCTATCAAGAACAGCCCGCTTTCGGCGAGCTTTGGTGCTGCCACGCGCCGCTCGGCCGACAGGCTGAGATCGCTCAATCCACGTCTCTCCTCACCCGGCGTTACCCATGGCGACTGTCGCGTTTGGCATATTATTGTCTGGGTGCGAAGAGATATAATCGCCACTCGCGTGGTGTTGACGCGACGAGTGGTATGATAAAACACAGAGCTAAATCGGTTTAGACGGGGCGGAGCTCTGCCAAGTAGGCCAGGACTTATGACTAGGCAAAGGGACCGAGGAAAGGCAGAGCTATAGGCAAGACCAACGACGTCAACGCGGACCTGATCGCAGTCGTCGTCGCCGTGAACGACGCTGGACCATGTGTTCTGACCATCGAACAAGGGGCCGCCCTCCCCTCGGGCCCGTTTGAACTCGCTCATCGTTCGCTCCAGTCGAGCCTCAGGGCATGGGTGGAACTGCAGACCGGCCAGCCTCTCGGTTACATCGAGCAGCTCTACACCTTCGCCGATCGCGATCGGACCGGCGGCGACGAGCGCGTGATCTCGATCAGCTATCTCGCACTCACCCGCCAAGAAGATGCGGGCGCCTCGGGCAGGCGCAGCTGGGCGAGCTGGTACGACTATTTCCCCTGGGAGGATCATCGCTACGGCAGGCCCCCGATGCTGGAACAATTGTGGCCGCGCCTCATCGAATGGGCGCAAGGCGCGGACGACGGCGCGACGCGGTTCGAGCGCCGGCGGCGAGCGGCGGTCGCCTTTGCCATGGACGACCGCGCATGGAACGAAGAGCTCGCGCTGCAGCGCTACGAGCTGCTCCACGAAGCCGCCCTGGTGGAGGAAGCAAAGCGCGGCGGAGATTCTGCCATCCTCGCGCCGGTGCCGGGGAGATCGATGAGGGCCGATCATCGCCGCATTCTGGCAACGGCTATTGCGCGGCTGCGCTCCAAGATCAAATACCGGCCTGTTGTGTTCGAACTGATGCCGCCGCTCTTCACGCTTTTACAGCTACAGCGAACCGTGGAGGCGCTCTCCGGCAGGCTCATCAACAAGCCGAACTTTCGCCGGCTCATAGGGCAGCAGGAGCTGGTTGAGAAGACCGGAGCGACGACCGCCGAGACCGGCGGCCGGCCGGCGCAGCTCTACCGCTTCCACCATGCTATTCTAGACGAGAGGCCTGTGGCCGGCACAAAATTGCCGCTCGTACGGGGTTGACACCACTTATAGTCACAACGATTATAGGCCTTATAATCGCGTTGACTATAACTGGAGGCTCGATGAGCGCCGTCCTGCCTTCGAGCGCCTCGCTATACGACCGCGTTCGGCGCGTTATCCCACCGATCGAGTGGCCGGTCTTCGTTGACGACATCGACGCGATACTGAAACTGAAGCGACAGCGCAACGCGGTCATCCTGGCGCACAACTACCAGACGCCGGAGATTTTTCACTGCGTGGCTGACATTGTAGGCGACAGCCTGGAGCTGGCCCGCAAGGCGATGACAGTCGACGCGGATGTGATCGTACTAGCCGGCGTGCATTTCATGGCTGAAACAGCCAAGCTCCTCAATCCCGACAAGACCGTGCTCATCCCGGATCTCGCCGCCGGCTGCTCGCTGGCCGACTCGATCACGGCCGAAGACGTGCGCCTGATGCGGCAGCGTTATCCCGGTGTTCCGGTCGTCACCTACGTCAACACCTCCGCCGCGGTGAAAGCTGAGTCAGACATCTGCTGCACCTCAGGCAACGCGCTCGCAGTGGTGAAGTCGCTCCGGGTGCCGCGCGTGATCATGCTGCCCGACGAATATCTGGCGAAGAACATCGCGCGACAGACGAAGGTTGAGATTATCGCCTGGAAGGGGCACTGCGAGGTGCATGAACGCTTTGAAGCGGCCGACATCCGCGAGCTGCGTGAGGCGCATCCCGGCATCAGCGTACTTGCCCATCCCGAATGTCCGCCCGCGGTCGTGGCCGAAGCCGACTTCGCCGGCTCGACGGCGGCGATGTCCGACTATGTCGCGCGGCATAGGCCGGCGCGTGTGGTGCTGATGACGGAATGTTCGATGAGCGACAATGTCGCGGTCGAGCATCCGGACGTGGATTTCGTGCGTCCATGCAATCTGTGCCCGCACATGAAACGCATCACGCTCGCCAACATCCGCACCGCGCTCGAAGAGAACCGTCACGTCATCACCATCGATCCGCACGTCACTGAACGGGCCCGCTGGGCTGTGGAACGCATGCTCTTCGTATGACGCCCGCCATCCATGACATTGGTGGGGCGCCGGTCATTATCGGCGCTGGCCTCGCCGGCCTGCTGACGGCGCTTCATCTGGCGCCCCAACCGGTCGTTCTGCTCTCCAGAACCCCGCTCGGAACCGACACCTCGAGCACGCTTGCACAGGGGGGGCTCGCAGCCAGCCTCGGCGAGGACGATACGCCGGAACTCCACCTCACCGATACGCTTGCTGCCGGCGACGGACACTGCGACGAACAGATGGCCAGGCGGGTGATTGAGGCCGCACCTAAAGCCATCGAGAATCTCATCCGTCTCGGCGTTCCCTTCGACCGCTCACTCGACGGGAGGCTGCGGCTCGGCCTGGAAGCGGCGCATTCGCGTCGCCGCATCGTCCACGCCGCCGGCGACGCAACCGGCCGCGAGTTGTTTCGGGCGCTGCTCGGCGTGGCGCGGCGAACCCATTCGATCACGATCATGGAAGGCATGACAGCGCTTCGCTTGGTTGTGTCGGAGGGCAGCATTGTGGGCTTGGTGGCAGTCTTGCACGGCGGCGTGCTCGCATTCCCCACACGCCGCGTGGTGCTGGCGACCGGTGGGATAGGCGGGCTGTTTTGCGACACAACGAACCCGCTCTCCTCATTCGGGCATGGTCTTGCGCTTGCCGCCTGTGCTGGAGCGGAGCTCGCCGATCTCGAATTTGTGCAATTCCACCCGACCGCGCTCGATGGTCCGCGCCGGCCAATGCCGCTTGTCAGCGAAGCGGTACGAGGCGAAGGCGCGGTGCTGATCGACGAAGACGGCCATCGCTTCCTGGCCGACACACCCGGAGCAGAACTCGCATCGCGCGACGTGGTTGCGAGGGCGATCTCGGATCAGCTCGCTGTCGGGCATCGCGTCTATCTCGATGCCCGACATTGCCTCGGGCAGAAATTCGCAAGACGCTTTCCGGCGATCGACGCTATTTGCAAGCAGGCCGGCATCGATCCGGCTGTGGAGCCTATTCCCGTGCGTCCCGCCGCTCACTATCATATGGGCGGAGTGGCCGTTGATGCCGAAGGGCGCAGTTCCGTTGGCGGCCTGTGGGCCTGCGGCGAAGTCGCATGCACGGGACTGCATGGCGCCAACCGGCTTGCCAGCAACTCTCTCGCGGAAGCTGTTGCGACAGCAGTCTGGGTCGCGGCAAGCGTGGCTGGATCTTGCGCGGGTTGGCAGTGGCCCAGGCTTCCCGCAACCATTCCCGTCCGGCCCGACCCTTCACCCATACGCCCGCTCGTGTCGAAAGCGCTTGGCATTGTTCGGAATGGCAAATCTATGCGCGATACGGTCGCGACACTGCTGCCGATCTCTGTCGGCGAGACGGTCGCGGCCGATCCGGCGCTGGTGACACTGTTGATGGCTATCGCAGCCCTTCGACGCGAGGAGAGCCGCGGTTCACATTACCGATCCGATTTCCCCCGGCGCCATGCTGCTGCCCTCCCCTCACGACTGACGCTCTGCACAGCCTTTGAGAATGCCGTCACGATCAGTTGGCAAACATCCGAACGGAGCTGTTGATATGACTTCACCTGCACCGCTACCTCGATTGGTTCGTGCATCATCAGGACCAATGTTCGATTTTTCGTCGTGGTCGGGAGAAACTCGGCATAGCCGATCGCGCAATCGTCACTATGGCAACTCTTCCGCCGCGACGATCCGATCTTGCTCTCGCTCGCCCATCGGGCGCAGCCATTTTGGCCGGGCGATAAAATTCTTTTGGGGGCGGCGGGTGCGGGTCTCAGCGGCGGTGCGCTGGCCGTTGTGATTAGCCGGGCGTTGCCAAGACTCACCTCGTATGCTGATGAGGACAACAATGCGAAAAATAGTGGCCGGCAAGCTGCACGGCATCCACGTCACCGAAGCGAACCTCAACTACCACGGTTCGATAACGCTCGACCCCGACCACTGCGAGGCAGCCGGCATCCTGCCGATGGAATTCGTGGAGATATGGAATAGAAATTCCGGTGCGCGGATTTCGACCTATGTCATCCTCGGCGAGCGCGGTTCACGCTGTTGCATCCTGAACGGAGCGGCGGCTCGTACCTGTCAGCCCGACGACCCGATTATTGTCTGCAACTCCATCTACCTGGACGAAGCGCATATCACCTCGCTGAAGCCGCGGATCGTTACGTTCGACCAGGATAACTACATACTCGACCGCCTGAGCTACTCCGTCGATCTTGACACAGATGGCCGGTACAGTTTCTCCATTCTTGACGAGGCGAATGAGCCTTTGATCATTCCTGCCCTCGTCTCCGGGGCGTGAGCCGCGCTCAGCAGATGTGCGAGCTTCTTCGCCTCGTTGCAACTTGCTCGGCGCCGAAGAGCGTCTTCCACGAAGTGGCTGACGCTCAGCTTCGAAAGGCCGACCCACAGCGCTTTCGGCACCGCATGCCTTCGTGGGATGCCGCAATGTCTCGCATCTGGTGACGGCGAAGAGGGTCCGGAACGTCTGTGCGCGCGGAACCCCGCGTCCGGACGATTTAGATGCGCGGATTTTGCATGTTAATTCAGCCTCGATTGCCCACAGCTAACGTGAATGGGATCGCGTATTCAGTCCGAGCAGCTCTGCAAAAACCCGCCGCTGCGGTGCCTTCAGTGCGATCACCCGGCACTTCAAGATGTTTCATAGCTCCGGACCGTTCCGATCAATCAGGGTGCCGGATGGCCACTCGCTCATCGAGCGTCCAATCGGCACAACCACGACGAGCACGTCCTCGACGCGCGTGGGCGGCAGGTCCAGATACACATCTGGGAGGGTGGACCGCACGCGAACGCCCGACACAATCGCCGCCATGCCGTCTCTGCAGAACCTCTCCATATGGTTCCGCATCGCGCGCCGGACGGTGCCGAAAGCGAATGGAACCCCAAGCTGCCGCAATACCGGATATACAACGCGCATTGAATGACTGATCCCTTGTCCCTCAAGATCCGGACGCACCCCGTACAGCCCCAGGTCGGCCACCAGGAGTTCGACCTCGTCAACCTTGATGAAACGGCGGAGTATGCCGATATGAGCCGCTACGCCGTGCGCGTCGTAGCCGATTGCGCGGAGCTCCGGCCTCGCACCGGCCCAGCTACGGCCGCCTTCGAATGGCTTTGAGTTGAAGGCCCCAGTCGGTCCGTAGGTTTTTTGGAAGAACTCGGAGAGTTCGACATGGTCGGTCTGTTGCAAGTCGCTTTCCCAGCACAACCTCCACCGCACGTCAGAGCACATGGAAACACCTCATCTTTGTTGCTGTTTTGTTGGGAAGCGCCTAGCAGGGGGATGCTTGTCGCATCGAGCCGGCTCGATGCAACTTGCGCAGGTCACCGAGGAAACTAGCCGCAATGACCAAGCGACTCCGTTGTGTTGCGAGCACACCGTCAGGCGTACGCCGGAAAAAACTGCTCGGAGCCAATACAACATGGATAATTGCCCTTTGGCTTGCATTCTTTGAAATCTCGCTATGCGACGTTTTGCAGAATTGGCAAAATCGTTTGTTTCGAATGAATGCATCCACGCTATGGATAGGAAAGCATGCGCTTCAAAGAACTTGATCTAAGCCTCCGCCCAAGGCGGCCTTGATCACGACGCTCGACCTCGCCAGTTGCCCCACCGACCGGGTCGTCAGTTCCAGACCAACCGACCGCTATCTGGGTGGGAACCTTCCTGCCCTGTTGATACGCGTCATCGGGGCGCACTGAACTTTTTAGGCTAAATCATTGCCATGCCGCCGTTGACATGAATGGTTTGGCCGGTGATGTACGCGGCCTCGTTCGAGGCTAGGTAGACCACAGCCGAGGCGACTTCCAAGCCGGTGCCCATGCGCCTGGCCGGAATGGCGGCCATGATCGCTTCTTTCTGCCTGTCGTTCAGCTTGTCGGTCATGGCCGATTCGATGAAGCCCGGCGCCACGCAGTTCACCGTCACGCCGCGTGTCGCGATCTCCTGCGCCAGCGATTTCGACATGCCGATCATGCCAGCCTTTGAGGCGCAATAGTTCGCCTGGCCGGGATTGCCGGCTACGCCGGACACGGAGGTGATGTTGATGATGCGGCCGTTGCGGCGGCGCATCATCGGATGGGTCAGTTCGCGTGTGAGCCGGAACACGGCGGTCAGGTTGACCTCGAGTACCGCGTCCCAGTCCGCGTCCGACATGCGGACAAAAAGCCCATCCTTGGTGATGCCCGCATTGTTGACCAGTATGTCGACGCCTTCGAGTTGGGCTTCCGCGTTTGCGCCCAGGGCCTTGACCTCGTCGCGGTTCGAAAGGTTCGCCGGAAACAGTTTTGTCCGCCCGCCAAGTTCGGCAGCCAACGCCTCGAGCTTTTCGACACGCGTGCCGTGCAGGCCGACGGTTGCGCCGTGCGCGTGAAGCGCCCGCGCCACGGCCTCGCCGATTCCACCGCTTGCTCCGGTGACGAGCGCCTTGCGGCCGGTCAGATCGAACATTTATCGATTCCCTTTCTAAGGACCGGCTTCGCACGGAAGCGGTCACTGGCGGCCCTGCGTGCCTCCAGACATTGTCGGGTAAAGCTTTGGACAAACCCTCGAGCCGAACCGAAGGCGTCGCTTAACCTTCCGCGGTACGTCCAAATCGCTTCAGTTGAGAAATCTGCAAAAACGGGGCCCAGGCTCGTCGAGCTTCCGCTGCCACTTGGCGCATTCACCGAAACGGTCCAAAGGCAGCCCCTCACAACTGTGATCCGGCAAGCATTTGGATACGAGAGGTAGAGTTACGGGAGGCATTTCGCATGGGTTCTACACCTGCTTGAATGCCAGCACCGCGTTCAAGCCACCCATGGAGAAAGCATTGCTCATGGCCACGTGCACCTTGCGCTCGCGGGCAACATTGGGGGTGACATCGAGATCGCATTTGGGATCCCGCTCGCGATAATTCGCGCTCGGCGGAACAACACCCTCTTGGATCGCCATCACACAGGCGATCATTTCGAGCGCGCTCGCTCCCCCGAGGCAGTGGCCGTGTGTGGACTTGGTGGAGGAGACGGACAGCGAGTTAGCATGGTCACCGAAGACGCGCTTGATCGCCGCCGTTTCTATTTCGTCGTTGGCCTTGGTGCCGGTGCCATGCGCGTTTAGGTACTCGACATCCTCGGCATTCAGCCCGGCATCGGCAAGACAGGCGCGCATCGCCGCTTCCGGTCCATGGACAGCCGGCGCGGCGATGTGGAAGGCATCAGCGGAAAGGCCGATGCCTGCGATCTCGGCAAGGATCGTGGCGCCGCGCGCCGTGGCATGCTCATAGCTTTCCAGCACGGCCATGCCCGCACCCTCGCCCAGCACTACGCCCCTTCTGTCGGCGGAGAAGGGCCGGCAAGTATCCGGAGCGAGTACGCGCATGGCGTCCCATGCCTTCACCACAAAAAATACGAAGGGCGCGTCGCTGCCTCCGGCAAGCATCACGTCGGCTCGCCCGTACCTGATCTGGTCGACGGCCGATGCGATCGCATGGTTGGCCGAGGCGCATGCGGAGGTGGTGGCGAAGACCGGCCCACGCAGGCCGAGGCTCATGCTGACATGGCAGGCAGCTGCGCTCGGCATCCCCTTTACTCCAGTCAAGAGACCCACGCGCGCCGCGCCGTCCAGAAGGAGGGCGCGGTAGGCCTTTTCGGTCGCCTCCCAGTCACCGAAGCCGACGCCCACTGTAGCGCCGAAGCGATGGGCATTTCCTTCATCGCAGGAAAGTCCGGCCTGGCGCATGGCTTCGTGCGCCGCAAGCACGGCAAGCAGGCTGCAGCGGCCCATGGAGACGAGTTGCCTGGGCTCAATGTCGTGCTCAGGCAATGCTTTGATCTCGGCGCCGATTATGCCTTCCAGACCATGAAGTTCTGAATTGACAATCGGGCCGATGGCCGAGCGGCCTTCGCGCATGCCTGTCCAGATCGAGGTGGCATCGGTGCCTAGCCCGCACAGCCCGCCTATACCGGTGATGACAACGCGTCTGTCCATTCAAGCGGCCTTGGCAAGCAAGCTGCGGATAGCTTCCACGATGCCGCCGACATTCTGGACACCCGACCAAGCCTCGGCCGAGTTCATTTCGATCTTGATGCCATACGCCTGCTCCAGGTCCCAGAGCACGTCCGCTAACCCCAGTGAATCGATGCCGAGGCCAGTCAGTTCCGTCGTAGTGGTTATTTCGCCGACGGATAGCTTGGTCCCCTCACCATTCTCTGACTCGACGCGTTTCTTTATTATGGCAATGATTTCCGTTGTGAGTTGATCAGTCATTTCCGTTCCTTTCCATTTCACCTATTTTGACGTGGAGCGCGGCGCCATGCCTCTGCCACGCGTCGCGAAAATCGTCCCTGACTAGGCTTGTGCCACTCACGAGTACCGATTGATTAGAGATGGTCTGCGGGGTAGGGGTCGATGACGAAAGCCTTGCCGGCACCCGATTTAGCGCCGGCACGCCGGCATCCCGGATGTGCAAAGTGGACCGTCGTCAAACGACTCGGCCGCCTTCGAGTGGGTCTGGATGAAGACCCCAGTCAGTCCATAGGTTCTCCGGGAAGTCGGAGAGTTCGAAACGGCGGCCAGCTACAACTCATTTTCCCAGCACAACTTCCGTCGCACGTCTGAGCTCATGGATAGATTGTCCTTTCCGGCCCTTTTTTCGCAGTCGTTCACGATAGTGGTAGCGGGTGATCAGTGTGTTGTAAGGTGCTGTCGTCAGATGCGAGATTCCGGAGGATTGATAAAATCGTTTGTTTCGATGAGACGCATCTACGCCGTGGATACATTTCAAGCGATCCGGTAAGCCCTCTGGTTGCGGGAGATAATGCTACAGATGCATCCCGCATTGGCACCCCACGCAAAGCTCGGCACGGGGCACTCCTACATGCTCAGCGCCTCGCGCTCGCTTTCCGATTTCGACGAAACGCTGCCGGATAGCGCAAGGCACAAAGGTCACCTTCCGCAGGGCAAGTTCATGCTGTGGGTCGGGCTTGCGAACACCATCGAACTCTTTCAGGCCTGCATCGCCGGGACATCGTGATCGCCCAAGGAAGATGTTCAGCGCTATCGGCGAGAAAGAGCTGCGACAAGCCGAAATTTTCGACCGGCCAATCCCCCAGGCTGGAATTCGACACGGAGCAACGACGATCGGGGACTTGCCTTCTGTCGAACTCTGTCGGCGGCCGAAGCCGCTGCCTGGCCTCAAGCACCTCCGCAAGTACTCGGCAGCGCCGCCAGATAGGAGCCACCGTCGAACCGAAGATCCGCAGGCGCATTTCCCGTACAGGCGAGACTAGACGCCTCGCTTGTTTCCCCAGAGCATAACGTGCAGCTGCGGCAACACGCGCGCTTCGAACCACCTGTCGCGTGTCACCTTTTCCACAAGCCACTCCATGCGTATGATTATTCCGTTCAGGTCGACAGGTGCGTCTCCATTGCCAAGGCGCGGTGGCGTGTGATTGCCGGGTTGCAGATAAACCGGAAGGTGTGGAAATCGCGCGGCAGCATCTTTGGCGTATGCGTAGTCACTCTCGTCGAAAACAACGAGCTTGAGCACGATTTGCGGCTTGTCCTGCGCCGCTTCTGTGCACGCTTTGAATGCAGCCCAATCCGTCTTCATCTCGCTTGACGGCGGCTTTGGGCTGAGAACCAGCACGTCAAGATCCGCAAACCAGTCCCTGGCCACCGAACCTTGGGTTTCCAGCGCAAAACGGTAGCCTTCACCATGGCCAAGCTTGATCAGCGTAGCGAACGGCTGAATCGCCGGATTGCCGCCTGACAGCGACACCATCACCGGCCGGCCACCGGAAAGCCCAACGACGCTTTGCCACACCATATCGATCGGCATCATCTCCCATTCGCGGCGGAATTGGTTGTCCACCGCATGGAGGCTGTCGCACCAGGAACACCGGTAGTCACACCCGCCGGTTCTGATGAAGACTGTAGGCAAACCAATGAGCACTCCCTCGCCCTGGACGGTGGGCCCAAATATCTCGCTCACACGAATTGCAGGACGCGTGTCCGTCACGGCCGGTATTCCGCCCAGGTTTTCGGGGTTTCGCTTACCCGCACGGCGGCGGTTTCCGGCAGACGTTCCTTGCACCATTCATAGAAATGTCTGGCCAAGTATTCCGCCGTGACTTGCTCATGTCCCAGCACTTCGTTGAGGTGCCGATGGTCGAGGCTGTCGTCTATATAGCGTTTGAGCGGCGCCAGATCGTGATAGTCGCGCACGAAGCCGTGCGCGTTTAGGTCCTTGGCCGATAGCTCCACTTCGACGATGTAGTTATGCCCGTGCAGGCGTGCACACTGATGATCGGGTGGCAACGAGGTTAGTTGATGCGAGGCCGAGAAGTGGAATTCCTTGGTGATGCGGAACATCAGGCCCTCCTCCTCCGCAGCGCCTCGAGCCAGAAGTTGGCGTCTTCGTAGTCGGTTGGATCAGCGTGCCTCGCGAGATGAAACGCCTCGCGCCGCTCCACGCAGGTCCCGCACCGTCCGCAGTGAAGCTCGCCGCCCTTGTAACACGACCAGGTCTCCGCAAATGGGGTTCCGTTTCTTGCTCCATCCCCGACGATGTCGCCCTTCGTGAGGTTGACGTAGGGGGTATAAAGGCGAATGTCGGCGTAGCCGTCGAGCGCGCGGTCTTGCATCACCTGGAAAGCTTCGATGAAGGCCGGACGGCAATCTGGATAGATGAAATGGTCCCCACCATGTACGGCCATCGCCACCGCTTCGGCCTTGTGCGCGGCGGCGAGACCGAAGGCGATCGCCAACATGATGGCGTTCCGGTTCGGCACCACCGTGATCTTCATCGTGTCTTCGGCGTAGTGTCCGTCCGGCACGTCGACATCATCGGTCAGCGCTGAACCGGAAAGGCCGCGGCCAATTTCGGGGATGTTGATGATCTGGTGCAAAGTGTTCAGTCGCTCCGCGCAGAGAGCGGCAAAGCCCAATTCTTTCCTGTGCCGTTGGCCGTAATCGAAAGACAGGAGGCCGGCGAGTTCGTGCTCCGCTGCCACGCTGTGAGCAAGGGCAACGGAGTCTAATCCTCCGGAACAGATAACGAGAGTCTTCATTGTGGGATCCTTGTTTTGACCGGGTAAGGCTGCGACCGGAGATTTCTCTGCGCTCCTCCTATCTCAGCGAGTCAATGTTGTGAACCCGGTGTTAGTCTGATGCGCTATGCGCTGACGTGCCGTGGTGCAGAAGGTGGTGCAGCAGGGTTCCCGACAGCGGGGCTGAGCCTCGTTCGTGGATTCCAAGCCCAAGCGTATGCTCAGCCGGAAAAGCGCAATTCGGGCGCGCCCGAACTCTGCACAAGAGACACGCTTCAATCCGCGTGCCGCCGCTTTAGAGCGGCGTGTTGATTATCGAGTCTGGAGGTTGTGCGATCGCGCAACTCCTCGAGCCAAGGCCGGCGCTTCGGCGAAAGCGCCGTTCCGTGCTGCCCGGTCGTCTAAAATTGACAGATCAGCAGTGGTAGCTTGAGAGGGAAAGATGCATCATGTGCTTGCCGGTGGTTCCGTTCTGTTATTAATCCTGTCGCCATCGGAACACCAATTAGTTGGTTCGTACGCGACCTGCTCCCCACAGACCTAACGGGCAACAAGTCTTCCCCTGATTAGGCCGCGTCAAGTATGTCCGCCTCAAGAATTCCCACGGGTAGTGACAGCGATTTCGCGATCCGATCTCGATAACCCTTGTTGTATCTCAGACCGGACTCAATGTTCAAGATTTCCTCAGCGGCTAGGCCGCACGCCACCGCCAGGTCGTCGACGGAATATCCAAGGTGCTCACGATAAGCACGGATGATGTGGGTTCCCCCCAACATAGCCTTCAAGACTGGCTCGGGAATGCGCGGATCTTTCATATATCACCTCGAAGGAGAGCAGAGGCGCCTGACAGCTCGGGAGAGTTCCACCCGAGTTGGCGCTCGTAGCAAGTCGAATAGATGGACATCAATTCGACCGGTTCGGTCTCGTCCATGGGCAACCTGAATGGCGGCCGGACCGGTATATGGCGGTTCAACTGGTTCTGATCAAGTCCGATGAACCTGCCTGCCTAAGATGGCCTGAGCGGCTGTACCAGTCGCTGCGCGATCCCGGCGGCTGGTCATCGCCGAACCTCTTGGGCAGGAATTCGACGCTTGCGGAGCGCTGAATCCAAGGCCGTCGTGACAGCTCCCTGGCCATGTCGGAGCCACCATTCACCCGTCGATGAATTGACTGGAAGGTCGTAACCTTCGCAGCTACGCCAGTCTGGTCAGCAATCGACAGTTCGTAGCGCCCGCGGGCAGGAGCATTGGTCAGGCTGAGCATCGTTAGCCTATGCCGACAGGCCGAAAACCGGTTGCCATAACACCGGTCCGTTCAGACGTCCCTTCCAGCGGATGCGCAAGAGGCTAGCGTGGGAAATCTCGAGAAAGCCGGCGACTGCCTCCGTGTTACCGACTGGCTTTGGCTGTCCGATGCGCGACAACGGCCACGTTGCAAGACGCAGGATCCGCTCCATGCGTGTATCGGTCACTGTCACAATCCGAGTGAGATTGTTCGCCAAGCCAAATTCGATCATGCCGGCGAAGAGTTCGTAGGTTGCTTGCGCCAGTCCACCAGCCTTAGGCGCTGATGGAGGCAGATCGAGTGCGAAACGACTGCTCTCCCAAATGCAGGCACTCGCGGGCGCCTCAGTCTCACCCAGCAGCATCGGAAATGTGTCGCGCAACATTTGTCGGTCCGGTAGTCGGCAGAAGACGGACGCAACCGCAAATTCGCCAGTCGGATCCCTTGAGAAGCAGATAGACGGGGTTCAGGCTGTCAAATGCGTCTGTTTCCATCTCGCTTTCGGTCTCAACTTCCCAATCCAGCCTTTCCTTGAAGACCCGATGCCGGATCCCGTGCATTTCTTTGAGCTCGTTTGGAAACTCGCCGTAGAGTTCAGGTGTTATCAGCTGCATCATTTGTCGCCTCCGGGCAGGATATGTTCCCGCCATTGAAGAGCAAAGCCGACATTGATGCAGCCTGTAGACCTTTACAGCTATCGGACAAAAAAGGGGTCAGGATTTCCACTGGCGGAAGCAGTCAGTCGCGCCACGCACTGGTTGATGGTTCGCACGCCAAGCTTTGCCTTGGTGTTTTCCAGGTGGAACGTCACGGTGCGCTTCGAGACGGCAAGGATCCGGCTGATATCCCAGGCCGACTTACCGCGCGCTGCCTATGTCCGTGATTCAAACTCCCGCGGCGTCAGCCAAACTCAGCTGCTTTTTCCAGAATTTCCTGCTGTGAGGGACGTCTGGCCGGAGGCGCACGGGTGAAATAGGCGAAGAGCGGAAAATTGAATCCGGCTGCGGCGGCATTGCCTCATGGAGATCGACAGCATCGACGCTTGCAGAGAGTTGCTCGACGAGTTTTCAAACACGCGATAGATCTGCCCTTTGCGCAACCTTCTCAAGTGTTGCTCGATGATTAGGCTGAGACTTGGTCTAACGACCCCGCACCGACGCGACGGGGACGACTTCGCCATCATCGCCTTGCTTGTCGCGGCTTGGCTCGGCGACACACGCCTCATCGATAACGTCTCAACATCCCCGGTTGGCACGTGGCCAGCTTCGCGGTGTTCGCTTCAACCGGAAACAGCAAAGTATTGGCAAGCTGGCGCACACCCCGCCAGACCCAAAACACAGGCCGACTGGAAGAGGAAAAAAGTCCGCGATGAGCGGGCTTTTTGATGGAGAGGACCAATGGACCGTTCAAACGAAAACGCTTTGCTACAGCTTGGAAGAGATTCAGGAGCATATCAATGCTGCGTTAACTGAAGCAGAGCATGCCGATAATTTGCGAATCAGTGTCAAAAGGCCTCGGTGGCCACCGATTGCTAGCCGTTTCAATCGACGACCATGATCCTACTTCCCCGTGAAGTGTTCGTTATTATCGATGTGCTGAGCGGCTCTTAGGAGCTTGAAGCGCGGGTGAGAGCAGCCGCGACATGGCGGAAACGTCTTTTCGAACACGCAAGTCACTTCATGTTCCTTGGCATGGTTCTTGTCGTGAACAACTTGGTAGATACCAGAGTGCTGAACTTTGTCACCAGGTTTGAAAATATCGCCAATTGCAGCCATCGAATCGCTCCAGTTGTAATCCGGCGCGTTACTACCGACCATCGGTCTGTTTGTAAAGTAGATAAGCGCCCAAACTTTGCTAATGGCTGCAGGTCCGTCTCCCCACGGAGTTCCAGGTACTCGACCCCGCGATAACCCGCTGGCAGAATTGCTGCACGCGCTTCATCAAGCATGGGCAGGACAGGAAAGCCGCGCGCAAGCCGCTCCGCCGTGTCGAGCAAGACCGAAGAGCCTTGGGGCGATGACGCGTTCTGCTGGCGAGAGCCGGACGTTGCGCGACATAGCGCAAGACCATCGGGTTCGCGGACTGTTGGACATGCGACCACGGCGTCGGAATATCGAGGTCCCGGACCATGCGCCTGACAAGCTGAAGCTGCTGGAATTTCTTTTCGCCAAACAGGCGAAGTCAGCGCCGTCTGCAGGGAGAGCTTGGCCACGACCGTCGCACACCGTCGAAATGGCCGGACCGGAAGGCGCCGCACAGGCCCTCGCTGAGAGTGGACACCGAAACGGTCGTGTCAAAGCCAGCTGGATACAACTCGTCTTAATCCGGCACATAGAGCAGATGTGCGCCTGTCGTCACGAGCTCGGCGGCATCTTCGTTTTCCGGGCGGGGATAGGCGGCAAAGGTCGGCGGCACTGTTGAACTGCTTAGGATTGACGACAGCGTCACGACTACCGCCTCAGCCTTCTGAAGCGCGGCGCGCACGAGGCTCAGATGGCCTTCAGGCAGGCCCCCCATGGTCGGCACAACGGCGACACGGGCGCCCTGAGCACGATGCCATCCCGCTGCAACAGCGCGGAGCTCGGCAACGGTTCCAACGATCGGCACGCTCATGTGAGGTCTCCGGCCTTGGTCTCGTTGGCTAAAGATGTTCGGCCGCCGGAAAGCGCCGTTCCCTCACGCCGGCGGCATAAGCCGCAATCGCGGACAGGGGTAAAGAGGCCGAGCATGTCGTCGCTCACCAGAACTGGCCGCCGCAGGCTGGCGAGGCGCCGATGCCGATAGTGGGGATTTCGATCTCTGCGCTAATGCGGCGTGCGATCGGGTCGGGGAATTTCTCCAAACACCACTGAGAAAGCGCCTAACTACGTGACCGCAGCAGCGTCGCGCCTGATCCGCTCGGCATCGTCTCCCCGCCGCTGGACACGGTAGCCGCCGAAAATGTTGACTGCCTGCGGGGTCAAGCCGACAAGGGCCATTACAGGTACACCGCGGGCGGTGAGAAGGCGAATTGTATGGGCCATGGACCGGCCGCCCTCGAGCTTCACCGCTGCACATCCGGTCTCTGCGATAAGGCGGCCGCTTTGCGGAAGGCCTGCTGCGGCCCCTCTTGGTAGAACCGAACGGCATGTCGACGACCATCAGCGCGTGTTGCAGGCCGCGGCCGTGCATGATCATCCTTTCGAGGCTGCCCCCAGCGCCGAGGATAGCCTGTGCATTATCATGCCGACGCTGTCCCCGACGAGGCCAATGTCGCAATGTCGATCGGCCATCCTGGCGACCGGGGTGTATAGGCAGTGAGGCGGACGAGTGGGGCCTGGCCTTCCGCGAGCGGATATCCGGTGGCGTATTTGCGTTCGCATCACTCGGAGCGCTCAATCTAGGCCTCCTTCCGTTGCGTTACCAACCGCCGGAGTCGCGTTTGGCACATTTTGGTGCAAGTGCGAAGAGATAAGAATGCCGTCCAGCTGTGGGGTGTTGACGTGCAGGAAGTCACGCTTACACTAAATCGATTAGAGTCTCGCCGAGCTGGGGCCAACCAAGTTCGCAGATATGGAAGAGCAACGAACACGACCCGGGAAAGACAGAGCCGAGGATAAGGCCGACGAAGCCAAAGTGGACCTGACCGCGGTGGTCGTCGCCGTAAATGGCGGTGAGCCCTGTCTTCTCACAATCGGTCAGGCGGACACCTTGCCCTCCGGACCATTTGCGCTCGAGCACCGATCACCGCAATCCGGTTTGAGGGGGTGGGTCGAACAGCAAACCGGCCATCCCCTTGGGTATATCGAGCAACTCTACACGTTCGCCGATCGGGACCGTGCCGGCCCCGAGCGCCAGCAGCGCGTCATCTCGATCAGCTATCTCGCACTCACCCGGAAGGAACAGGGGACGACCTCATCCACGTGCGGCTGGCAAAGCTGGTACGAATATTTTCCATGGGAGGATCACCGCTCCGGCTCGCCGCCGATGGGCCTGGATATTCTGCGAGCGCGCTTGATGGAATGGGCAGACGGCGCTGGCGATCCGGCCAGGCAGCGCGAACGCCGGCAGAGGGTGGCGATCGCCTTCGGCTTTGACGACCGCCATTGGAACGAGGAGCTCACGCTCCAACGCTATGAGTTGCTCTACGAAGCAGGATTGGTCGAAGAGGCTAGCGACGGGAAGGCCGCGCCTCCGTCTGCGGCCGTCTCAGGCAAGGCGATGGTCGCTGATCATCGCCGCATCCTGGCGACAGGCGTTACGCGGTTGCGCTCCAAGATCAAATACCGGCCAGTCGTATTCGAGCTCATGAGACCGACTTTCACGCTGCTCCAGCTGCAGCGGACGGTGGAAGCATTGGCTGGCAGACTGATCGACAAGCCGAACTTCCGCAGGCTTGTTGAGCAACAAGAGCTGGTCGAGGAGACTGGCGACACTTCAGTCGATACGGGTGGGCGGCCCGCAAAGCTCTATCGCTTCCGCCGTGCCGTGCTCGATGAAAGAGCTTTCGCCGGGACAAAATTGCCAATGTCTCGGGCTTGACACAGCTTATAGTCAAGCTAGAAATATTCCCCTTATTGTCACATCGAATATAATCGGAGGCGCTGATGACTGGGCGTTACCTATGGCCGCGTCCCTAAATGAGCGCGTCAGGCGGGTGATCCCGCCATTCGAATGGTCGGCTTTTGCCGACGACATTGAAGCGACCCTCGCGCTGAAGCGCGCGCGCAATGCGGTCATCCTGGCGCACAATTACCAGTCGCCGAAATCTTTCACCGTGTGGCTGACCAAGAGAGCCGTGGTTCGCACTTCCGCACTGATTTCCCTGGCGCGATGCAGAGGCGTGCCTCGCCAGGCTGACACTCCGCGGCGCAGTGCGGGTCGCACTCGCAATTGGGTGGCAGGCACGGACACGGAGCACCTGATATGAAACCGTTCGCACCCCTGCCCTCGACCCTGATTGAACCGATCGTGCGCGGTGCGCTCCTGGAAGACCTGGGCAGATGCGGCGACCTGACCAGCGATGCGGTGATCCCGCATGATTGCACGGCCACTTTGATGCTCAAGTCGCGCGAAACGGGAATCATCGCCGGCCTCGATCTGGTTGCGTTCGCCCTGCTGCTCGTCGAGCCTGCGATCCAAATGCAAATCTGGCGCCCGGACGGCAGCGATGTCGCGGCCGGCGAGATCATTGCCAAGCTGTGCGGACCGGCGCGTGGCCTGCTCACGGCCGAGCGCACGGCGCTTAACTTCCTTTGCCGCCTGAGCGGCATTGCCACGGCCACAGCCGCGATGGTCGAGGCTGTGCGTGGCCATAAGGCAAAGATCGTATGCACAAGAAAAACGACGCCCGGTTTGCGCGCACTTGAGAAGTACGCCGTGCGTGTCGGCGGCGGCGCCAATCACCGTTTCGGGCTCGATGACGCCGTGCTGATCAAGGACAACCACATCGCCATCGCCGGCGACATTCGCACGGCAATAGAGCGAGCGCGCGCCGCCGCGGGCCATATGGTGAAGATCGAGGTCGAGGTCGACACGCTGGAGCAGCTTGATATAGCGCTCGCGCTGGGAATCGACGCAGTGCTGCTCGACAATATGTCGGTCGAAGATCTTGCGCGCGCCGTGGCGACGGTCGATGGCCGCGTCATCACCGAGGCTTCCGGTCGGGTGACACCGATCACGGCCCCGGCGATCGCGGCGACCGGAGTAGATCTCATCTCCGTCGGATGGCTGACACACAGCGCGCCGATCCTCGACATCGGCCTGGATATGCCGGCCCACGGGTACGGCTGCAGCCTGAACTGATGGAAACGAAAAAGGAAGAGCCTCGCAGCTGCAGGCGCAGACCAGGTGCTGCAGGAGCCTGCACCCCGCGCATTGCGCTGATCGATGGCTCATGTCGTAACAGGCTCGCCGACCGACAGACTTCGGCATGCGTTCGTGGACCAGAAACAAAGAATTTTTGACGATGACGATTGGAAAGAAGTGGGGATGAACAAAGCCCTGGGACCGATGGACAGAGTGCTGGCGCGATGGAACCGCAAAGAGGCCGAGGCTATCTACGGCATGCCGTTCAACGACCTGCTCTTCCTGGCACAGACCATCCATCGGCAGAACTTCGATCGAAACCGTGTGCAGCTCAGCCGGCTGCTGAGCATCAAGACCGGCGGCTGTCCGGAGGATTGCGGCTATTGCAGCCAGTCTGCGCATCACGCAACTGGCCTGAGAGCGTCGAAGCTGATGGAGGTCGAGCGTGTCATCGCCGAGGCGGCCAAGGCGCGTGAGGCCGGAGCCACGCGCTACTGCATGGGCGCTGCCTGGCGAAAGCCCAAGGCGCGCGACATGGATGCGGTCGTGGCGATGGTCGAGGGGGTCAAGGCGCTCGGCATGGAGACCTGCATGACTCTCGGCATGCTCGATCTTGAGCAGGCCACACGTCTAAAACAGGCAGGCCTCGACTACTATAACCACAACATCGACACCTCCGAGCGCCATTACGGTGGGGTCGTCTCGACCAGGACCTTCGCCGACCGGCTGGAAACGCTTGAGCATGTGCGCGAGGCCGGCATGAAGGTCTGCTGTGGAGGCATTGTCGGGATGGGAGAGGAAAAGGCCGACCGCATCGACATGCTGATCACGCTCGCAAATCTGCCTGAGCCGCCCGAAAGCGTGCCGATCAACATGCTGATCCCGATCGATGGCACGCCGCTCGGCCAGTCCAAACCCATCGATCCGATCGAGTTCGTCCGTACCATTGCGCTCGCCCGCATCTTGATGCCGAAGTCCTATGTAAGGCTCTCCGCCGGTCGCACCGGCATGACCGACGAGACGCAGGCGCTGTGCTTCTTTGCCGGCGCCAACTCGATCTTCGTCGGGGACACGCTGTTGACGGCGGACAATCCCGACGAGGACAAGGACAGGCTTCTATTTCAGCGTCTCGGCATCGAGCCGATGGAATGTGAGGCCAGATGAACGAGCCGCCGCTTGCTCGCTTTGAGGCGACCTTGCAGGGGTTGGCGCGCAAGGATCGCCTGCGGACGCTTTCGCCCCGCACCGGGCTCGATTTCTCCTCGAACGACTATCTCGGACTTGCCGCCTCCAGGAGACTTGGCGATGCTGTCGCGGGGGCGATCGGACGGGGTACTCCGGTCGGCGCTACCGGATCGCGGCTATTGCGCGGCAATGCACCCGAACACGAGGCACTGGAGGTGGACGCGGCGGCATTCTTCGGGACCGAACGCGCGTTGTTCTTCGGCAGTGGCTACATCGCCAACTTTGCACTGCTGAGCACATTGCCGCAGAAGGGCGATCTGTTGATCCTCGACGCGCTCGCCCATGCCAGCATGCACGAGGGCGCGCAGGCCGGACGCGCCGAGTTCAAGCTGGCCGCACACAACGACGTCAACGCCGTCGAGGATGCGATCACCAGTTGGCGCTCCGAAGGCGGCATGGGGCGCGTCTGGATCGCGGTCGAAAGCCTGTACAGCATGGATGGCGACCGTGTGCCGATGGAGAGCCTCGTCGAGCTTGCCGATCGGCACGAGACATTCCTTATTGTCGACGAGGCGCATGCCACCGGCGTCTGTGGGCCAGGTGGCCGGGGGCTGGCCGCTGCGTTCGAGGGCCGCGACAACATTGTCGCGCTCCACACATGCGGCAAAGCACTCGGCGCGTACGGCGCGCTTGTCACAGGACCGCGAACGCTGTGCGACTATCTCATCAACCGGTGCCGGCCATTCATCTACGCCACCGCACCGTCGCCCCTGATGGCGGTCGCGGCGCGCGAAGCGCTCGCCATCCTGTCAGACGAGCCCACGCGCCGCGCTCAGTTGCGCGAGCGCATTTCCTTCGCGGGCCGGCAATTGGCCGAGCAGTGCGGCGTGACGCCTAGCGGCTCGCAGATCCAGCCGTTTGTCATCGGCGATGTCAGGCGCACCATGGCGGTGGCGGCGGCACTGCAGGCCCGCGGTTTCGACATACGCGGCATTCGTCCGCCGACCGTGCCCGAGGGTACATCACGCCTGCGCATTTCGCTGACGCTCAACGTCGGCGAAGCCGGCATTTGCGCCATGGTCGAGGCCCTCGTCGAGGTGTTGGCGACGGCATGACCAAGCGCCTCGTCGTCACCGGAACAGGCACCGGAATTGGCAAGACGGTATTTTCAGCGGGAATCGCCGGCTTGCTTGACGGCTTCTACTGGAAGCCGGTGCAATCGGGCCTCGACGAGGAGACCGACAGCGAGGTCATTGCCCGGCTTTCCGGCTTGCCCGCGGGGCGCGTCCTGCCGGAGGCCTATCGCCTGAAAAGCCCGCTCTCGCCGCATCGCTCGGCCGAGATCGATGGCGTCGCCATCGAAGCGGCGGATCTTGCCTTTCCGGTTTTACCGACACCGCTCGTAATCGAAGGCGCCGGCGGGCTGATGGTGCCGCTCAATCGACAGACAATGTTCATCGATATATTCGCGCAGTGGGGGCTGCCGATCATACTGTGCGCCGGCACCGCGCTCGGTACGATCAACCACACCTTGCTCTCGATAGAAGCGCTGCGGGCCCGTTCCATCCCGCTCCTCGGCATCGCCTTCATCGGCGAAGAGGTGGCCGATACCCAAAGGACAATCGTGGAGTTGGGCGGCGTGCAACAGCTCGGCAGGCTGCCACACCTCCATCCACTGACGGGTGAAACGCTGAGAGACGCGATGGTTGCCGGCTTCGACGTTGCCCTGATCGCCGGAGGCGAATGATGCTGGGGTCCCATGTCTGGCATCCGTTCACCCAACACGCGCTTGAACCAGCCATCCCTGAAATCGTACTGACCGAAGGCGCCTATCTCCACAAGGCCGACGGCGCGCGCATCCTGGATGCGATTTCTTCCTGGTGGGTCGTCACGCATGGGCATCGCCATCCCCGCATCAGGAAGGCCATCGAGACGACCGCGTCGAGCCTCGACCAGATCATCTTTGCCGGCTTCACCCACGAGCCGGCCGAAAGGCTGGCCGAAGCGCTCGTCGGCCTTGCTCCTACCGGCCTCGACTGGGTGTTCTATTCCGACAGCGGTTCGACCGCCGTCGAAGTCGCATTGAAGATGGCGCTCGGCTATTTCCGTAACATCGGCGCGCCGCGCTCGCGCATCGTCGTCATGGAGCATAGCTACCATGGCGACACGATCGGCACGATGAGCGTCGGCGCCCGCGGTGTATTCAACGCCGCCTACGAGCCCTTGCTGTTCGAGGTCGACACCATCCCCTTCCCGGCCGCAGGGCGTGAGCAGGAAACCCTGGATGGTTTCGAAGCAGTCTCGCGCGACCAGCGCGCGGCTGCGCTGATCGTCGAGCCGCTCGTGCTTGGCGCCGGCGGCATGCTGATGTACCCGGCCTGGGTTCTCAGCGAATTGAAGAGGATCGCCGAGGCCTCCGGCACCATGCTGATCGCCGACGAGGTGATGACCGGCTGGGGACGCACCGGAACCATGTTTGCCTGCGAGCAGGCGAACATCTCTCCTGATATCCTGTGCACGTCGAAGGGCTTGACCGGTGGTGTCATCCCGCTGGCGGCCACGCTCGCCACCGACGCCATGTTCCAGGCTCACTATTCGACGGACCGGCAGAAGACCTTCTTTCATTCGAGCTCCTATACCGCCAATCCGATCGCCTGCGCGGCCGCACTTGCCAATATCGAGATCTGGCGTGACGAGCCGGTGGCCGAGCGTATCGCGGCCCTGAGCGCGAGACAGGCCGCCGGGGTTCGGCGCTTTGGGGACAATCCCTACTTCGCCGACAGCCGGGCGACCGGCACGATCGCGGCCCTCGACCTGCGCACCGGCTCCGCCGGTTATCTGGCTGAGATCGGGCCCAAGCTGCGAACATTCTTCCTCGACCACGGTCTGCTCGTGCGCCCGCTCGGCAATGTGCTCTACCTCCTGCCGCCCTATTGCATCACTGGCAACGAGCTGGACGGGCTCTACAACGCGATCGAGGAAGCCGGCGAGCGCTTCGGTTCGAATCCGTGAACAGGTCGTCGCGCCTTCTCGGGTTTGGTCATCATGCACCAACGCGCAAGGTCGAGAACCCGGAGATCGAAAACAGTCTCGGGCTTGAACCCGGCTGGATCGAACGGCGCACCGGGATTCGGTCGCGCTTTTGGGCAGCGGACGAAGACACGCTGTCGGGCCTTGCCGCCTCTGCCGGCGAGATGGCGCTGGCGAACGCCGGCATCGACCGCAGCGACATCGGTCTGCTGTTGCTTGCCACCTCGACGCCCGACCATCTTCTGCCGCCAAGCGCGCCCCTGGTCGCACATCGGCTCGGACTCGGCCGCGCCGGTGCGGTTGACCTCACGGGCGCCTGCGCCGGCTTCATCTATGCCTTGATGTTCGCCGACGGATTCACCCGCGTCCATTGTAAAGCGACCCTGGTCATCGCCGCCAATATCCTCAGCCGCCGCATCAATCCTACCGAGCGCGCCAGCGCCGTGCTGTTTGCCGATGCCGCCGGCGCCGTGGTGATTGGTCCGTGCAAGGATACCGACCAAGGCATTCTTGGCGCCGCGATGGATTCGGACGGCTCGCGCTACGGGCTGATCCAGATACCCGCCGGAGGAAGCAACAGACCGTTCCATGGTGGCCTCGACCTTGCGCAAACGCGTATGACGATCGCCGACGGCGGCGAAGTATTTGCTAAGGCCGTGGAGATGATGACCGCATGCTCGCAAGACGCACTCACTGCTGCCCGAATGCGGCCGCAGGACATCGATCGGTTCGTGCCACATCAGGCCAACGCCCGGATTTTCGATTCCGTCGGACGGAACCTCGCAATAGCGGATCAGGTAATCGTCAAGACGATCGCCGAGTACGGCAACTCTTCCGCCGCGACCATCCCGCTCTCGCTGTCGCTCGCCCATCAAACGCAGCCATTTCGGGCGGGCGAAAAGGTTCTCCTTGCGGCGGCGGGTTCCGGCCTCACCGGAGGCGCGCTCATCCTCGGAATTTAGGGGTACGACGGCCATGAACAGGATTGGTCACGAATGATACTAGCAACACGAACCCAATGCGAAAAATTACTCGCCGGCAAGTTACATGGGCGCTGGCTCGGTGAACAAGAGCGATCACCCTGCAGACGGTTCTTGTCGAGCAGGGACGATCGGCGAGGCTTCCTTGCTGGGCGAGAAGTGGTTGGCGCCGGTCCAGGAAAGCGGAGCTATCTGAGCTCATGCGGGCCATCCTCATTGCGATGAAGTCATCCGACTCGATAGGTCGGCCCTTCTGATGCATTGATCAACATCGTAACGGCAGTAGGGCAGTCCTGAATTGAATAAGCGGCCGCTGGAAGGCGTCAATCGTCATGCAGTCCGAAAAAAATGCTCATCTGCCTGTCTCAACAACGCTCGCTCCATTTCGAAACCAGGTGTTTCGCTCGATCTGGACGGCCACGCAAATATCCAGCCTCGGATGGCTCGTGCAAACGGTCGCCATCAGTTGGCTGATGGCCACGATTTCCGCTTCGAATCTGATGGTTGCACTCGTGCAGGCCGCATCGACGTTGCCGGTGTTCTTTCTTTCGATCTTGGCCGGAGCCATCGCCGACAACTTCAGCCGCCGATGGGTGATGTTTGCGGGACACTGCCTGATAGCATTGGCGTCAACGACGCTGATGATTTCCGTGGGCCTGGGATTTGCCGGTCCCTGGCTAATTCTCGGATTAGGGTTCCTGGCCGGCTGCGGCTTTGCCTTGAATGATCCGGCCTGGCACGCTTCGGTTGGCGATATCCTTCACAAGCGCGACATCCCGGCCGCTGTGACGCTTATGTCTGTCGGATACAACATTGTGCGCAGCGTTGGTCCGGCTTTGGGTGGCGTGGTCCTGGCATTTTTTGGACCGCTGGCCGCTTTCGCGTTGGCAGCGCTGAGCGACCTGGCGCCGCTAACCGCAATATGGCGTACTACATGGGATGTTCGCACGTCACCTCTCCCGCGTGAGCGAATGACGATGGCAATTCATGACGGAGTGCGCTTCACGCTCATGTCGTTGGAAATCAGGGCAGCGATTGCCCGTGCAGCCCTTTTCGGGTTGGCAAGTATCTCCATCCTTGCGCTGCTCCCGCTATTCGTCCGGGACCAGCTGAAAAGCGGCCCAATCATCTACGGCATCTTGCTGGCGGGCTTCGGCATGGGTGCTTTCATGGCCGGCATGAGCAATAGCTTTCTAAGGCGGATCACGTCTCAAGACAGGCTGGTGTCGTTCGCCTCTGTTGCTTGTTCAGCATGTTGCCTTTCCCTTTCCCTGACATCGTCAGTCGCTGTGGCGGCCATTTCGCTGGCACTTGGTGGCGCGGGTTGGCTTATCACCTGGACGGGCATTGACGTGTCGGTTCAGCTGGCAAGCCCAAGGTGGGTGGTGGGCCGCACACTATCGATCTACTACGCCTTGAGCGCAGGCGGGATGGCGGCCGGCAGCTGGATCTGGGGGACTATCGCACAGAACTACTCCTTAGGCTGCGCTTTGGAGAGTGCCGCGGGCGCTCTGTTGCTCGTTGCTGCTGCGGGAATAGTGTTGCCGGTCCGTCCATGGGAAGAAACGGATCAGGAGAGTTCGGATTTTCACCCGCCTGAGCTGGCACTCGAGTTGAAGCCCAGGAGTGGTCCCATAGTGGTCAAGGTCGAGTATCTTATATCGGAAGACAATATCGAGTCCTTTCTGGGTTACATGCGCGCAAGGCGCCATGTTCAGAGCCGTGCCGGGGCGCGAAACTGGACACTGCAGCGCAATCTTCAAGCGCCTTCGATTTGGACAGAGACATTCCGCACGCCAACCTGGATGGACTTTCTTCGCCTGAATCATCGGCTCACGGCAGCGGATAAGGAAGTCAGCCAGCGTCTCCTGGCGCTGCATGATGGAGAGCGTCCTCCACAAACAATGCTTTCGATCGAACGAACGACTGAGGCAGCTCGAACCCGTGCCTCAGCAATCGTTTCTCGTCCTCCGAGGTGACGTGATCACGAACCCATCGCGCATTGGGACCTGCCGCGCCGGTCGACTTCGAGCAGCGCGTAAGCCCGCATCACCGGTAGGCGAGGCTATGCGTACGTCCCTCTCTCGCGAATATCCATGCCGCGGCGGGCCTCGAGGCGGCGCTTGACGGAAGGGGGGCATGGGTCCTGCGCTGCCGCGCCCCCTGCGCACCGACACCGAGACCTGCCTGCGCATCGGGGGCTACATCCGTTACGACGTCGGCTTCGGCGATGTCCGATCGTATGACGGGGCAAGAACCACCGATGTGAGAACTGGCGAGGTTCAGGGCACCACAACACGCGTTTCACGTTCAAAACTTGGACGCGCCAGGAGACCGAGCTCGGCGCACTGAGGACCTACACTGAAAACCGCGTGAATTTCGGCAACCGCAACGCTTATCCAGGCCCGGACAGTCCTCAGAACTATGGCTTCAATAGCGGCGTCAAATTGACTTCCGCCTGGTTCCAGCTTGGTGGCCTCCGAGTTGGTAAGGACCATTCGCCCTTCGACACGCTTACAGGCTACGCCGGAAACGTCCTCATCAACGTACTCGTTCCGTACGGCGACTTCGATACCAACGTGGCCCAGTATTACTTCGATGCCGACAATGGCCTTTCGGCTCTGGTTTCACTTGAACAAGGGTCGGGTGTAGTCGGTACTAACCAGAGCCATGTCCCGCACGTCGTCTTCGGCGTAAAACAAACGCAGGGTTGGGGCGCGATCACCAGCGTAATCGCTCGTGACAGCAACTACGATGCTTTGGCCGGCAAGATCCGCGTCGATGTCAATGTCACGGATGTGCTGTCGCTATTCGGAATGTTCGGCTATGGCTCCATTGGCGTTACCAACGATGATCCAACCAGTGCAATCGCCGCTCACGGTCGCGGCTTCTACAAAACTTGGAGCGGCAACTGGGCTTTCTGGGCCGGCTCCACTTACGCACTCGACGAGAAAACTTCGTTCAACCTTCAGATCTCGGGCGGTCAGTTCAAGAACTATGGTGTGGGCGCAAACGTCGTCTACACGCTCGTTGCCGGTTTCACGGCGACGGTCGAAATCGACTACGGCCACTACGGCATCGGCATGGTCGACCCTTCGAACGTGAATTCGACGAAGGCTGACAAAAAAGATTGCCTCGGCGGCATCCTCAGTTTCCAACGCTCATTCTAATTGAATGAAAAATCTCTCGGTGGTCGATTGCGCGACTAGACTTTCTCGCCAGCTTGGCGACCATGCCCTTGCTCGAAAGCGAGCGCGGCTACAACACCACAATCGCTGCACCCCAGATCGCACTCAACCGGACTATGATCTTTGCAGAGCGCAACTTCGTGGCAGCACCTCTCTCTATCGGTTTACGCATCGGCGGTGCGGCCGAGTTCGGAGGATTGCGAGCCAGCCCGAATTTTGCTCGCTCGAAAGGCTTGGTTGAGCTTGCAAAGGCTTATCTCCGCAGTCACCAGGGGGTCCCGGCAAGGGCTGAGATACTGCTGGTCGCGGCGCAGTGACCCGTTGAACCTGATTCAGTTCATACTGGCCTAGGATGGTGCAAGCGCTTCGCGGGGTTTACGCCCTAGGTCCTGTTTCGAGCAGAGCGACCAAAGCGTCTTTTCATCCTTCCGGCACAGAGCTGGGTCTCCAATGCATGAGCAAAGGAGCCTCAAGAGATTGCCCTCACCCCCGCCGTGTCGACGGGACCACTGCCCACCTCGCGAAAATCCACAAGCCCGGTGCCATCCACCCGCACATCAGGGTGCCGATGCGCGAGATCTCCCTCCATCCGACGGCCGGCGAGCCGCCCGTGGCCGTTTACGATCCATCCGGCCCGTACACCGACCCGGCTGTCGAAACCTGCATCGAAATGGGCCCTGCCCGCCCATGCCAGGAATGGATCATGGCGCGCGGCGATGTCGAGGCCTATGACGGCCGGGTAGTGTCTCAGTTTGAATTATGCGAAAGCGCCTAGCGAATTTGAACCGATAGGCGAAAGCGCCTATGCTTAGCGGAAAGCATAGGAGATTTCATGCCCAAGCCGACAAACGCCGCCGACATGGCAAGAGCCGTTGGCGTCGATCCGAAGGCGTTCCGCCAAGCGTTGCGGAACAAGAACTTCCCTTGGCATAAGCACAACGATGATTGGGTCGTCGATCTGAACAGCGATGAGCATTCAGCCATGCGCACCGTTCTGGTAACGCTCTTGCGTCGAAAGAAGGACACCTGATGCCCACCGGACCTAAAGGCCAGAAGCGCCCCGCCGACGTGATCGGCAATGCCGTCCGCGTCATGCGCATTGCCACCGGCGAGGAAGCCGACGACACGCCGGATGACGGCAAGAGCGCCGCCGCCAAAGAGCTTGGCTCGAAGGGCGGAAAGAAGCGCGCCGCCAATATGTCACCGGAGCGGCGCGCCGAGATCGCCAAGAAGGCGGCGGAAAAGCGGTGGGCAAAAGGCTCGGAATAATTTCCGGAATATTTTTCTTCGTTTTTGTCGCGCGATGATGTAAGCTGCCGAGCAGAATCATCAGGAGTGCGGCTCGTGGAAACAGACATCGACGTCATTATGGATCGGTTGTCGCCTTATCTGGATCGCATCGACGCGATCCTTCGGCACGGCCACGCGACTTATGAGCGTTACGCGCCGGAAATAGTTCTGGACCACGATGCCAGCACTCAGGCCCACTGCACCTTTCGGCACACTTTGGCCGAAGCTCACAGAATTTTGGATGATCTGCCGAATGTCCGCCATATGGAAATCCGGGGCCAAAATCTGTGGCTGATCGAGGCTGCCAATTCTGTAATCCGCTTCAAGAAGACGGACGAAGATGGCGTGTCTTCCAACTACCCGACACCGCAAGCCGTTGCCTTCGACGAAGGTGAGGAATTGCCTGGTCTGACACCAAAGCCCACGCGCCTAACTGCCGGATATCTTCTTGATGCCACAGGCACGGGGTTCATGAGGTCGCAAATATCGCTTCCGACTAACAAGGGCGCGATGTGGTGTGCGGCGATTGTTCCGTTCGAATCGAGGGCAGCCGACGAAGCTGCTTGGTATGAGGTAACCCGGCAGCGCCGGTTCTAAAAAATGCAGCAGATTGAAATGTTTAATCGCCACATGATGGCGCTCGCCCGCGATTCTCGCGGGTTCAATCAGTCTGTGCTTGCCGACAAAATGGGAGTAGCCCAAGGCACGATTTCAAAGGTCGAAGCCGGCTTGATGTCGGCACCGGAAGATTTCATAACTGCGCTGGCTGACACACTCAGTTACGAGCCAGATTTCTTTTTCGAAACTGGTCGCCCCTATGGGATGCCGCCTTTCCACTACAGAAGGCGAAAGAAGCTCGGCCAAAAGCCGCTCGACAAGATGATAGCGGAAATGAACATCCGCCGGATACATCTTGGGGTACTGCTAAAATCTGGCGGCGTGAAATCGAATGGTTTCATCCCGGAAATCGACCGGGACGAATACCAAGGCGCGACCTCTCGCGGGTTCAGCATTGAAGATGCCGCTCGACAACTGCGCGAAACCTGGATGCTGCCAGATGGCCCCATTGAGAATGTAACCGCCCTGATTGAGGATCACGGCGGCATCGTCATCCCCTGTAATTTTGACAGCGACTTGATCGACGCGGTGAGCCAGAGGATCGATGGTCTTCCGGTCCTATTCTTCGTGAACATGAACGCTCCTGCCGACCGGATTCGGCATACCCTCTGTCACGAGCTGGCGCATATGGTTCTGCATACGACCACGTTTTTAGATGATGAGGTCATGGAACAAGAAGCCGACCAGTTCGCAGGCGCGTTTCTTTTGCCAGCGAAGTCAATTCGGCCTCAGTTGACCAAATTTGAGTTTAGACAGATTGCCAATATGAAGAAATATTGGAAAGTTTCAATGTCTTCAATCGTCATGAGAGCAGATCGCCTGAGTTATGTTACGCCATATCAAAAGAAATCGTTCTTCATTCAGATGAGCAAGCTTGGCTATAGGAAGAACGAGCCTTACGAGCCTCCGAAAGAATACCCTATTAAGATAAACAAACTTATTGAATATCATAGAAGCGTACTTGGATATTCCAGTAAAGAACTAGCAAAAACTCTGTACATATCCGAGGCGGAATTTGACCGCATGTACGGTTCACAGATGCTTGGTCCACACGGCGCGGGAGGTCATACGGGGAGGCCGGCGCTTCGCATTGTGAGGTGAACTTTCATGCTTGACACTAAGCATAAAAGTTCACATATTAGGGGCATGAACAAGCTGCCCCTGCAAACCCGCGTCCAAATCCTCTCGATGCTTTGCGAGGGTAGCTCGATGCGGTCGATCTCCCGCGTTGCCGATGTATCGATCAATACGGTTTCCAAGCTGCTGGTCGATGCCGGCAAGTTCTGCGCCGACCTACATGACCGCGAAGTCCGCAATGTCACTTCCAAGCGGATTCAGTGCGACGAAATTTGGAGCTTCGTTGGCGCGAAGGCCAAGAACGTTTCGACCATGAAGCAGCCCGTTGAAGGCGCTGGCGACGTGTGGACCTGGACTGCTCTGGACAGCGACAGCAAGCTTATCGTGTCGTGGCTGGTCGGCGGTCGCGACGGCGAATATGCGCTGGCCTTCATGGATGACGTGAGGGACCGTCTTGCGAACCGCGTCCAGCTTACGACCGATGGT
This sequence comes from Mesorhizobium sp. WSM3864, assembly GCF_002294955.1. Lineage (NCBI taxonomy): Bacteria > Pseudomonadati > Pseudomonadota > Alphaproteobacteria > Hyphomicrobiales > Phyllobacteriaceae > Mesorhizobium > Mesorhizobium sp. WSM3864. Next base: position 67,734 of record NZ_NSGD01000017.1, read on the forward strand.
CACCGCGCCTATCTCGATGCGGTCGAGGAAGCCTTTGGCGCCGACATCGACTACGCGATGCTCATCAAGCAGTATGGCGAGCCGGAAGGCAACAAGTCGCCAGAGCGCCGCTACAGCCCGGCTGTCTGCACCGGTGCGGTCAAGACCCGCGTTGAAGGCAATCCCGACCCGGAGCATGTCAGCACGTCGCATATCGAGCGCGCCAACCTCACCATGCGCATGGCGAACCGTCGCTTCACGCGCCTTACCAATGCGTTCTCAAAGAAGTTCGACAATCACGTTCACATGGTCGCGATCTACACGGTCTGGTACAACTTCATCAAAATGCACAAGACGTTAAAGATGACGCCGGCCATGGCCGCTGGCGTGTCGAAAACTCTCTGGTTGATGGAAGACCTTTGCGAGAAGACGGACGCCGTTGCGCCGAAGCCGGGCAAGCGCGGCCCGTATAACAAGCGCGAGAAAGCTGCTATCGCTTAAGCGATGAGGAAAACCGTCTTAACGATGTTGGAGCAGCATGTGCTCCTAGGCGAGCGCCACATTGCGCGCCAGCGTGAGATTGTCGCCGACTTCCACCATAAGGGCTTTAGGACGGACTTGGCCGAAGAGCTTTTGACCTTGTTTGAGCAGATGCAACTTCTGCACATCGCTCACCGGGATCGGCTTTTAAATTCAAACTGAGACACTACCGACGGCCGCCATGTCAGGCCGGAGGACAATGGATCTGCGACGGGCGAAAGCCTGACGCTGGAATTTCCGATGCGCAACCGGCCGCTGCGAGCGAAGTCCGCCAAGGCCGTGACGCAGATTGCCTATGCGCGCCGGCATCATCACGCCTGAGATGGAGTTCGTCGCCATCCGCGAGAACCTCGGCCGTGAGCAGTTGCGTTCGAAACTTCAACGCGAAGGCGAAAGCTTTGGCGCCGCGATCCCTGACTTCGTCACGCCGGAATTCGTGCGCGACGAGGTGGCGCGCGGCCGCGCCATCATCCCGTCCAACATTTACCACCCGGAAAGCGAGCCGATGAGATTATCGGCCGCAATTTCCTGGTCGAAGATCAACGCCAATATCGGCAACTCCGCCGTCAGCTCGTCGATGGCCGAGGAGGTCGAGAAGATGGTGTGGGCGATCCGCTGGGGCGCCGATACGGTGATGGACCTCTTGACCCGGCGCAACATCCACAACATCCGCGAATGGATCGTGCGCTCCGAAGCGAGAATGGCAGGGTGCTCGCTTGATGCGGTCACGGGTGCCGAATCGAGACTCGCCGTCAACAGCTTCGACACGGGGCGGCCCTGAGCTGCTTGAGCGGGCGAAGGTTCGATAGCACCCGCCGAAGTGAGGCGGTCAGTACCGCGGATTGCGCGTGAATGCATCCAAAACGTGAATGTTCGTAATTGAAGCAATCGATTTCTCTGGTCGACGGATGATGAATATGAAGGCGTCACGAGGCCGAGGATGCGATCTGGATACCCAGGCCACCAGAGGGTCGGGGAAGCAACAACCACGTATTGGCGCAGATAGCTCGGACCAGGTGAGAATGGCCGCTACCAACCGCATACCGTCGGTGAGGACAATGACAAGCTCAGCGGCGGTCCCGACGAGGATGTCGTCTATGCGCCGACATGAAGCGCTGCGTGACGCGCTGGTCGTATGCCGAGTTGTTCGGGGTAGTTGCGATCATGTTGCCACACCATGGTGGTTGCGAGCGCAGTTCCCGCCATGCCAACCGCAAATGATAAACTCAGTTCACGTCCAGGAGCGAAAGCAATATGCATCGTCGTAGTCTGATCAAAGGGTTCGTTGCAATCGGCGCGTGTCCCATTTGCGCTGATGCCGCGGGGGCGGCGAGCACCCATTGGGGATATGCCGGCCCGGCCGGGCCCGAACACTGGGGCGATCTGGATAAGACAAATTTCGTCTGCTCGGCGGGCACACAGCAATCGCCGGTCGATATCAAGGGCGCGGTGAAAGCGGATATTCCGCGCATCGCCATAGGTTGGCACAGCGGCGGCGGCAGGATGGTGAACAACGGCCACACCATTCAGATCAACCTGCCGCAAGGCAGCACGCTCACTCGAGGGGATCGTGTGTATGAGCTGCTCCAGTTCCATTTCCATGCGCCAAGCGAGCACCACGTCGCGGGCAAGAGCTTCCCGATGGAAGCGCATTTTGTCCATAAGGACACCGACAGCGACACTCTGGGTGTGCTGGGCGTTTTTCTAGTGCCAGGCGCCACAAATGCCAGCTTTGCCAGGCTTGCTGCAGCATTTCCCGCAACATCAGGCGAAGAGGCAGCCGTCGACGAGGTCGACCCGAACGGGCTTCTGCCGGCTTCGCTTGGCTACTGGACATATGAAGGATCTTTAACGACGCCGCCATGCACCGAAAACGTCGACTGGATGGTGGCGACGGAACCGGTTGAGGTCGACCCAGCGGACATCAAGCGCTTTACCTCGCTCTATCCCCGGAACGCGCGCCCTATCCGTTCGCCCAATCGGCGCTTCATCCTGGGCCTCCCCTGAGGCCCCTGCCGCCGTGAGGGAGCGAAGCGCCGCCTGCGCGGAGATTCATCTGCTTCCAAGATCGTAAGGCGCCCGTTGGGCGCTCATTCTGGTCCTGGAAGCGGACCATGACCAAATTCGGCAACGGTGTTTAAGCCGTCCAAGGAGAGAGGTAGGTGTGGCTTTCCTGTTCCAGCAGCATCCGGCCGCATACCGAACCCGGGTGGCGCCGGAATTCTCGTCGGACCGCCGCCAGGCGTGCACGACGGATCAAACGCCGTTTCCTTGGAAAACATGGCTCAGTTCCGATAAGGCAATTCTAATTGGCCTAGCCGCCTCGGTTGCGCTCTTGGTCGGAACCCAGTGGCAGGCTCCCGAGATCAACGACGCGGTCCTAAGCCAGCTGCGTACTATTCAGATCAACGATGCATTGCTCCAGCGGGACGTCGCTCGCGCGCGAACCGATATGGCATTGGACTTCCGTTCGGTTGCGTCTACGGGACAGGCGCTGCAAAGCGACGTCGAAAACTTGCAACACCATTTGGAGATTTCGCCAGATGAGAGCTCCAGGGAATCCGCACTGCTCGCGCAGCTTAAAAACTCGATCAAAAACACTGAGGCGGCCATCTCAGCCTGGGTCAAGCAAAATCAGCTCATGAAAAGCTCTGTCGCAGACCTTGCTCGCTCGATTTTTCTCCCTGGAGAGGGCAGGCTTGAACTTTCCAAGCTAGTGCTGTGGCTCAACCTCGCATCACATATGGATCATCCTCTCGAGCGATTAGCCAGGCAGGCCCGGGCTGCCGCGGATGTTGTGGGCAAGGCCGGCGCTGCGGTGTCTTCCTTATGGAGGTTGGACCAAGCTGCCAATCAGATCGCATTCCTCGACACGTCCTCCAAGGCTGCCGAGCTGGAGCGAGAGCATCTGAAAGGCTACAGCCTGGCCAGCGCGCAAGCGCAGCGTGCGCGACTTTTCTTTGGCTTGCTGTCCATATGCATCTGCTTGTCTGCGATCATTCGATCCTCCAGACGGCGTCTGCGGACGAACCGACTGAAAAGGCGGTTGGAGCTTGAAGAGGCGATGAGCGAGATCGAAGCTCGCTTCGACGACAGTAGAGCAACGAACGACGGGGCGCGCTTTTCCACCGAAGCAGCGCTCAGATTCGTTCAACGCGTTTTCGATGCGGATCAATGCGCGCTTGCTCTGGTTGATCCGAGCCTCAGCATGCATACTGAGTGCTTTGTGGCAAACACGTGCATACCCGTCTGGAACCTCGCCCTTATTGATGAAGTCGTTTCACTTGTCTGCGCCGGACGGCCAGTGTTTCGCGTAGTTCCTGCGGCCGAAGTGGTTCGGACCGCCATAGGCACTTCCGGTGTTTGTCAAATTGTTGCTTGCAGGGCCTCCGCTCAGCAGGCTGCGGTTTGCATCCTTGTTTTTGAACGAGCTCGCTCACTCCCCTCAGCTGACGACCTCCGGGTTCTTGGCAGTGCTATTGTGCGTTTGAGCCACCATCTTGAGATGCAACGTGTAAATGCCGAACGCGACCTTCTGGTGAGTCGATGTGAGCATTTGGAAAGGCTAAGGACCGTCGGCACGATCGCAAGCGGTGCCACACATGAGTTCAACAATATTTTAGGCGCAATAATCGGATATTCAGAGGTTGCCCGAGGTCTTGTACGTCGTCCCTCTAGAATTCGGAACCACATCGACCAAATCATCTTAGCTGGACACCGAGCCAAGCTGATCGTTGACCAGATCTTGTCACTCAGCCGAAATCAAAAGCGCGTGGCAGCGCCTATCAGCGTCTCCGAGATTGTTATGGGTCTTGCGCCATTGCTGCGGGTTACAGTTGGTGCGGGTATTCAGTTGAACTTCAAGATCGACGAGTGGCAAACGGTGGTCGAGGGGAGCCCAACCGAGATACAGCAGATCCTTATGAATTTGTGCAAGAACGCGTCGGAGGCTGTCTTGAACCAGGGCCGTGTCGAGATTAGCGTTTCTCGCGCCCAGGTGTGCCAAACAAAGCCGCTGGCTCAGGGCACCTTGAGACGTGGAGATTACGTTCTCCTCTCCATCAGCGACGATGGTCCAGGAATTGCAACTTCGATACTTCCGCGTGTCTTTGAGCCCTTTTTTACCACCCGCTCTCGCGTCGGCGGGACCGGGCTGGGTCTTGCTGCGGTTGACAGGCACGTGAGCGCGCTCGCAGGATGCCTCGACGTCACCTCGGCTGTTGGCCGAGGTACCCGCTTCGATATCTACTTACCGGCCTCCGAGGAGGAGCCAGTCAGCGCTGACATCGCGGTCGGCCCATACGACGGATCACTTGGCAGCGGAGAAATCATTGCAGTCGTGGAGCGCGACCCAGCAGAGTTGGAGACCTACACGAAGAAAATCGCCGCGCTGGGTTATAAGCCGGTCGGCTTCGCGACCTTCAAAAGCCTTTGCGGCTGGATCGAGAGTGGGAAGGCAGCCGACCTGCTGATCTTGGGTAAAGCGCCTTTCCTCGAGCGAGTACAGGCCGAACCCATATGCCCCACCCTCATGGCGGTGCCTGTCATAGTCGTCGGTGAGATCGACCCCATGCCGGTCACATTTGATAATCAGGCCTTCGTCTTTTGGTTATCGGAGCCTGTCTCGTCCCGGACAATGGAGCATGCGGTTCGTACCATGATGATGGCATGATGCCGCCGACTTGTTCAGGCTACCCAAGCAATCTGACAAGCCCCGTCAAAAGAGATATCGATGCAGAACAAATGACGCGTCTCGTCGCCGACTTATGGATCTACGTTATTCCAGCCTTAGTGCTTGTTGAGAAGGTCGGCTACTGTCTCTCCCCGTCGACGGGCATCGGCGGCGAGCCATACCTCTCCCACCTCATACACGTCGCCTTGGGTACGGAACGGTACAATGACGTCAATAGCAGCCGATAGCATGTCCAGAAGCGTGCGGTCTTCCACAGCGGCTCCTTGCGCGCTGCTCTTGACGAGTGAAAAGAGCTTTTTAAAACCTTGGACCGGATCAGCCCCATGAATCGTTGATATCGATCCCGCATGGCCGGAGACGACTTCGCTAAGGTAGGCCCAAGCAGCATCATCGCGCATTTCGCCAAGCAATATTCGATCAGGGCGCATGCGCAAGCTGGCTTGCAATAGCTGCTCGGCTGTCACCGTACCAACGCCTGCTCGGTCCTTCGGATAGAGTAACCGGACATGGTTCTCGTGTGGGATTGCAAGTTCGAGCGTATCCTCGATACTGATCAACCTCTCTTGCGGGGGTATAGCGTCGATCAGAGTCTTGCTCATTGTCGTTTTGCCGCTTCCAGTAGGTCCGCAAAGCAGCATGGTAAGTCGCCCGCAAACGCAGGCCCGCAGAAATTCCTCCAAGTCACCATGGTCGTAGTGCTGAAGAATCGTTTCGTCCTGCCGCTCCTGGCGCTCTTTTCTTGACCGCCATTGATTCCAACGCGAGTATTCGTAGCGAGAAGAAACTTCCTTGAGTTCGGTCACACGACTTGAGGGACGCCGTATCGTCAGGCTTATTGTTCCTGAGGGTACTGCGGGCGGCAAACAGATCTGCAGCCGCTCTCCGTTCGGCAACTCAGTCGCACATAGGGGGCTTTGGGGTCCGACATCTTGCTTGCGCAACGCTCCAGCGAGTATCGCGATGTCTTCCAGATCGTCATAAGATAGCGGTAGCGGATGTTTCGTGAAAACGCCGGCCTGTCGGACAAAGGCTTCCCCAGGCCGGTTGATAGCGACCTCTTCGGTTCTTGGCTCCTCAAGCCATTTTAGAACGGGCTCAAGAAGCAAACGCAACTGAGGGTCAGCCTCCGATCGCATTGTTGTCTCTCCTGCGTTCGCGATGTTGGCGGCTTGGCGCCGCGGCAGTGGCTCTAAGATCGTATACATCTGAGAAATCGAGGTCGCGAGCCACAAAGATGGATACTGCATCTCCCTGGTTTTTCTTCAGCGTTGGCGGAATGTTGACCGTCCCTCTCAGTGTCGCCTCGACCGCTTGTCCACCATTGCTCTGGAAGCTGTTGATGCCGCTTCCTCCGCCAGAGCTGGCCGCGTATTGACCGGCCGCCTGAAACGCGCCTTGGATGACGCTCATGAGAATCGCGCCGCCAAAGCGTTCCCGGAAGTGACTGTCCACCGTGCCAGGCATTCCGGAGCGGCCGAGCTCGTCAGCGCCGGGCGATGCTATCGAAACGAGGGCATGGTCGGGTGTTTCGATGCGCGTCCACAGCACGAAGACACGCGCATCCCCCTGCTGGAGACCGCGCTGGATTTCGCCAATCACGGTCGTCCCGCGGTCCAAGAGCACGACATTGTTGGTTGTGCCGCGGACGTCCTTAGGTAAGACGCACTTCACATAGCCGGGCAAATTTGTATCGACCGCCGTCTGCAAAATGCAGGAAATGATCGTTCCTTGAGTGATCACGAGATCAGGGTGCGGCAAAAGTGTGGCCCGGCTCGGCTCCTGTATATCGGGCTTCAATCGGCCTGACAGCTCGCCATCGATTGAAATCTCATCCTGTGTCGTGGGAGCATCCTTATGGTTGTCTTCGCTCCGCTGACCGTCACTGGGCATTTGACTGCTGCTAGTGTATGCGAAAATTGGTGTTTCCTCCGGCGGCGCATCAGTTGGCGCCGTTGGGGGCGACGTGGATGGTGCAGGATCTGCCGCCTGCACCGCCTGTTCGGGTGCTTGAGGTTCGGGAGCAATCTCAATTGGCGCGGGGCGGAATGGCTCGGCGTTGGCGACAATTGGCGGTTTTGGCTGAGATGGCTCGTCTTGTGTGCTGGAACGACCTCCGAGCCAGATGAGCGATAGAGATGAGACGAGAACAAGAGCAGCGACGGCCAACTTTTGCGATCCCGAAACATGCCGGCGGGTCGGCTCCGAGACCATCGATCCGGATGCATGGACATCATGTCCCGCCTGTGGGCCGGTTTCATTCATCGGCCCGAGGCTTTCAAAACGCGCCACACGTCGGGTGTCACTGTACCGGTCACTGGCGCTCGTCCCAAAGAATCATAAGCCCTGTTGAAAATGGACAAGACCGTATTTCCATCTCTCAGACGCCATTCCCGGGCGACTGCGGATACTTCAACATAATCCCCTTTGACCGTGTAATTGGCAGCTGCTTCCTTGCCGTCGGGATTGATTACGTAGAGAGAGGGTATGCGGGAATTTCTTGCGAAGCCAAATACGGTCGTAAAGCCGTTATCGAAAACTTCTAGCGGCGCCAGCGATCGATCGCCCTTTGCGACGTAGTGGAAATTGCTTTCGTCCGGACTGGCCGTTGCCGCAGGCCGATTGAACAAATCCTGAACTCTCTGTTGCTGCAGCACTTTCGCGCGGGCCTGACCAAGACTCGCGCGCCTTTCTGCTTCCTTTCTCTGAGCAGCAGCCTCATCATCAGGATAGGTGAACTGCACACTGTAGTATAGGTCAGGTTGCTTCTCGTCGAGTTTTGGCATCGCTCTGGTTGAAATACTGAAGACGTATCTCCGTGTACCCGACTCACTCTCGGCCAGCACAATGACCGGCTGCGGCGCGAGGATCCGGCTGGCCTTAAAAAAGAGGTAGTTGGCACGTGGGAGCGCAGCCAGGTCTTTGCTATTGGACACGGCCACGGCTGCGACGGTCTCGTTGGCCGCGAATGTGACAACCAGCGTTGCCCCCACGGCGGTCGATAGGTGCACCACTTCGTCAGGCCGGTAAGCAAGGTAGCGCATCCGAGCATCATGCTTGCCGGCAAGTGGTGTGTCTTCCGCAAACGCCTGCATCGTCAGGAAGAGTGAACAAGCCAGCGCGAGAAACGCTCTTTTTGTCATGGCTGCGCATTGCCCAGGTTGGATACGGTATCTTCCGAGGCCTGATAGGACGTGACCAGTAGACCTCCCGGATTGGTGAGCCTGGATTGCCCCGGCAGACCCGTCAGGCGCTCGTAGCGGATGGTAGCTGTCCAGGTGGTCACTATCGGCGACTGCCCATCGATAACAAGCATACGTTTGTATCGGATCTGCTGAACGTCGGGACTGATGTCGTTTGAAGAAATATGCCCGACCTCGAGCTTGCCGCGCTTGCCGACCGTGACTTGCGGCGAAGTGGGATTCGGATAGTTGAAGAACTCTTGATATTGCTGTTGCACGGCCGGTGCGCTGAAACTGGATACGAGGTCATAGGCGTATTGGGCCGTATCTGCCGTGTAGCCCTCGCGCAGGCGTACATATTCCCACAGCGAAGCATTTATGACGGCTCGGTCTTGGGTTGCGGGCAGTTGAGAAATTGACACTTCGCTGTCAATGGTCCCGTCCGGCCGTACCCAGAGGAACACAGGTACGAGCTTGGCCAACGGGACCATGGCAGCGATGGTAAATGCTTGGGCAACGTTTCCTAGCACCGCCACCGCCGCAAAGGCTATAAGGGCCTTTGACAGGCGCCGCGCAGACTTCGCTCGTGTAGTTTGAAACGCTTCCACCTTCTTGTAGTGAGCGGCTAGCGTTTCTCTCTCCACCAGAAGGGCATGTTCAGGAAATTTCACTTGGGCTCTTCCGCGCACTCGACCTGAAGATCCTCAGGGGTGGTTTCCCATTGTCCCGCGTTCAGTTGGAATGGCGTACCCGTGCAAGTCGCAAGCCGATCGGTTGTCTTGCAGGCCGCCAAAGCGAGGATTGACAAAAGTAGAAAGCGTTTCATGTTTTTCGCACCGCGCTTGTTGAGTGATTAACGACCCGCCGTTTTGGCAAAGTGGCGATTGAGGTTGTTTAAGGATCGGTTCGCCCCTGCCCAAGAGCCGCCGGCGATGCTACTGGCGATCGTCGGAAGTGCGATGATCAGAGCGTCGCCAGCCAAGAAAAGCATGTCGAGTTCGTAAAGTCCGATGATCTTGGCTGCTGTCGTGCCCGAGAGTCTGATCATCAAAAGCATGGCTACCAGCGAGGCTGCTTCGGCCGCGATAACTATAGTCGCAACGATGTTGAGAAGGAGAAGCAGCAGCCCGTACGAGAGCAGTTGGCCGATCCATCTGGTGGCCATGTCTCGAGTGTGATCAAAAAGGTAGCCGACAAGAACCAGAGGGCCGATCGCCAACAGCACCTTCGTCAAAATTCCAACGGCATCATAGATTTCGAATGCTGTCCACAGCGAGCCGTAGAAAATCCATTGCGCTCCCTCAAAAGCAATTATGTCCTGGCTGTTCATTGGCCCAATTTCGGAAGCAATCATCTGGAAGGCATACTGAGTTGACGCAAACATCCAGTCGAGCTTCTGAGGAATATCGATGAAAGGCAAGTTGCTGCCACTGATGCCGTGAGCAAATCTCGGAATCGTTTCGTCGAAGACCGTTTCAATGTATATCTGGTAGTTGGCCTGTCCTAAGATAAGGCTGACGACAATCGACACCATGATTACGCGCGTGATACCTCCACGCGCATCGACTTGACCCCGCATGACCAGACAGCCTTGGATTATTATCCAAAGCGTCACACACGCGACCAGAGGCGCGCTGATCGCCTCTTGGATTTTTTTAAGCACGTTGTGCAGCCCTGACGTAAAGGCCAGATGAAAGATCGTGTGTATGGCCGTGAATGGCGCTGGAATCTTGAAATTCATGGCCTGAGCCTGATTTGTCCCTGATCAGCGCAACTGAGCCGGATGAACTCTGCGTCGTTCACGGGAGGATGTTGAACATCTTGGCGGTGTCCTGGCGTTCGCGACGCTGCGTTGCGGCCTCCTCCACGGCGTGAAGGCTCCCTTGTGCAGTGGCCATCGTCAGCAGACTCGTGGCCTGGACATTTTGGATGATCGCATCGTGAATCTGCTTGAGGACCAGACCGTTGGTCACTGTGGCCTGCACAATATTTCGAGAGCGGGAAAGCTGATCAAGCGTGTCGGCGTTGTTCTTAAGGCGCTTGTCCATTACTTCCAGAGTGTCGGCTGCAAGAGCTGCGGCATTGGCGGCACCAGTGATTTGCCCCTTTAACAGTTTCCCTTCCGCATCGGTGCCGGTGACTATCCTAGTTGGGTCCTGCGCAATGTTACGCGCCATGGTAGAAACTGGCGCCCGAGCATCAAACATCTGCCCCTCCAGTTTGTTGCTCGACGGATAGTGATTTCCTTGGTTCAGTGCACCCAGCAGTCCCGTGACGCCAAATGACGACTTCAGCAACTCAACCATTTCGATCGTGGTAGCGAGCGTCTGGGCTGACTTTATAAGGATCGCCGCAGTGGAACCCGCTGTTAAGGCCGATTGTAATTCTGTTGCCGGGTCGCTGACAATGAATTGCGACCGGGCCTGCGTGCTCAGCAGAAAGGAAGCAGCAATCGTCGTTGCTGCAAGCTTGGCAAATCTCATGAATATTCCTCCGTCAGTCTTGAACTTCGTGATAACGAGCCATGAACTTGTCGAGCCACGCACTTGGGGCATCTCCGTGCTGGTCACGAAGCTGGTCGGCAAAGCGCACGGTGTTGGCCCGCCCCGAGAGCACAGCTACATATTCGCGCATCTGGCCAAGATCGAATTCGCAAACGACACTCCCGCTGTCGCGCTTGAGCAAAAACTTGCGGCTGCCAATTGCCATTCCCTGGCGGATTGCCTCGAACTCCTGCGTGGTGCACTTCAAGCCATCGACATACGCAGCCCGATCCGCCGTCGGTGATGGGTAGAAAATCTTCGTCATGCATTGTGCAACGAGACTGGCTCCGAGGGGCGATTCAAGCACGTGTTCAGGCTGCTGCGTTGCGAGTATCAACATCCCGTTGTTCTTGCGGACTGTGAGCAAGAACTTGTCGATAACAGCCGAGAATTGGGGGTTAAGCAGATAGAAGCGAAATTCGTCGCAGCTCATGACGAACCGGCGGCCATCGACAACAGCGCCCACGCGGTGCAGAAGATATGCGGCGGCCGGCGCACAGACCTCCTCAAATTCCAGGAGCTGTGTCATGTCGAAGCCCGTAATGGAGGCATCCAGCCTTACTTCGTCGACATCGCCGTCAAAGGCCCATCCAAGCGCATTCCCTCTACACCACCGCTGCAGCCGCGCTCCTGCGCCCTCGGAGGCGCCGTGCAGTAGGAATTCGCGCAGGCCCGCAATTGAGCGCATGACGGGTTCGAACGAAAGTTGACGAACAATGCCACGTTCCAGTCGACGGCTTTCCTCCGGCGAGATCGGGCCACGGCCGTCACTCTCGATTAGAGCCACCAGCCATTCGCGCAGAAAGTCCAACGAGGCGGAGGTATTGTCCAGTCCACGCAGAGGGGCCAAGCCGCTCGGAGCGCCTCTGCGCAACGCTAGATATGTCCCTCCGGTGGCTCGCACCAGCAGTTCACCACCCCGGTCCTTATCGAAAAAGACGATGGCACCATCGCGATCGAGCATGCTTTGCTCAAGCATCGCGAGGATAAAGGTCATCAGCGTCGTCTTGCCTTTGCCGACAGGCCCGAATATCGCCGTCATGCCGACGTCATTCTCATGGGGGATGTAGTCGAAAGAAGTTCCACCGTTGGTGCGAAAGCGCGCAACAGCTTTGCCCCAGTGGCCGGAAATGGAACCACTTGGGAAGTTCTCAAAAGAGACAAGCCCGGCAAAATTGTGCGAGGTGATCGCGCCGGGGCGCGTGCGCCACTTGTTGTTCCCCGGAAGTTGGGACCAGTACGCGGCCTCCATGCCGATACCCTCTTGGACGATAACGGCGCCCGCGTCGGCCAGCCTTGCGCGGGCATTTGCTGCCCGATCTGCAAGGCTGTTGAGGCTGTCGGCATAGACGCACAGACTCAAATGATGTGAACCCATGACGAACTCGTTACTTGCCAGTGCGTCCTCTGCTTCGGCCAGTTCATTGATCTGGGTGAGAGCCTTGTCGCCGGCGCTCGTCATCTGGCTGGACTTAAGGCTAAGCTTCGCATGAGCTTGTGGCCGAGTGAGGAAGGAAAAGCTCTGGCTGAGGACAAGCGGGAAATTGGCGGACAGCAACGGATTTAGCATGCCTGGCCGTGTCTTCGCCGGATATTCACGGAACGAAAACAATGACCCCACCGAGCTACCGCCGGGACTTCGAATCTCAAGCGCCCGCTTCCCGCAGATGACCTGGTCAGTGTAGATCGAGGCGCCAAGTGAGCCGGTAACCATCGGAACCGGAAGAAACCGGCAAGTCATTATCAGCCGAAGTGCCTCACCGATTTCGGTGAAGAGCACGTCGCCTTTCTCACGAATACCCAACCGGCGCAGACCGTAACCGCCGAGTGACCCAGCAATGATCTGCCAGAGGTCCTCCAGGCTTCGCATTTGTGTGGCCAGATCGTTGTCATTGCGCCTGGCGGATTTGGCAATGCGCCAGCCGATCTTGCCGATTGCGGTGCGGGGGAACACGACGACAGTGAGGAAGTGATCGTTGCGAAAGAGCTTGCCCGACAGCACACGGCTCTCGTAGGCCTCGCTTAGACTGCCAGCGAATGCACTTTGAAACTGGCGCGATCCCGGCTCCGGCACATCCTTGTTTCGCACAAGATGAGCGTATAGCGTGACATTGTCATCGGCGATGTTGCGCAAGAGAGTGTTGAACGCGCGGCAGCGCGAGTTGCGCATCTCAGCGTCTTCCAAATCAAAGGGCAGCCCGTTCACGTGTGCCATGGCCATGATCGACCCGTCTTCCAGAAGGACAACCTGGTCACTTAGATGACCGACATATGGAAGATAGATCTCGCCAGATCTTTCGGTCCGGCCACTGGCGCCAAACATTACACCATTCCTCTTCCGCGTTTCGGCACTCTGATCGGATTGGCGCTTACGCTCGCGCCGCCCCACACCTGCCCGTCCACGCTTCTGCCGGCCGTCTGCAAATAGAGGAACGCGACGCTTGCGGCGTTATAGTCACGCTCAACAATCAGCCGTGCTCCGAACCAGAGTGGCACAAGCACGACTTCATAAAGTGGGTTCTTGAGGATAATGATGACGAGCCCCGCCAACATCATCAGCAATCCGGCCAGCGTGAGCGGCACCCCTAGAAACAGTGCGGGGCGTGTCGCCGCCACATAGAGGGTGCTCACTTCTAATCGTCGCTCATCAGCCACCGCCTATGAGCGCCTTGCCCAGGAAACTGGCGCCAAACATGATGACGATCCCTCCAACGACACCCGCAACCAGGCCAAGTGAAGCACGACCGAACATCCAGGAGATACCGATAGCCACCAGCCCGAGCACGGCCAGTGATTGTCCGAAGGGGCCAAGGATGAAGGTGCAGATATTCTGGATCATCTTGGCAGGATCCGTCCCTCCGGTCACCTGGGCCGCGGCTGGCCCGCTGGAGAAGACCGTCCACGCCACGCATGCAGCAGCGGCCGGTACATATTCAGCCGTCATGCGCAGCATGGAAAAAGGAGAAGGAACACGCGCTTTAAGCGCACGGAGTATTCTGAGAGGCTTCATCATTGTAACTCCACGATTCAATCGAATACGAGCTTGTTCGGGCTCGAGGTTTCCAGTTCTTCCGCAGCCTGCCTGCCGGTCGGACCGGAGGGTTCGACCCCGGAGCGGTTTGGCTGATAGGAGCCCCAGATGTCCCAGGACTTTTGGTTGGGCTGCTTTGTATTGGCCTGTTGGCTCTGTTGGAGCAGAGACGGCACGGCTTTGCGACCTGGTGCCTCAAGATGTGACGCATCTCGGGCGGTCGGCTCCAGCATTCGCTCAAAGTGACTTGAGATGTCCTTTGCGGCCGACTCTACCTTGCGTACATAACCGTTGGCGAAGCCACGCGTGACGTCGCCGGTGTTATAGGCCGAGATGGCACGGCGAAGCGCCAGTTGCTGCGCCGGAGCAGTCGTGCCGCCGGCATACCGGCTTTCAAGCAAGTGGCCGGCAGCCGAAAGGGAGGCGCAGGGCTCGAAAGCCTTTTCCGGCGTGAGACTGAGCATGGGAAAGTTCTTGCTGTTTATCTGCATCAATCCAACATCGACAGAATGTTGTGCTTCGAGGCGGTCCTTGATGCCCCGCGTGGCTTCCAGGTGATTTATCCAGCGAAGCTGCTCGCCTGTGGTGTTGTCATGAGCCACCAGCGTTTCAAAGCCACTTTCAATCTTGGCAATCGCGGCAAGGGTGGACGGCGCAACCCAGGGAGCGCATTCGCGCGAAAGGCGATGGAACTCACGGGGCGAAAGTGGCGCGGGCTCGGCCGGAAGTGACATGGACGTCAACAGGGCAATAGCCAGCGGCCAAACTGCAATAAACATTTCCTCTCACCTACCTTTCCAAGCCGCCGGACAGCTTCTTGCCCTTCCGGCACGCTCTTATCGGGGAGGTTTGTTACTGTGTGATGTTCAAGTTAAGCCTTTTGGTATCAATTGAAACAAAAGACATTTGTTCAGGGCGAAGGCGCTGGGCTGAGTTGGCAGCAGTATGATGAGCATGCGGAACTTCTGGAAGGAGCCGGAACAATCGCAGCCGAGGTGGGCATAAAGGCCGTCCATGCCCAAGGTCACAGAGTGACGCTGGGGAACCTCGTTCAGCTGTTCGGCGGTGCTCTGAAATGAGGTGATCATACAAGATCCCATCGGCAGAAAACCGCAGGCCTTTGACGGAATCCGACGGGCTATCGCCAGCCTCAATCACGAGATTCGATTTTGGCGCTATCGAGTTCGAGGTGCTGCCCGTAACGTGACAGGCTCAATGTGGAGGTCTCGCGTAAGATGAGAAATGTTAGGTCGGACGGTGATCGTTCTCTGCCAAAAAAAGATGCGATGCCGCCGGCCATCTCGGAAGAACCCGGCTTGGCAGGCGACATGCTATTTGGCACAAAACCGCTATAGCGAATCACGTTGGTCCTTACGCCGACGACCTTTCAGGGAGAACGCGGCGCTGCTCAACCACGTCGGACTCACACGAGTCGGACGATGTCGATTAGGGCCGCAAGCGCCACATAACGTGACGATCATGCAACCACATTGGAGGCGAGTCGGCACCGTCGAACCCGAATAGTGTGAGCAGGCCCGTATCCAAACTGACAAAACGGGGAATCACGGCGCTTGAACCTGTCTGGCCTCACGGCTGGATGCATGTCGCCAATTCGCGATCGACAAGACCAGCTTTGTTACCGATTTTGGACGACCGAGGCCCTCGTTGCTGGCCGCCTGCAGCCGCGGGTGGGACCAAGGGGCAGCTGTTGTATGTCGGTGCCCTAGAATTGCTCGGCAAACAGCTTAGACCAGTGATTCGAGATTGAAGGTGAGCCGTTGAAACATGTTCTTGTCATCGATGACGATGCCGCAATGCGGCGCCTCATCGCCGAGTACCTCACGATGCATGCCTTGAAAGTAACCGTGGTGCCCGATAGCAAGCAGTTTGACTATGTTCTTGCACATGAGCCAGTCGATCTCGTGATTGTTGACCTTAACCTAGGCCGGGAGGATGGACTTGCGATCGTCCGCAATCTGGCGACAAAGTCGGACGTTCCGATCATAGTGATTAGCGGCGACCGGCTAGATGAGGCGGAAAAAGTGGTTGCACTGGAGCTCGGCGCAACCGATTTCATTGCCAAGCCTTTCGGAATGCGCGAATTCTTGGCCCGCATTCGCGTAGCGTTACGCGAGCGCATTCCGCGAACCAGAGATCAGCGCTCATTTCGCTTTGGGGCCTGGAAGCTCAGCGTCAAGCAGCGGCGACTGATCTGTGAGGTGCGTGGCGAGGTCAAGCTTACCGCATGCGAGTTCAATCTCTTGATGGCGTTCCTGGAGAACCCACGCAACGTGTTATCCAGAGAACGGCTTTTGCTCGCGAGCCGTGTGCGTGGAGAAGAGGTCTTTGATCGAAGTGTGGATGTCATGATCATGCGCCTGCGCCGAAAGCTGGAGGTTGACGCGGCCAATCCTCGCCTGGTCAAAACATCCCGCGGTGCAGGGTACTTCTTCAACGCTGACGTGGATGTCAGCTACGGAGGCACCTCGGCCGCTTGACCGGGAGCTATTCTGGAGTTTCCCGAGTACATCCGCCACCGTGGTGATCGGAAGAAAAATCAAGCTGATCGCCGGCCGCTCGCTACCTGAAGACGGCGCTTCGCGCTACATCGGTTTCGTCCACGGCGATGATCGCGAGCTGCAACGGCGCATTCTCGACCATCCAACAAGCAGGCGTCCAGGCTTACCTTCATCATACCTTCATCACCGACGGTGGGAAGAAGTCTGCTCGCTCACGGAAATGATTGCACCGGCGAGCGAGCATGCCCTCGATTGATTCCTTATCAGCATGCGCATCACGATCCTTCGCCAGTTCGTGCAAGGGCTCGAAGACCACGACGAGCAGGCCGGACAGGACCTGCTTGAAACCTTGCGCAGGATCAAATGGCATCTCTGGCATCATAACGTCTACTTGCCCGTGACGAACTCGCTGACCAGCATCTCGAAGCAGGCTAGTCTAGCGAACATGCGCAAGTTCCTGACTGCCGTTGGCGGGTTCCAAGCCTACATCGCCTTCCAACAGTGCCAGCCTGAAAAAATTCGGCAAGAGCTCCGGTCTGGAGATTGCGTCAGCGCCTCTGTCGTCGAAAGAGCTGTTCTGCTTGACCCACCCATGGAGCTCAACGTCCCGCGTCGGAGCGCTCTCTGCTTCTGGAGGAAGCCATCAGGGCAGCTCGGGCTTGATCGGGGGCTTGGCTGATGGACGTTGCGGTTCCTTCGCCCAGCTGCCCGATGGCGAGGCTTTGCCGATTATCGGTCTTCTGCCTCTCCCCTGGTCTCAAAAGCGCTGTGTAATGTTCATTGTTGATGATGACGCCCCCGCTGTTCACGCGGTTGCTCCTGTCAAGTGTACTCGTCATCTCGTTCTTGGCCCCGCGCGACTTGCTCAAGTGCTGGTCAAACGGCGCTGACGCGACTTGTCGGGCTTGCTGCTCTTGCAACACGGCGTGTTGCACCTGCGACCCGACTACTCCAAGAGCCTCCGCGCGGACTGCGGCAAGCTCGTGCGGCAAGCGGCCCTGCCTCAGTCGGTTTTGCAGCGCCTGCCGATCGGCGATGAGGTTGTCAAGATGCAGCGGCCGCTGCCGTTCCGGCCACTCTTGGTTCGCCAATCTCTGAACCAGCGCGCGCGTACCGTCCACCACGAAGACGCCGCAATCAACACCGTTGTTCTGCCGGGCCATGGCGGGTGTCACCAAGGTGGTCGCGTCCAGTCTTGCTGCGAGCTCTCGTGCAGGTGCGTCATTGTACCCCCGTCCATCGCGCTGAGGGATCGAGTCGTAGTGATAGGCGACCGCTCTTTCCGGGTCGCGGCGATCAACGAGAAGCAGCGACCAATGCTCAGGGGGTCCTTCATTCTCCACTGTAGCCAAGGGATTGCCACTGTTCACGGGCAGGAACACGAAGTCGGCTGCGACGTCGCTGTGATGATAGATGGACCGCAATGTAAGTTGTGGGTCCCGGTCGGGACGGCGCAGTTGCTGGGAGACCAAGGGATCAACCAGTCGCGTTCGGGCGGCGAGAGCTGGGTGGGCCGCCTGCAGGTTCTGCTCCAGCAACTGGTAATCCCTGCTGATATGGGCGTCATCCAGCAGCTCGGGGCCGAGCACCGCCCCCGGGGGGAAGTTGGACGAAGCTGACGGAAGCGCTCCCATCCGAGCATCGGAGGAGGTGGTCAGATCGACCAACGGAACACCGCGATAGGTGTCTGACAGTCTGGCGGTCGCTGGCGAGGCGGGCCCCCTTGGCGGTACTGCTGCCGCTGCAGCTTCATTCGTCCGACCCCGATCGACCAGCCAAAAGTCGTTGCGCCCTTCCGGCCTCTCGGCGGTGTTTCCGTGGCCTTTGATCTCGTAGTTCCATTCCGGCTTTTCCGCATCCGGCAGGAGGCCATGGCGGTTCAAGAAAGGGAGCATCGCGTCTGGGACGCGTTGGGCTCCATGGGAGAAGCCTTTGGGGACGGCGAATGAAACGTTTATA
>NZ_NSGD01000018.1:0-78203 GCF_002294955.1 Mesorhizobium sp. WSM3864
TCGTTAGACTGCCTGTCCAAAGAATCCCTTCTCAGGCCAACTTCAAGTCCCAAAAAACCATATGCGATTCCCCTGCCCACAAGGGGGAGAAAAGGCGCCGCGCTGTCCTCGACGCTAGTTGCCAACGCTTAAGATCTACGGGAGCGCTGATGCGGCGCGCTATCTTCCCGCTTGTGGGGGAGAAAGCATTTTCCTGTATTTGCGAGCGGGCTTGTCCCCGAGCAAGTGCTTGGAAAATGCCACAGAGTGGATTTCGTAGGGCGTCACCCGATTACCCCTTCTTCGCGAACGCCCAGACCATCACCGGATACTCCTCGTCGTTGCTCAGGTCCCGCCAGAGCCCGTACGCCCGAACCGGGCCGCCAATATGGGCCCTGGCGCAGGCCTTGTTGCCCCAGCCGAAGGCCTGCACGTCGTCTTCGGCGAAGCCGCCTTCGACCATCAGCTGCTTGAGCCCCGCGGGCGTCCAGCGACTGTAGTCGTGCGGGCGGGCATGCACGCGAAACAGGAAGGGCGTGGCCACCATCGCCCAGCCGCCGGGCCTCACCATGGCGTGGATGTTGGCGGCCGCCGCCAGCGGGCGCTGCACATGCTCCAGCACTTGGTCGGCAATGACGATGGAGTATTGCTCGTCCGTGCGATCCTTGCAGATGTCGAAGTCGGGGAAATCGAGTGACCGGTAGTCCGGGCACATCGCCCGCCAGTAGCGGTTCCAGCCCGGCGAGATCTCGATCACGTCGCGCGACTTGCGGTTGGCCGCCTCGAGGAAGGTCGTGAAGGCCTCGATCTGGCGGATGCGCAGCCAGTTGCGGCTGTCGTAACCGATCAGCCGCTTCACTGCTTGTTTGCTTCGGGTTTTCAGCGCGCCGGCAAGGCTCATTCTCGACCTCCCTCGTGCCCGCCGCATTCGGGTGTGTAGCAACCAGAAGTGCGCAAAAGATGACATGAAGAGGTTATCTCCCCCCGTGTGGGGGAGATGCCCGGCAGGGCAGAGGGGGGCGCTGTCCCGCCGGCTTCTCCATCGTTTCGCTTACCAGTTTCCCGGCCAGGTGTTCTGGCTGACTTCATCGAGAAGCGGCGCTCTACGGCGCCCCCCTCTGTCCTGCCGGACATCTCCCCCACGAGGGGGGAGATTGGCAGCTCCGGCCGCTCCGCCAAACAAGCGAGATCCCCATGACCGATTCCCGCGCCCGCGATATCCTGTCGCGACAGGCCGAACTCGAGACCGAACGCGCCGCCTATGAGCCCGTCTGGGAAGCAGTGGCGGAGTTCTGCGATCCCGATGCGCCCGACATATGGACCGGCCGCCGCACCAGCCGCGGCGAAAGCCAGGCCGAACGGCAGGAGCGGCGCGGCTCTCGCGTCTACGCCAACACCATCAACTCCGCCGCCAACCGGCTCGCCGCCGGGCTGGAAAGCCTAATCATCCCGCAGTCGGAGAAGTGGCACGGACTGACCACCGCCGAGATGGACGATGAGGAGACGGACGAGGAGAAGGAGTGGGCGGAAGCCTTGCGCGATTTCCTGTTCGCGCTGCGCTATTCGGCCAACTCCAACTTCGTGCCGGCGACGCAGGCCTGCCTCAGGAATGTCGTGCGCTACGGCCCGGCCTATCTCTATGCCGAGGAAGGTTTTGGGGGCACGCTGATCCGCTATGCTTCCATTCCCGTGGTCGAGGGTTATCTCAGCCGCAACCGCTGGGGCCAGGTCGACACATTTCATCGCCGCTACGAGCGCACGGCGCGCCAGGCGGCGCAGCTGCTCGGCTACGAGAAATTGCCGGCGCGCATCAAGGCGTTGGTCGACGACCCCGCCAAATGCGAGGGAAAGGTCTCGCTGATCCAGTGCGTCCAGCCGCGCGACGAGCGGCGCATGTATCGCTCCGGCGGCTCCTACCAATATCTCGACGCGGCGTTTGCCTCCTACCACGTCATCGAGGACGAGGAGGAGATCGTGCGCGAGTCGGGCTTCCGCACTTTCCCGGTCTCGATCTTCAACTGGCGCCGCTACGAGGGCGACGCCTACGGCATCTCGCCTTCCATCGAGGCGCTGACCACGGTGCGCGAGGAAAACGCGGTGCGTCGCTCCGGGCTTCGCGCCCTGCAGCAGATCACCGATCCGCCGACGGCGTCCAAGGCCAGGCTCGACTATGTGCCGGTGCTCAATCCCGGCGAAAATTATCCGGGCCTGATCGACGACAATGGCCGGGCGCTGATCCAGCCGATCGCGACCGGCCAGAACCCCAGCTATGCCTTCGACTATGCGGCGAGCCGCGCGGAGGAGATTCGCGACATGATGTTCGTCAATCTTTTCCAGACGCTGGTGCAGAACCCGCAGATGACCGCCACCGAGGCGCTGATCCGCCAGGAGGAGAAGGGCGCGCTGCTCGGGCCGTCGGGTTCGATCATCCAGGCCGGCTTTGCCGCAAATCTCGACCGCGAGCTTTCGATCCTGGAAGACAAGGGCCTCTATGACGAGGACAGCCGCTTCGCGCCGCCGGAGAGTCTTGCCGGCAAGACGGTGCGGCCGACCTTCACCGGCCCGCTCGACGTGCTGCGCCGCTCGGCCGAAGCCCGCGACACCATCCAGGTGGTGACGACCGCCATGCAGATGGCGCAGTTCGATCCCGGCATCATGGACAATATCGACGGCGACGAGGCGCTCCGCGTCGTGCAGAGCGCCGGCCGCAGCCCGCAGCGCATTTTTCGACGCAAGGACGAGGTCGAGGGCCTGCGTGGAGCCAGGGCGCAAGCGCAACAAGCGCAGGCCGGCATGGCCGCGATCGCCACCGCCGGCAAGGTGGCGAAGGACGCCGTTCCGGCGGCAGTGCAAGCGCGCGACAGCGGCCTGCTCGACAGCCTGCAGGCGATGATGCAGGGCGGCCAAGGCGGCGCGGCTGCCGGTGGCGCGGCTGGTGCTCCTGCCGCTGCTCAAGGCGCGATGCCTGCCGGCGCCGCCAATGGTGGCGCATGAGCCGCAAACGCTTTGCCCGCCCATCCGACGCCGGCGGCCCCTTGGCCGCGCGCGCGGCGCTGACCAAAGCCTATCGCCGCGCCTTTTCCGGCGAGGACGGCGAGATGGTGCTCGCCGACCTCACCGCCACCACCGGCCATTATCGCCGCCCGTCCTACGGCGACTGGCTGGCGCGCACCAAGACGCCCGAGGGCTTCGAACTGCACAGTGCGCTGAGCAACGCGCGCGCCGAAGTGGTGCAGCACATCATGGGTTTTCTGATGCTGGAAGATGGCGAGCTCGCCGCACTCGAAAAGGCGGCGCGGGCCGAGGAGAGATGAGGCGCTAGAACTGCCAATCTCCGCCCAAGTGGGGGAGATCAGCAGCTTCGCTCCCACCGCCAATTCTGCAGCGTTGGTGATTGGCGAAAGCATGCATGCAGCCAATCTCCCTCCTTGAGGCCCCTTGAGGGGGGAGATGTCCGGCAGGACCGAGGGGGGTGCCTCGCGCCTGCCTGCCGTGATCTGCCACGCCGCGGTCGCGTCAACGCCAGCCCGGTCGCACGAACCACGTCGCGATCCCTCCGCCATCCGGCTCCACCCGAAACTCACCACCCGCACCGCCAACCGGCCGCCATCCCCGGCGGTCCGTCACTGCACGCGTCTCAAAACTGCCTGGGCAGGAAACAGCCAATGGTCCACGTCATTCCTCTCTCCGTCGCCCTGCGCCGGCTCGATACCGGCAGCGCCGTGCAGTACCCCGACTCCTCGCCGGTAGGCGAGGCGGTCCAGCAGCTTGGCGACCGCTGGCAGGCTGCCGCCGAGCGCTACGAGCAGCGCAAGGCGCAGCAGCAGGCCTTCGACACCGAGATCGCCGCCCGCCGGCTGAACGGCGAGATCGCCAAGGCCGAAGCCGATGCCGTGGTCAATGCGCCCGCCGACGGCGCCGGCCTGCACGAAGCCATGTACGGCCAGGTTAATGCGTACACCGGCCAGGTGGTGAAGACCGGCCTGTTCGACACGCTGTTCGGCAATTTTCTGAAGCAGGCGCCGAGCGAACTGCGTGCCGGCCTCGCAGGCCGCAAGGAAGCGTTACGCGAGGCAGGCTCGATACGCTTGGCACTCCAGCAGATTCAGCGCCGCAAGCAATATGAGCAGGACCAGGTGTCGGAGGTTCACACCGCCGAGCTCAGCAATATCGCGCGGAGCGATCCGAACGACACCGCCGCCTTCGAAGTCTCCCGCCAAGTCGGTCTCGATCTCATCGCCAAGATGGACCTCGACCCGCAGATCAGGCTGCAGGCCGAAGCCGACTGGCGGGCCAGCACCGCGAAGGCGCGGATGCAGGCCCTGATCGCGCAAGACCCGCGCCGCGCCGCCGAGATGCTCAGCGCGGGGAAGGTGGCGAGTGACGGGATGGGCGAGACGGTGCGTTTGCAGCTTGCTGGCGGTGCTCGGAACGAAACAACGGAAGCAAACAGCCAAAAAACGCCGGATGAAATGGTCGCACAGGCGTTCGGCGAACGGCCGTCGCGGAATGACCCAGCAACCATTCCTCTCGACGCCGTCACCTACCTGAAGCCGGGCGACATCGGCGCGCTGAAGGCTCAGGCGAACAACGCCACCGCGGCTCAGATGGTCAGTGCGAATGCGAGGGTCATGTTTGCCGAGCAGAACGCCCCGGCGGTCATCGCCATCACCGGCAGATACCCCGAGGAAGAGCCGACCGAGCAGGACTTCGTCAAGGTCTACGGCGCCGACCTGGGGCCACAACATTTCGAACAATTTCGGATCAAAACCGGTGTCGCCAAAGCCTACTCCGACATGCATGCGGCGCCGAACCAGGCGATCCATGCAGAGCTTCGCGATTCCGAACCTGGACCGAGCGGTTCGCCGGAACAGCGCAAACGCTACGAGATAAAGGCCGGCGCCGCCCAGCTGATCATGGCCGCCCGCGAAGCCGATCCTGTCGCTTACGTCAGCCAATTGTTTCGCGGCGACGCTCCGGACTGGAGCAAGGTCAAGACGCCTGAGGAATTTCAGGCGGCCGTCAACTGGGCCAGGGCTGCCCAGCAGCATCTGGGTTTCAGCACAGTATTGGCCGTTCCGCAGGAATTCTCGGACAGCCTTGGCGCCAGATATGTCGATGACAGCGTGCCGCTGCAGCAGCGCAACATCGAACTGAGCGACATTCTGAAGGCGGTGCGCGACCCCGAGGCGCGCGTCGCATTGGCCGGACAGGTTTTCCAATCCGCTCTGGCTCGCCTCCGCCAGAACGCGGCGGATGATCCGAAGATCACGCCGGCGGAACTGGAAGCCCAGGCAAAGAACCTCCAGTCCGATCTGATCAACATGGCTGCGCATCCGGCACGCGCGCGGTTCGACGCCGGCCCATGGTGGCAAAAGCCGTTCGCCGCCACGAACGACGTCGTCAGGCTGATGGCCAACGGCGCAACTTTCGAACAGGCCGACAAGTTCGCTGCCGGGATGAACTGGCTTTTCTCCGACAAGAGCTACGACGAGCTGCTGGCGGCCAAGCAAGCCGAAACCGAAGACGCCGAGGACCGTGCCGGATCGGCTGCCATAGGCGCAAACCTGCTCGGCGCTTTCGTCACCGGCCATGGTCTTCAGAGCGTCGGCCTTACCTTCACCGGAAGATTCGGAGCTGAGGCTCTCAAGGGCGTGCCGGGCCTGTTCGCGCGAAGCGCGACCGCAGCCGCCGACGGCGCCATGCTCAGTGGCATCGACGCCGCGCTCAACGGGCGGGACATCGTGCGGGAAATGGGCTCCGGCGCGATTTTGGGTGCCGGTGGAAATGCGCTCGCCGAGGGGATTAGTGCTGTCGGCAGCCGGGTCGTGGCAAGGCTCACTGGTGGCCAAACCGAGGTCCCGTCCAATGCAGCGCTGGAGGCTCCGGCTCCTTCACCTTCCGAGAGCATCACAGCGCCTCCAGAGGTCGAGGCCGGAGGTACTATCGCCGGCGTCGATGGATCTACTGCCGGCCACGATCTCCATCTCTACTACATGCCTGAATGGGATGCCGCGCAACGGGCTGCGGCGGATCTCAAAGTTAAGATATTGACCGAAGCCGACACTGTGGTTAGCCGTGCTGTGCGGCTGTTTGGATCGGCGCGTAGGAGGTTTATAGCCGCTGGCAACCAGGTTCTTGCCGGCAGCCATGTGGACCACCGAGTCGATTTGCAGCTTGGAGGTTCAGATACAATCGACAATATGGCTCTGCTTGACGCCAGCGTTAACACAAGTCTCGGGTCTCAAATCAATAACTTGATTAAGAATCTGCCAAAGGGAACTAAAATCAACAAGGTAACTATTGGAGATCGTGATGTTCGAGATATTCCAAAAAAACTTCGAGGTAGATAGCAGGGTCCCGGCGGATTCTGGTAATTCTTCGCTGGACACAAAGGTGGCCGGGCTGAATGAGTTGCTCGCGACCTTCGGCGGCGCGACGTTCCGTCATGGCTTGTATCGAATAATGCGGGCGCAGGACGTCGCGCGATGGAACGCAAGAGTATTGTTGGGCTTCCCCGAATTCTCCGGTCGGATAACTTGCTTTGGCTATGACTGGCAAGGCTCGGCCTTTGCGGTCGACACCGGAAGGCTTGAGCAGGGCGAGCCAGGCGTTTTGATGTTCGAACCGCATACGGCGGAAGCTTTGCAGATACCGTCCAATATCAAGACTTT
Organism: Mesorhizobium sp. WSM3864; assembly: GCF_002294955.1. Taxonomy (NCBI): domain Bacteria; kingdom Pseudomonadati; phylum Pseudomonadota; class Alphaproteobacteria; order Hyphomicrobiales; family Phyllobacteriaceae; genus Mesorhizobium; species Mesorhizobium sp. WSM3864. Next base: position 6,654 of record NZ_NSGD01000018.1, read on the forward strand.
CCACGACGTCGAGCTCGTGGAGGAGGACGGTGCCGCCTTGGTCCCCGACGGATACGCAGCATGGCGTGAGAGCGGTGGGGCCGAACCGAATTACCAACAATGCGTAGGTTACAAGAAACCGCTGTTTCTGGGAGGTGAGGACACGATCGACAATTTCGAGTTGTCGGACTTGGATGTCTATTGGCACATCATGGGCCAAATCATCGCCAAGGTGAAGGGACTGCCGCCCGGAACACCAGTGCGCGTGTAGGCTTGAACCCCGGGGGGTGGCATGCACGAGGCACCAAGCGCAACCCACAAGCAGACCGTGATAGATACACATAATCATGTTCACCCACAAACCGTGAGGTTGCGTACAACTAAAAATGCAGGTACGGTGACTGAATGCAAGCGAGAGTTGCTAAAGGGCGTAAAATCTGAATAGGCAGAAGAAAGGTATTCGCTGGCCTCTTAGAAACTTTCGAAGCTATCCGCACTTAGACAAAGGGGGATTATATGGGTGCAGGGTCTGCCGCGATGCTGCTCGGGGCGCTCGTTCCGACGTTTTTGCTGAGCCGATTATTGCTATGGGTTACAAAGAGTTGGAACGGTGGCGTGCTGCGCCTGTTGCTGGTGCATATCATTTGCGGCGCGCTCGCCCTTGTCGCCTCTGCTTACGGCTACTCGCATAACGGGGCGCCGGATTGGTCCCACAGCTCCGTCTATATGGTTGCTCAGTTGATCTGGCTGATTGTGGATTTTGTTCGCGGCCGCCGCCGGCAAAGCCAGCCTGCGAGCTGATGGCCCTTAGATTCGCCTTCGCTTCGCCGTTTCAGCGCTCGATAGCGCCAGCATCTCAGGCGCCGGCGCTGCCCCGCCTCTTCGGGGCACCTTCTCCCCGTGAAACGGGGAGAAGGGAAGACCGAAACGATCAATAATCGCCGTTGTAGTACCGGTCGTCGCAGGGCGCGGTGTAGATGCGGCCGTAGCGATCCTGGTAGCGGCAGAGCTGCTCGCCGCGGCGCTGCGGCGTCGTGGCCGAGCCGACGACGGCGCCGAGCAGCGCGCCGCTCGCCGCACCGATGACGGTGCTCTTGGTGTTGCCGCCGATCGCCTGGCCGACCAGCGCGCCGCCGGCGCCGCCGATCAACGCGCCGGTGGTGGCCCGCTGCTGACCCTCGGTCTGCGTCTCGCATCCGGCAAGCGCCGCGGTCATGAGCACCGCCAGAATAGCCTTCTTGATGATCATCTCTAGAACTCCTCTGAAGCCCCGGGACTGACGACAGGGGCGAACGAAGCTGAACTGCGGTCGCATTGCGGCGGAACGGCGGCGGCACCCGCTCACGAAGTGAGTCAGGGTTTCCCGGCTGTTGAAGTTCATGGTTTCCAAACCGGAAATGTTAATGGCAAACAGTAAGATAGCGACGCTCTCTGAATCAGATTGCGAGGCTGCTACGCGGCTTCGTTCCGCATCGCCTGCTTGGCCGCGACGGTCAAAAACCCGGAGCGGCTGTAGCCGTGGCGCTCGGCATAGCGGTCGATTTCGCTGAGCACATCCTCGGGAATTGTAACATTGACACGCACCACCCTAGCCTCCTCGGTCTTGAGCGTGACTAGGATGGCAACACCCGTGCGATTGTTCTTATCGATCATCACGTCCTCGAGGGATGACGGCTCGGGAATGGCCTGGCCATCCTCGACAAGGCCATCGACATGGAAGGCAAGCGCCTCCTCGGCCAGCATGCGGGCCTCGTCGAGGCTTGTTCCAGCCGTGATCACGCCGGGGAAATCAGGGAACGAGACGCCGAAATCGCTGTCGGCGTCCTTGTGGATCAGGCCGATATAGTGTCGCATATTTCTACCTCAGCTTCAGCCAGACTGTTTCTCGATGGATTTCAATGTGCCGATCGGAATGTCGCGCTTGGGGTGCGGCACCGTCACGCGGCCCGGTTTGGTGCGGTGCTTGAGCTGGGCGTGACTGCCCCTTGCGAGCCACCTCGAACCAGCCGTCAGCCTGTAATCTAGCGATAACGTCGGCACTCTTCATGTTGTGTATTGATACACACAATTCAAGAGTGCGTCCAGAGTCTGCGCAGGATGCCCAATCGGCGCTCGCCCTTCGTGTTCGGAAAGCCAAGCAATTGGCTTTCCGTCCGCTGCGCGGACCACGCCTCACCCCCAAGAATGGAGACATGAGATGACCCGAGGACTACCCCGGACCCTTGCGCGCGCCGCCGCCCGCGAGGCCGGCCTTGCCCCGCCGAAGGTCGGCCTGAAGGCCGCGACCAGCGGGCAGGGCGGAGCTTACCGCACCGTCTTCAGCTTCGCCGGCATGCAGGTGCCGGTCGCCGATGCGCTGGCCTATGCGAGCCAGAAGATCTTCGACTTCGCCGACGGCAAGGTGCGCATAAAGGGCGGCACGGCGAGGCTGCAGTTTGCGGTGCTCACTGCCCGCGCCTCGACCATCAACGACAATGCGGCTTTGACCTGGTCGCTGGGCTCAGCGGCCGCGTCCAGCGCCACGCTTTCCGGCACCATGGTCAATGTGCTGGCATCCACCGCCCGCACGCTGGACGGCGTGGGCACCGCGGTCTCCACGGCCTCCACCGCCGACATCGCCGCCGCCGCGACGCTCGACGGCACAACGACGCCGGTCGACCTATATCTCAACCTGGCGTTTGCCACGGGCACCGATATCGACGCCGATGGCACCCTCGCGGTGACGGGGACGATCACACTGCTGTGGGAGAACTGGGGGGATAACGCGTAGGCGCACGAACTGCTGATCTCCCCCCTCGTGGGGGAGATGCCCGGTAGGCAGAGAGGGGCGCTGTCCCGCCGACCTTGCCGTTGACCGTATCTGAACTCATGCAAACAAACGCGACGTCGCGTTCCTTCGCGCCCCCCTCTGGCCTGCCGGCCATCTCCCCCACCTGTGGGAAGATTGGCAGCTTCAGCGCCGGCGCTCCTTCTGGAACTCTGAACAAAGGAATTTAACTCATGACAGATCTGGCAGAGGCCGGGTCCGTGGCTTCGCGGCCGGCGGGCAACCTGGCGACGCCTCCGGCTTCCGGGGACAACGGGTCCGCCCCGACGGCCGGCAAAAGTTGGTTTGACGGTCTTTCCGAAGGCAACCGCAAGCTCGCTGAAGCCAAGGGCTGGACCAAGGCTGAAAGCCTCGATCGGGTTTTCACATCCTATGCGGAGCTGGAGCGGCAGCAGGGCGAAAGCCTGCGCGTTCCCGGCAAGGACGCACCGAAGGAGGAATGGGACAGGTTCCATTCGAGACTCCCGGAGGCGATGCGTCCACTGACCTCGGCCGAGAAGGTCGAATACCGGCGGCCCGACAACCTGCCGGAAAACTTCGCCTATTCGGACGAACTCGCCAATGCCTCGAAGGCCTGGGCGGTCGAAGCGGGTGCAAGCCCCAGAACCGCGCAGGCCTATCACGACCGCTTCGTCGGCTACATGGCCGAGCAGGCTGCTGCCCAGCAGGCGGCACTTTCCCGCTCGGTCGAAGACACCCACGACGAGCTGGTGCGCGACTGGGGGCCGACCGACAGCGACGGCTTTCGCCAGAAGCTGGAGGTCGCGAACCGGGCGATGAAGAAGCTCGGCCTGGTCAACGCCTACAAGCAGAAGGGCATCTTTCTGCCGGACGGCGCGCTGACCGATCCGCAGATCGCCCGGGCCTTCCACGCCATCGGCGAAGCGATGTTCCGCGAAGACACGATCGACGCCGACGGAGCGCCCAGGGGCCAGAACCCCTTCCGGCGCAACGCCGCCGGCGAGCGCAACATTTCGGCCATCTCCGCCCTTGTCAAAAGCGACCCTCAACGCGCCCGGCGGCTGGCCCGCGAGGCCGGTGAGAATCCCGACCTCTGGATGCCCAACAACCCTCTCTGAAACCGCACCTCATCAAACCAGAAGGAAAGAAAGAATGGCAGACGCCTATACCCGCATCGCGGACGCGATCGTTCCGTCCGTCTATGCCCAATACTCGTTCGAGGAGCACGTCCAGTCGCTCGAAATCTACCAGGCCGGGATCCTGTTCTCCGACCCGGCCATTTCCTCGAAACTCTCGATGGGCGGCCGCTCCGTCGACATGCCCGGCTGGAAGGATCTCGGCAACGATCCGTCGGAGCCGGTCAATGACGATCCGGCCGACTCGATCGAGATGAAGAAGATCGGCTCGCGCCGCGAGGTCGCCGCCCGCAACGTGCGAGCCCAGGCCTGGGGCGTTCCGGACCTGACCGCGATCCTTGCCGGCGACGACCCGCAGAAGCTGATCGTGCGCCGCCAGACCGAATACTGGCAGCGCGCCAACAAGCTGACCCTGCTCGGCATCCTGAAGGGCGTGCTCGCCGACAACGTCGCCAATGACGGCGGCGACTTGGTGCGCACCACCGGCGCCTCGATCGTCGACACCGACATCATCGAGGCGGCGTACCTCATGGGCGACCGCGCCGATAAGTTCCGCACCATCTGGATGCATTCCAAGCAGATGAAGGCCCTCAAGCTCGCCGACCTCATCGACTATGTGCCGTCCTCGGAGCAGGGCGGGCCGCTGATCCCCTATTACATGGGCCTGCGCTGCGTGGTCGACGACGACATCCCGGTCGCGGCCGGCGTCTACACGGCGTTCATGTTCAAGGACAAGGCGATCCTGTGGAACGAGCTGCCGGTGAACTCTGAAGGCGGTCCGCTAGAGTTCGACCGCAAGCCGCGCCAGGGCCATGGCGGCGGCGTCACTGAAATGGTGGGTCGCCGGCATTTCGTGGCGCATGTCCCGGGCACGCGCTTTCTCGACGCCTCGACCGCCGGCGAGTTCGCCACCGACGCCGAGCTGGCGCTGGCCGCGAACTGGGACCGCACCGCCTCCAGCGTGAAGAACATGAGCTTCATCGCGCTGAAGACGACGGAGGCGTAACGACCTTTCGACCGCTTGGCGGGGAGGCAATGCTCCGCCAAGCTGGCTCCGCTTGGTCAGCGCTCACAGCAACGATCGTTCTCGAACGATTACCGATGTGCCGACAGCAACCTCTGACTGCAAAAATTCGGTTGTGTTGCGCAAAAAACACATCAACGCTCGGTGGCCGCTGATAGGTTGGGAGTCGGGTTTCACTTTGGGGTTTCGATGCGCTCACTTTCCTTCTTGTTTGCCGGTTTGCTGGCTTTGTTGACCGGGTCCGCAATGGCCGCCGATGCGGTGGCGGGCGCTCCGGCGGAAAGCATCAACTGGTCGGGTGCCTATCTCGGCGGCGTCGCCGGCTACGGCTGGAAGTCCGACAGCTATCATTACTCTGGTAGCTCGGTCGACTTCGATTCCAACGGCTTTGTTGGCGGGTTGACTGCCGGCTACAACTGGCAGCAGGGTCAGTTTGTTTTCGGTGCGGAAGCCGATATCAGCTACGCCGATATGAACAGCAGCGTACTAGAGATTCCCTTCGTGCCCCCGTGCGGCGTCCCAGGCCAAGGGTGCACGGCCAAGGTCGACTGGTTCGGCACCGGCCGCGCTCGCGTAGGCTATGCCTTCGAGAATTTTCTTCCCTACGCCACCGGTGGCCTTGCAGTCGGTCACGTGAAGGGATCGGCCGATCTCGGCGCATGCGGTGCTAGTCCGACTTGCGATTTCAGCGACACACGTTGGGGCTGGACCGCTGGCGCCGGCGTAGAATGGGCGATGAATCAGCAGGTTTCGTTCAAGGCCGAATATTTGCATGTCGACCTTGGCCGGCCGTCCTTCTCGACCAGCAATCCGCCGGATCCGTCGACTGACCGCATCGACTTCGACACCGTCCGCATCGGTATCAACTATCATTTCTAGGGTCCTGACTGGCTTCGGCCGAGCTGCCGCAAACATAGGGGAATTCGCTGGCGCCTGAGGCGTCAGCGTTCCTGGCTCCGCCCGGGCAGGACGCCGTAAAGCGCCGACACGCTGACATTCCGCACGCAATCCAAGCCGCCAGTAGCGGCTTTTTTCATGCCCGGAGTTCCCCATGACTTTTGCTCGACCAAGCCGGACGAGGCGCTGACCCATGGCCATCACCCCGCTCGACATCGCCAACATGGCTTTGGCAGTCCTTGACGAGGCGCCGATCGACAGCCTTGACCAGGACGTCAAGGCGGCCCGCCTGCTCAACCTGCATTTCGACCTCACCCGCGAGGGCGAGCTGGCGAAACATGCCTGGGTGTTCGCCATCCTTTCGGCCTTGGTGCCGGGCTCGGATTCAGGAAGCGGCGACTGCACGCTGAACTATGCCTACGAGTTGCCGGCCGACTGCATCCGCCCGCTGCCGCTGACCGACACCGGCGAGCCGGTCGGCGTGCCGATTTCCTGGCGCCAGGAGGCGGGGCTGGTTTATTCCGATCAGCCGGGACCGCTGACGATCCGCTACATCGCCAACCTCACCGATCCGAACGACTGGGACGCGCTGTTCACCGAAGTGCTGGTGGCGGCTTTGGCCATCAAGGTCGCGCATCCGCTGACCCATAAGGCGGGCATGATCGACATTGCCCGCGCCGCCTATGATCGCGCCCTCGACGCCGCCTTTTCGGCCAACGCCATCCAGCGCGGCGGCCGGCTCTACACCGGCGGCTGGGCAACCCAGCGCGGCGATTTGAGGAGCTTTCGTTAAATGACAGCGCTCTATCCGGTCCAAGACGTCTTCACCCGCGGCGAGATCTCGCCCAGGCTCCATTCCCGCGCTTCGCTTGACCTCTACCGGGCGGCGCTCGCCAAATGCGAGAATTTCGTCACCTTGCCGCATGGCGGCATCCGCGCCCGCGGCGGCACCTATTTCGTCGCCGAGGTGAAGAACTCGGCCAAGAAGACGCGCGGCATTCCATTCATCTTTTCCTCCGATCAGGCCTACTGCCTGGAATTCGGCGATCTCTATATCCGCGCCCGCGATATCACCGTCCAGGTCGACAACGAGATCGGCGCGCTGCCCGCCGGTGCGGTCAAGAAGGAGCTGAAGTCATGGGCAAGGGACTGATCGCCGCCGCCGTCGTCGCAGCGCTCTGCGGCTGCACCACGGCCAAGGGCGGCTTCTGCGCGGTTGCCTCACCGCTGCGTCTTTCCGGCAAGGCCGTCGAGACGCTGTCGGACGAGGAGGCGCGGACGCTTCTCGCCCACAACCGCAAGGGCGAAAAACTCTGTGGCTGGAGGCCCTGATGCACGACATCTTCGATCTGCTCGGCGTCAAGGGCCAAGTGGTGGCCGCCGGGCTCGCCGGCGGGGTGCTCAGGGCACTGTCGCGCCATCGCTACAAGTTGCGCGAGATGATCGCCTCGCCGATCTGCGGCGCCTTGGCCGCCGCCTATCTGACGCTCCCCACGGTCGCTTGGGTCGAGGCCAGCGGCCTGCCGATGCCCGACGCCGCCGACGACACCACCACTCTAGCCGCCGCCTTCCTGATCGGTGTCTCGGCCATGTGGATTTCGGACATCGTTTTCGAGGTGCCGGTGCGGCGCTTCAGGCCCGCACCAGAAGAATGAGCGGCGCGGAATGGGAGCCGTGCCGATCGGTACCGAGCATTGGCGACATCGGCCGGCAAGAATTCTGCCAATCGCGATGAACCAATTCGCGTGGCCATGCGACGCATCGGTGCAAATGAACACCCGTGTATCCATGGAGATTTTCGATGATTGCAATCCTTCGCAATGCACTTCTCGCCGCCCTGGCCGTATCCACCCTGGGTGGATCCGCGATGGCCGGCCAGCAGATCTACGAATGCGACAACACGCCGACCAACAAGCTGTGGGCCGGCCGCTGCTGCGGGGTCGGCGACGCGAATTGCCTCGGTGGTGAAAGCCATGGCCATGACCGGGGCAACAATGGCGGAGGCGACAACGGCAGAGGCGATAAAGGGCCTAAGTGAAGCTCGCGCTCAGCACCGAGGCTCGCCGGTTGGCCGACCGGCGAGCAATCGGCGCAGACTGGGGCACCGTGGTTGGGTTAGTTACCCTGCCAGTCGCCCTTTTCCAGGCGCCTTCCCCGTCGCCTTTTTCAGGCGCCCTTTTCCAGGCGCCCTTTTCCTGCCGCTTGAGCCGCTGGAAGAAGCAGGCCACAATCCCCACTTATGGAGAAATCCAAAGGAGGTTTGACATGGCTTCTTCCGAACGCGCGGTCCTTGCCGGCGGCTGCTTCTGGGGCATGCAGGATCTGATCCGCCGCTTGCCCGGCGTGATCTCCACCCGTGTCGGCTACAGCGGCGGCGACGTGCCGAACGCAACCTACCGCAATCACGGCACCCATGCCGAGGCGATCGAGATCGTCTTCGATCCGACCAAGACCAGTTTCCGCACGCTGCTCGAGTTCTTCTTCCAGATCCATGACCCGACGACCAGGAACCGTCAGGGCAACGATGTCGGCATGAGCTACCGCTCGGCGATCTTCTATACCAGCGACGAACAGAAGCGGGTGGCGGAAGACACCATCGCCGATGTCGACGCCTCGGGTCTCTGGCCAGGCAAGGTCGTCACCGAGCTCGCTCCGGCCGGTGCCTTCTGGGAGGCCGAGCCCGAACATCAGGATTATCTGGAGCGCTACCCCAACGGCTATACCTGCCATTTCGTTCGGCCGGGCTGGAAGCTGCCCGTCCGCGAAAAGGCCGCCGCATCATAAAATTAGGACTGCGCAGCCCTTCATTCAGGATCACGCCCGCCGTGCCGAAAGGCATGGTGGGCTTTTTTGCGTTCTGGGCGCAAGCTCGCACTTTGCCGGCATGCTCCGGCTGGAACAGTAGCCCTTAGCCCTTGGCCCGGCGGTTCTCGTTTTCGTGGCTGCCGATCCAGTGGGCTCGGATGCGGTCGCTGGCTTCAAGGTACGCCATGTCGATGAGGTAGGTCAGAAGCTTTTCGCCATCGGCCTCAGCCTTCTGGCGAAGCTCGCGCAAGATGCCCTGCGCAAACTGCAGGTTTTCCATTTTGCTCGGCTGGTCCATCGGTGCCCCCAATGTCTGCGTGGAAGTTTGGCTGACTATACTTGTACGAAGGTTGTCGGCTCGCTCGCGGCCAGGCGGCGCCCGGTTGCACCTGCGCTCGATCAATGAAGCTGTTGCACATCGCGCGAAAATGTCGATATTTTACGCCCCAAATCGGATGGCGAATATGCATGAAGACGAGGGCAGCACTCCCGACAAGCTGCAAGCCATGCTTGACGTGATTGCCAGGAGCGAGCCCGCGAGCGGGAGCGGACAGGCCGATCTCGGCAGGCTGCAGGCCGATGCCGCCAAGGCCGCCAACGTGCTGATCGAATTCTACGGCGACGCCGCGCTCGAGCGAGCCAAGCTTATCGAGCGCCGCTCGCCCCACTCGCATTTCGCGCGCTTGGTGACGGCCGAGATCGGCAGGCGCGGCAGGCTTCCGCCCAGAAGCTAGCCCGGAACCCGGCCGAGAAACTGACAAAGATCGCCTCAGGACGATTTGCGCCTCCTCGATCTCTCGCCAAGTCTTTGCAGGATCTCTTCCTCGATGTTGTCCAGCAGGTAGGAAAGCATGTCGTCCTCGATCGACTGCGCGATTTCCCTGGCCTGCTCGACATGGTCGTGGATTTCGCGCAGCGAGTGATCCTCGCCCGCGGCATCCTGCGTCAGGTCGATGAACCAGCCGGGATAAAGCGCTGCCTCGCCCATGTCATCGACATAGCACTGGCCGACGGCAAGGATTTTGCGCAGCCCCATCTTTTCCGAGCGGACCTTGTAGACCTCGCGGAAACCTGACCTGCGCTCGATCGCCTTGCGGATCGCCAGCCGAACCCGCGGCCGATCGTCCCGCTCTATGCTTTGCATGCACCGCTCCAGCGGCGCGCCGTGCGAGAACTCCTCGAGCGTCAGGTCGAAATAAGCGGACAGATTCGCGTCCCCATAGACGCGGTCGCGCTTGATGTCCCAGGTCCAAAACCCGTCGATCGGTGGATACCGCATATGCAGGTTGCGGCTGCGTTGAGGCGCCAGTGTCATGAAAACCGCCCCGTTCGGTTTCAGGATTCGCCAGTACTATGTCTTAAAATCAAAAAGAAACAAAGGTGAGTTTTTGTACAAGGCAGGAAAATGATTGGGCCTGCCGCTTGCTTGCATAGCTACGCCGCATAGTTGGCATCATCCAGGAAATACGGATGGTGAAAAATTTTCTCTGGCCGAAACAATTTTCATTTCCGTGTCGCAAATGAAGCCGGTGCTTCACGCGCGAACGAAGCTTTCAAATCTAAGACAACATCAAAAGCTGTGTTCGCCCGGACGCAACGCCTGGCTGGACATACTATCCATCTTGTAAGGCCGGCGCGGCAATGCTGGTGTTGCCTGAGCCGCGCCGGCCGAAGCGGCCTCCAAACGGTTTCGCCGCGCCGGGGATGCTAGCGGCCGCTGCCGCGCCGGCAAACCGACCGTTGGTTGAAAATGCCCGACTTCCAGAAAAAGACAAGGCCCTCGCGCTCAGCGTCCGGTCGTTCAGGGGCATAGGCACCAGCTCGGTGGACCGATGCGTCCTTGCTCTGCGACTTAAGGCTTACTGCCATTCAGCATTTAGGCTGATTTGCGATACGGCTCGCGCACGGTCTCCGGCTCGGCATCATCGGCCGCCGACTCAGCGACGGTCCTGTCACGCTCGAATTGGCTCGCCTCGGGCAGAGGATGCAACCACTGCTCGCGCCGACCGATCCACAATTCGTAGCTGGGCTCAAGCCCTTCGGTCGGTACGACATCCAGGCTGCCGATCATCACCTCGGCCTCGTCCTCGCGGACCGACGGCAAGCGGCTGCCGCAGGTTGGACAGAAGCTTCGCCCGCCATAGGTGCTGGTGATACCCGCGCTTTCGAATGCCTGGCGCGGCCATATGGCAAAAGCCTGATACGCCGATCCGCTGGTCTTGCGGCAGTCCTTGCAATGGCAAAGTCCCACCCTCAGCGGCTCGCCGGTTACCCGGAACTGGACACCGCCGCACAGGCAGCTGCCGCTACGCATGACATCGTTGAACATGGCCGTTCCTCCTGCAGCCGGGACATTGGTGTCACCATCCGCTACAATTCGCATGCTGCCTCAACTGTTCCACAGCGGGGTCGCAACGTCGCTCAACCGGGGAAGTCGAAGACCGGTTCCTCGCAGCGGTAGACGCGGCATGGACCGTCACGAGTCGGAACCGCGACCGACATCGGGACTTCCGGCCAGTCGCACTCATTGCCGAATTGGCGCACGAAACGATCATAAGTGTTGGGCCCGGTGGTCAGCACCGCGGCATGCCGGCGCTGGATCAGCGCCTGCGTCTCGCCACAGGTCATGGCGCGTGTGTCGGGCCGCGCATCGGCGGCGCCCACGGTCCATAATATCGTGCCGGCAACAAGGGCGTTCGTCAGGCTTTTCATCGAGGCGCCAGCTTTCAGTGATCGCTTTTGCGGTACGAATATGGCTCGCCGCCAGAACACCGCAAGGCTTTTGAACAGCAAGACGCCGCCGATGACGATGTCTGCGCAACCGACCTTGTCGCGGTCGGACGGACGGCGAAGCGACGGTCAGCGCGACGTCGGTAAGAACCCGGTCAGGCATTCTGGCCTCCGGATCCGCCGCATTCAAGGCAGACCACACTGTGTCCCGGACAGCTCAGCCGGTGCGTTCCTTCCGGGCAGCAATGGCCGTTGGAGGCGACCCAGCGGTCGCAAATGAAAATTTTCCTGGCGCCATGGCAGCGCCGGCATTCAGCCGAGGGCATCAGATTCTCGTTTGGCGAGACGCGATGCTCCGCTTCAACGACCGCGTTCATCCATTTAGTCCCCAACGACTGGATTGTCGGTCCTGTTTTTCGCAAGACATTACATTAGCTATTCGAGATATAAAAGCCCCGGACGGATGACGAAAGTTTCATCCCTCGACGCTTTCCCTTTGCGCTGCCATTGCTAAAGCTCGTCCGGCAAAGAGCGCCCGAGCAGATTCCGCCGGGCGAGGGCAGGCAACGGGATCCTCCGGCAATGACATGGACCGGCGCGGGAGCGCTTTTCATCCTGGTAGCCACCTATGCCGGCGTTGCCGTCGGCCGTATTCCGGGCTTCAGGCTGGATCGCGCCGGCATCGCGCTGCTCGGTGGCGCCGCCATGATCGCCATCGGCGCGATCGGCATGGAGGATGCCTACCGCGCCATCAATTTCGACACGATCACGCTTCTGCTCGGCATGATGATCGTGGTCGCGCATCTGAAAGTGTCGGGCGCGTTCCGGGCGCTCGGCGGCTTCGCCATTGAGCATGCGCACGCGCCCTTCATGCTGCTCGTCATGGTGACGCTTCTGACCGGTGTGCTTTCGGCCTTTCTGGTCAATGACGCGATCTGCCTGGTGATGGCGCCGATCGTCGTCCACGTCACCCGCGTCATCCGGCGCAACCCGGTTCCCTACCTGATCGCCACCTGCACGGCCTCCAACTGCGGCAGCGTCGCCACCATCACCGGCAACCCGCAGAACATGGTGATCGGCGCGCTCTCGGGCATTTCCTATCCGGCCTTCACGGCGGCGCTCGCGCCGGTGGCGCTGTTCGGCCTTGTCGCCGTCATCGTCATTGTCCGCATCGTCTACCGCGGCGAATTCTCTCGTCCCGCCGAGCTCAGCCCCGAGGTCTATCGCGGCCGCATGCTGCCGGGACAGGTGCTGAAGGCGACCATCGTCTGCGTGGTGCTGGCGATCGCCTTCTTCGCCGGCGTGCCCGTCGCCAAGGCGGCGCTCATTGCCGGCGCTTTCCTGCTCGTCACCCGCGCGATCAAGCCGCACCGCATCTACCGCGAGATCGACGGCCCCCTGCTCTTCATGTTCGCCGGACTGTTCGTGGTCGTGGCGGGCGCCGAGCGCACGCTGCTCACCCCCGACATGATCGCCTGGGCGAAGAATATGGGCCTCGACGATGTGTGGCGGCTCTCCGGCTTCACCGCGGTGCTTTCCAACGTCATGAGCAACGTGCCGGCGGTGCTGGCGCTGAGGCCCTTCATCCCAGGCCTCGAAAACCCCCATCGCGCGTGGCTGGTCGTGGCGATGAGCTCGACGCTCGCCGGCAATTTCACGCTGCTCGGCTCCGTCGCCAACCTCATCGTCGCTGAGCAGGCGAGGGCGGCGGGCAAGGAGCTGTCTTTCGCAGCTTTCTTCAAGGTCGGTTTGCCGCTGACGCTGTTGACGCTGGTCTTCGGCACGGCGTGGCTGGCGCTCACTTCGTAGCCGTTGGAACATGCCCAAGATGATATTGCTCAACTGCGCGACGTCCGTCGAGCCGGCTGTGACGGTGGACACCACGGCGATCACGCCGGAAAACGCCAAGCAGCTGGCGGGGAGAATAGGGCAGGGTTCTGCTGAGAGGTGAGTGCGACAAGGCCCATGGAGCCTTGTTTTTGTTTTCAGGCCCGGTTAAGCCGCCGCGCAATCAATCGAAGGACGACACAAGTGAGCGAACCGACCGTGGCCGAAGCGACCGAAAGCATCTATGCCTCGATCCGCGCGGACAACGCCGACATCGATGCGCATATCGCGACGCTCAAGGCGGCGATGGCGCGGGAAGGGCTGAAACAGGCGGTGTTCGAGCCGGCCAAGCTGGCGCACAACAACCGCGCGGGCCGCAAGCTGATGCAGGCCTATTTCCGCCAGCGCGGCGTGACCGTGACGTTTTCGAGCTAGGGCCGCGCGCCGACCGGGCGCCGCTATTGCGACGAGGCTCCGCAAGGGGCTTTTTTGGGGCGTGGCGGCACCGCGCGGCTGCCTAAGGGCAATCGGCCGATGTGATTGGCTGCCCGAGTTGGCTTCGCTCATGTCGGTACGCGCGGCCGGCCCTTTGCCTGTTCAGGTCAATCGCACGCCGCCACGCTCTTCAGCGCCTGGGCGCGCGAAAGTCTGGGCAAATTCCCGATCCTTCGAACGGCGGCGTAGAACCTTGGATAGTCGCCGGAGCACAAGTCGAACAGGCGAAGAAACGCCGGAACCTGTTCGCCATAGACGGCAGTCGCGGCGAGCTTTGCGTTGTTGATCGGGCTATCGAACCAGGCGTCATAGCCCCGGTATCCGGCCCAGCGCGTATCGCGCATGCGCCGGTAGCGCATCCGCAGCCTGTCGATCGCGGCTGCTTTGGCAGCGGCCATCTGCTGCGGGCTACGCGGACTTCCATAGACTTGCCGCAACTCGTCCCGGGTTTTCGCTATCAGTCCGAGAAAATCGGCGCTGCGCTTGCGATTGGCTTCGTAGCGGCGCAATCCCGCGCGATTGCCGGTGGCGCGGAGCCATTTCCTGACGCCGGTGGTTTCGACCGAAACCGCGAAAGCCTCGTTGAACGCGGAGTCGCCGTTCACATAGATTCTCTGATGCGCCAGCTCATGGAAGATCAAGCTTGCGAGATAGGTGTCGTCCTGACGCAGCATGGTGCTGAGCAGCGGATCGCTGAACCATCCGAGCGTGGAATATGCGGTGACGCCCGAGACGTAAACGTCCAGCCCCTGCCGCTGCAGTTCGGCAGCGCTCTCAGCCGCCGATTTCCGGGAAAAGTAACCCCGGTACGGAACGCAGCCGAAGACCGGAAAGCACCATGTTACGGGCGTGAGCGAGAATTGCGGCGCGGCAAAAACCGCCAAGGTCACAGCGTCCCGGCCGATGTCGACATAGCTGCTGTAACTGCTGTTTTCGGGCAGCGCCAGTTCATCCGTGGCAAAGCGGCGTATGGCGGTCGCCGACGTCAGCTTGACGCGCAATGCCTCCGGCGTTGCGGGGTCGCGGATCAGCTTGCCGACATTCTTGCGCGCCGCCATGATCTCAACATGGCCCTCCAGCGACTGCGCGTAATAGGAAATGCTGGTGCACCCGGCCACGCCGGCCGCCAGGATCGCCGCGGCAAGCAATCGAAAAACGCGCCTCACAGCCTGCCCACCGCCTGTTCGTCTCCCCGTGGAGTAAGTGTCCCCATTTGACCCCGAGTCTCAAACAGGCCCGCCGATCTTCGTCAAGACCTGGTGGGACGTCACGGGTCGGACTTCGGCAGGATCGGCAACGCCTCAGAGCTGACATCGGTGCTGACCAGGTCCATGCCGCTCACGAGATGCAAGGCATCAATCGTCGGCGGCATTCAAGCTTGGAGCACGATGCAGGTATCGAGTCCTGATGCGAAGATGCCAGCCCCTGGCCTCGCCACGACGACAGATAGGGCGTATAGTTGCAGACGGCCGGCTCGGACCTGACACGCCGGCGCATTGAGAGCGGGAGACGTCGCTTCAACTAGGGCGCACTTCCAACTCGGGGGGTGTTCCACGCGCTCTCATCATTGCCCGCCGCGTCCGGCTTCTGCTTTGCGCGATCGCGGTCGCTATTCGCATTTACTCACTGAAGGAGAACTGAGCTTTTCACTGGAGGAGAAGTGATCATGCATTACCTTCCCAGACGTGAATTCATGGTTCGAGGAGGGGCAACCCTCGTGGCGCTGGCGTCCTTTCAATCGCGGATTGCCTATGCTTTTCCAACCCGGGCCGGCGAGGAAGTCATCAAATGGCTCGATCAGCTGCCGCCAAACCCGGTTCCGCAAGTCATCAAAAATCAGTTGGTGTGGGAGGATCTCGATTCCTGGGTGACGCCCAACGACAAGTTCTTCTCAATCGCGCATTTCGACCGGCCGGTCATCGACGAAAGCACGTGGAAGCTCGAAATTGGCGGGTCCGTCAAAAAGCCGACTGCCCTGACGCTCGCCGACATCAAGGCTCGAACGCGCCAGGAAGTCACGTTCACGGTCGAATGTTCGGGCAATACTGGCCTGCCGTTCTTCAATGGCGGGATTGGCAATGCTCGCTGGGCGGGCACGCCGCTCGCCCCGATCCTTATGGAGGTCGGCGTCCTCGACAGTGGCATCGAGATTGTCTTCTGGGGCACCGATAAAGGTGAAATCAAGCGAGCCGACGACGTCAAGTTTACGCAGAACTTTGCGCGCAGCATGTCGCTCGCCGACGCCTTGGACCCCAAAAACATCCTTTGCTACGAGATGAACGGCACTGCCTTGCCTGCCGATAACGGGTTCCCGCTGCGGCTGATTGCGCCGGGCTGGTACGGGATCGCGAACGTGAAATGGCTCAAGCGTATCGAAGTGAGGGACCAACGCTTCGTGAACCAGTTCATGGGACGCGATTATGTCACGCTGCGCGAGGAGGAGCACAACGGAGAGACGGTATGGATGGAAACCTCTGTCGGGAGGGCGCGCCTGAAGTCTGCGCCGGCCCGGGTCACTCATATCGGCAATGATTACCGGATCGTCGGGGCGGCCTGGGGAGCGCCGATCGAGCGGGTCGATGTGAAGATCGATGACGGCCCATGGATGCCGGCGACCATCGACGAAACCGAAAAGGCGGACTTCGCTTGGAAGATATGGTCCGTCGACTGGCCCAAGCCCTCCGCTGGAGAGCACACAGTCACCTCGCGCGCCGTTAGTACCGGAGGGCAGGTCCAACCCGCAATGGACGATCCCATCATTGCCAAGAAGCATACCTACTGGGAAAGCAACGGTCAGGTGACGCGACGCATCGGCATTCACTGACCAGCGGGAAGTCAATAAAACCCTCTCACATCGATGTGACCCCATGCTTTTGGCATGGGGTCATGACGTCGATCGGGCCGGCTGTGACGGTGGCGACCCACGCGGGAGAACGCCTCTGCCGGCGGGTTGAGCCGCCTTATGGCATCATCCTGGCCTGATGGGCGCTCATCGGAGGCATGTTCAGGTTGAGATGGGCCATGATCCAGACCGAGCCGATCACGACCAGCGCGACGATCAGCACGCCGAAGGCGAGCGCCAGCACGTTGTTGGTGTTGTCGGGCCCGGTGGTCAGGTGCAGGAAGAAGACCAGATGCACGCCCATCTGCGCGATCGCCAGCACCACCAGGGCCGAGATCACCGCCGGCTGGTAGATCATGCCGGTCTGCGCGGCGAGGAAAGAGGCGATGGTCAGCAGGATCGCCAGGCCGAAGCCTAGCAGGTAGCCGGACAGCCCTCCCGCCAACTCGTGCTCGCTGATGCGCTCCTCGCCCGGCGCCGAATCGCGGCGGTCGAGTTCCTCGTCGGTCCGGCTGTCGATGTCGCTCATGGCGACGCTCCCAAGAGATAGACCAGGGTGAAGATGGCGACCCAGATAATGTCGAGCGCGTGCCAGAACAGGCCGAAGCAGTGGAGCCGGCGCAGTATTTCCGGCCGGAAGCCCTTCACCCAGAGCTGCGCCATCATGGTCCCGAGCCAGAGCAGGCCGAGCCCGACATGGGTACCGTGGCAGCCGACAAGGGCGAAGAAGGCTGACAGGAAGGCGCTGCGCGAAGGGCCTGCCTGCTCGCTCGCCATCACCGCGAATTCCTGCACCTCCAGGAACAGGAAGGCAGCGCCGAGCAGGCCGGTGACCAGAAGCCAGAACTGGGTGGCGGCCATCGACCGGCGCTGCGTCGCGAGCGTCGCCAGCCCCCCTGTGAAGCTCGATGTGAGCAGAAGCCCCGTTTGCGCCGCAACGCGCGGCAGCTCGAACAGCTCCTTACCGGATGGCCCGCCGGCGGTCGCCGTCGACAGGACCGCATACGCGGCGAAGAAAGCCGAGAACATGATGATGTCGGACAGGAGGAAGATCCAGAAGCCGTAGGCCACCGTGACGAACTTCGAGGCCGGGCCGCCCTGGCCGTGGCCGGTCGCCGAGAGCAGGCCGTGGCCGTGTCCCCCATGACCGTGTCCCCAATGGCCATGCCCGCCGGACCGTCCAACCCGGTAGGGATCGCGCGCCGCGCTGCCGGCCGCTATGTCGCTCATGCCACGCGCTCCCGTCTGCGCAGCCAGGCAAGCTGTGCGGCCCTGCCGTCGCGGTCTATGCGCTCGACTTCCTCCGCGGAGACTTCGTAGTCGCCGTGCTCTCGCCAGGCGAAGACGACGAAAGTGATATAGGCGCCGATGAAGCCGACGATCGCCAGCCACCAGATGTGCCAGATCAGGGCGAAGCCGATCAGCGTGCTGAAGAAGGCGGTGACGAAGCCGGTCGGGCTGTTGCGCGGCATTTCGATCGGCTCATAGCTTTCGTCCTCGCCGGGCCTTTGCTCCTCCATCGCCCGCTGCTTGATGGTCCAGTAGGGTTCCTCGTTCTCGACATGCGGCAGCCGCGCGTAGTTGAAGAAGGGCGGCGGGGAGGATGTCGACCATTCCAGCGAGCGGCCGTCCCAGGGGTCGCCCGTCTCGTCGCGCAATTCGTCGCGATGCCTGATCGAGACGACGAGCTGCGCGACCTGGCAGGCGGCGCCGACGATCATCACCGCTATGCCGAAGGCCGCCACGACCAGCCACGGCGTCCACAGGTCCATGTCGATATGCTGGAGACGGCGGGTCATGCCGAGCAGGCCGACGATATAGAGCGGCACGAAGACCAGCACGTAGCCGGCAAGGGTGAACCAGAACGCGGCCTTGCCCCAGCCCTCATGCAGCCGGAAGCCGAAGGCTTTCGGGAACCAGTAGGTGAAGCCGGCGAAGGCGGCGAACAACACGCCCGAAATGATCACATTGTGGAAATGCGCCACCAGGAAGAGCGAATTGTGCAGCATGAAGTCGGCCGGCGGAACGGCGAGCAGCACGCCGGTCATGCCGCCGATGATGAAGGTGGTGACGAAGCCCAGCGCCCACAGCATCGGCGTGTCGAAGCGCACGCGCCCGCCATACATCGTGAAGAGCCAGTTGTAGATCTTGACCCCGGTGCCGACCGCGATGACCGAGGTGGCGATGCCGAAGGCGGCATTGACGTCGGCCCCGGCGCCCATGGTGAAGAAGTGGTGCAGCCAGACCATGAAGGAGACGATGCAGATGAACAGCGTCGCGGCGACCATCGACCGGTAGCCGAACAGCGGCTTCGATGAAAAGGTCGAGAAGATCTCGGAATAGATGCCGAAGGCGGGCAGCACCAGGATGTAGACCTCCGGATGGCCCCACGCCCAGATCAGGTTCATGAACATCATCTGGTTGCCGCCGGCTTCGTTGGTGAAGAAATGGAAGCCGAGGTAGCGGTCGAGCGTCAGCATGGCGAGCGTGGCGGTGAGGATCGGGAAGGCCGCGACGATCAGCAGGTTGGAGGCGAGCGATGTCCAGCAGAACATCGGCATGCGCAGATAGCCCATGCCCGGCGCGCGCATCTTGAGGATGGTGGTCGCCAGGTTGACGCCGGTGAGCAGCGTGCCGACGCCGGAGATCTGGATCGACCAGAGATAATAGTCGACGCCGACGCCCGGCGAGTAGGTCGTCTCCGACAGCGGCGCATAGGGCAGCCAGCCGGTGCGCGCGAACTCGCCGACGACGAGCGAGATGTTGACCAGGAGCGCGCCGGTCGCCGTCAGCCAGAAGCTCACCGAATTCAGCGTCGGGAAGGCGACGTCGCGGATGCCGAGCTGCAGCGGCACGACGAAGTTCATCAGCCCGATGACGAAGGGCATCGCGGCGAAGAAGATCATGATCGTGCCGTGGGCCGAAAAGACCTGGTCGTAATGCTCGGGCGGCAGGTAGCCCGGCCCGTGGATGGCGAGCACCTGCTGCGTGCGCATCATCACGGCATCGACAAAGCCGCGCAGCAGCATCAGCGCCGCCAGAACGATATACATGACGCCGATGCGCTTGTGGTCGACCGAGGTTATCCATTCGTCCCAGAGATAGGGCCAGTATCCTTTCACCGTGACCCAGATCAGCACCGCGGCGGCCGCCAGGAAGACGACAAGCGCGGCGCCCAGCGGGATGGGCTGATCGAAGGGGATGGCAGACCAGTCGAGCTTGCCGAGCATCGTCATCCTCCCGCTTTCGGCTGCGGCTGTTGGGCAGGCGCCGGCGTCCCGGTCTTGGGCCGGGCCTTGGGGCTTACCTGCGGCTCGCCGGCCGCGGTTTCGGCGGGACCCGGACCGGGCGGCAGCGTCTGGCGCACGATCGCGTCGAACAGGCCGTCCTGCACGACGCCGAACGAGGCCGGCGGCACGTTGATGCTCTGCCGGGCAAGCTCGCCATAGGCGCGGGCGTTGAGCACGCCGCCGGCGCCATGCAGCGAAGAGGCCCAGCGCGCAAATTCGTCCGGCGGGACGGCGCGCACGCGGAAATTCATGTCGGAAAAGCCATCGCCGCTGAAATGCGCCGACAGGCCGAGATAGTCGCCCTCGCGGTCGGCCTGCAGGTTGAGCTCGGTCTGCATGCCGTTCATGACATAGATCATGCTGCCGAGCTGCGGCACGAAGAAGGTGTTCATCACGCTGGCCGAGGTCAGCTTGAAACGTACGGGAACGCCGGCCGGGATGACCAGCTGGTTGACCGTTCCGACGCCCTGGTCGGGGTAGAGGAACAGCCATTTCCAGTCGAGCGCCACCACCTGGATGTCGAGCGGCGGCTGGCTGGAGGCGATCGGCCGGCGCGGGTCGAGATGGTAGGATCCGTAATAGATCAGACCGCCGAGGAAGAGGATGGTGAGCGTCGGGATCGACCAGACGATCAGCTCGATACGCCCCGAATAGGTGAATTCCGGCTCGTAGCGGGCGTTGCGGTTGGAGGCACGGAACATCCAGGCAAACAAAAGCAGCGCCACCAGCGTCGGAATGACGATGACCAGCATGACCGCCAGCGAGTTGAGCAGGATCGTGCGGTTGCCCGCCCCGATCGGGCCCTGCGGGTCGAGCACCCCGCCCGCGCAGCCGGAGAGCGTTGCGATCAGGCCCATCCAGAGCGGCGAGCGGCCTCGCCTCGGTCTAGGGAAGGAAAGCACTGGAACGGATCATGCTTGGCGCGAACGGATCGGCGGGACGTCTTGACTGTGGGCGGCGCGTCGTCGACGCCGCTGGGCCGCGGCGCGGCCGGAAACAGACTTCGCGGCCAGTCCGGCTGGGCCGTGATCCTTCAAAAGCTCGCGCCTGCGAGGGTCGCGTTCTGCGGCAGCTTTCATCTGAAGTCTCCCCGTGTGCAGAGGCACTTCCGCCATATACCGTACGACTGCTGAACACGGCTGCCAACCCAAGCAGTTGCCGCTTGTTCCGCAAAAGGCGGTGTTTTGCCCGATGGCTGGACGGGCCGCGGAAGACATAGGGCGCGGCTCCTGCCTGACCAGACGCCGTCTGGGCATGCTCGCGCTCGCCGATCGCCCGCCAGGATGGTGACAAGGCGCGCGGCGCGTGCATTGTACTGCGCAGGCAATTGCAGCCGACCTGCGGAGGAAGCCTTGTCCGAGATTGCAACCATCCTTTCCATCCTTGGCGTTTTCCTGCTGGGGGCGATGAGCCCGGGGCCGAGCTTCGTCGTCGTCTCGCGCATCGCGGTGGCCGGCGAGCGCACGGATGGCCTAGCGGCGGCGATCGGCATGGGCATCGGCGGCTTCATCTTCGCCATCATCGCGGTCGCGGGCCTGACCGCGCTGCTCGTCCAGGTCGCCTGGCTGGACATTTTCCTGCGCGTCGCCGGCGGCGCCTATCTGCTGTGGATCGGCATAAAGATCTGGCGCGGCGCCAATCAGCCGATCGAGATCGCGAACGATGCCTCGGCGCGCGCCGGCTCGTTCTGGCGGGCGCTGTGTCGCGCGCTTCTGGTCCAGCTTGCCAATCCGAAGACGGCGATCTTCTACGCCTCGATGTTCGCGGCCATGCTTCCGGCCTCGCCGCCGCTCTGGATGCTCTTGGTCCTGCCGCCGCTGCTTTTCCTCAACGAATTCGTCTGGTACGCGGTCGTCGCCTTCGCCTTTTCCTCAAGCCGGCCGCGCGCGGCCTATCTCGGCACCAAGCACTGGATCGACCGCGCCGCCGGCGCCGTGGTCGGCGCGCTGGGGATCAAGCTGATGTGGGAAGGCATGGCCGCCGCGCGGCGGGGTTTTGCCGGGTGAGGTGAGGTCGAGGCCCGAGCGGGCAGGCAACATCTCTCGCCGAGATCGTGAAACCTTCTGATTTTTGAGCCGTTGTCGGCTGATGTCCGAAGCAAAGCTCAAGCCAAGATCGGCCGACGGCGCGCAGCCGCGCGGTGCCGGGAAGTCGCGCCTCGCAAAGACGGGCGCAGCGAAAGCACCCCCGGGCAAGACGCGGCCGGAAAAGTCGCCGCCGGAAAGCTTGCACCCGGAAAGACCCCGCGAAGAGAAGCCGCACCCGAGGCAATCGCTCGAGCAAGAGGAGCCGGCCGAAGCCACGCCGGAGGCCGTCGGCGAGCCGGCGCCGCCGCCGCCGGAATCCGTCGAGCCCGGTCCGAAGCTGACGCCCGAGGAGGCCGAGCAGGCGCGCAGGAAGTACCTCTTTAGGCGGTTCTGGATCAGCGGGCGCGGCTACTGGGGCCGGAATGGCGACAAGCTCGCATGGCCGTTTACGATTGGGCTGCTGGTGCTGATCTGCGTCAATGTCGGCTTCCAGTATGGCATCAATGTCTGGAACCGCGCCTTCTTCGACGCCATCGAGCAGCGCAATGTCCACACCGTCTATATGCTGAGCGCCGTCTTCGTGCCGCTGGTTGCCGGAAGCGCCAGCCTCGTCGTCGTTCAGGTCTACCTGCGTATGACGATCCAGCGCCGCTGGCGCTCCTGGCTCACCACATCTGTCATCGCGCGCTGGCTGGCCAGCGGCCGCTACTATCAGCTCAACCTCGTCGCCGGCGACCACTCGAACCCCGAAGCCCGTCTCACCGAAGATCTGCGCATCGCCACCGAGTCCCCCGTCGATTTCATCTCCGGCGTCCTCAACGCCTTTCTGGCGGCCTCGACCTTTATCGTCGTGCTGTGGACCATCGGCGGCGCGCTCACCTTGCCGCTCGGCCGCGAGAGCATCACCATCCCCGGCTTCCTCGTCGTCACCGCAGTCATCTATGCCGCCATCACCTCGACCTCGATGGTGGTCATCGGCCGCCATTTCGTGCAGCTTTCGGAGCGGAAGAACCAGGCGGAAGCCGAATTCCGCTATACGCTGACGCGCGTGCGCGAAAACGGCGAAAGCATCGCGCTGCTCGGCGGCGAGGCGGAGGAGCGCAGCGGAATCGACCGGAATTTCGGCCATGTGCTGAGGCAATGGGCGCTGCTGACCGGACAGCACATGCGCACCGCGATTGTCTCGCAAGGGTCGATGCTGTTCGCGCCGGTGGTGCCGGTGCTGCTCTGCGCGCCGAAATTCCTCGAAGGCTCGATGTCGCTCGGCCAGGTCATGCAGGCGGCCTCCGCCTTTGCCATCGTGCAAGGCGCGTTCGGCTGGCTGGTCGACAATTATCCGCGCCTGGCCGATTGGAACGCCTCGGCGCGCCGCGTCGCTTCGCTGATGATGTCGCTCGACGGGCTGGAGCGCGCCGAAGAGAGCGAGTCCTTCGGGCGCATCCGGCGCGGCGAGACGCAAAACGGCGCGATGCTCAGCCTGGACGATCTCTCCGTCACCCTCAACGACGGCACCGGCGTGGTCAAGGAGACGAAGGTCGAGATCAACCCGGGCGAGCGGGTGCTGGTCGCCGGCGAATCCGGCACCGGCAAGTCGACGCTGGTGCGGGCCGTCGCGGGCCTGTGGCCCTGGGGCGGCGGCAGCGTCAATTTCCATGCCGGCAAGCGGCTGTTCATGTTGCCGCAACGCCCCTACATCCCGACCGGCACGCTGCGGCGCGCGGTCGCCTATCCGGCCGCCGCCGACAACTGGACGGTGGAGGAGATCGACGCCGCCCTCGACAAGGTCGGCCTCGGCTACCTGCGGGACAGGATCGAGGAAGAGGCGCCGTGGGACCAGACACTCTCCGGCGGCGAAAAGCAGCGCCTCGCCTTCGCGCGCCTGCTGCTGCACGAGCCAGACATCGTCGTGCTGGACGAGGCGACCTCGGCGCTGGACGAGAAGAGCCAGGACAAGATGATGCAGACGGTGATCCAGGCATTGCCCAAGGTCACCGTCATCAGCGTCGCCCACCGCGCCGAGCTGGAAGCCTTCCACAGCCGCAAGATCACGCTGGAGCGCCGCGAGGGCGGCGCGAAACTGGTCAGCGATGTGGAGCTGGCGCCGCGCAAGGGCAAGCGCAACGTGTTCGCGCGGGCGCTGTGGGGGAGCGGAGCGAGAGGAGGCCAGGCCCGCTGAGGCGGCATTAAGGCAAGGGCGGCAAGAGCGTCCCGAGATGGTGATCGGACCGCAGGGGTCGCACTTCCGCCAGGCGGCAACCTTGACGTCACCAGAGGCCCGGTCTGTAATCGCCGCAGGCCAGGGAGAGGCGACCCCATGGAAAAGATCATCCTCGACTGCGATCCGGGGCACGACGATGCCATCGCCATCCTGCTTGCGGCCGGCAACCCGAATATCGACCTTCTCGGCATCACCACGGTTTCGGGCAACCACAATGTCGAGAACACCACGCGCAACGCGCTCTCCGTCTGCACGGCCTACGGCATAAAGGTGCCGGTGGCGAAAGGCTCTCCCGGACCGCTGATCATCGACCAGGTGCTGGCCGTCGAGATCCACGGCGAGACCGGGCTGGACGGCCCGGAGCTGCCGCCCGCCTCGTTCGAGCTCGACCAGCGCCATGCCGTCGACTTCATCATCGAGACGGTCATGGCGCATGAGCCGA
Organism: Mesorhizobium sp. WSM3864; assembly: GCF_002294955.1. NCBI lineage: Bacteria > Pseudomonadati > Pseudomonadota > Alphaproteobacteria > Hyphomicrobiales > Phyllobacteriaceae > Mesorhizobium > Mesorhizobium sp. WSM3864. The sequence continues at coordinate 31,154 of NZ_NSGD01000018.1, forward strand.
AAACCGTCACGCTGGTGCCGGTCGGGCCCTACACCAACATCGCTCTAGCCGTGCGCAAGGAGCCGCGCATCGTCGAGCGGGTGAAGCGGGTCGTCGCGATGGGCGGAAGTTTCACGCGCGGCAACATCACGCCGGCGGCCGAGTTCAACGTCTATGCCGACCCCGAGGCCGCCGACGTGGTGTTCCGCGCCGCTTGGGACGTCACCATGGTGGGGCTCGACCTCACGCACCAGGCCTTGGCCACCCCCGACCTGCAGGACAGGGTGCGCGCCGTCGGCGGGCCGATCGCCAAATTCATCCTCGACATCTGGGAATTCATCGCGACCACGCATGGCGGCCTGCTGCAGATAGCCTATCCCGCCGTCCATGACGCCTGCTGCGTGGCGGCGATGATCGATGCAGGCGTCTTCACCACCGAGAAGGCCGATATCCGCGTCGAGCTTGCCGGACGCTGGACCAAGGGCATGACGGTCTGCAATTTCGAGAAGCTGGGCGGCATGCGCCATTTCGGCGGCACGGCGAGCGAGCAGGTCGATTTCCGCCACACCGTGGCGATGAAGCTCGACCATGCGAAATTCTGCGACCTGATCGTCGATGCGCTCGAGCGCCTCACCAGTCAAAAGGCGTGAGGCGCTCCAGGGGCAAGGCCTAGCCGGCCCTCACAGCAGGAACGATTGCCTGTCGCGCAATGTGGCGCTGATGGCGGCGATGCCGGTCTCGATCTCGCGCTTGTTGGCCAGGATCGCATCGCCGGCCGCACCCTCGACCATCGATCGCAACAGGTCGGCCTGGCCGACCAGCACCGCGTCCTTGTCGGCCAGCGCGATGAGCGTTGCGGCTTCGAGCCGGTAGCGCGGGCGCCTTGCCGCCCTGGGCGACTCTCAAGCCTCCAGGCCGGCGCCGGCCAGGAAGTGGGGGAGAATTGGCCCGGCGAAGCCGAGACGGCCATTTCGACGAGAGCCCGGCGTCGGCATCAGCAACCGGCGCTGGCACGGTGGTGTCCTTGTTCTGTTGCATTTTAGTTGAAACTAATTTGAAAGTTACCCGTTAGCAGCGCGTAGGCGAGCTCAAACTTGCCCTGCTGTCGACAGCTAAGTTGAAAGGAGAAGTCCTAAGCCTTTTTCAGTGCTTGGCGTTGCCGAGACCGCTTTTCTATCATCCGTCTTTCGAGCGGCCTCCAGCCGCGCCGGTCACCGCCGAGGCCGATGCCTGGCAGGGCGAGAAGTCGCCATCGCTCGGCACGCATTCGCGCGACGAAGGCTTCGCAGACCGCTGTCGAGCGGACGCTCGATGAGGAGCCACACAAGGTTGGCCTTGGAACAAAGGTCTGGCCATGAAAAAATACCTAGCAGCCGCACTGGCGATCGCCATCCCGATCGGGCCTGCCTCGGCGCTTGACGTCGGCGTGGGCGGCAAGGTCGGCGGCATCGGCGTGGGCGCCGGGTTGGGCGCCGGTTCGCAAGGCGTGTCGGCGGGCGTGGGCGCCAGTGCCGACGGTGTCGGCGGCGCAAACGTCGGCGCATCGACCGGCGGCGGATCGCTCGGCGTCAATGCCGGCGGCAATCTGGGCAGCACCAGCACAGGCGTGTCGACAAGCGTGGGCGCCGCCGCCGCGGGCGACGATCCTTCCGCCGTCAGCGGATCGGCTGCCTCTGCGCAGAACCCGGCCGCGGTGCCGACAGCCCCTGCTTTGGCCAAGAGCGCGACGCAGACCATTGTGCTGCCTCCAGTGCTGAGGCCCTCCAGATCCGCCGGCGGCGACCTCCGGCGGGGCACCAAAGGCTATCGCATCGCGCCGCTGTCACCTCCGAAGGCGATACGGGGCACGCCGGCCGCCGTGGTGCGCGCCTGTCGCGCCGCGATCACGGCGGCCGCCAAGCCCCTCGGCGCCGTGCGTGTTTACACGGTCAGCGCCGGCCCCTTGCGTCAACGCCGAAGCGGGCTCAACGCGCCGATCGAGGTGCGCATAGACTATGACAGGCGAGGCGGCATCGAAGTGAGGCAGGCGAAAGTCGGCTGTCGCCTAAATGCGAAGGGCACGGTCACCGCGGTGATTTAGGGCAAAGGCAGAACGGCCGTTGCCATCCTTCCTGCCGGTTGCAACCTCGGCGGTTTGGCAATTCCTCGCCCCCACAAGGTGGCGAAGAGATGGCCCGGCAAAGCCGAGCAAGGGAGCGCCATATCCGACAACCCTGCCGACCGCAGGCGCAGACCGCGGCCGGCTGCAGACAAGGCGCCCGCGCTTCGGCTAGAGTTCCGCCGGGCGCAAAAAAATCATCGAAGGGAAGCATCGCGATGAACGAAGTCAGGCCGATCGCCGAGATCGCCAGCTATCACGCCCATATCTACTACGGCGGAGAGGCCGAGCGGCGGCATGCCGAATGGCTGCGCCAGCGCATCGCAGAGCGCTTTCGCGTGCGCCTCGGCAACTGGCGCGACGAGCCGGTCGGCCCGCACCAGCAAGCCATGTACCAGGTCTCCTTCGCGACCGAGATTTTTGCGACGCTGGTTCCCTGGCTGATGCTGAACCATGGCGGCCTAAGCATCCTCATCCATCCCAACACCACCAACCCCAAGCGCGACCACCTTATCGACCCGATGTGGATCGGACGCGCACTGCCGGCGAAGGGCGAGGTGCTTGGCGAGGAGGACGAGGCGGAGGATGCGCTGGAGGTGAATACCGAGCCGACGCTGGGGGTGTGAGGGGGGCGCGGCGATCTCGTCACGATGGCGTGAGGGGCCTCTGGCCGTCGGAGTTGTTGATTGACTGGCCAACCGCGGTGTGGCGAATTCGCGCCGATGGTTCCCTTCGGGGATCAAAAGGGAACGCGGTGCGGAGAAATCCAAAGCCGTGGCTGCCCCCGCAACTGTAAGCGGCGTGCCGTTTTCACGATGCCACTGGCTGCATGGGCCGGGAAGGCGAAAGCGGCGGGAATCCGCGAGCCAGGAGACCTGCCATCATGGACGTCAAAGCAGAACATCGGACGGGGTGATCCGGTGTGCGCGCCTGGCCGGAGGGCGGGGCGAGTTCCCTGCGATGACAGGCAACGTCAAAGGCAGAACCATGCTGATCCAACTATCGAAAATGCTGAACAAAAGCTCGCCGGACCTGAAAGCCAAGCTGATTACAATCTACAGCGCACTCGCCATTCTCAACGTCGGGGCGTGGCTGTGGGCTTTCGTCGCCTTCCACGACAAGCCGACATTGCTTGGCGTCGCTCTCGTCATATACGGCCTGGGCTTGCGCCATGCCGTCGACGCCGACCACATAGCGGCCATCGACAATGTCACGCGCAAGCTGATGCAGAACGGCAAACGGCCGGTCTCAGTCGGCTTCTTTTTCGCACTCGGCCATTCGACGATCGTCGTCATCGTCGCTGCGGCTATCGCGGCGGCAACGTCCCTGCTCGGCCGTTTCCAGAGCCTTCAGGAGATTGGCGGCACGATCAGTACCGGCGTTTCCGCACTCTTCCTGCTCGCCATCGCGGCGATGAACATCGTCATCTTCTTCTCGATCTACAGAAGCTATCGGCGGGTGCGGGCCGGTGGGGCGTTTGTCGAGGAGGATCTGGACCTGCTGCTCAACAATCGCGGCTTCCTGGCGCGCGTCTTCCGCCCGATGTTCCGGCTGGTGTCGCGCAGCTGGCACATGTTCCCACTTGGTTTCCTCTTCGGCCTTGGTTTCGACACCGCGACCGAAGTCGCCATGTTCGGCGTGTCCGCGGCACAAGCGGCCAAGGGCGTGCCGTTCGAAGCCATTCTGGTCTTCCCGGTGCTTTTCGCGGCCGGTATGTCACTGGTCGACACGACCGATGGTGTGATGATGCTCGGCGCCTATGAGTGGGCCTTCGTCAAGCCGATCCGCAAACTGTACTACAACATGACGATCACCCTGGTGTCGGTCCTTGTCGCAGTACTGATCGGCGGCATCGAGGCGCTCGGCCTCATCGGTGACAAGTTTGGTCTGTCGGGCGGCTTCTGGAACGGCGTCGGCACGCTCAACGACAATTTCAACAATCTGGGCTTCGCCATTATCGGCATCTTCATCGCCGCCTGGGCGATCTCCTACGTCGTCTATAAGGCCAAGGGGCTGGATGATGTGGAGAGCGCATCCGCAGCAAAGAATTCATAAGCCGCCGGCGGCGGCTGGCTGCAGCAGGCCAGCCGCATCTCTCTGCCATCAGATCCCGGCGGGCTGCCAGCCTGCCTCCTTGAAGCGCCTCGGCAACAGGAAGCCGACGGCGGCAAAGGCGACGATCGCCAGCCCCGTCAGCGGTGCCCGGCTTGACATTTTTGTTCCCATTTTGTTCACTGTTGGCCAGACAGCAACAGGAGATCGCCGGCCCGTGCGCACGCGCTTCAAAGGCATGCTGAGGACCCGTAGCCCAAGCCTTTGGAAGTGTGACGGAATTCTGCGCTTGGATAAGCCAGGGGTTAAGGCCTGGGATAAGCCCCATAATCCATAAGCCAGAATCCAGAGTCCAAATATCCAGAGTCCAGAACAGAAAAGCTGGCGCTTTTCTGTTCGAAAAAAGGCCGGGAAGGGAAAGCAAAAAAAGGGAGCAGCGCAGGCCAGCGACGTGCGGCGATACGGCAGGCTCGGCGGCGCAGCGGGTCCCCAGGCGTTGTGGCCGGCCGTCGGGTCGGTCTCCTCAGGATGCAGCCGCCCTCACGTCAGCCCGGCGATCTGCTCATCGCCGTCCAGCTCCGCCCCACGGGCGACAACCACGTTGGCGAGCGGCGCCGAGAGCGTCCAGCGAACGAGGCCGGGCAGCCGTTCCATGGAGGCGCTGCCGGAGAGGCTGGTGGGGACGACGCGCTGGAGAACGACGCTGCCGAAGCCTTTGTGCGGCTTGGCATCGGCGGCCGCGGCAGGTTCAGAAAAATGTTCCTCCCAGACCAGCTCGAAATCGCTGCCTTCGGGGGCCGGGGCTACCCGCCAGTCCATCCGCACGGTTCCGGCGTCGCCGGCCAGGGCGCCGTATTTCGTCGCGTTGGTGCCCAGCTCATGCAGCGCCATGCCGATGTTCTGCACCGCGTTCAGCCGCAGCGTCACGTCCGGTCCGGATGGCGAGATGCGCTCTTCGTGTCCGAACGGCCGCAGATGTTCGCGCACAAGGTCGGCCATGCCCGCGCCGCGCCAGTCGTTGAGCACCAAGAGGTCGTGCGAGCGCGACAGCGCCATGATGCGTTCGCGGATCTGGTGTTCGAACGCGCGCGGGTCCGTCGCGCGTTTGCTCGTCTCGCGGATCATGGAAAGGATCACGGCGTACTGGTTTTTGACGCGGTGGTTCACCTCGCGCATCAAGAGTTGGATCTGCTGTTCGCTCGCCCGTTTTTCGGTGATGTCGGCGGCCATGCCGAACCATTCCAGGATGCTGCCGGTGTCATCGATGATCGGGATTGCCCGTGAGGTGGTCCAGCCGGCGGACCCGTCGGCGCGCCGCACCCTGTGCTCGAGCTCGAACACGCCGCGCTCCATGATGGCGCGCTCGATCGCCGCCTGGATGCTCGCCTGGTCTTCCGGGAACAGGTATTCGTCGCGCCAGCGGATCGCCGGCCCCTGAGCGCTCGACAGGAAGCCGCGGCCGTCCAGCTCATGCATTTCCTGCCAGTCCGGGCTCATCCGATAAACCACGTCGGAGCTGGCATTGACCAGCGCGCGAAACCGCTGCTCGCTTTCGCGCACCTTTGCTGCCGCCAGCACCCGGGCCGTGGTTTCCGAAACGATGCAGAGCACGGCTTCAACCGTGCCGTCCTGCGCCCGCACCGCGGAATAGGAGATGTCGAAATACACCGTCTCGCCGACCAGGCCGGACAGTTCGATGTAGAAAGGCCGGTCCCTGGCCGAGAACGTTTCGCCGGTTTCGAGAACGCCGCGCAGCAGCGGCTCGAGGTCGGTCCAGAGCTCGGACCAGTTTTCCTCGGCGGGGCGGCCGAGCGCCCGCGGATGCTTGTCGCCGATGGTCGGCGCGTAGGCGTCATTGTAGAGCGCGACAAACTCCGGCCCGCAGAAAAGCACGATCTGGGCTTCGGCGGCGAGCATCAGGTCGACCGTCGTCCTCAGGCTGAGCGTCCATGTCTCGATCGGCCCGAGCGGGCTTTCCGACCAGGGATATTCACGAATGAATCGCGCCATCTCGCCGTTTCCGCGAGGCCACGATTCACGGAAAAGCCCGTCAGCCATAGGCGCATTAACGCGCGACGCCGTTTATGTATCCGTCTCCGTCACGCAAAATTTTAGCCATCGTGAATAGACCCCTGGCTGCCGGTCCGCCTGAGGAATATTTCGGGCGCAGTTTCGTTAGTTCCTCATACGATGCCGTTTGAGGCAAAGTGCATATGTCCCGCAATCACGCATTGAAGCCGCCAGAGCGGCCGGCTCTGGCCCAACGGAGGTACCAGAGATGAAAACGGCTGTTTCGACCTCTCTTTCGAGACGAAGCGTCGTCGCCGTGCTGGCGGCGGCGGCCGCGTCGACCGCCATATTGCCCGCCGGCGATGCGCTGGCGCAGACCAAGCAGACCGCGCCGGACAAGAGTCTATACGATCGGTTGGGAGGCGTGTTCGCCATCGCAGCCGTGGTCGATCACTTCAGCGACGCCGTCGTGAAAAACCCCATCGTCGGCAAGAAGTCCAAGAACCCGCAACTGCGCAAATGGCACACCAAGAACCTCGAACGGCTGCCGGGCCTCAAGTTCATGCGTACGCTGTGGGTGTGCGATGTTTCCGGCGGCCCCTTCAAGTTCGTGGCCACCGAGCCGGGCGCGACGCCGCTCGGCCTCGAGGAGGCCCACAAGGAGCTGAAGATTTCTCCCGCCGAATTCGACGAGGTCGCAGCGGAACTGGGGCGGACGCTCGACCGCTTCAAGGTTCCGAAAGCCGAAAAGACCGAGGTCCTGGAAGCCTTTGCCGCGCACAAGGATGAGGTCACTGCCGGCGCTGTCAAAAAGGGGTGAGGCTCAGCGCGAATCCGGCGAACAGGCGAGGGCGGTCGCCGCTCCGCCTATCCACCCGCCAGCCGCGGCAGCAGGAAAATCTCCGCCCCCGGCGGCAGTTCCTTCGACCACGTGTCGCGATAGATGGTCCCGTCGATCGCGACCGCGATGCCGCGATCGAGCAGGGGTTCGAACGCGGGATGCTGTTCCGCAAGCTTGCGGAACAGCTCCCTGATGTCCTTGGCCTCGATGTCGAGCTTGTCCTTGCCTCCGGCGGCGGCGCTGAGCGAGCCCCAGAGCGTGACTTGGACCATTATCGCCTGATCCTCATTGGACCCTGACGTGAGCTGAAAACCGCTTCGCACTTTTCAGCATGCTAGCCTTCCCGTTCGGCCTCGAGCGCTGCAAGAATCCGCGGCGGCGACATCGGGATGTGGCTCATGCGCACGCCCACCGCGTTCGACACCGCATTGGCGATCGCCGCCAGCGGCGGCACGATCGAGGTCTCGCCGACGCCGCGCACCCCGTAGGGGTGGTTGGGGTTGGGGATTTCCAGGATCTGCGTGTCGATCATCGGCAGGTCGGAGCAGACCGGGATGCGGTAGTCGAGGAAGCCCGGGTTCTGCAGGCGGCCGTCCTTGCCGTAGATATACTCCTCGTTGAGCGCCCAGCCGATGCCTTGCGCGGCACCGCCTTGGTACTGGCCCTCGACATAGGTCGGGTGCACCGCCTTGCCGGCATCCTGCACCACCGTGTAGCGGATCACCCTGGTCGAGCCGGTTTCGGGATCGACCTCGACGTCGCAGATATGGGTGGCGAAGGAGACGCCCGCGCCGTCGGCGACGAGCTCGCTATGGCCGGCGATCGGCCCGCCGGTCTTGCCGGACTGTGCGGCGATCTCCTTCAGCGACAGCTTGCCGAGATTGCCGTGCTTCTCGCCCTTGGCGACCGCATGGCCTTTTTCCCAGGCAACGTCGTCGACCGAGATGTCCCACATCTGCGCGGCGCGCTCGCGCAGCACCTTGATGGCGTTGCGGGCGGCCGAGATGGTCGCCATCGAGGAGGAGAAGGTGCCGCGGCTGCCGTCGGTCATGTCGTTGTAACCGAGGCTGGAAGTGTCGGCTACGATCGCCTTGACCTGGCTGTAGTCGATGCCGAGCTCTTCCGCCGCCACCAGCGACAGCGACGCACGGGAACCACCGACGTCGACCGTGCCGACGGCGAGCGACACCGTGCCGTCCATGCCGATGTTCAAGTCGGTGCAGGTCTGGCCGCCGAAGTTGAACCAGAAGCCGCAGGCCATGCCTCGGCCTTGGTTCTGAGCCAGCGGCGCGCGCATATGCGGGTGCTCCTTGACCGCCTCGAGCGTCGGTCCGATGCCGATCGGGCCGTAGACCGGGCCGTAGGAGGCGCGGGTGCCTTCCTGCGCAGCATTCTTGATGCGGAACTCGACTGGGTCGATACCGATCTCCTTGGCGAGCTCGTCGACAGCGCTTTCCACCGCGAACGCCGCCATCGGCGCCGAAGGCGCGCGATAGGCCGCGGTCTTCGGCCGGTTGACCAGCACCTCGTAGCCGACGGTCTTGACGTTCTCCAGCTTGTAGCAGGCGAATGCCGTCATGGCGCCGATCTCCGCCCACATGCCGGCATAGGGGCCGCAAGTGTAGCGCAGCGTCGCTTCGGCGGCGGTGATGGTGCCGTCCTTCTTCGCGCCGATCTTGACGTCGATCGAGGTGGCGCTGGTTGGCCCCGAGGCGCGGAACACTTCGTCCCGGGTCATCACCAGCTTCACCGGGCGGCCGGCCTTGCGCGACAGGGCCAGCGCCACCGGCTCGGCCCAGACATGGGTCTTGCCGCCGAAGCCGCCGCCGATCTCGGAAGAGGTGACGCGCAGCTTCGAGACTTCGAGGCCGAGCAGCTGGGCGCAATGCTGGCGATAGACGAAATGGCCTTGCGTGCAGACCCAGAGATCGGCCGTGCCGTCGGAATTGACGCTCGCCACGCAGGCATGCGGCTCGATATAGCCCTGATGCGTCTGCTCGGTCTTGAACGAGCGCTCGACGACGAAATCGGCCTGGGCAAAACCCTGGTGGACGTCACCATGGCCGTATTGCGTGCGCTTGGAGACGTTGGACGGCTTGACCGGCTTTTCCTCCAGCCCCTCGGTGAAGATGGCGTCGTTGATGAGCGGGGCGTGGTGCTGCATCGCCTCGTCGACATCGGTCACATGCGGCAGCACCTCATAGTCGACCTCGATCAGCTTCAGCGCCTGCCTGGCGGTGCGGGCGTCGATCGCCGCCACCGCGGCCACGGCATGGCCGTCATAGAGCGCCTTCTTGCGCGCCATGCAATTGTCGAGGGTGTCGAACATGCCGGCATCGCCATCGGTCAGGTCCGGCAGGTCTTTCGCCGTGATCACCGCCTTCACGCCGGCGAGCTTTTCGGCCTTCGACGTGTCGATCTTCTTGATGATCGCGTGGGCGTGCGGGCTGCGAAGCACGCGGCCGACCAGCTGCCCGGCCATGTTGAAGTCGGCGCCGTAGCGGGCGCGTCCCGTCACCTTGTCGACGCCGTCGGGGCGGAGCGGGCGCGTGCCGACGGATGAGAAGCTGCGTCCCGAGTAGCGCGGATCGAAATTCATCTCAGGCTCCCTTCATCACGTTTGCCGCGTCCTGGACGGCGCGCACGATCTTGTCATAGCCGGTGCAGCGGCAGAGATTGCCGGCGAGCCCGAAGCGGATTTCCTCCTCGGTCGGGGAGGGGTTCTTCTCGAGCAGATCCTTCGCCGCAATCAAAAAACCTGGCGTGCAGATGCCGCATTGCAAGGCGGCGTGCTCGAGGAATTTCTGCTGCAGCGGATGCAGCTGGTCGCCATGCGCCATGCCTTCGATGGTCTCGATCTGGCGGCCTTCGGCCTCGGCGCCGAGCACCAGGCAGGAGCACACCAGCCGGTTGTCGACGATGACGCTGCAGGCGCCGCAGTCGCCGGTCCCGCAGCCTTCCTTGGCGCCGGTCAGTCCCAGCCGGTCGCGCAGCACGTCGAGCAGCGTCTCGTCCGGCTGGCAAAGATATTCGACGTGATCGCTGTTGATTGTCGTTGAAACCGCTACACCGGCCATCATTTGCCTCCTGCACGCTCATAGGCGGTGGTGGCGACACGCTTCGCCAGCACACCCGCAACTTTCCGTCTGAATTCGATGGTGCCGCGCTTGTCGTCGATCGGGCGGCAGGCGCCCGCGCAGATCTTGGCGAGCCGCTCCAGCGTCGCCTCATCCAGCTTCGAGCCGACGAGCACCTCGGCCGCCTCCTCGACCAGCAGCACCGTGGGCGCCGCGGCGCCCAGCGCCACGCGGGCCGACTTGATCGCGCCCGCCTCGCCGAGCGTCAGGTTCACGCCGGCGCTGACCACGGCGATGTCCATCTCGGTGCGCGGAATGAAGCGCTGATAGGCGTCGCCCGCATTTGGCGCGCGCTTGTCGAGCAGGATCGCCTCGATGATCTCGCCCTTGGCGAGCGAGGTACGGCCCGGTCCGGTCGGCACGGCTTCCACGGGGATCGTGCGCCTGCCGTTCGGCCCGGCAACCACGGCCTTGGCGCCGGCAGCCACCAACGCCGGCACGCTGTCGGCGGCGGGCGAGGCGTTGCAGAGATTGCCGACGATTGTGCAGCGTCCCTGCACCTGCTTCGAGCCGATCAGCTTGGCCGCCTCGACGACGCCTGGCCAGGCCTTCTTCAGCGCCGCGTTCTCGCCGAGCACCGCGCAGGGCACCGCGGCGCCGATGCTGAAGCCGTCTGCCGTTTCCTTGATTTCGCTAAGGCCCGCTATCGCCTTGATGTCGACGATCAGCTCGGGCTCGATGAAGCCGCCCTTCATCCTCACCAGAAGGTCGCTGCCTCCGGCAAGGATCGCGGCCGGGCCGGCCGCGCTGGCCAACAGGCCGGCGGCCTCTTCTATTGATTGCGGACGTATGTAGCGCATCGTCTCCCCTTGGTGGTCATGATCAGATCGACCGTTATAAAGACTCTCCTTATAATGACCATCCGCTTCCTGCATTGCACCACCTAAGTCAGGCGCATTGCCCTAATTCCTACCCCTAAATTTTCTAAGCCTAGCCGCTAGGACTACTCGTTTGCGCCCGGCCGGCCAAGCCTCCACCATGCCCTGACGAGCCGGACATCGCATCCGGCAACAGGGAGGCTTCGATGACCGCTCTTGCCCGCAGGCCCTGGGTTCCCGCCCATTGCGAGGATTTTATCCAGGCGCTGGCGACCGCCACAAGCGGGCAGGGGAACGACGCCGTGCTCGCCGCGATAGAGGGCGGCATCGCGCTCAACCGGCAAATCCACGAGGCCGACTGCATCAACCTCAATCCGGCGACCAATGTGATGAACCCGAAGGCGGAGGCCGCGCTTGCCGCCGGGCTCGGCTCGCGTCCGTCGCTCGGCTATCCCGGCGACAAATACGAGATGGGGCTGGAGGGCGTCGAACGCATCGAGGTCATCGCCGCCGAGCTTGCGGCGCAAGTCTTCGGCGCGAAATACGCCGAAATCCGCGTCCCTTCCGGCGCCATCGCCAACCTCTACGCTTTCATGGTCGCGGCGCGGCCGGGTGACGCCATCATCGCGCCGCCGCCGGCCATCGGCGGCCATGTCACGCATCATGCGGCGGGCTGCGCCGGTCTGTGCGGGCTGGAGATCCATGCCGCGCCCGTCGATGCCGGCGGCTACACGGTCGATGTCGAGAGGCTCCGCGCACTTGCCCTTGAGATCCGGCCGAAGATGATCACCATCGGCAGCAGCCTCAACCTGCTGCCGCATCCCATCCAGGAAATCAGGGCGATCGCCGACGAGGTCGGTGCGCTGGTGCTGTTCGATGCCGCGCATCTTTGCGGCATGATCGCCGGACAGGCCTGGCAGCAGCCGCTGGAGGAGGGCGCCCATCTGATGACGATGAGCACCTATAAGAGCCTCGGCGGGCCGCCTTCGGGGCTGATCGTCACCAACGACGCCGAGATCGCCGAAAAGCTCGACCGCATCGCCTTTCCCGGCATGACCGCCAATTTCGATGCCGCCAAGGCCGCCGCCCTGGCCATCACCATGCTCGACTGGAAGGCGCATGGCCGCGCCTATGCCGCCGCCATGACCGGCACCGCCAAGGCGCTGGCGAGCGCGCTGGCTGAGCGCGGCCTGCCGGTGTTCTCGACCGCGAAGGGGCACACCGCCTCGCACCAGTTCGCCATCGAGGCGGCGGAGTTCGGCGGCGGCCAGGCGGCAAGCGAAGCGGCTGAGGCGTGCGAACATCCTCACCTGCGGCATCGGCCTGCCGGTCACGGCGGTCGATGGCGACATGAACGGCCTGCGCTTCGGCACGCCGGAGATCGTGCGCTGGGGCATGACGGAAAAGTACATGCCCGAGCTTGCCGCCCTCATCGCCAGGGGACTGCGTGGCAACGATGCCGTGGAGGATGTCGCGGCGGATGTGAGTGCATTCCGGCGCCGGTTCACGAAGCTTCATTTCGTCGGCTGAGCGCCTGAACCCGCGGGCAGGGAGCCCGCTTCGTCAAAAAAAAGGGGCCGCGGGCGAGAAGCCCGCCTTCTTCAACAAAGGGGAATGACCATGCGCATGATTCTGCGATTGATGACTGCTGCCCTGATGGCCGCCGCCGCCGGCGTCGCCAGGGCGGATATCGTGCTCGGCGTCGCCGGCCCGATGTCGGGGCCGAACGCCGCCTATGGCGAGCAGTACCGCGTCGGCGTCGAGACGGCGATCCAGCGCATAAACGCCAATGGCGGCGTGCTCGGTCAGAAGCTCAGCGTCTCGGTCGGCGACGATGTCTCCGACCCCAAGCGCGTGTCGGTCGCCAACAAGTTCGTCGCCGACGGCGTGCACTATGTCGTCGGCCACTACAATTCCGGTGTCACCATTCCGGCCTCGGAGATTTATGCGGAAAACGGCGTGCTCTTCGTCACGCCCACGGACACCAACCCGATGGTGACTGAGCGAGGCCTATGGGACGCGTTCCGGGCCTGCGGCCGCGACGACCAGCAGGGCATCATCGCCGCGAAATTCGTGCTCGAGCGTTTTGCCGGCAAGAAGGTCGCGATCGTCGACGACAAGTCGACGGCCGGCAAGGGCCTCGCCGACGAGATGGCCAAGGCCTACAATTCCGGCGGCGGCAAGGAGGTGCTGCGCGAGGAGATCAACCCGGGCGAGAAGGACTACAGCGCGCTTGTCGCCAAGATCAAGGAGTCGGGCGCCGACCTTGTCTATTACGGCGGCCAGCACACAGAGGCCGGCCTGATCGTGCGCCAGATGCACGACCAGGGCGTCAAGACGGTCCTGATGGGCGGCGACGGCATATCCAACAGCGAGTTCGGCGCCATCGGTGGCGATGGCGCGGCCGGCACGCTGATGACGTCCTTCCCCGATCCGGCGAGCTTTCCCGAAGCCAAAGACGCGGTCGCCGACCTGAAGGCGAAGAATGTGCCCACTGAAGCCGTCACGCTCTACGCCTATGCCGCCACCCAGATCCTCGCCGAGGCGATCGCCAAGGCCAAGGTCGACGACCCGAAGGCGGCGTCCGAGTATCTCCATTCGGGAGCGGCTATCCCGACCGTGCTTGGCACCATTTCCTATGACGACAAAGGGGATATCAAGCAGCCGGGCTTCGTCGTATTTGAGTGGCGGAAGGTCGACGGCAAGCTCGCTCCGGTGGCCCTCAAATAGACTTGAGGTCCTGGAGGCGAGCGCAGGCGGTCGCCGTTCTTTCGCTCGAAGCATTGCCGCGCCCTCATGGCAGGCGGCGCGGCATTGGGAAAGCTGCAGATGGCCGTCAATCCGCCGCGACCGCGCATGCCGCCGCTCACCGCCCTCAGGGCCTTCGAGGCGGCGGCACGCCATGAAAGCTTCGCCAAGGCGGCGGACGAACTCGGCGTGACCCCCGCCGCCGTCTCGCATCAGGTGAAGGCGCTGGAGGCTTGGCTAGGCGCTCCGCTTTTCGTGCGTCACGCGCAAGGCCTGCACCTCACCGATGCTGGGCGTTCGGCGCTACCCTCGTTTTCCACCGCCTTCGACGCCCTGGGGCTCGCCGTCCAGGAATTGCGCATCTCGGCGCCCCGGCCGCAGGTCAGCGTTGCGGCATTGCCTTCGATCGCGCAGCTCTGGCTGGCGCCGCGGCTGCCGGCCCTACGCGCGGCGCATCCGGCGCTGCGCCCCTCCATTCATGCGCTGGAAGAGCCGCCGGACTTCCGGCGCGAGCCTTTCGACCTCGCTATTTTCCTCACCAGATCGGGCGCCGGCCGATCTTTCAAGCTCTGCGACGACGTCATCTTTCCTGTCTGCGCGCCGGCGCTGGCCAGGCAATTGAAGACGCCGGCCGATCTTTCCTCGCAGTTCTTGCTCTGGGATACCACCTGGACGGAGGATTGGAGCCTTTGGTTCGAAGTCGCCGGCGTGAAAGGCCCGTCGATCGAGACGGGTTCCGAATTCTCGCTTTACAGCATGGCTGTGCAGGCCGCCGTCGACGGCGCCGGCGTTTTGATGGGCCATGAGGCGCTAGTGTCGCGCGCTCTTGCCTCCGGCTCGCTGGTGGCGCCGTTTCCCGAATTGCGCGTGCCGACCGGCCGCGCTCTCTCGATTCTCGCACCGGACCGTCCGCCCGCGCCCGCCGCCACCATGATCGACTGGCTGCTGGCAGAGGAGGGGGCAGCGCGCGGCTGAGGCCGCCGGACTCGCCCGTCGCGGTCCACGGGGTCAGGATGCCGGGCGGGGTCTATGCCGCTGCCATCCGCGCCCGCACCAGCGTCGCGGCGGCGTGGCCGGCGGCCGTGATGTAGTCGGGATTGTGGTGGATCAGCATGCTGGAAAAGGCGCCGTCCATCAGAAGCACGATCTCGCGCGCCAGCATCTTCGGCTCGCGCACGCCATGGCTAGAAAGCTCGCCCGCCAGCCATTTCTCGAAATTGCTCTTATGGCGCGAGCCCGCCTTCACCGCCGGATGGCCGGGCATCGCGGCGAGTTCGGCGGCCGTGCGCAGGAAGCCGCAGCCCTTCCATTTGACGTGCCGAGCCACGCGCGCCAGATGGGTGAAGATCGCCGCGACCTTCTTGTCCGCGCCGCCTTGCGCCGCCTCGAACCAGCCGGCCATCTGCTTGAGGTTCGGCTGGTCGCGGCTGTCGAGATAGGCCGTGATCAGCTCGTCCTTGCTCTTGAAGTGGTAGTAGAGCGTGCGCTTGGTCAGCCCCGCCTTTTCCGCCACGGCATCGACGCTGACGCGGCCGATGCCTTCGGCATAGAAGAGTTTTGCCGCCGCGTCGACGAGGCGTTTCCTGGTTGGATTGGGCTTCTCGGTCATCCGTCAAGTATACCGACTAGTGAATATACAAACAAGCCGGAAGCTGATCCCTTGCAGCCGTTCCACAGAGCAATTCCAGGAAAATGCGCAGCGGTTTCCGTCCGGAATTGCGGAGAAAAACGAACGGCTAAGGAGAAAACTATGACCGAGCCCGTGCTTTGCGAAATCCGCGACCGCGTCGCGGTGCTGACGCTCAACCGCCCCGAAAAGCTCAATGCCCTGAATTACGACCTTATCGACCGCCTGCTGGCGATCCTCGACAGGATAGAGACCGACGATGCCGTGCGTGCCGTGATCCTCACCGGGGCAGGGGAGCGCGCCTTCTCGGCCGGCGGCGACATCCACGAATTCGCGTTGAGCGTGGCCGAAGGCACGGATGTCGCGCTGCGCGATTTCGTCATGCGCGGCCAGCGGCTGACGGCGCGGCTGGAAGCGTTCCGCAAGCCGGTCATCGCCGCCGTCAACGGCCTTGCCTTCGGCGGTGGCTGCGAGATCACCGAGGCGGTGCCGCTGGCGGTCGCCAGCGACCGCGCCCTGTTCGCCAAGCCCGAAATAACGCTCGCCATGCCGCCGACCTTCGGCGGGACGCAGCGCCTGCCGAGGCTTGCCGGGCGCAAACGCGCGCTCGAACTGCTGCTTACCGGCGAGCCTTTCTCGCCCGCGCTGGCGCTGGGGCTCGGGCTGGTCAACAAAGTCGTGCCGCATGAGGAGCTGATGCCCGCCGCGCTCGATCTTGCGAACCGCATCATCCGCCATTCGCAGGCGGCGGTGGCTGGCATTCTCACCGCGGTGGCGCGCGGCATCAACCTTAGCATCGCCGAGGGCCTGCTGGTCGAGGCCGAGCAGTTCGCCCGCATGGCCCCGACCGCCGACCTCGGCGAAGGGCTCAGCGCCTGGATCGAGCGGCGCCAGCCCATCTATGACGGCTCATGGACGCACGTCACCCGGCTCAGCGAGGCACGGCGCGCCTCGCTTCGGCGCGATCCCGCGGCGGATTAGGGCGCCGCGTTGAGGCGACCCTTCATGTTGGGGTGGAAGCGGCAGAAATAGTCGACCGCTCCCGCTTGCTTGAGCGTGATCCTGCCTTTCGATTTCGGCGGGATCATCACCTCCCAGCCGCCCTTCACTGTCGCGGTGTGGGCGATGACGTCCTTGTTCACCCACTCGATCGTGTCGCCGACCTTGGCCTCGACGCTCGCCGGCGAGTAGACCAGCCTGTCGATGGTCACCTCGATGGTGGCGGCGAGCGCCGGCGGCGCGACAAGCGCCAGCGCCAGCGAGCCGAGCAGCGATAATGCGCCCGCCCTCATTTCAGCGTGCCGGCGACATGCTCGGCATGCTGCTCATGTCCCTGGAAGATTTTCAACCCGGTCTCCAGCAGGCTCTTCAGCTCGGCATTGCTGGCCGAAGGAATGAGCAGGGTTTCGAGCGCGCCGTTGACCTGCTTGTGATAGGCGACCTCGTTCTCGATATAGGCCTTGTCGAAGGCAGTGCCCTCGAGCTTTGCCAGCTTGGCGCGCTCTTCCTTCGCCGCCTTGGTCAGCGCCTGGCTGGTGGCGTTGTCTTCCGGCTTCACCTTCAGCTTCTTCACCAGGTCGAGAGCCTGCTTGTTCACCGCCTCGTGGTCGCGCTCCATATCCTTGGCAAAGTCGACGACCTCCTTGGTTTTCGACTTCTGGATCGCCAGCTTCGCCGCCTCGATGTCGAGCACGCCGGCCGTGTAGGCGATATGGGCGATCTGCGGGTCGGTCGGCTTCTCGGCGGCCTCAGCCAGCGGCGCTGCGCTGACGAGGAGGAAGGCTGCGAGGGCTGCGGTCGGTCGGATAAACATGGCATCTCCTTCGCCCGGCACAGAGGCACCGGGCTCCATTCTGGGTTGACGGCCATTGGATGCGGGAGAGGGCGAAACGTTCCCGGGAAAAGTCGCGGGACACACATGTTGGACATTGCATGTTGGAGATTGGCCGAAAAGCTCATCCGCGATGCCTCTCCTCAACGCGGGCTTCGCGAAATCTGAACGCGCCTCAGCCCTCGAAGCCGAGCCTCTTCATCACCGCCCGCGTCAGCCGTTCGCAGCGCCGGCCGGCGAAAGGAAACGCGTCGAGCAGCACCGGGCCGATCTCGTCGTCCAGCGCCTTGCGCACCAAGGCACGCGCCCGATGCAGCCTTGTCTTCACCGTTTCCGGCCTGATGCCGAGCAGGTCGGCGGTTTCCTCGATACTCAATCCCTCGATGACGCGGGCGACGAAGACCGTGCGATAGACATCGGGAAGGCTGTCGGTCGCCCGCTCGACAAGCCCGAGGATCTGCCGCTGCGCCATTGTCCGCTCCGGATCGTCGCCAGGGTTCAAGTCATTTGAATTCAACGGAAACCGGATGATCTGCGCCTCAGGGTTTTCAGGCATCGACACGATGCGTTTTCTCTTGCGCAGCCGGCCGAGCGCCTCGTTGATGACGATGCGCGACAGCCAGGTCGAGAGCGAGGCATCGCCGCGGAAGCTGTCGAGGCTGGCGAAGGCGCGCATATAGGCTTCCTGCACGATGTCCTCGGCCTCGGCGTCGTTGCGCACCACGCCGCGCGCGATGCGGTAGAGCCGCTGGTTGTGCGTCTTGATGATGAAGCGGAAGGCGCCGGGGTCCCGTGCCAGGGCCCGGCGCACCAACGCCATCTCGCCGGCCTCCGCCGCCGAAACCGCGGCGGCCTGACTTGCTGACTTCATCATCGCGCCCCGATCTCCCAACAGGCATTACATCCGGGCAATTGGACGCGCCTGCCGGCAAAAGGTTCCCGGATTTTCCCGATCCAGTCGCGCGCTATGCTACAGCTTTCAGCGCCGGCCTGTCTGCAGCCTGCGCGCGGGCGGCGGCGGCAAGCAGATCGGTCTGGGTGATGAGTCCGAGAATATGCCGTCCGGCGTCGACGATCACCACCGCATGGCTGCGCCCGTCGGTCAGCAGCGGCAGCAGGCTCATCGCCGGCGTCTCGGGCGAGGCCGTGCCGGCCTTCGACATCACGCCCTTCACGGTGTCGGTCGCTTGCGTCAGTTCGCGCAGGCCGACGGCGCCGACCAGCCTCGCCTCGGCGTCGACCACCGGCAGGGTGCGGATATTGTGGTCGAGAAGCTGCTTGCGCGCCTCGTCGGCGGTGGCGTTCTCCGACATCGAGATCACGTCGCGGGACATGATGTCCCGGCAGAGCAGCGTCCGATGCGCGCGCACCATCGCCTGCAGCTCGACCTGGCGCAGCAGCCTTTCGATGTCGTCACGGTCGATGTCGAAGGTCTCGTCGAGTGCCGCCAGGGCGGCATCGACATCCTCGGGCCGGAAGCCGACGCGCTCCGCCGGCGGCCGGTCGGCTGTGCCGTGGCTGTTGGCGGCAGGCTGAGGCACATGCGGATAGTTGCGCCGCGACAGCTTGTGGAACAGGAAACCGAGCGTCACCAATATGATCGAGTTCAGCGCTACCGGCACGAAGGGAAACAGGAAGCCGGCGCTGATCACGGCCGGCCCGCCAAGCACGCCGGTGAGGGCTGCTGCACCGCCCGGCGGATGCAGCGAGCGCGTGAAAGACATGGCTGCGATCGCCAGCGCCACCGCCAGCCCGGAGGCGATCACCGGGTTGTGCACGAAATGCGCCACCGTCACGCCGACCAGCGCGGAGATCGTGTTGCCGCCGATGATCGACCAGGGCTGCGCCAGCGGGCTCGACGGCACGGCAAAGAGCAGCACGGCGGACGCGCCCATCGGCGCCACCAGCATCGCCACATGCGGTCCGTTGCCCATGGCGAGCCCGCTGATCACGCCGGTCAGCGCGATGCCGATGGTCGCGCCGATGCAGGCAAGCAGCCGCTCGCGCAGCGTCGCGCCGGCAAGGATCGGAACGAAGAGGCGGAACGCCATGGCAGCCCCAGGTCGAATGGCTTGAACTGTCGAATGGTGGAATTTGCGCTGCCCGCAATGCCGCCGAAGCCACGGATTTGGAAGCCAAACCAATCCGTATATTCGCGGCTGGAGAGAATATTATTGCAGCGCGGATCGCCTGCGACATGCTGCCAGCGGCCTCGGCTTTCTCAATCGCGCCAAGGTCTTACGGCCGTCCGCGGATTCAGTTTGGCAACGGCTCTAGCCCGTCGCTCAGGCCTCGGCCGCGGCGGCGAGGCCGCGCTGAAGGTCGGCCTTGAGGTCCTCGACGTCTTCCAGCCCGATCTGCAGGCGGATCAGCGGCCCGGCATAGGAGCCCTTGGCGATGGTGCGGTCCCCCAGAAAGACCGGCACGGCAAGGCTCTCATATCCGCCCCAGGAGTAGCCGAGGCCGAAGATGGTCAGCGCGTCGAGGAAGGCGTGCTGCGCCTTCTGTCCGCCGCCATTCAGAACGATCGAAAAGACGCCGCTCGAGCCGCAGAAATCGCGCTTCCAGAGCGCGTGGTCGGGATGACTCGGCAGCGCCGGATGCAGCACCTGCGCCACGCCCGGTTGCTCCTCCAGCCAGCGCGCGATTTCGAGCGCGCTCTTCTGGTGATGCTCCAGCCTCACCCCCATGGTGCGCAGGCCGCGCAGCGTCTGATAGATGTCGTCCGGGCCCGAACAGCAGCCCAGCGTGCAGAACCCTTCATAGAGCTGCTTCCAGCAAGCCTCATTGGCCGAGACCAGGCCGAGCAGCACGTCCGAATGGCCGGCCGGGTATTTGGTTGCCGCATGGATCGAGATGTCGACGCCGTGGTCGAGCGGCTTGAAGTAGAGCGGCGTCGCCCAGGTGTTGTCCATCATGACGATGGCATTTGCCGCATGCGCCGCCTTGGCGATCGCCGGAATGTCCTGCACCTCATAGGTGTTCGATCCCGGCGACTCGGTGAACACCACCTTGGTGTTGGGCTTGATCAGCGATGCAATTCCGGCGCCGATGCGCGGATCGTAATATTCGACTTCGATGCCGAGTCGCTTCAGCATGGTATCGGCGAAATTCCGCGTCGGGTGATAGACCGAATCGACGATCAAAACATGGTCGCCGGCCGAGACGAAGGTGAGCAGGGGAATCGTCACCGCGGCCAGTCCCGACGGCACCGCGATCGTGCCGGCCGAGCCTTCCAGCGCATCGACGGCGAGCGTGAGCGCATCCATCGTCGGTGTGCCGCGCGTGCCGTAGGTGTATTTCTGGCTTCGCGAGGCCATCGAGGCGGCGTCGGGGTAAAGCACCGTCGAGGCATGCACGACCGGCGGATTGACGAAGCCGAAATAGTCGCGCGGGTTATTGCCGGAATGGGCAAGCCGCGTGTTGATGCCGATGTTGCTGCCGTCTGTCGCCATAGTTCGTCGCTCGTCGCCCATAGTTCGTCGCTCGTCGCAGTGTGTCAGGGGCTCAGCCATAGAGCGGTGGAACTGGTCGCGCAACCGCTGCGAACCCGCCAAGCGATGGTGTTTGGCTGGGCCAAATGAGAGGTCGCCGGCTCACCTTTCGTGCCCCTTGCAGGCCTCCGGCGACGATGCGCCGGAGGCAGCCCGGCGCGCCTTTCTTCGCTACGAATCACGCCAGTCCTTCCATTGCCGCCAACAAGTAGTAAGAGGCGGGAGTTCAGGTAATGGCCAAAATTTCGATGGCGCCGGACTTGCCGGTCCCGGCTGCAGCTCTTCACCAATTTGCGAGCGCTTTTGGCTGCAATTCGGTGATTTGCGGCAATCGGTTTTCAAACGTGTCGCAATTCGGTCATTTCCCTTGACCTCACAGGAATAATCGCCTTCGATGCGTTTCGTGAATGGGAGGCAGTGCATCGGCGAAACGATGCGGGTCCGGGAGCGGGCCTAAGTGGGAGCTGCATTCACAAACGAAAAAAGATCAAGCGTCGCCTGCAATTAGGGGCGCCTGTAACAGAAAAGGGTCTGTGGGTCATGAAACACATTGCATTGGGCATGCTTGGCGCCGCCGCGCTCGGGCTCATGGCGTCCGCCGCTTCGGCCGGCACGCTCGACACCGTCAAGCAGAAGGGCTTCATCCAGTGCGGCGTCTCGACCGGCCTCGCCGGCTTCTCGGCGCCGGACGACAAGGGCGACTGGAAGGGCATCGATGCGGATTTCTGCCGCGCCGTCGCGGCCGCCGTCTTCGGTGACGGCTCCAAGGTCAAGTTCACGCCGCTCAGCGCCAAGGAGCGTTTCACCGCCCTGCAGTCGGGCGAGATCGACATCCTGTCGCGCAACACCACCTGGACGAGCAACCGCGACAGCGCGCTTGGCCTCGATTTTGTCGGCGTCACCTACTATGACGGCCAAGGCTTCATGATCAACGCCAAGAAGCTGCCGGGCGTGAACTCCGCGCTGCAGCTTTCGGGCGCCGCGGTCTGCGTGCAGAGCGGCACCACCACGGAGCTCAACCTCGCCGACTACTTCAAGAAGAACAAGATGGAGTACAACCCCGTCGTGTTCGAGAAGCTGGAAGAGGTCAACGCCGCCTATGATTCCGGTCGCTGCGACGCCTACACCACCGACCAGTCCGGCCTCTACGGCATCCGCCTGACGCTCTCCTCGCCCGCCGACCACGTCGTGCTGCCCGAGATCATCTCCAAGGAACCGCTCGGCCCGGCCGTGCGCCAGGGCGACGATCAATGGGCCCATATCGCGCGGTGGACGTATTTCGCGCTGCTCAACGCCGAGGAAGCCGGCATCACGCAGGCCAATGTCGAGGAGATGAAGTCGTCGACCGATCCGAACATCCAGCGCCTCCTCGGCACTGAGCCCGATGGCAAATACGGCGCCGATCTCGGCCTCTCCAACGACTGGGTTGTCAACATCATCAAGGCGGTCGGCAACTACGGCGAAATGTTTGAGCGCAATGTCGGCTCGGGCAGCCCGCTCAAGATCGCGCGCGGCATCAACGCTCTGTGGACGAAGGGCGGCCTGCAATATGGTCCGCCGGTTCGCTGATTGAAATGTGATCCGGGAGGCAGGTCGTCTGCCTCCCGGTTTCTCTTTTCAGGGGATCGTCTATGGCTTCGCAGGAAATCCTTCGGCAGGAGCCGGGTCGCGGCTCCTTCATCAATGACCCGAAAATACGCGCCCTGTTCTTTCAGACGCTGGTCGTAATTCTTCTGTTCGTTTCGATCTGGTGGATCGTCAACAACGTCATCGAGAACCTCCAGCGCCTTCATATCGCTTCAGGCTTCCAGTTCCTCAGGAACAGGGCCGGTTTCGATATCTCCGACACGCCGATTGCCTATACGTCGGACGCAACCTATGGCCGTGCGCTCATCGTCGGCTTGCTCAACACAATCATCGTTGCCGCCGCCGGCATCGTCCTCGCCACCATAGTCGGCTTCATCATTGGCATCGGCCGGCTATCGCAAAATTGGCTGATCCGTAAGATCTGCACGGTCTATGTCGAGATCTTCCGCAATATCCCGCCGCTGCTGGTCATCTTCTTCTGGTATTCGGGCGTGCTCGCGGTGCTGCCGCCGCCGCGCGAGAGCTATCACCTGCCGTTCGGCTCCTTCCTCAACCAGCGCGGCTTCTATTTTCCGCGCGGTGTCTGGGGCGACGGCTCCTGGCTGGTTCTGGTCGCTTTCGTCGTGGCGCTCGCCATGGCGTGGTTTGTCGCGCACCGGGCGCGCCAGCGGCAGATGGCCACCGGCCAGCAATTTCCGGTGTTCTGGACCTCGGTCGCCCTGATCGTCGGCCTGCCCGTGCTCGCCTTCCTGCTCGCCGGCATGCCGCTTACCTTTGACTTCCCGAAGCAGTCGACCTTCAATCTGACAGGCGGATTTCAGATCAAGCCTGAGTTCCTGTCGCTCCTGCTGGCGCTTTCCTTCTACACGGCCGCCTTCATCGCCGAGATCGTGCGCGCCGGCATCAAGGGCGTCAGCAAAGGCCAGAGCGAAGCGGCGGCTGCACTCGGCCTACGCTCCGGGCCGATCCTGCGCCTGGTGGTGATCCCGCAGGCGATGCGCATCGTCATCCCGCCGCTTACCAGCCAGTATCTGAACCTCACCAAGAACTCTTCGCTGGCGATCGCCATCGGCTACCCCGATCTCACCGCCACCGCCGGCACGGTGCTCAACCAGACCGGCCAAGCGGTCGAGGGCGTGTTCCTCATGATGATCGCCTATCTGGTGCTGAGCCTCGTCACCTCTGCAGTGATGAACGTGGTCAACGCCAGAATGGCGCTGGTGGAGAGGTAGAGCCATGCAGGAACACGACATGTCCTGGGTGCGCACCGAGATGACGCTGGCGCAGCCGGCGCCTCCTGGCGAGCGCGGCGCCTATGCCTGGGTGCGCAAGAACCTGACCGCCTCGGTTGGCGACACTATCCTGACCATCCTCGGCATCGCCATAGTCGCCTGGATCCTGCCGCAGGTCATCAACTGGGCCTTTATAAACGCAGTGTGGACCGGGCCGGACCGCACGGTCTGCGCCACCGTCTCGCAAGGCGGCATCCAGCCCGACGGCTGGACCGGCGCCTGCTGGGCTTTCGTCAACGCCAAGTTCGGCCAGTTCATGTTCGGCACCTATCACATCGAAGAACGCTGGCGGCCTATCCTGGTCGCCATCCTGTTCGTGGTGTTGCTGGTGCCTATGCTGATCCCGCGCGTGCCGCGCAAGGGGCTGAACGCCATCCTGCTCTTCCTCGTGCTGCCGGTCGTCGCCCACTTCCTTTTGGTCGGCGGCGTGTTCGGCCTGCCGCATGTCGAGACCTCGCGCTGGGGTGGGCTGCTGGTGACGCTCAGCCTCTCCTTCGTTGGTATGGCCGTGTCGCTGCCCCTGGGCATCGCTCTGGCGCTCGGCCGTCGCTCCCAGATGCCGATCGTCAAATGGCTTTGCGTCGTCTTCATCGAGACGGTGCGCGGCATTCCGCTGATCACCGTGCTGTTCTTCGCGAGCGTCATGCTGCCGCTTTTCCTTCCCGAGGGCGTTACCTTCGACAAGTACCTCAGGGCGCTGATCGGCGTGTCGCTGTTTGCCGCCGCCTATATGGCGGAAGTGGTGCGCGGCGGCCTCCAGGCGATCCCGAAGGGCCAGTATGAGGGCGCCGATTCGCTCGGCCTCGGCTATTGGCAGAAGATGGGCTTGATCGTGCTGCCGCAGGCGCTGAAGCTGGTCATTCCCGGCATCGTCAACACCTTCATCGGCATGTTCAAGGATACCAGCCTGGTGCTCATCATCTCGATGTTCGACCTGCTCGGCGTGGTGAAGCAGAATTTCTCCGATCCCAACTGGGCGACGCCGCAGACCCCGAAGTCCGGCCTGATCTTCGCCGCCTTCGTGTTCTGGCTGTTCTGCTTCGGCATGTCGCGCTATTCAATGTACACCGAGCGCCGGCTGGACACCGGCTACAAACGATAAAAAGGGGAATTGGCCATGGCCACCGAAAACGCCGTCAGCGCGGAAGACCTCAAGGTCGACGCCAAGAAGATGCACATCTCGACGACAGATGTCGCCATCGACATCGTCGGCATGCACAAATGGTATGGCGAGTTCCATGTGCTGAAGGACATCAACCTCAAGGTGATGCGTGGCGAGCGCATCGTCATCTGCGGTCCGTCCGGCTCCGGCAAGTCGACCATGATCCGCTGCATCAACCGCCTGGAAGAGCACCAGAAGGGCAAGATCATCGTCGACGGCAAGGAACTCACCAACGATCTGAAGAAGATCGACGAGGTGCGCCGCGAGGTCGGCATGGTGTTCCAGCACTTCAACCTGTTCCCGCATCTGACAATCCTGGAGAACTGCACGCTGGCGCCAATCTGGGTGCGCAAGACGCCAAAGAAGCAGGCCGAGGAAATCGCCATGCATTTCCTGAAGCGCGTCAAGATCCCGGAGCAGGCCAACAAATATCCTGGACAGCTCTCCGGCGGCCAGCAGCAGCGCGTGGCGATCGCCCGCTCGCTCTGCATGAACCCGCGCATCATGCTGTTCGACGAGCCGACCTCGGCGCTCGACCCGGAAATGATCAAGGAAGTGCTGGAGACGATGGTTGGCCTTGCCGAAGAAGGCATGACCATGCTGTGCGTCACCCACGAGATGGGCTTTGCCCGCAAGGTCGCCAACCGGGTGATCTTCATGGATCAGGGCCAGATCGTCGAGCAGAACACGCCGGCCGAGTTCTTCGATAATCCGCGCCATGAGCGCACGAAACTGTTCCTGTCGCAGATCCTGCACTGAAGCGGCGGCCGGTAACAGGGTGCTCGAAGCGCCTCTCCGCTTCGTCATTCTAGGGCGGAGCAAGGAGCGAAGCGACGCGGCGCAGACCCTAGAATCCATGCCGTGACATCGGGGCTTCGCTGCGGTTCAGAATTCTGCGCCGTTGCGCCCTACGGCAAAGGTCACGGCATGGATCCTCGGGTCAAGCCCGAGGATGACGAAGTCACGAACGGCTTCGGCCAGTCTCGCGGCGGCAAATGCGACGGACCTACCGCGCCTGATGCGAAAATTCCTGCGATACCTTGCGACATTAGTGGCGGCGGCGCCTCTAGCCGCGGCGATCGGAACATTGGTGCCGCACCCGCTCTGGCCGGCAGCGAGAGCCGCAGGCGAGAGCACCCGGCACATACTGGTTCTGAAGAACGCGATCCATACCGACATTGCGATACCGCTGGATGATGATGTACGCCGGCGCTTCCGTTTTCTCGTCGAGGCCGGCCAGCCTGCCGATGCGCCGGCCGCGCGCTATTTCGTCTTCGGCTGGGGCGGCCGCGCCTTCTATCTGGAGACGCCAAACTGGTCCGAACTGAAGGCCGCGCCTGTCTTGAAGGCGCTGACGCTCGATGCCTCGGTCATGCATGTCGACGTCGCCGGCGCAATTGAAGAGCCGCATCCCAATGTCGCCGGCTTCGACATCGACGAGGCGCATTTCTCCGCGCTGCTTGATTACATTCAGGCGAGTTTCCAACAGGGGTCGAACGGGCCGATGGGTATCGACAATGCTGGCTATTCCAGCTTCGATCGCTTCTACGAGGCCAATGGCAATTTCAACGCGCTGATCGGCTGCAACACCTGGACGGCGGCGGCACTGCGCACCGCCGGCTTGCGCACCGGCTGGTGGAATCCGTTGCCGGTGTCGCTAGGGTGGTCGTTGAGGTTGTATGATTGAGGTGGCGCTCCGCGAATTGGCAAGTATCGCGTTCCTTCGCGCCCCCCTCTGTCCTGCCGGACATCTCCCCCACGAGGGGGGAGATTGGCAGTTGGAGCGCCGGCTCTTATCCTGCAACGTTGACCATTGGCGAAGGCAGCGGTGACAGCTGATCTCGCCCCAAGTGGGGGAGATGTCCGGCAGGACAGAGGGGGGCGCTGTCCCGCCGGCCAATCCAATTTTGTCGGCCGCCCGGTAGGCCCCTACCGCCGCACCACCTTCCGCTCTTCCCATCCATAGAGCCAGTCGAGATCAGCCGCGAGTTTCTCCGCCGGGCGCGTCGCCAGCACGAAATTGCGCGCGATCGCAACCGGGCCCCATGCGTGCCAGGCCATGCGGTTGAGCGCGCCGCGTCTGAGCACCTTCTCGATGCGCGGGCGCCTGCGATTTTCCCATGTGGAGAGGTTCTGCCGCGGATCGCCGGCGAAGTCGGCGACCAGATCGGCGAGCGTCGCGGCATCCTCGATCGCCATCGCCGCGCCCTGCGCCGCGAACGGGGTCATGGCGTGCGCCGCGTCTCCGATCAGGGCTACGCCCTGCGGCATCGTCCAGCGCGTCTGCTCGACGGTGTGGATCGGAAACGCCGTCCATGGCCCGGCAAGCGCGACAAGCCTTGCCAGCGCGGGCGACGTGCCGCGCATGGCGCTGGCGAGAATGGCGGGATCGGCATGGCCGGACCAGCCTTCGGCGATGCGCTCGCCCTTGGTGAAAGCGGCGAGGTTGAAGTCGCTGCCTTTGCTCACCGGATAGGCGACCATATGGAAACCGGCATGGAGGAAGGCGGTGATGCAGTCGCCGGCGGCGATCGCCGCAAAAGCCTGGCCGGCGGCGCTTGTCGCTGCAATCGTTGCGCGCCAGGCCAGCTCGCCCGAGAAGCGGTTCTTCCCGAAAGCCGGCTCTCGACCCACAAGCACCGTGCGAACCGACGACCAGACGCCGTCGGCGCCGATCAGCAGGCCGCCGGCGGCCTCGATGCTGCCGCCATCCGTTTCGGCGGTGACGGCGATGTTTTGCGGCTGAACAGCGACGTCCGTCACCCGCGCGCCGGTGACGAGTTGGATCTCGGGATGCTCTGCCATGCGCGCCGCCAGCGCGGCCTGCAGGTCGGCGCGGTGCGCCACCAGATAGGGCGCGCCCCAGCGCTCTTCGCCGGTCTGGCCGAGCGGCACGCGCGCCAGTTCCCGCAAGTTGGCGGCGTCCTTCAGCACCACCGCTTCCGGGCGGATCGCGTTCAGCCGCAACCGGTCGAGCGCACCGAGCCGGCTGAGGATACGGGTTCCGTTGGGGGAAAGCTGGATGCCGGCGCCCACCGCTTCGAGCTGGCCGGCCTGTTCCAGCACTGTGACGGCATGGCCGTGTTCGGCAAAGGCAAGAGCTGCCGTCAGTCCGGCGATACCGGCCCCGGCGATGACGACCTGCCGGGACCGCGCCTCATCCATGGTCTAGCGGTCACCCATGATCTGAGATCAGGCAGCCTTGTCGATATAGAGGCAGCCGGCAGGCTCGGTTTCCGTCGCCTTCAGCTTCGGCGAATAGCGATAGAGCGTCGAGCAGTACGGGCAGACCTTCTCATTGTCGTCGCCCATGTCGAGGAATACATGCGGATGGTCGAAAGGCGGATTGGCGCCGGTGCACATGAATTCCTTGACGCCGATATCGATTGCCGGATGGCCCGCATCGTTCTGGAAATGGGGAATGGTACCGCCTGCCATCGTCGTCTCCTTCAGTTCGGCCCGTTTGCATCTGGATCATAACCGGCCGGTTTGCAAGATCGATGAAATGAAACTGTCGCAAAAGGCTGGCACAGGATAAGTTGAGCCGGTTAAGCGCATGAGCCCGGAAACGAAGCGATTCCGTGACATCATGCGTCATAAAAGCGTGTTAGAGCGTGCATAGCGCGTCCGGCGGCGTATGGCGCTCAAAGAACGACGTTGTGGGCAAGAGCAGGAACCATGAACGAACTGAAGCCGGTGCAGAGCGAGTTCATCACCGTCGAGGCGGCGAGCCCGGACGGCGGCAATCCAGATCGTTTCGTCAACCGCGAGTTTTCCTGGCTGCAGTTCAACCGCCGGGTGCTCGAGGAATCGCTGAACGAGCATCACCCGCTGCTCGAGCGCGTTCGCTTCCTGTCGATCTCGGCCGCAAATCTCGACGAGTTCTTCATGGTGCGCGTCGCCGGCCTCGCCGGTCAGGTGCGCGAGGGCATCGCGTTGAAGAGCCCGGACGGCCGCACGCCTGAGCAGCAGTTGGAGCAATTGCTGCGCGAGGTCGAGCGCCTGCAGGAAGACCAGCAGAAGAGCCTGTCGGCCCTGATGGAGCTGCTCAACAAGGAAGGCATCGAAAGCATCCCCCGCGATGGCCTGACCAAGGACGAGAAGGCGTGGCTGGAGGAGCATTTCCAGGATCAGGTCTTCCCGGTGCTGACGCCGCTGTCGATCGACCCGGCGCACCCGTTCCCGTTCATCCCCAATCTCGGTTTCTCGATGGCGCTGCAGCTGCGCCACCGCAAGAACGGCGAAGAGATGAGCGCGCTCTTGCGCTTGCCGGTGGCGCTACGGCGTTTCATCCGTCTGCCCGACCGCAAGCATCATGTCCGCTTCATCCCGCTGGAAGAAGCGGTCGGCCTCTATATCGGCAAGCTCTTCCCTGGATACGAGGTCAAGGGCTCGGGCACGTTCCGCATCATTCGCGACAGCGATATCGAGGTGGAGGAGGAATCGGAAGACCTCGTTCGCCTGTTCGAGACGGCGCTGAAGCGCCGCCGCCGCGGCTCCGTCATCCGCATCGAATTCGACACGCTGATGCCGGCCGAGTTGCGCGACTTCGTCGCCGGCGAGCTCGGAGTGTCGTCGAGCCGCATCAGCGTGCTCACCGGGCCGCTGGCGCTCAACCAGATCTCCGAGATCGTCGCCATTCCGCGCGACGACCTCAAATTCACGCCCTACAACCCGCGCTTTCCCGAGCGCATCCGCGAGCATGGCGGCGACTGCCTGGCCGCGATCCGCGAGAAGGACATCATCGTCCACCACCCCTACGAATCCTTCGACGTCGTGGTGCAGTTCCTGCGCCAGGCGGCGGCCGATCCGGAAGTCGTCGCCATCAAGCAGACGCTCTACCGCACCTCGAACGACAGCCCGATCGTGCGGGCGTTGATCGACGCGGCGGAGGCCGGCAAGTCGGTGACGGCGCTCGTCGAGCTCAAGGCGCGCTTCGATGAAGAGGCCAATATCCGCTGGGCGCGCGACCTCGAGCGCGCCGGCGTCCAGGTCGTGTTCGGCTTCCTGGAGTTGAAGACCCACGCCAAGATGTCGCTGGTGGTCCGCCGCGAGGACGGCCGGCTGCGCAACTACGTGCATCTCGGCACCGGCAACTACCATCCGGTCACCGCCCGCATCTACACCGACCTGTCCTTCTTCACCACCGACCCGACGATCGCGCGCGATGTCGCGCAGATCTTCAACTTCATCACCGGCTACGCCGAGCCTGCCGAGGAGATGCGTCTTGCGGTGTCGCCGTTCACGCTGCGCGACCGCATCCTCAGGCACATCGCCGAGGAGATCGCCCATGCGCTCGAGGGCAGGCCGGCCCGTATCTGGATGAAGATGAACGCGCTCGTCGATCCGACCGTCATCGACGCTCTCTATGACGCCAGCCGCGCCGGCGTCGAGATCGATCTCGTCGTGCGCGGCATCTGCTGCCTGAGGCCGCAGGTGCCGGGTCTTTCCGAGAACATCAGGGTGAAGTCGATTGTCGGCCGCTTCCTCGAGCACAGCCGCATCTACTGCTTCGGCAACGGCCACGGTCTGCCGTCCGACGAAGCGATCGTCTACATCTCCTCGGCCGATATCATGCCGCGCAATCTCGACCGCCGCGTCGAGACCCTGGTGCCGATCACCAATCCGACTGTGCATGAACAGGTGCTTGGCCAGATCATGCTCGGCAACATCATGGACAATCAGCAAAGTTTCGACGTATTGGCTGATGGCACCTCCCGGCGCGCTGCGCTCGAGGAGGGCGAGGAACCGTTCAACGCGCAGGAATATTTCATGACCAATCCGAGTCTTTCCGGACGGGGTGACGCGCTGAAATCGCATGCGCCCAGGCGCATTGCCCAGTTTAAGCGCCGCAAGAAGAACGCCGCCGCGTGATTTCAGTCTCCCAGGGCCGGCTCCAGGACCGGCGGCCGCTGTCGATCATCGACATCGGATCGAACTCGATCCGCCTCGTCGTCTATGAAGGGCTGGCGCGCTCGCCGACGATGCTGTTCAACGAAAAGATGCTGGCCGGCCTCGGCCGCGGCATCGTTTCGACGGGCAAGCTCGATCCCGAGGCGGTGACGCGCTCGATGGAGGAGTTCCGCCGTTTTCGCGCGCTTTCGGATCAAGCCGGCGCCGAGCACATCTATGTGCTGGCGACTGCGGCCGCGCGCGAGGCGGTCAACGGCCCGGACTTCATCCACCGCGCCGAGGATGTGCTGAAGACCGAGATCCGAGTGCTCTCCGGCCGCCAGGAAGCGCATTATTCGGCGCTTGGCATCATTTCCGGCTTCTATCCGGCCAACGGCATCGCCGGCGACCTTGGCGGCGGCAGCCTGGAACTCGTCGACATCAATGGTGAGGCGATCGGCGACGGTATCACGCTGCCGCTCGGCGGCCTGCGCCTGCAGGACATGGCGAAGAACTCTCTCGTCCAGGCGCAGAAGATCGCGCGCCAGGAACTGGCGCGGGCGAAGCTTTTGAAGGGTGGGCAGGGCAGGGTGTTCTACGCCGTCGGCGGAACCTGGCGAAACCTCGCCCGGCTCCATATGGAGATGACCAACTACCCGCTCGGCGTCATGCATCATTACGAGATCGCCGCCGACAGCGCCCTGAACTTCCTTAGGCAGGTGGCCAAGGGCGAGGTCGAAAAGGTCAAGGGCATCGAAGGCGTCTCCAAGAACCGCCGCTCGCTGCTGCCTTACGGTGCGGTCGTGCTGCAGGAAATCATGGCGGCAATGGAGCCCTCGAAGGTCGTCGTCTCGGCGCAGGGCGTGCGCGAAGGCTTCCTCTATTCGCTGCTCGACGCCGCCGAGCAGAAGGCCGATCCGCTGATCTCCGCGGCGGAGGAACTGGCGCTGCTGCGCTCGCGCTCGGTCCATCACGCGCATGACCTCGTCGAATGGACGGACAAGGCTTTCAAGGCCTTCGGCATCGACGAGACGGTGGATGAGGCGCGCTACCGCCACGCCGCCTGCCTACTTGCCGATATCGGCTGGCGGGCGCATCCCGAATATCGCGGCCGGCAGTCGCTCAACATCATCGCGCATGCGTCCTTTATCGGCGTCGACCATCCTGGCCGCGCCTATCTGGCCCTGACCAACGCCTATCGCCATGACGGCATCTTCAACGATGCGATCGCGCCCGAGATCAAGACCCTGGCGCCGCCGCGCATGCTCGAGCGCGCCCGCGCGCTGGCGGCGATGATGCGCGTCGTCTACCTGCTGACGGCGGCGATGCCCGGGGTCATGCCGCGGCTGAAATGGGAAAGCCGCGGCAACGGTGCGCTTGCGCTGGTGCTGCCGGCGTCGCTTGCCGACCTCTATGGCGAACGACCTGCCGGGCGGCTGGCGCAACTGGCGCGCATCACCAACCGCCGGCTGGTGCTGGCGGTCGAAGGCGGGCCAAGCATTTCCGTCAAGTGACGGATCAGGTGATCTCGGCACCGACGCCAAAAGGGCGGCCGTCGGCCGACCATGCGCCGGCGCCGGCCATGGCGAGCGCCAGGAAGCCCCCGGCAATGGCAATGTCCTTCATCAGCATCTGCTGGTGCATGAAGGCGAGGGTCGCATC
This sequence comes from Mesorhizobium sp. WSM3864, assembly GCF_002294955.1. Lineage (NCBI taxonomy): Bacteria > Pseudomonadati > Pseudomonadota > Alphaproteobacteria > Hyphomicrobiales > Phyllobacteriaceae > Mesorhizobium > Mesorhizobium sp. WSM3864. The sequence continues at coordinate 63,384 of NZ_NSGD01000018.1, forward strand.
CTCGCCGCCCTGGCCGAAATGGCCGATGAAGCCGGCGACGATAGTGAAGGCGGCAAGCAGCAGCGCCGCGATCCGCGTCTGAAAACCGACAAGAATCAAAAGTCCGGCGATCAGCTCGAACAGGCCGGTGCCCCAGGCCGCCAGGGTCGGTAGCGGCAGGCCGAGGCCGGTGAAATAATTGATCGTGCCGGATATATTGGTCAGCACCTGGAAGCCCGAGGGCACGAACAGCGCGGCAAGCAGGAGCCGCGAGGCGAGAAGCAACGCGTTGCGGTTCATGGCCCACCTCCCTTGCCGGTACCCGGGAATGCACCGGCTCTCGGTGCAGTGTACGCCTGCACTCTATAAAACTAAAACGCGGCGCGTAAAATTCCGCGCCGCCAAAGTTTCAGCTTGGGAGGGGAAGGAGATCAGCCGCGCTTGGCGTCGATCGAATAGGCGCCGGCGCCGGAGGAGGCGAGCAGGATAAAGCCGCCGGTGATGGCGAGGTTCTTGAGAAACTGGATCATCTGCATCTGGTCGGCCCAGCCGGTGTGAGCAACCAGGCCGGTAGCGATCGTGAAGATGGCGAGCAACCAGGCGGCGATCCGCGTCTGGAACCCGACAAGAATGGCAAGGCCGCCGAGCAGCTCGATGAGGCCGACCACGACGGCCGTCACGGTCGGAAGCGGCAGGCCGAGGGCGCCGAAATAGCCGGCGGTGCCGGAAATGGCGGTAAGCTTGCCGAAGCCGGAAAGCAGGAAGATGACGGCGAGCAGGATACGGCCGAGCAGGATGGTGGTGGCACTGTTGGACGCGATGCTGGTACCGGCGGCGGAAGTGTTGATGGACATTGGCGAGTCTCCGAATCGTGTTGAATGCCCAGTCAGATAGACGACGAAGACTGTTCACCAAAGCCGCCGATGCGGCGACACATTGTTCACAGGCAGTATGTTTCGGTGACCGGCGGACGCGCGCGAAAATCGTGTCGGCGGATTGGGATTAACGAGTAAATTGTGCCCCCGCAAAATAGCCAAACTATCGGTTGGGGGTTGCAGTCGCAGACCTCGGGGACTAGCCGAAACGCCCGATCGGGTCGTCTTCGCCCTGGAACGACGACCCCTTTGGCCTGTCCGCGCCGCGAGAACTACCCCGGATGCGTCATGTCCTCGGGCCGCACCAGCCGGTCGTAGTCGGCCTCGCTGACCAGCCCGGTGGCCAAGGCTTCCTCGCGCAGCGTGGTGCCGTTCTTGTGCGCGGTCTTGGCGATCTTGGCGGCGTTGTCGTAGCCGATGGTGGGGGCGAGCGCCGTCACCAGCATCAGCGAGCGCTCCAGCGCCGCCTTGATGTTGTCTTCCCGCGCCTCGATGCCGACGACGCAATTGTCGGTGAAGGATACGGAAGCGTCGGCAAGCAGCTGCACCGACTGCAGGAAATTATAGGCCATCAGCGGGTTGTAGACGTTGAGCTCGAAATGGCCCTGGCTGCCGGCGAAGGTTAGCGCGGCATTGTTGCCGAACACCTGCACGCAGACCTGCGTCAGCGCCTCGCACTGCGTCGGGTTGACCTTGCCCGGCATGATCGACGAGCCCGGCTCGTTCTCCGGCAGCGACAGCTCGCCGAGGCCCGAGCGCGGGCCTGAACCGAGCAGGCGGATGTCGTTGGCGATCTTGAACAGCGCCGCCGCCGCCGCGTTGATCGCGCCGTGCGAGAACACCATGGAATCGTGTGCTGCGAGCGCCTCGAACTTGTTCGGCGCCGTCACGAAGGCGATGCCGGTGATGGCAGCGATCCGGTCCGCCACCTTTTCCGCAAAGCCAACCGGCGCGTTGAGCCCGGTGCCGACCGCGGTGCCGCCCTGCGCCAGTTCCTGCAGGCCGGGCAGCGTCTGCTCGATGCGCTTGATCGACGACGCGACCTGCGCGGCGTAGCCGGAGAATTCCTGGCCGAGCGTAAGGGGTGTGGCGTCCTGCGTGTGGGTGCGGCCGATCTTGATGATGTGGTTGAAGGCGCGGGCCTTGGCGTCGAGCGCTTTGTGCAAATGGTGTAGCGCCGGGATCAGGTGATGCGCGACCCGCTCGGCGCAGGCGACATGCATGGCCGTCGGATAGGTGTCGTTCGACGACTGGCTCATATTGACGTGGTCATTCGGGTGCACGGGCTTCTTCGAGCCCATCACGCCGCCGAGCATCTCGATGGCCCGGTTGGAGATCACTTCATTGGCATTCATGTTGGACTGCGTGCCCGAACCGGTCTGCCAGACCACGAGCGGGAAATGGTCGTCGAGCTTGCCGTCGATCACTTCCTGCGCGGCGTCCACGATTGCCTTGCCGATGGCTGGATCCAGCCGTTTCATCTCCGTGTTCACTTCGGCCGCGGCGCGCTTGACGATGCCCAGCGCGCGCACGATCGAGGCCGGCTGCTTTTCCCAACCGATCTTGAAATTGCCGAGCGAACGCTGCGCCTGCGCGCCCCAGTAGCGGTCGGCCGCGACCTCGATGGGACCGAATGTATCGGTTTCGGTTCTGGTCTTCTCAGCGCTCACGGGAAATCTCCGGTCTGTCGATTTGCGCAAGGGCGTATCGCGTTGCACAAAACCCTTCAAGCGGAGATTGCGGGCGAGGAAGATGCAAATCGGTTGAAGGGGGCTGCCGATCTCCCCCTTGTGGGCGAGATCAGCCCTCCATCGGCGGTCCAACAATGTCGATGCCGTTCTCGGCGCAGAGTCTCGTCAGCGTCGCCATCATCTCGGGGGTCGGCGCCCCCGGCTGCGGCAGGTCCGGCCGTTCGGCGGGGCGGCTCGCCAGGCGTACCATCGTCTCGAAATCCGAGCCGCGCGTGACGGTGAGCGCATGCGCGCCTTGCGGAGATTCGACCCTGTATGTATGCGGCAGGCCTTTCGGCGCGATGACGGTTTCGCCCGCGCCCACGACCCGCTCATGGCCGTTGATCTGGAAACGCATTTGTCCTTCGAGAATGTGAAATACCTCGTCTTCGTTGCGGTGCACATGCAGCGGCGGGGAATCGCCATAGGGCAGGCGATGCTCGATGACGCAGATGCCGTCCTCTCCGTCGGCCGAAGAGACCTGGATGGCGACGAGCGTGTTGTTGAACCAAAGGAGTTTCTTGCCTGCGATGGTCCGGTTGATCATTGTCATGGTGTCTCTGCTTTGTGTTGGGCCGGCGAAGCGGCGTCGACGGCGAACTAACCAGCGACGCGTGGGCGATGGAAATCGAATGATCATATGGACTGAATTGATGCGATGAATTTGAACGCGCTCGATCTCAACCTGGTGAGGGTGCTCGACGCGCTTTTGCGCGAGAAAAGCGTGACGCGCGCCGGCGAGCAGATCGGCCTCAGCCAGCCTGCGGTGAGTGCCGCGCTCAACCGCCTGCGGCATACGCTCAACGACCAGCTCTTCGTGCGGCGCGGCAACGACATGGTGCCGACGCCCCGCGCCGAAAGCCTGGCCGGGCCTGTGCGTGCCGCGCTGCGCGAGATCGAGCGTGCTTTCCAGCCGGCGAAGGACTTCGATCCGGCCAGGCTGGAGCGGACCTTCACCTTCATGGGCGCGGATTTCTTTTCCATGCTCCTGATGCCGCCCTTTGCGGCGCGCATCGCGGCGGTGGCGCCATCAGTGTCGTTCCGCTTCCTCGACAGCGCCATCGGCGACGTCTCGAAACTGTTGCAGGAGGACCAAATCGACGTGGCGCTGGAGCGTCCCCTGGAAGTCGCCGAATGGGTTTCCAGCATGCCGCTGTTCGGCTCGCCCTTCGCCGTCATCGCGGCGAAGGGCAATGCAGCGCTCAATCGGGCCGGCATTGCCGAAGGCGAGCAGGTGCCGCTCGATCTGTTCTGCGAGCTGCCGCACGCGCTGCGCTCCATCGACGGCTCGATGTCGGGCTTCACCGATGACGCGCTGGGCAGGATGGGCCGAACGCGCCGGGTCACGCTTGCCTTGCCGCATTTCCAGGCCGTCGCGCTGGCCGTGGCGAGCGGACCCTATCTGGCGGCCGTTCCAATGCAGTTCGCGGCCGTGGCGGCGAAATCCTTGCCGCTCGGCATCTACCGGGCGCCGATCTCGATTCCCTCGCCGGCGGTCAGGATGTACTGGCACGCCCGCCATGACGACGAGGCGCCGCATCGCTGGATCCGCGAGCAGATCCTGGTGGAGGTCGAGGCGCTCGGTTTCCGCAACCTGGAGGATGAGGTCGGGGAGTAGATCTCACTCTGTTATCCGGCCGCCAGGCCGATGGCCCCGGGCTGGCGCAGCGCGAGCCGCCCCGCGACATAGTCCTTGACCTGGCGGACCGCCTGCGCGCGCGACACGCTGCCCGGCTGCAGGCCAAGCCTGAGCCACAGCCCGTCGATCAGTGCGGTGACGCCGAGTACGATCTCCGCGGCCAACTCCGGGGATGCGAGGCCGCGCAGGCCGGACAACAGGTTCGAGCGCATGCGCGCGTGGATCACTCGCTGGATGCGCGCCAGCTTCTCGTCGCGCGGCACCTCGGCGCACAGGGACAGCCAGGCGTGGCAGAGCGGCGGCAGGAAGAGGTGCTCCTCGAAATTGCCCTCAATGACCGCGTCCAGCCGCTCCATCGGCGTTCGCGCGCGCTTGAGCCGCGCCACCACCGCGTTGCACAGCACGGCATTGGCTTCGCGCATCGCGTGCTCGAACAGTTCCTGCTTGTTGCGGAAATAGTGCAGCACGATGCCCTTCGAGGCGCCGGCCTGGGCCGCGACCTTTTCCAAGGTGGCGCCGGCAATGCCCTCGCGCTCGAGCACCGCAAAGGCCGCTTGCCGCAACTCCTTGCGGCGTATGTCGCTGAGACGTGTGAGCTTCACCGGAGAGATCCATGTTTGCGAATCCATGTTGACATTTTCGCCCGCTCAGATCAATCATTGACCGATGGGACAATAACATGACCAAAGGGTCAACAGAGGAGAACCGGAATGGTGCGCTTGCTTGCGAATGGCGTCTGTCTCGCTGCCTTGATGGTGGCCGCTCAAACCGTTCAGGCGGCCGAGGCGGAGGAATGCAGGGTGGTGCGAATGGCCGAGCCCGGCTGGAACGATCTCGCCTTCACGACGGGCGTGGCCAAGGTCCTGCTCCAGGCGCTCGGCTATGAGCCGCAGAGCGACGTGCTTGGCATCAACGTCATCTACGAAGGCATGAAGAACAAAGACCTCGACCTGTTCCTCGGCTACTGGGATCCGGCCATGGTCACTTATTACGAGCCGTACAAGAAGGACGGCTCGATCGAGAATGTGCGGGTCAATCTGGTCGGCGCCAAATACACCTTCGCCGTGCCGACCTATGTCTGGGAAGCCGGCGTCAAGGACCTCTCCGACCTGCACAAATTCGCCGACAAGTTCGGGAAGAAGATGTACGGCATCGAGCCCGGCTCAAATCAGCTGATGATGGATGCCATCGCCGATCCTCAGTTCCAGCTCGACGGCTGGCAGGTGGTCGAATCGAGCGAAGCCGGCATGCTCTCTGAGGTCGGCTACCAGATCAAGGAGAAGCAGTTCATCGTCTTCCAGGGCTGGGCGCCGCATCCGATGAACACGATGTACGACTTCAAGTATCTGACCGGCGGCGACAAGTTCTTCGGCCCGAATTTCGGCGCCGCGACGGTGACGACCCAGGTGCGCAAGGGATTCCTGCAGGAGTGCCCGAACGTGGCGCAGTTCCTGAAGAACCTTGCCTTCGACATCGATCTGGAAAATGTCGGCATGGGCTACCTCATCAATGACGGCATGAAGCCGGAGGAAGCGGCGCTTAAGTCGATCACGCTCAACAAGGATCGTGTCGACGCCTGGCTTGCCAGCGTCACCACCTTCGACGGCAAGCCCGGCCTCGCCGCGGTCAAGGAAAAGCTTGGACTGTGAGGCCCGCGGCATTGGATCTGTCGGGACAGGGGGGCGAGCAGGACGCCTGGGCCGGCCGCAAGCGATTCGTCGATGTCGGTGGCCTCGACCTCGCCTATGTCGAGGTCGCCGGCTCGGAACCGCCGCTCGTCCTGGTGCACGGCTTCACCGACACCAGCCGCAGTTTCTCGTTGCTGGCGCCGCATCTTTCCGCGCGGCGGCTGATCATGCCGGACCTGCGCGGCCATGGCGCCTCGCAGGCGGGCAGGGGCTTTGGCATCGCCGATTTCGCCGACGATGTCGCCGGGCTGATCCGCAACCTGCGGCTCGCCCGGCCGGTCGTTCTCGGCCATTCGCTGGGTGGCATGGTCGCCATGCAGGTGGCCGCGCGGCATCCGGAACTGGTCGGCGGGCTGGTCGTCCTGGCCGGGGCGCTGAAGGCAGATTTCGCGCCGGACCATCCGTTGGTTGCCGGCGTGGCGGAACTGCGCGACCCGATCTCGCCGACTGATCCGTTCTACGACTGGTGGCACGCCTGCGGGTCCGGCGTGCCACGGGCCCTTCTTGCCGGCCTGGCGGCGGACGCTTCGGCGATGCCGGCGGCGCGCTGGCGCGCCATTCTCGAAGAAATCCGCCGGACGGATCTGACCGCGGCGGCGCGGGCCGTGCGGGTCCGGACGTTGATCATTGCCGGCGCCTGCGATCCGCTCTTCGGCCAAGCGCACCAGGAGGCTTTGGCCGAGGCGCTTGCCGGATCGCGTCTCGTCTGGGCGCAGGACTGCGGCCACAACCCGCATTGGGAAGACCCGGCCTTCGTCGCCAAGGCAATAGCCGACGTGCTGCCAGCCGAGTGACTACCGCAACAGCGATCGGGCCGTAGGCGTGAGGCGCAACATCTCTGCCGGCTTCGTCGAAGCAGGCTGCATGATTTGGCGAACCGCCTGCCATGCCGGGGAAGCGCCAAGGTCGTTCCGATAGTTCGCATGGGCGTCGTCGAAACCGATGACGGCGATGAAGACATTCTCGCCGGCTCGCACCGGCAGCCGCGAAAAGGTGTTTTCGGCATGCTCGCTGACGAAGGCGCCGAGCAGCCGGGCGCCGCTCGCCGTCAGTTGCGGAACCATTTCCGCCTGGAAACGATCGGCGAATCCGGCCTCCATGCCGTGGCGCAAATGATGAATCGAAATCTCAACAATGCCGTCTAAGTGAGGCTCTCGGCTTCCGTTTTCGGCTTGGCTGGCTGTACGCCGTTTCGGTCCCGACAGGTCGAAGCCCGCATCCGGCCACGCGGGCTTCAGCAACAGCACGTCGTCGGAATCGATCATCGTCGCATTGGCGGCGTTGCGATGCTCGGCCCACACCGGGCCGTCATAGAAAGCGGTGAGCGCTTTCCTCCTGGCCTCCATGTCGGCGAAGCCACGCAGCCAGACGAACATGTCGGGACGGTCGAGGTCGCGGAACTGGCCGATGATGGTCATGCCCGCGGCTTCCTGGCTCTCGATGAACTCCCGGTCGAACAGCGCGATAAGCGTTTCGCGCTGGCCGGGTTTCAATTTGTATTGCCTGAGCTCCACGATCGGCGACGCAAGGCGGGAAGGTCTGTTCATGGCTAGACTCTCGAAAAAAGGGTGTTTATCCTGTTTATAAACAGACCGGTTGTCCTGTTTTGTCAATATGCTACGTTCTTCCCCTTCTCTCCCACGGGGAAAGGTGGAGGTGGCGATGCGCAAGAAGCGGACTAACGATCCGCAGGGCATGCGGCGGCGCGTGCTCGACGTGGCGGAAGATTGCTTCCAGGCGCGCGGCTATCACGCCTCGAGCCTCGGCGACCTGATGGCGGCGGCCGGCGTCACCGGCGGCGCGCTGCACCATCATTTCCCGACCAAGAAGGCGCTGGCGCTGGCGGTGATCGAGGAGCGGGTGGCGGCCGCGGTTGAGGAGACCTGGATCGAGCCGGTGCGGGCGGCGCCTTCGGCGCGCAACGGCGTGCGCGCCGTGTTTGAGGCGGTAGCGGCCGCGCTCGAGCAGCAGGGCTATGTGCGCGGCTGCCCGCTCAACAATCTGGCGCATGAGCTGTCGCTCGCCGATCCCGATTTCCGTATTGCGTTGGCCGATATCTTCGCCGGCTGGCGGCGGGCGATCTCCGACAAGGTGCGCGCCGATCAGGAGGCCGGCCTGGAAGGTGGGACCGATCCCGACCGCTTTGCCGCGCTGACGGTGGCGGCTTACTCCGGCGCCATGTCGATGGCCAAGGCCGAGCAGGATGCCGGTGTGTTGCGGCAGTGCCTGGAGGGTTTGGAGCGGGTCGAGCCCCCGCCATCACAGAACGGTTCGCCCGCCAGACGACGCCGCAGGGTGGTGCGGCAGCAGGCAATCCGCTGATGCCGGTATGAGGATCATCTTAAGTCCCTGACTGAAAGGCAGCCTTCACTCCCTCAGCGGCTTGATCGTCTCGAACCCCACTTCGCTCTGCGCGCTCGTCCCCTCGTCGTAGCGCCGCGCCAGCACCGCTTGCAGGTCGGGCGAATAGAGCGCGGTGAAGCTGTCGATCACCGTGCCGGAATCGCCGGTCAGCGTCTCTTTCACCGTCAGCACCGTGTATTTGCAGTCGCCCAGCTTGTAGGTGTCCTTGCCCTTGACGCTTAAAGCCAGTGTTTCGGTGCCCTTCGGCGCCTTCTTCGCCGAAAGCCGCACGAACTCGGTCTTGCTCTTGGCACCGGCCTTCAGCGGGAAGAGCTTTTTGAGGTCGCCGAGCGGGATCATTGACAGCCGGCCCGTGTCGCTATCGCGGAAAATCTCGATCAGCCCGGCGTAGAGATATTGCGTCTGCGGCGATTGCGACTGGTAGTTGTTGGCGACCGCGACCATGCCGCCCGGCGCCGGCCGGAACTCGCTGCGGATGCCGGGCTTCTCCAGCACGAAGCCGGCCTTGGCGGATTTGGCGTCCACGCAGTCGGCCGCCTCGGCGGTGCCGGCGAGGGCAAGCATGGCGAGGGCCACACAGGTCGTCACGGGTTTCATGCCTTCTCCCCTGCAAGTGTGTTCTGGAAGGAATGACAGACCCTCTCTGCGCTGTCGACCCAAGTGCCCTTGACGAATTCAACCAATGCTTGAAAAGAGGCGCCAATCTGGACGATCCGGCAGTGAAAATGTTCCAATGGCGCGATGATGAATCGCCGATCCTCAGCATTCTTGTCCCGGCGCGATCTCTTGGCCCGGGCGGCCGGCCTTGCCGCGACCTGCGCCCTGCCGGACACCAGCTTCGCCCAGACCGGCCAGCCTATCCAGCCGATTGACGCCACCTTCCTGTTCATCGCCGATATCCATGCCTGCCGGATGGCGACCGGGCTCAGCCCGCATTGCGAGCAGGAGGGCAAGACCGACGCGGCATTGCTGCGCAATGTGGCGGCGCTCAACGCAATCGGCGACAAAGAGTGGCCGGCCGAGATCAGCGGCGCCGCCACCGGCCTGCGCTCGGCCGGCACACGCATCGGCACGCCGGTCGGCCTCGTCACCGGCGGCGACATCACCGATGACGGCGGCGGCCAGATCACTGAGCCGAGCGAAGGCACACAGCTTCTGCAGTTCAGCCAGCGTTACCAGCAAGGGATCGGCCCTGATCGCGTGCATGTTCCGGTCTATGTCGGGCTCGGCAATCACGATCTCGACCAGAATGGACCGACGCGCCATGTCGACTGGTACCGTCGCGAGATGCGCGATTATGTCGAGGTCAACCATCGCCCCGGCGTCTTCTTCAAGCCGCCGGTGCCGGCGACCAATTACGATGTCGATACCGACTGCTATTCCTGGGACTGGGGCGGGCTGCACCTCGTCCAGACGCATCGCTTCGCCGGCGACACCGGCCATGACGCGATAGGCAGCCTGCCATGGCTGAAGCAGGATCTGGCGACCTATGCCGGCGACGGCCGCCCGGTGATCCTCTTCCAGCACTATGGCTGGGACACCTTCTCGGTCGAGCGTTGGGATCCAGTGAAGCGCACCTATGGCGACGACGGCGCCGGCCGCCCGCATTGGTGGGGCGACGCCGACCGCCAGGCGCTTGTCGCCACGCTGAAGGGTTATAATGTGATCGCCATTTTCCACGGCCATCAGCACGCAGTGCCGATGATCTACCGGCGCGACGGGCTCGACCTCGTCAAGCCGAAGGCGGCTTTCATGGGCGGCTTCGCGCTGGCGCGGGTGACCGATGACCACATGGACGTGGTCTTGGGTGAGGCGGCCGGCGACCATGGCGAGGTCGTCTTCACCAACGCCTTCGCCAAAAGCTGGGCCACCTGAACGGAGAAGCCGGGGTAGAGTTGCGCCAGGCCGTTGTTCGAGCTGTTCTGCGGTCTTGGCGCGGTCGGCGCTCAAACGACGAACAGGCTGGCGCGCGGGTCGGCTATGGCCCTCGCGGCTATGGGTCAGAGCGCCTTGCGAGCCTTGTCCTTCACGTCGCCGTAGGCTTGGCGCACCCTGCCGGCGATTCTTTCGGACATGCCTTCCACCTGCAATCGTCGGCTGCCGGTGGCCTTGCCGGCCGCCTGCTTCAGCCTGCCTTTTACCTGCTTGGCGATGCCGGCAACTTGATGCCTGTTCACCATATCCGCATCTCCTGGGCCTGGAATAGGAGCGGGATGCGCCAACCGCATCCGGCATGACAACGAACGGGCAATGCTTGAGTTCCGTGCAGCCTGGGCATGACAGGCAGCCCGTGCCGGGCGTTTCAGATCTGACCGCGGGGCCTGCTGGTCACATCGCCTTTTTGAGCATGGCTTTCATGTCGCCACAGGCCTTCTGCACCTGGCCTGCCGACTTGTCCGCCATGCCCCTGATTTCCATCGGCCGGTTGCCGGTGGCCTTGCCTATGGCTTGCCGGATCGAACCTTTGATCTGCTTCGCCAAGCCCACTATTTGGTCCATGTTCACCATCTCCGCATCTCCCGGAGATCCAATTCGCGAGGAGAAACGGGCCGGAGTGCTTCGCGGTTCCGTTGCGCCAAAGCACACCGGTCGAGGATAATTGACCGGCGACCGAATTCGGCATAATATGTAACCAAATGGATACGCATTATGCCGCAGGCTGAGCACGACCGTTCCGTCTTCCGCGCCATCGCCGATCCGACGCGGCGCGCCATCCTCGACCGGCTGCGGCAGGGCCCCGCGCCGGTCAACGAACTGGCGTCCGCCTTCTCGCAGAGTCGGCCGGCCATTTCCAAGCATCTGAGGATACTGCGCGAGCTCAACGTCGTTTCCGAGCAGCGGCAGGGCCGCGAGCGAGTCTACCGGCTGGAGCCGGCGGAATTGAAGGATGTCGCCGACTGGATCCTGCCTTACCGGGACTTCTGGCAGCACAGCCTCGGCAATCTCAAATCCTACCTGGAGAATGAATGATGGCCATTCAAGACAAGCCGCGCGCGATCGCCGACATTTCCGCCGGTACCATCCTTGCCACGGTGACGATCGCCGTGCCGCCGGAGCGCGTCTTCCGCGCCATTACCGCTGAGGACCAGATCCCGCTCTGGTGGGGCGCCGACAACATGTACCGGACGACGAAGCACACGGCCGATGTCCGGCCGGGCGGCGCCTGGCGCTCGGAAGGCAAGGGCGCGGACGGGCAGGACTTCCATGTCGCCGGCGAGTATCTCGAGGTCGAGCCGCCGCATCGTCTGGTGATGACCTGGAAGGCGCCCTGGGACGGCGATAACCTCACCACCGTCACCTATACGCTCGAAGCCGTCGAGAACGGCACCCGGCTGACGCTGCGCCATGACGGCTTCGGGTCGCGACGGGACTCCTGCCGCGATCACGGTTCCGGTTGGGAGCGCGTGCTGGGCTGGTTGGACGAATTCCTTGCCAAGGAGACGGCTGCCAGGTCGCCTTCCGTCTTCCATTGCCGGCTGATTCCGCCGCGTCCGGATTTCGCCTTCACCCTGACGGAGGAGGAGAGGGCGCTGATGAATGCGCATGCCGACTATCTGCGCGGCCTGCTTCGTGAAGGCAGAATGATGATTGCCGGCCCAGTCGCCGATCCAGCCGGACCGTGGGGGCTTCTGATCCTGCAGGTCGGCACGGAAGCCGACGCCAGGGCGGTTACCGAAGGCGACCCGGTGGCGCGTTCCGGCCGCGGCTTCCGCTATGAAATCCTGCCGATGATGAGCACGATCATGTAAGGCGAATGGAAAACGCCTCTCGCGCTTTTTCAGGGCGCGGGAGGCGTCTTTTGTTATCAGCTTTTCTCGATACTCGTGAACTGCCGACAACAGGGACAAAACCGCCAGCCGGCAAAAGGGTTCCCGGCAAAACAAAATTTTTTGCTCGGCCGGATGCGACGCATTTCCCGGCTCCGTGCTAAAGGCACTTGCCAGCATGAGGATAGCCTTGCCGCACGACCGACCCTGCCCGACCCTGCTTGACGCATCAGCCGCCTTCGACTGCCAGAGCTGCGGCGCCTGCTGCGCCTATTCGGCGGACTGGCCGCGCTTTTCGACCGAAGAGGATGCCGAGCTCGACCGCATCCCCGACGAGCTGGTCGCGACCGATCTGTCAGGCATGCGCTGCGAGGACGGCCGCTGCGCCGCGCTTCACGGCGAGGTGGGCAAGCAGACGGCCTGCGCGATTTACGAAGCCCGCCCGCATGTCTGCCGCGCCTGCATGCCCGGCGGCGACGACTGCCTGATGGCAAGGGCCGCCCATGGGCTGGCGGCGGAACTGCCAATCTCCCCCCAAGTGGGGGAGATGGCCGCGAAGCGGTCAGAGGGGGTCGTCTCACATAAATCGCCAACGTGATCGCGTCGGGAAAAGGCCGCGCTCTACACGAGGCGAGCCCCCTCTGTCGCCTTCGGCGACATCTCCTCGCGAGGGACCACAAGGGGGAGATTACTCTCTTCCCCCGCTTGCCCACACTCGGACCTCCCGATACCTTCCGCGCCGGGCAGGCCGTGGAGGAAACCGTGAGCATCGAATTCCTGTTGACGTCGCTGATTATCGTCGCTTCGCCCGGCACCGGCGTTCTTTACACGCTGAGCGCCGGCCTCTCGCGCGGCGCTCGCGCCGCGATCATCGCCGCTTTCGGCTGCACGCTGGGCATCATCCCGCACATGGCGGCGGCCATTACCGGCCTTGCCGCGGTGCTGCACACAAGCGCCGTCGCCTTCGAGACGCTGAAATATCTCGGCGTCGCCTATCTGCTCTACATGGCCTGGAACACGCTGAAGGAGAAGGGCGGTCTTGCTCTCGATCAGAACGTCGCGCCACGCTCTGCCCGAAAGGTGATCACCTCCGGCATCCTGATCAACATCTTGAACCCAAAACTGTCGATCTTCTTCTTCGCCTTCCTGCCGCAATTCGTCAACACCACGGAGCCGCACGCTTTCGCCAGGATGCTGGAGTTGTCCGGCGTCTTCATGCTGATGACCTTCCTTGTCTTCGTCGTCTACGGCGTGTTCGCGGCTTCGGTGCGCAGCCATGTCGTGTCGCGGCCGATGGTGCTGACCTGGATGCGCCGCACCTTCGCCGGCGCCTTCGTCATGCTGGGGGCCAAGCTGGCCCTGGCGGATCGGTAAGCGAACTGTCTATCCCTATCGCCCGTCCGCGACACGAATTGACGCAGGGATGGCCGAGCGCTGGCGCTGCTGATCTCCCTCCTTGAGGGGGAGATGTCGCCGAAGGCGACAGAGGGGGTCGCCGCGCGTTGGAGCGCCAGCGCCTTCGTTGCACGGGAGGCGTCGCCGGCGCCTTACGCGCGGCGACCCCCTCTGCCCTGCCGGGCATCTCCCCCTCAAGAGGGGAGATCGGCTGTTGCCCAGGCCTTCGCCAATCGCAACAGTATGGAAGCCCGCTTTTGGACCGGCTGCCGCATGCCAAACAAAAAGGGCGACATGTCTGCCGCCCTTTCCATATTCGCTATGGGACCGGACTTCTTAGAAATCCATGCCGCCACTCAAGCCCGCTTGCGGGCTTGAGCAATGTTAAATGATGGGCGTGCTTTATGGACTTCTGGTTGCGAATGATCTTGTCCGAAAAGTCTGCAACTTTTCGGGATCATTCGTCAATTAGAAGTCCATGCCGCCACTCAAGCCCGCTTGCGGGCTTGAGCAATGTTAAATGATGGGCGTGCTTTATGGACTTTTGGTTGCGAATGATCTTGTCCGAAAAGTCTGCAACTTTTCGGGATCATTCGTCAATTAGAAGTCCATGCCGCCACTCAAGCCCGCTTGCGGGCTTGAGCAATGTTAAATGATGGGCGTGCTTTATGGACTTTTGGTTGCGAATGATCTTGTCCGAAAAGTCTGCAACTTTTCGGGATCATTCGTCAATTAGAAGTCCATGCCGCCCATGCCGCCCATGCCGCCGCCAGGCATGCCGCCCGGCATACCGCCGGCGGCTTCCTTCTTCGGAGCCTCGGCGATCATGGCTTCGGTGGTGACCAGCAGGCCGGCGACCGAGGCCGCGTCCTGGAGAGCGGTGCGGACGACCTTGACCGGGTCGACGATGCCCATGGCGATCATGTCGCCATATTCGCCGGTCTGGGCGTTGAAGCCGAAGGTCGCGCCCTTGTTCTCGAGGATCTTGCCGGCAACGATCGAGGCTTCCGCACCAGCATTGGCCGCGATCTGGCGAGCCGGAGACTGCAGCGCGCGGCGCACGATGTTGATGCCGGCAGCCTGGTCGGAGTTGACGCCGGTTGCCTTGAGGTTGGCCGAAGCGCGCAACAGCGCGACGCCGCCGCCGGCGACGATGCCTTCTTCAACGGCCGCGCGGGTCGCGTTCAGAGCGTCGTCAACGCGGTCCTTCTTTTCCTTGACCTCGACTTCCGTCGCGCCGCCGACGCGGATCACCGCGACGCCGCCCGCGAGCTTCGCCAGACGTTCCTGCAGCTTCTCCTTGTCGTAGTCCGAGGTGGTCTCCTCGATCTGCTGCTTGATCTGGGCGACGCGGCCCTGGATCTCGGCCTTCTTGCCGGCGCC
>NZ_NSGD01000019.1:0-77417 GCF_002294955.1 Mesorhizobium sp. WSM3864
GGGATGATGATCCCGCCGGCGGTCTTGGATTCGGATTCGACCCGGCGAACGACCACGCGGTCATGAAGCGGGCGGAAATTCGACTTTGCCATTTTGGATATCCCTGTGCGGAGGTTGAAAGGTCTCCGTTGCCGGAGCCCGTTAGCACTCGCCAGCGGGGAGTGCCAACGTGGCGGTGAGATAGGCTGTAGGTTCGTCCTGGTCAAGACGGATGAGCGGACAGCCGAAGAGCAAAAAGTTGGGAATCGACATGGAAGCCTGGCCTCCATTACGGGCGCATTCCAATGTCTGAGCGCGTTTCGGCCGTCAGCTCTGGGCTGACTTTTGTATCCTATTTAGAATGTGAAATTATGTGAAATTAACGGCCGAGCCGTCGGCGGCATCCATAAACTTGGGGTCGCAACGAGCGCTCATCGCTCGGCAGGCACTTGCAGAGCACATTGGAATGTCTTTCTGACGACGATGTTTCCCACCGGCAGCTTGCGCGGGTGCCAGCCGGACAGCTTGCGCGCCAGCTCGGGACGATCGACCCGTATGCGTGAAGAAGAAGCGAAGCCGGCCGACGCAATGCTGTTCATCGTCGGCACTGAACCCCATTATCCTGTTGCTCGATCTGGAACCGGCGGCGGTCGTCGGTGGTCGCTGTATCCGGCCACCGGCCAAGGAAGGTGGCCAGGCGTCCGATGTCGCGGAGATAGTTGCGCTGCGTCTCCTGGCTGAACCGGCGCAGCATCATGTCGTTGATCAACCGCTGGCGCAGCTGAACTATCGGTGGATTGAGAACAGGATAGGCATGGTCGGACTCCTTGTTGAAGGGCTCGTGATGCTCTGCCGCTGCCGAACCACCCTCAATGCGAGCGCGACGACCGGTTCTTGTCTACCTAGACCCCAAGCGCCCACCCGCGTAGCGGGTTCGTTCTTCGGCCCCGCAGTCTCCACCGCTTGAAAAGACACCGTGGACATTACGACCAGCGTTAGGGCCTCATCGTGCAGTTCCGGATAGCGGCGGGATCATAGGATCGAGTTCTTCCTGTTCCATGTATTTTGCGCCAGGCTTTGAAAGGTAGGCAGCTAGCTCCGAGAGCATCGATGCGCCTGCTTTTGCAACTCGGCCTGCCGCCAGCGGCGGGGGATTGCCATATTTTTCGGCTAACTCAATGGACATGAGGTGGGGGAGCAGCCTACGGCCGAATGCTTTCTCGACTGTGAGGAAAATCCAGATGCCATCAGGGTCAATGTCGGACCAGTGGTAGAATGGAACCTCCGCAGGGATGTTGCGGGCAATCGAGCCAAACGCTTTCTGGAGTCCTGCAGATGGGTAGCCGCCGCCATAGAGAACGAGGCCGCGCCGATTCCGATCAGCCTCTGTTACATGTCTAACGAAGCTTGTGTAATTCTCCACCACGAGCACGTATTCCGGTGCGCGGCTAAAAACGATGGTATCCGTCGTATCGGCTGGGATGCCAACGAAGGGAACGTCACGTTGGCAAGCTCCAAGGGTGATCGGTCCTGAAAGGAGTAGGGGAGGAGGCGCCTTCTCCAACCCAAGCGCACCAAGTGCCTCGCGGGGCGTTGCGCCCTCTGGGATGTCAATGAACACGCCTCGAAGGACCTTCGTGACGGCAGCCTCGAGCTGTTCCAACGCTTTGCTGTCGGCAACAGTCCTTCTGGAGAAAGTGCGATAGTCCAGTCCGATATGCCGCCGTCTGTAGATCGCTTGCGCGAGGATGAGCGTACGCTCGAGCGAACGTACGTCGCCGGGGGCAATGCCTGCCCACCGCCGATTCCTGGACCAGGTATCGGCAGCTTGCTGCGCATGTTCAGCGAACGGGGCAGACAACTCGGTCCGGCGAAATAGATCCTCGAGCGTTGACGCCGAGCGTTCGCTGGAAGGAATTCGTTCGACGAAACGATAGAGGCTTGCCGCGTCTGCGATCCGCACAAATTTGATCTCGCTAGCTCGCCGCCCCTTCTCCATCCTAAGCTCGATTGCACCCGCCCGACTTGCCTCTTCCAACTTCTTGCGAAAGCTGTCGGACTCGACGATGCTCGAAAAAGCGCTGCTATCGGGATAAGCGCGTGCGCTCGCTCGACCATCTTCGTGCCTATCCAGAAGATGAGATAGGAGGGCGCTCGGATCGGTAAATTTCACTCCGCTGCCATCCTTCGCAATGCATCATCATCCATGAGTTCGGGGTTGATGCGCTGCAGTTCCTTACGAGCTTTTTCCTTCACCTGAACTACTGTCGTTTCCGACTGCCCGCTGCCAATGTTGTCCACCTCAACAATGGCATGCATATAGCCTAGCAGCGACGGTCGCCGCTCAGGTGGCGCCGCCACGATCACCTGCAGGCCTAGGCTCTCATAGAAGCTCATCATCTGCCGCTGGTTCTTGCCGTCCAGCTTGGCAAAGGCTTCATCGAAGACGGCGAGCGCCATTCCAAGTTGCGATCCCGATCTTCCTTCGGCGGTCCCATAAACGGAAGCCAGCGAGGCACCGATGGCCACATAGAGCGGGACTTGTTGCTCAGCACCGGAGCCCGTGCCGCGGCGAGTTTCCCATCGTGTCTTATGCCCGGTATCAAGGTTCTCCATATGAATCTCGAAGACGAAAAAGCTCCGATAGTCCTCAAAACTGTCGAAATCTGTATCGGGGTCCTCCAGGATGCGCTTCACCTCGTCGAGTACGGGTTTGTGCGGAGAGTCTTCGGCTATCTCACCCTTGAACAGAAGATCCAGCGCATCCTCAGAAGTCACGTAAATCTCGACCGCTTTCAGGATCGGAGCATATTGAGCCACTTGCGTCCTGCTGAACGAATATCGCTCCCCGTGGAATGTGTGATTGCGGAGGCTATGGTTCAGCGAGTCGATATCTCTCTTCAGTTTGGAGATGCGTGAGTGGAGAGAGTTGACGAACTCGCCGCGAAAGATAGAGGAGACTCGCTCCGAAGCTTCAGCTGCCAGTGCTTCATGGCGCGTGAGCTCGTTCTCTTCAATATCGCGAAGCGTGGCCTCCACCCAGGGCAGTATATCCTTCAGGATGTCGCTTTCTGCTCCGACCTCCGAGCTTATGGGAGCGATGTCGAAATAGCTCCTCATGGCGGCCCGCACATTCCTGTCGGCCTCCATCATTCTATCTTTTGCCTGTTTGGAGCGATCCTCCGCGCGCTGCCCAATCCCACGATGGATCCCAGCTAGTGCTTCGTAACGGGCAGATGGATCAGTTTGGATTTGTTTACCGGCGATCCTCCCCCGGTACCTGCGGTTGGCCGGGAGTGGGGCCGTCAAGCGCCAGTTGTATTGGAACATGCGACGGGCGAGATCTCGTGAATGGCGCGACCCCTCTTGGTTGGTAAGGCCCGTGAGCGTCTTACTCGCGGTTTCAGCTTGTTTTTGGTAAGCGCCCTGCCTCTTCTGGATTGAGTTGAGCTCGGCATTTCTGGCCTGGACGTAGGCCTGCTGAACCTTCTTCTTCTCCTCAAGCTCATATAGGCGTTTCAGGTCGCCTTGATCGACCGCCTCCAGCCTGGATCGAGCCTCTCCTGCCAGCCTCTCCTGCGCTTGCGCTCTTTCAAGCAGGCGTGCAACCGTCTCGCTGTCCGCGGGCGAAGCCACGAAAGCGGCGGAGCGGTCAACCTCGGAAAGGATGCGCCTGCGCTGGGATAGGGTTTCGATTTCTCCCTGCAGCACCTCCAACCGCCTTTTCTGCTCCAGGAAAAGTTGCTCCTGCGCCGCCCTACCGATCTTGAGGCGGAATGCTTCCTCCAGGCGGGTCCCTCGTAATAGTCCATCATCATAAAGGCCGTCAGCCATGAGGGCACGGCCGGGTTGGTTAAACTGCTCCATGGTGCGGGCCAGTCGCACATTGCCATATCTGCGCTGCAGGAAGGCGACTGCGTCTTTGTCTTCGGACCTGAAAAGCGATGGGAACCAACCTGGCTCGACCGGATCTTTGTATCGCTCGAGCTTGTTTAGGCTGACTAGGGATGCCTGGCGTAGATCCCGCCTGTTTTCTCTCAGGATCGTCGTCGCCATGTGGATATGGTCGCGATCGACGAAGATCGCTTCCCTATCTCGACCGAGAAGACCTTCAGCCGCTTGTCCCCAATCCTTGTCGGTAAGGTCTACGATGTCGCAAAGCGCTCTCGGAACCATCCCGGCCATGCGAAGGAGCCTCATCAACTCGCGGGTATGGTCGCCCAGGTGAGAATCCCGTGAACCGGAAGCGGCCGCCTGGATAGATCGAGACAGCTTGTCGAGCTCCTCATTCTTGGTATGCCAAGCGGCTTCCGCCTCGCTGCGCGCCCTGCCAATTCTCTCGGCGGTGACCGGGAGCGAAGCCACGAACGCTTGTTCGATCACTGTGGTGGCTTCCGTGTTCCCGCGCTTGACCGCCTCGGCCACCGCGGAGGCGTGAGCAGCCAATTCGCGGGAGCTTACATCACCCTTTCCGAGTGCTTCGGCCGCGGCTGCGATCCGCTGCATGTGCTTCACTCTTTCAGAGACCCGTTTGAGGCAATCTGCGGCGGAAAAGGAATGACTTTCGGCCATCTTCGTAAGATCGTCGATGCCCACCTTGGCTTTGATCGCTTCGATCTGCTTGATGATGCGGTGCACATCCTGGGTCGCTTCGGTGATCGAACTGTTCAGATCGTTGATTTCCTCGCTCTCTGCCAGAAGAGATGCCTCGGCTTCCTTGACCTCTTCTTCGAGTGCCCTCATCGCCGCGGAGGCCGCGAGGTATCTCGCCTTGCGACTGATCCAATCCTCCTCGACGTGTTCGTTGAGGAAGTTTCTAAAATCTTCCGCTCGCGCCTTGACCACTTTCAGCCGCTTTGCGCGCTCTCGCATGTTTTTGATGGTCTGGTTGACTTGTCGGTAAGTCTTCAGCGACTCTCGCAGTTCACCGATCCTCATCGGAGACTCCTCAAGGATATAGTTCCTGACGAAGTCTGTTGCGGACAGGCCCTGGTTGAGCGTCATGCCGTTCACAATCGCTTTTGCAAGCGCGGCGGCGTTTCCGGAAGTTGGCGCCGATCGTGGAACCAAGTCACGCATATATTCCCGGATGTGATCCGTGGCGCTGTCGCGATGGTTTACGAAACCGCTCCCGCATTCCCTCTCCAGTGCTTGCCTCACTTCCTCCCATTGCGCGAATTCTTGCCTTCCTTCCCGCTCACGCAGGAAATCTGTCGTCTTCAATATTTTGCCGCGAACGACGAAGCGGCCGAGTATAGTTTCCGCTGGCTGTGTCTTCCTCGCCTCCATGGCGAGACCTACCGTCAAGTCTGGCTTCACTCCATCGACGTCGCGAAAACTAATGGTCACATAGGTAAGGCAGGCTTCCCGCCGAAAATCGCCCTCTCCGCGCGCACCGAGGCAATACCCCTGTACCGTGCGCCTTGGACCGCTTCTGCGACGACTCTCACCAGCGACTGGGTTGAGGTTCATGTAGCGTCCGCTGGCGCCAGTGAGCACCACTTGGATCATGTCCAGGATTGTTGATTTGCCCGACGCGTTTTCACCTAGGAACCCGACGTGGCCGCTAACCGGAATATCTTCGACAGTGAACGAATGCCAATTCACCAGCGTGAGATGCACGAGTTCCATCATTGCAATTTTTCCTCGACGGAACCGAGCTGGCGGGGCTCATAGTCTTCCAGGGCAACCTGCTCCTCAATGCGCCTCAACGCGTCGGATCCGGAAACAAGCTTGATTATCGGCCGAACCACCACTTCCCGATCCTGAAGGACACGATCGAACTCTCCGAGCCAGATCAGGTTACGCGCAGCAAGATCCTCAAGAACGTCTTGGAACCTGGACTGCAACACAAGCATCTTTGTGCCCCTTTCGGCCATTTCCCTGTATTTCTCATAGAGGACGTTGAATGTGGTCAAGACGGTCGCGCGTTCTTCAACGTTGCCCTGGTTCGCTTCGTCCTGCCAATGAGCCGCTGCCACCAGAAGCACGATAGTCTCGTCAGCCTTCATTTTTGGCGTCGACGACATCTCCTCATCATCCAGCACGATCCCTGCCCACTGTTCGTCTTGCTCCCTGTGAACCCGGTAGCCGATGCAATCAAAGAAATTGTCGATCACTCTTCTAAATCGACTATCCATAATTACATCATAGACGGTCGCCACGCCACGATCGCCCGAATAAACGAATTGGTGACGGAGGAGGTATCGGCAAGCTTTCCGAAGATCGGCACCCTTGTCCCCGCCGTATCGGGCCTCAACCTCTTCGAACTCAGTCAGCATCCAGGCCTCCAGCCGCCGCAGCCCGCCTCCGGATGAGGAAGTTACCGCACTTTGTCCACTCGCTATCGTGCTGATGCCGCTGAGAGTCATCCACGATCTCAAACGCCGCCGCGATAGAAGGCGGAACGTCGCCCGGCTTGGTGAACCGTCGGATCACATCGAATGCAATGAATGAGTCTACGTCTTCTATCTGCAGGAAACGTGCCTCTTTCGTCACCGCCAACGGAACTTTCTCGTTCAGCCATTGCAGTAGTTGTTTCTCGTCTGGAGCGATTCTTTCCAAGTACTGCTTCTTGAGTTTCTTACGCAACGCCAGCAACGGATCCAGGACTTTGGGTGGGACCGCCATTGACTCCAGCGCCTTACGTGGTTGCCGCGGCTGCGCGAGGTGCCTTTCCGACCACGGCGTTCGCATCGGCTCGACCGGGAGGGGTACCCAAGCGAACGCAGAAACGGCAGGGCGCTGGTCCATGACCTTGTGAAGCCGGTGTACGAGAGATGCGGCTCGGCTTGAAATGCCACTGCTCCCTTGCTCCGCATATTTGACCGTGTTGCGAAGACGCTGTTCAAGCTGTCGCCGAAAGATGGCGATCCGGTCGAACATTTCGCCAATCCCATCAAAGACTTCATGAATCGATAAAAGGTCGGTTTCTGCTGTTCTAAGCCCATTCTCGTGGGTGTCGGCCATCCCGTTTTCGACGTAACCCGAAGCGATCATCTTCATGATCTCGGGATCGAGAGAGATATCGCGAGCCAGGTCAAGGATGTGGTCTTTGAATCTAAAGGGATGATTGAAAGTGTGGATGGCTTGAAAATCCTTCAGAACCAACTCTCCGATGAATTCTTGGAAGTATGCGTCTACCCTCTCGCGCATGCTACGCGATTCCATAATAGTCCGGCGGACGCGCCTCAGGTCGGAGAGAATCGCCCTGAGCGTCTTAAGAAAGGCGGTGGCGTGTTCTCGCGCCTGCACCACGGCATATGCAGCATCCACGGCCTCTTTTCCCGAAGAGGCCGGCTGGAGTTTCGCCGCCAATTCTAGACTCTGCTTCACGTTGACAACGACGCCGCCAAAACGCTGGCTCACGTCGGATTTCAGGCTGACCAGGAGCTGCATGACCAAGCTCGCGCCCATGGGCATATCTACGGTCACTCTTAGCCCGTATTCTTCCTCTTCGAGCCAACCGGTCTGGACCAATTTCTGGTAGGCAACACTTGCGACCCTCAACGCCGCCTCTGCAGCCTCATTCGCCTCGCCGGCAAATTTCAGCCGCCGGCGCCGCTTTGACACTAGATCAGGTAGGCCTTCACCAACATCTTCGCCTTCGGCAAGAAGCTCAGGCATCCGCTTGATAAGATCGTAGATTGCATGGACCACCTCCTGCGGGGTGGGGAAGGAGGCTCCACGAGAGAAGAAGCGCTCGTAGGTATCTAGTAATGCCGCCTCATAGAGGAACCGGAATTTGCGTGAAAAGATCAGGAACGCGTCATCATTAAGATAACGGAAAAGTGCCATTTGTGGCGTTTATCCCCAAGGTGCCCGGTCGTTTTTATGCCATTGCTCTGTTGGTCAAACAACCCGAGAAAGGGACGGTGAAGAACAATATTTTCGGGTCTGAGGCAACATCTTTAGTTAAAGGGCCGCTAATTGTCGTCTCGAGTGAGCTGAGGAGTCAGTCGGTACCCACAGAACCCAGCGCGAACTTCGGCCACAGGAACCGAGCCTTCGGGGTGGCGCGGGCGAGACGTCCTCCGCGCCCATAATGACAGCGCCCTCAAGTCGAGACGCGATGAACGCTTGCGCCTCATATCAGTCCTCAAGCCGACTACTGGCGCATTCCAGAACCGGTCATTCGAGCGATAACGGAGGCGACTCCGTCGATTGCGATGCTCTTCAGAAAGCGCTTTGTAGGAAACTTCGAAACGATCGATATCACTTGCCATTACAATTGAAAAATCTAACGTGTCAAAAGACGGCAAGATCGCGGATTTGCTATGGTTAAGCAACGTGTTGCTCGACTCTTAGCGAAAATCGCCACATTTTGCTACAAAACTCCTGCCCTCTATAACCCGCAGAATTCTTCCATTTTCGGAAGCGATCTTTTTCTGACTGTGGCGCGTCCTAATCGGGAGGCAGCGAAAACCGGCGTGAACTCTCGACCCACGTACCCAACGTTATTCTGCAGGCCCTGGACGTCGGTTTGAGAGGGGCTCGATTTGTACCCTTTGGGTTTATAAATGCGGAAAGATGTAAACTTGACTGTGGTTTAGAAAATGCCCATAATATAAACCATGAGTGAACAATTCTCAGGAAAGCTAAACCACCTTCAACGCGAACTTCCCGAAGGGCTGGTCGTGGATTCAGCGTGGTTGAAGGAGCGGGGCTACTCCGCCCAGCTTTGCCGAAAATACGTCACTAACGGCTGGCTGGAGCGCTTGGCTCACGGCGTCTATCGCAAGCCCGGCGGAAAACTCCTGTGGGAGCATATCGTCATATCACTGCAGACCCTGCTGATGAAACCGCTCCTTGTCGGCGGGGGCACGGCGCTGTCACTCCACGGATTTTCCCACTATCTTTGGCGGGAAGAGAAGAAGGTTCACCTCTACAGCCCCGACGAAGCGCCAACCTGGCTGAAAAAGCTCCCGCTGCAAATCAAGTTCGTTTATCACAACAGCGAGGCCCTGTTTCGCAATGAGCCTATACACTTCGGGCCTACCAGTCTGGCGTGGAACCTCAAAGACAGCAGCCATGTCAGCGACGACAATATCCACGGCGGCTCTTTCCGGGTCATGCTATGGGGCCAGTGGGAATGGCCGCTGACGCTTTCAACGCCTGAGCGCGCCGTCCTCGAAATGCTGGACGGGCTGCCCGGCCATGAGAGTTTCGACCAGGCCGACAAAATCATAGGAGGGCTCACCACCCTCAGCCCCCGGCGGCTGCAGAAGCTGCTCCTTGATTGCAAGAGCATCAAGGTCAAACGCCTGTTCTTCTTCTTCGCCGACCGCCACAATCACCCGTGGCGCAAGCACCTCAACAAAGAGGCCATCGATCTTGGAACCGGCAAGCGGATGCTCGTGCCGGGCGGTCGCCTTGACCCCACCTACCTGATCACCGTGCCGGAAGAATTATATGCCGGTCAATGAACAGTACCGCCACCAGGTCACCTTGCTAATCCAGACGCTCCCGGCTGTGGCCGAGGAGAAGGATTTCGCCCTCAAGGGCGGTACCGCCATCAATCTGTTCGTCCGCGATATGCCGCGCCTGTCGGTCGATATCGACCTGACCTTCCTGCCGGTTATGCTGCGGGATGAATCGATGGCCGCCATTGAGGCTGCGCTTCTGCGGATCAAGAAACGGATTGAGGACTCAGTCGCAGGCGTGCGCGTCTTTGAAAGCCGCCAGAACGACGGCAGCCTGACCCGCCTCGTCGTTCAGGACAGGAACCGTACGCAGATCAAAATCGAAATCACGCCCGTTCTGCGTGGCTGTGTTTTCGTCCCGGAAATAAGGTCGGTGTCGGCAACCGTGGAAGATAAGTTCGGCTTCGCGGAGATTCAGGTGGTCTCGTTCGCGGACTTATATGCGGGCAAGATCATGGCGGCCCTCGACCGGCAGCACCCCCGCGACCTTTTCGATATCAGGGATTTGCTGGCCAACGAGGGGATCACCCACGACTTGCGCCAAGGGTTTATCGTCTATCTCATCAGCCATGGCCGCCCCATCGCTGAAGTCATCGCCTCCGGTCAGAAAGACATCGCGGCCGAGTATGAGAGGAACTTTGCCGGGATGACCGAGGAGCATGTACCGCTTGCCGAACTTCACGCGGCGCGGGCGCAGCTTGTTGAAATCTTGATCGGCAGTATGCCCCAGGCGCATCGTGAATTTCTGGTCGGTTTCAAGAAGGGCGAGCCTGACTGGGAAAAGCTCGGATTGGCCGGCGCTGCGGAGCTGCCGGCGGTGAGATTCAAGCAGCAGAACCTTGATAGGTTGAGCGCGGAGGCGAGGGCGGTCTTAATTGAACGTCTGGGAACAGTATTGGGAATCGGTGATAAGTAATCACGTGGTCGCACTGGTCTGCGCCGCCGTCTGATGTGAAGCGAACCCAAAATGCGGGCTCGACTACGCGGACTACGGCTGGGCTGCCGGGCTGCCTGCGTTGAGCGCTTCAACGTTTTAACCCAATTTGGCCTTCGAAAGGGGTGGACCATCGACCGTCACCACGGGAAGGATTGTGGCGACGAATCCGGCCCTCACACTCGGTGCCATGCGGTTGGCAGTCGCCTTTTCCGTCGCTAGTCCGCCCGGAGCCGATGACGTTCCCTTCTAGCCGGCGCAGCCGTCTTCTTTGGAGCGTCCTCCGGGACAGAAACCATCAACCAAAGGAAAGACCATGACCAACAATCGCAACACCAGCCCGAGGCGAAATGGCCGCTCTACCAAACCTACACCGTGCGCAACGCCAGGGAAGGCCAGAAGGGCTTCTGGGTCCACATCGGCTCCCTCTTCGCCCACGACGACGGCGAGGGCGGAACGCTCCTCCTCGACGCACTGCCCATCGACGGGCGGGTCGTCCTGCGCACGCCTAAGGCTGACGAATAGGAGGCCGCCATGCAGATCTTGACCAAAGACCTGCGGGAGAAGCTGCTGGCGAATGGTCGCCAGCAGCACCTCTCCGCGGCACCGACGACGAACCGAGTTCGTCCCGGTCCTTAAGCTGTTCACGCCGGATGCCGGCGCGACCTGGCTCCTGACGGAAATTTACCCCGAGCACCCTGACCTCGCATTTGGACTTTGGGACCTGGGACTTGGCTACGCGGAGATCGGTAGTCTGAGCCTCTACGAGCTCGCTGCCGTTCGTGGCCGCCTGGGCTTGCCTGTCGAACGCGACCTGTGTTTCAAGCCGGACAAGCCGCTGTCGGCCTATGCCAGTGAGCCTCACGGCTTCGGCCGCATCAGGTGTGACGTTCATCAGGATGCTCAACGCCAGCCTTCCGGGTGGCGTTGAGTGCCCAAGGCAATAGCGGCCAGACTCAGGCCCTGGCCTTGCGTTTCGTCGCTGGTTTCTTGGCTGGAGCTGGCTTTCGTCCCAAGCCCAGCGACTTTGCCAATGCCGATCGGGTCGCCGAATAACTCGGCGCAACCATGGGATAGTCCTTGGCCAAACCCCATTTCGTCCGGTATTCGTCAGGCGTCAGCCCATGACTGGTCGCAAGATGCCGCTTGAGTGACTTGTATTTCCTGCCGTCCTCAAGGCTAATGATGTAGTCCGGAAACACCGACCTTTTGGGATTAACTGCCGGTTTGGGGACAGGCTCTGGTGTGGGAGATGGCGGGCTAATATTCGACAATGCCGAATTCACGCTCGCGATCAAATCCGGCAATCCGGACACTGGAACCGCGTTCTTTTGGACATAGGCAGCAACGATATCGGCAGTAAGTTCAATCATATTATTGTTTGGTTCCCCGGGCATTGGCGTGCTCCTTCAATCACCACGTCCTCATATCCGTCAGGTGACGATATGCAATCAACCTATGCCACTTCGAATTTGTCCGATCAATCCGGATATTTGATATTTCTGTATGACGCGAGGGCAAAACGATCTTTTGTTTAGCGGCAAAGCGTACCCACGCCAAACCCTGCAGCCTGAAAATCGTATAGAGAGATGAAATTGCCTCAACGGACGCTAGGCAATGGGCATGAAGGCGGGGCTGGATTATGCGAACCACGTTTCCTCTTCCCATTTTTTGAAAGCTTTCAAAGATTATTTTAGCATGCTGCCTAGACATACCCGTCAGTTGGTAAGCAACGTTGTACAGGTGTCCAAACGCGGCGCAGCCGGGTGAATAGCAAATGGCAATCGTCGATGGACTCGGGCCGTCGACAGCCTTCCATAGCCTAGCCCGGTCGGCCATATTTATCAGGCGGTGGCCGGCTCGCTCGGCAGAAAGACTGCCATCAGGAACGTTGAATGAAGGGGAAATGAATGCTGTCAACCTCGGCGAGCAAGGATGGCAACCGGCGAAGCTTCCGCTATCCCCCAGAACTCTCCGGTATTTGGCTGATGCATTCTTCGAGCTTCTCCAGGCGGAACTCCGCCTTCGCGAAGTTCATGGCCGGCGTCGAAACGTCGATGGCGTCGCAAAGGCGTGGTCGTCATGAGGTCGCGCCCCAGTTCGGCAATGCGCGCGCGCACCTGTTGAGCGTCGTCCTGGCGCAACGCTCTAATCAATCCACGTCCTAGCATCAGTCTTCCTTGCGCCATCCAAAAAGCCTTGCGGGTCTATCCACGAGGACCCTGGCGAAGACTAAGAGGCTCCTGGGAAAAGTCCGGCGAGTAGCAGCAAAGGGCCTGAACACGGGGCCGACACTCGAAGGTAGCGCCGGCAAATAGCGCGACTGTGACGCCGCATCGGCTGCGGAGTCGGCGGCTGAAGTGTGGATAACCAGCCCTTGCTATAGCCGCTTGCGCCAGCCGGCGTGCACCCCAGCAGTCATGGTGGCGGAGCATGTTAAACTGGCGTTGTTTGGGCCGTCACTCGGCTACCGCGAGGGCGTGCATCAACCGTTCGGTGATCGCGTGGCTGGCGCCGCGAACAAAACCGGAGGATCGGTTCTATTCGACATACGTGTCGACGGCGATACCTGGAGAGAAGCGGTGGCGCACGCGCGGTTCGGGTACCAGGCGCACGAAATGGTTGAATCACGCCTCAGTATGATAGGGCAGGTGCAGAGAGGACGCGCCGTCACTATAGCCAGAAGCTTGGGAGATATTTCCCACCTCGGAACTTGAGATCGACGATAAGGCCCCCGATCAGGCCGCCGTCACCGCCTATGACGAAGCGCACATCGCCGCCTACGCTGCCTTGCTGGTCGCGGAAGCAGAGGGCGCCGATTGGAGCGACGCGGCTGGGACATCTTGAAAATCGACCCTAAGCGTGAACCGGCACGGGCACTTGGTGCCTGGACATCGCACTTGGCGCGGGCGCGCTGGCTGGCGACCAGCGGTTTACAGAGTTTCCGAAGCGACTTGTTGCAATAGGCAACGCCCCCCAAGTTGTCATTTGGGGCACCCGTGGCTCGAAAAGGAGGAGGGTGCGAGCTAAGACCGCCGCCGTTATAGCAAAGATAGGAGCCGGGGAACGAGGGGCGAGGTTGCCCATCGCTACCACAGCACGATTTTCCCGGCTACATCCGTGAAGGGACGTTCTAGGCTTCCTCATACCTTGGCCGTCCGCGGGGCCGGCCCACGTGCTTCCCATTCGGAACAGAACCGTTTCCCTATGTCATAACCTGCCTTGCGCCCTTTGCGGCTCGCTCGATGACGTCCATAGGAGTTGGATCGGCAGCCAAGGTCGGTTGTCGGCCGCGACATGAGGCGGCAGACGAGATCCCAATCAGCGCTAGAACGATTGCAACATGGGCTTTGAGAAGCCTGTGCCACCATGCAGTTCGCCGGTTACGTCATGGCTGAACCGCATTCCCATCACCCCACTCCCTAGGGGAGGACGCGTTTGCCGTGGCAAAAAAAATCAGAAGGCGCGAGCAAGCAGCGAGGTTGGATCTTCACACTGGTGTTTTGACGGCTGACCTGCGGCCGAGACCAGCTGACTTTGCAAGACGAGAACGCTGAGCAGCATAGTTAGGCGCCACCATCGGATAGTCATGGGCAAGTCCCCATTTTGCTCTATAATCCTCGGGTGTCAGGCCGAAATGGGCTTTGAGATGGCGTTTAAGGGACTTGTATTTTTTTCCGTCCTCCAGGCAGAGGATATAGTCGGGAAACACGGACCGCTTGGGGTTGACTGCCGGAACGAGCCCGGGGCCGCCTGAACCAGGCGGCAGCACAACAATCGCCCTCAACGCAGAATTGACACTAGCGATCAAGTCCGGAAGTCCGGCAACAGGGATCGCATTCATCCGGACGTAAGCCGCGACAATATCTGCCGTAAGGGCCAGTAAATCCATGCTGGGCGCTTCGGCAGCCTTCTCATCCACGTTTATGCGCTCAGTATTCTCCTCAATCACGCCCGTCTGTGCTGTATAGGCGTCTTCTGCGCTTGTGCGCTCGGTATTGTCGTCAATCATAATCATGCTCCTTTCTTCTGTAAGCCTTCCTATTCGAGACGTGCTGGCGGTCCAAATGTGCGGCGCAGGTTGAAGGCGTCATCTCAAAAGGCGCAAACTGCACATTCCCACTAGGTCTCATTGCAGCCATCGAAGGGATGGCATCTCGTTTACTTCGAGTACGGCCGGTTGAGGATCGAGCCTAACCTCTCAACGAAGATTACGTGCTTGTCCAAGTAAGGGCAGGGCCTAGGTCGGTGGGCCATTCTCTTCGCCAGTGCGCCCGCCCCCGGACTCCGCCCGGGTTGCATGCCAAATTGCCCGAATTCGATCGCTGGCTTCTAGGTAAGCCATCTCGACCAAATAGGTCAGGAGGCTCTCACCATCTGACTGCGCCGTCTGACGAATTTGTCTCAACATTGCCTGGGCATGGTGCAAGTTCTGCAACTTTCTGGACTGTTTCACTGGAATCCCGGCTTTCAAACGGCGTTCTCCCTAAAGGACAACTGACACTCGCTCCAACCCGAAACCCGTGCCCTCTCAGAGCTTCGCGCTACGCCCTTGCTCAGGGTCGATCCACATACAGTCACCGATGAGGCATTTTGTCGCATGAATTTCTCCCAATCCAAGCTAATCCGGCGGCCTGGTCGGTCCTGTTTCGGAAGAGCGGTGGATCTCGTGTCATGATGGAAACCTCACGCTACTATTGCGTTTTGACCGGCAAGGGCTTGCGGCTATGTTCGCGGGATTGATCTTGCCATGGGACAGCGGCCGCGGCGCCGAGCGATCCCGGCTTCTTCCGTGCGATATCTTCGGCCATTCCTCCTTCCGGAAAAAGGCGATTTCGGAAAGCGAAATGATGGTCTGCGCTAACGGCGAGCACGTATCCCTTGGACCAGCGTCGTAGGGCCATCTCGATGTCGACGTCACTGTAGACCAAGTCGACGGCTACCCAACTGAAGGGTACGTCGGCTGAGACGATACGCGCGATCATATCAATTGCTAGAGGGGGGGCTTCGTCGCGAAAGTCCTGCCCCAGGCACGCGGGACTGCGCAAGGCGGGCAGGGTCTTCCGTCCAAGGCCCTTGGCAGATACAGCACGCGATCGACGAAAGCATTCTCGTGCTTGGATGCATAGGCGGCGAACACGCCGATCTGGCAATTGGCCGTCTTGCCCGTCGAGACATTGACCTGCCGCGCTACCCCACAGGACGTCTTGCCTTGCTTGACGAAAACCGTCTCATCGATCACCAGGACCGCTTCGGCGTCAGCCAACGTTTCGAGGGCATATTCGCGCACAATGTCGCGCGAGACGTCTGCGTCCCTCCGGCCCCTTCCGAGAATGGCCTGTTGGCACCACGGCCCAGGGTCACCCGCAGCCTCGGCGCGCATCCACCCGGTTTTGCGATGCGCATCCCGGAGCAGGCCTTTAAGGAACAGTCCGGCCGAAATCGCCACACGTTCCTGAGGGAAAAGTCTCCTGATCCGGGACTTCACCTCGGGCAGTGCCGAGGCCCATATCTCCAGTGTCATATCGATTCAATCATTCCCAATAACTCCCTTTTGGCCGCCCGCGCAGAATCGACAAAAAACAACTAATTCACCTGTGAGCAGCTCTCCGGTATTTTCTCGCGATAACAGTAATGCCTGAGCGACATTTGAGCGGCGCTCAACCCTCACATTCTATTGTTCGAGACAAGCTTGACTTAACAACCCGTGATTGCCATAACTCCGACTTAGACGACAATGCAAGCATCTCCGCGAAGGATTACCGAGGAAATCGCAAACAGGGGCTCGCGCGACAAAGTTAGATATGTTTAATAAGCGTTAGCTCGCAGCGGATCAGTGATCCAAGAACAGCATAGACAAAGCAAAAGGTGACAGCCTTATTTTGTAGCGATTACCTCATATCCGGGACCTCATGTATGCTTGGGGTTCGATGGTGCGCGGAGCATCGGGAAGGTATGCGCAAGTCCTGCGAGTTCTTGGAGAGCTTTCCTTAGTGGGAGTTATCTCCTGGCCGCTTCATCATCAGCCGGCCGAATTCGGGCCGCGCTGCGCCGTCCCCGCAAAGCCGCAGGCAGTTCCAGGCGCTGGCCTGATTGCTGGTGACGACCGGACGGCCGATCGCTTCTTCCATGTCGGGAACTGCGAGAGCCGCGCGCAGCGCCGTGCAGGAGACGAACAGCGCATCGGCCTGCGCATCCGCTGCCTTGCGCGCGAGGTCCACAAGGGAAGCGGGCTTGATGCGTGCCATTTCGCGATCGTCCTTGAAGTCGAGGCAGGTGAAGCTCTTGATATCGAAACCATGCGCCGCGAAATAGGCGGCCATCGGCCGGCTGGTCTCGATGGTATAAGGCGTGAGAATGCTGATGCGCTTCGCCCCTAAGGCCTTTAGGCCGCGCACGCCTGCCATCGGCGGCGTGACCACGGGAACGCCGGGCTTAGCCGCCTGGATCGCGACCTCAATCTCGGCATCGCGGATCACTACTGAGGCAGAGGTGCAGGAGTAGCAGATGGCATCGAGCGTCTCGTCCGGCAAGATGAGCGCCGCGCCGGCCGAAAGGGACGGCTGCATCTTGCGCAGATTTTCCGCTGTCGTCGGATTGGCATAGGGAATGCGAGCCACATACACGCCGATCCGCTCGCTCGCCACCATGCGGCGGAAGTCCACCTCGCTGGTGTGGTCGGTGGCTAACGCGATCAGCCCGACGCGCTTTTCCAGCGGACGCGCGTCAAGCGCGGGGCGTGCCGTTTCGAGGCGGATCTCGGGCAATGCATTCATGACTTTCATCTTTCGATCCTGCCGTAGCGATGCTCCAGCCAGCGCAACAGCACGACGGAGCAGAGGCTGATGAAGAGGAAGAAGGCGCCGACCAGCGTCATAGGCTCGATATAGCGGTAGTAGCTGTTGGCGACGCCCTTGGCCTGGTTCATTAATTCCAGCACGGTGATCGCCGAGAGCAGCGGCGTCTCCTTGAACATGGCGATGAAATAGTTGGCCAAGGCCGGGATCATCGGCGGGATCGCCTGCGGCAGGATGATATGCGTCCAGGTGTGATGGCCGCTCAAGTTACAGGCCTTGGCCGCCTCCCACTGGCCGCGCGGCACGTTGTCGATGCCGGCGCGGTAGACCTCCGCCGTATAGGTGCCGTAGTGCAGGCCAAGCCCGATGACGCCTGCCACCAGCGGCGGCAACAGGATGCCAATATCGGGCAGCACGTAGAAGATGAAGTAGAGCTGCACCAGAAGCGGCGTGCCGCGGATGAACTCGGCGAACCAGCCGACACTGCGCGAGATGAGCCGGTTCTCCGAGCGTCGCGCCAGAGCTATCCCAAGCCCCACGATCGCGGCCAGGATCGAGCCGAGAATGGTGGCCAGGATGGTGATCTTCACACCCTGGATCAGGGTCGGCATGATCTCCCGGACGAAGTTCCAATCCCAATCCATCAGACGCGCACTCCGTCGAGCCCGCGCGCCAAGCGGCGTTCCAAGGACCGCACACCCCAGGAGATGATCATCGAAAGCACGAAATAGATGATCAGCACGGACAGGAAGGGCATCAGCGTGCTGCCGGTCTGCGAGCGCACCACCTGCGCCTGGAAGGTAAGGTCGGCAAGCGAAACCAGTGACACCACCGAGGTCGCCTTGAGTAACTCGATGGCGTTGTTGCCGAAGGTCGGCAGCATCACCAGCAGCGCCTGCGGCAGGATGACATGGCGCATGCCTTGCCAACGGCTGAGGTTTAGCGCCGTACAGGCCTCATATTGCTCGCGGCCGATCGACAGGATGGCGCCGCGCACCACCTCCGCCCCATAGGCGCCGACATTGAGACCGAGGGCCAGCACGCCGGCCTGCAGCGGCGTCAACGTTAGGCCAGCGAAAGGCAGAACGAAGTAAGCGAAGAACAGCTGCACGAAGCCCGACGTGCCGCGGAAGAACTCGATATAGGCCGTCGCGAGGACGCGCAACAAGAAGAAGCGTGACAGCCGTCCCACGCCAGCAATGAATGCCATCGCTAGTGCGACCGCTGCGCCCATCAAGGTGATTTGCACCGTGACCACCGCACCCTGCAAAATCAAGTCAAGATATCCGGACCAGTCTGTCATGGGATCGGGGTTGCCAATTAGAAGCTAAAGACTTGCCTTGGGCTGACTTCATATCCGTCGGGACTTGCTGCGGCACGTCCGGTGGGGTTAACAGACGCGGTCCGAAACCCCTCCCGTTCGCCGACTCTTCCCGCTGCGAGGTCAGACAAGGTCCTATTGCGCCGAGGCGCAGAGTTTCTCGCGCGTGGTCGACATAGCCGCCTTGGCGGAGAACCCGTACGGCTCGACAATCTTGGCGAATTCGCCTGACTTCTTCAAATTGGCGAGTTCGGTATCAAAAGCATCGCGCAACGCCTCGTCGCCTTTCTTGAAAGCGGCGCCGTCGCACGAGACCGGCAGCCCCTGCACCGGGGCGATCACTTCGAGGTTGGGATCGTTCGCCTTCTTGACCAGGTCAGTGATAGAGAGGATCGGGAGCGTATAGACGTCGATGCGCCCGTCCTGCACCATCTTCAGGCCGCTCTGACCGTCAGGCACAACAATGAAGCGATCACTTGGCACGCCGGCTTTTAGAGCGTACTTCGCCTGAAGTCCGCCACCCGGTCCACCGATGGTGGCGGATGTGTTCTTGGCGATATCCTCATAAGTCATCAAATGTTTTGGGTTGCCCTTCTTCACTAGAAAGGCGTCAGCGTCGCAAAGCACGGGTTCGGAGTAGGCAACCGCCGCGCAACGCTCCGGCTTCATCATCAGGCCGGCGGTGACGACATCGAAGCGGCCAGCTTGCAGCCCGGGGATCATCGCGCCGTATTCGGAGATCGAGGCGACGACGTCCTTGACGCCGAGTCGCTTGAAGATCTCACGCGCCACGTCGGGCGCCGCTCCCGAAACCTTGCCGTCGGCCGCCACCGCCGTATAGGGGGGCTCGTTGGCAATGGCGACGCGGGCGAAGCCCTGTTGCTTGAGCTGATCCAGCTTGGCGTCATCCGCCGACCGCGCGCCGGAGGCAAGCAGCATTGTGGTGACCGCGAGGCCGGCGACGCCGGTCAGAATGCCTAGTTTCTTCATGTTCCCAACTCCTTTGTCTCTTTTGTTGCTCGAATTGGGCGCACAGCGTCGAGGATATTTCGTTACCTCGGGATGGACTGCGTCGCCCATGCATCGCGGTTAGACCCTATGTCCGGCCGCGATGATCTTCTTCAGGAAGCTCTGCGTTCTTTCCTGTTTGGGATGGCGAAAAATCTCATCGGGCTTGCCTTCCTCGACGATCCTGCCGCGGTCAAAGAACAGCACGCGATCGGCAAAATCGTGAGCGAAGCCCATCTCATGGGTGACCAGAAGCATCGTCATGTCTGTCTCGGCCGCGAGCTTGCGCATGACGTTGAGCACTTCCTCGACGAGCTCCGGGTCGAGCGCCGAGGTCACTTCGTCGAACAGCATGATCTTGGGCGACAGCGCCAGGGCGCGCGCGATCGCCGCGCGCTGCTTCTGGCCGCCGGAAAGCTGCCCGGGCATCGCTTTCGCCTTGTCGGCGAGGCCCACCATGTCGAGCAGTTCCATCGCCCGCTTCTCGGCGGCGGCGCGCGCGGCACCCTTGGTCAGCATCGGCGCCAGGGTCACGTTGTCCATGACGCATTTGTGCGGGTAGAGATTGAAGAGCTGGAAGACCATGCCGATCTTCTGGCGCATCCTGGCCAGATGCCGCTCATCGGCCTGCAGCAATTGGCCGTTGCGCTCCATGTGATAGAGCTGCTCGCCGTCGATCTGGATATGGCCGCCGTCGATCTTCTCCAGCGTCATCAAGATGCGCAGGATCGTCGTCTTGCCTGAGCCTGATGGACCGATCAGCGCCAGCTTCTCGCCGGGCATAACCTGCATCGACAAACCGTCGAGCACCTTGAAGGCGCCAAAACTCTTCGAGATTCCGTTGATCCCGATCATAGGCGCCGGCCTGCTGTGCGCCTCATCAAGAGATTGCGAAAAATGTCTCATTCGTACTCCAGCGGGAAAAGATTGCCTCAGTGTAGTGGGTCTCAACTCGCCACCGAAACGGCTCCTAAAAAGCCAACACTTACACCTTTGAGCGATTATTGGACTTTTTGGAACTTTGATACACGCCAGCCGTAAACTTCGCAGACATAAATGTCGCCGTTTTCAGCTACACAGAGATCGTGCGGCCCGATCAGAGTGTCTTTGTTGCCACCCGCCGTATTATCCCAGCTGCTAAGAAGCACGCCATCCAAGTTATATAGCGAGATCGATCCGCTTCCCCTTCCATTTGACTTGTCCTCGAACGGCTGTAGTTGAGCGAAGTAAACAATGTCATCTCTAATGCAAATACCGCTAGGATTACCAAGCGTCCATTCTTCCAAATATTTGCCTTCGGTATCAAAGAGCTGAACTCTGTCATTCTCGTCATCGCAGACAAGAACTCTGTTCCTGCTATCGATCCAAACATTGTGGACCAGCTCAAATTGGCCTGGTTCGCGCCCTTGACGCCCCCAAGACAGCAGCAGTTCACCCTTGGAATTGAAGCGGTGGACCTTGTGGCC
This sequence comes from Mesorhizobium sp. WSM3864, assembly GCF_002294955.1. Lineage (NCBI taxonomy): Bacteria > Pseudomonadati > Pseudomonadota > Alphaproteobacteria > Hyphomicrobiales > Phyllobacteriaceae > Mesorhizobium > Mesorhizobium sp. WSM3864. Next base: position 20,928 of record NZ_NSGD01000019.1, read on the forward strand.
ACCGTAACCGTCCGCAACGAAGATATCTCCGTTGGGTGCAATCGCGAGATTCGTAGGCAAGTTGAACGGCTGCGCGTGGACTAAGCGCCCCTCGCAAGTAGGTGATGCTGAATTCTTGTTTCCTAGTGTGCGCAAAAGCTCGCCGTGCGGTGCGAACTCCATCGCGACGTGAGCGCCACAATCCACTATCCAGACATTGTCGTTCTTACCGATGAATATTCCATGGGGTGTAGCTGAGAACATGCCGTCGCCCCACGACCCAATGAAGTCCCCCTCCGGAGTCCAGATGGTTACCGGATGTTTGCCTCGAGAGAGAACGAAGATCTCTCCCGAGGAGTTGATGGCAACGTCGCTTGGTTGCCCCATCTCAAAATATTTTGGGACGTTTGGCCAACTCTCGACCCGTTCAAAGCGGTACTGACCCGACCCTAGTACTTTCAATTTCTTATTCTCCTGGGCTGGACGTGGTGCGCGGCTGCAGCCATTGACACGGCCCGATGTGGGGCAATGTCACTATTCGTGCGTTTTAAAAAAGCTGTCAATCGCGAAATTGCCTCAATTCAATCGCCTGCTAATCGTGATCTTTTGTTGGCGGAGGAGTAACAACTGAAGATTGCGATGCCTTGCCGCGCCTCTCGTTCTTCGGGGTGGGGCGGTGTAGGTCCTATTGACATGATGCAAGTTTGCTATTGAGACATGTCAAAACTGATGCTACCAGCAGGCGACTTAGCGTTTAAAAGGGATCAGAGGTAATGAAAGTTTTATTGGGATGGCACGCAACGGACGAAGAGGTGTCAACGTTTGAGCGGTCGCTTGCCGGCGCTACTCTCGTAAGGCCGCGTCCTGAGCCCTATCTTTCTCGTTTCGATCTAACACTAGAATCGATCGTGGAAACGCTTGGAGACGTAGACGCCTTCGTTGGATATGTTTTGCCCGAAGGGTCGTTGGACGTCGCAAAGAAATTGAAGGTGATATGCTGGATGCACGCCGGCTGTGATGAACTTGACTTGGCTCGCCTGAAGACAATGGGCGTCCAAGTTACTAATTTGCGAGGCGCCAACAGTATTGCAGTTGCCGAACATGCGATGTCGATCATTCTGGGGCTGGCAAAGCGTCTGATCACGAAGCACCAGGCCTGCGTCGACGCTCTCCCAGTGCCAGTTTACGATCGCGATTCCTGCTCAGCGATGTTGCATCGCAGAACACTGGGAATAATCGGCCTAGGGCAGATTGGAAGTGCGATCGCCCAGCGCGCCAAGGCTTTTGACATGAGAGTTTTGGGTGTTCGCCTCCATCCTGAACTCGGTGCGGGTGCGGCGGACGCGGTTTTCGGGGTCGACCAGATGGGGCAGGTGCTGGGAAGCAGCGATTACGTTGTGTTGGCCACACCTATCACCCGCAAAACGAATTCGTTTTTTGGGGCTGCTGAGATAGATGCGATGAAACCAGGGGCATTCCTCGTAAACATCGCTCGTGGCAATCTGATACAGGAACGACCCCTCTATGATGCTCTTAAAACCGGAAAGATAGCAGGCTACGGTTCTGACGTCTGGTGGACATATAACAACGCCTTCCCCGCAAGTTATCATTTTCCGGTGCCCTCGCGAACGGGGATCCAGAGGATGCCGAATGTCATCGGTACGGGTGATCAGGGAGCTAATGCCGATGACGTTCTCGAGCGCAACATAGCGCGCTCTGTGGAAAGCTTGCTTGAGTTCCAGAGCGACAAGCCTCTTACTTGGAAAATCGATCTCGACTTAGGATATTGAAGAACCTTGCAGCTTTTTCCGAAAGGTATTGATGACAAGAACGGCTGGTCGCCATCGTGCGACCGGCCGCTTCATTTAGGGAACTTCAGTGATACATCGGATAGCGCAATTCATTGAGTTTGTTAGGGCTTCTCCCGTACCCTAAGAGGATCGTGCAATATGGATGTGTGGCTTCCTGATCCGAGTTCGCTCGAACGTCCCATCTATCTTTCTTTAGCAGAAAGGGTCATCGAGGCTCTCCAAGCTGGCAAATTGACGGAGGGTGCGCGCTTGCCGACGCACCGCGAGTTATCGTTCCGCTTGAAGATTTCAGCCCAGACCGTTAGCCGGGCATATGACGAATTAGCTAGACGGGGCTTGGTCACAAGCACAGTCGGTCGTGGAAGTTTCGTCAAATTCTCACTCGATAAACCAGCCTATCCTCACTCCCCTGAACGCTCCGAAACATCGATTGACCTTTCGATTTTGAAGCCGGTGAGTGGTTCAACCCATCTTCAGCATATGAGTAGGGTGCTCCGGGACCTCGCGGTGGATCTTCCCCATACGAATTTCTTCTCATTCCGGCCAAATAATGCATTGGCCCGCCATCGCAGCATGGGCGTCGACTGGTTGCGATCGTATGGCATCGAAGTCGACGAACGCAACTTGGTGGTCACGAATGGTGCAACGCCCGGCATGACACTTGCGTTGATGTCCGTTCTAAGCCCGGGGTCAACTCTGCTATCCGAGGAAATAGGCCACCACACGCTAAGCCCGCTCGCCGCGTACCTCGGCTCGAAGCTCCATGCGGTAAAAATAGATTCGGAGGGCATTTGTCCGGATTCGTTGGAGCAGGCTTGCTTGGAGCACAAGGCGCGCGCTCTGTTCATCATGCCTGGGCCCATCAGCCCAACTGTCAGTATTATGAGCAACGGGCGGCGGGCGGAAATCGCTGAAATCGCGCGGCGCCATGGGTTATTTATTGTTGAAAATGATCCTCTCGGTGCGCTGGTCGATCGCGGCCTGACGTCCTTTGTTGAACTCGCTCCCGAACAGACATTCTACATTACCTCTTTGACAAAATCCCTTATGCCGGGTTTGCGAACTGGCTATGTGGTCGTTCCGAGTAGCTTGATTCCTGCAGTCACAAATCGGTCCCTCGTAACGACCTGGATGGCTACACCACTCATAGCCGAGATTGCCAGCCGTTGGATTGAAGACGGCACTGCAAAAGACCTTATCGACTGGCAGCGGAAAGCGTTGGCGGAGCGGCACAAACTAGCCGCTGAACTTTTGGGCGGCGTTCCCTATCTTTCCCACCAGCAAAGTCTTCACATCTGGCTCCCGATGCCAAAAGGTCACACTGAAGATGGGTTCGTCGCCAATGCTCGTCTCCGGGGAGTGGGTGTCGCACGCGGCAGCGCATTTACGTTATCGCAACACGCGCAGCCTCCTGCAATCCGCATCTCTGTAGGATCAACGCGCCCAGATGAATTGAGGCGTGGCCTTGAGACAATATGCGCTATGCTAAGAGAGGAGCCTGAACCGCTTCTCCACAGGCTGTAAACTATCACCGAAGCTGCCGCAGCCCGTCTGTCCACGAAGATCGCCTCCCGCGGAGACAAATGTGGGGAGAAGAGGTTTTATCTTTAGCCTTTCAGCGAAGTGGGTTGGACAGTTGGTCACCCGCATCCTCAGCCAGTATTGCGCCGCAAGAGGTCTTGCATGCGCGCTCACGTCCCCTTCTCCTTCTGACGTCACTCGCAGCGCTACCCCGTCGTAGGAAGGTCCTCCGAAACGCCAGATCGCATCTACTCAACGTCGCACTTTCCTGTCTGCTGAGGTGCACGGTGCTCGCGCCCTGCAGAACCGGCAACGGCGCAAAATGGGGAAGGCTCCCACGGCACATTTGGGGAGTATTGTTCCGATAGACAGACGAGCGCGGGGAAGAGAGGCGGAGGAGCCAATCCTCGAATGCCCTCCGATGTCGACGCTCATTGACCTTCTCTGAGGCGTCATCAGATCGCCTCCGAGTCGAGCGGATACGCGCCGGTCTCATCATGGACCTCGCTGCCTGCCAAGGGAGGGACGAAGACGCAGGCTAGCACCAGTTCGGTCTCTGCACACAGCAGGTGAGCATCATGTTTATCAAGCGCGTAGATGATCCCCGGTCGAACGACATGGACCTCATCCACCTGTGAATTCTCGATAAAACCCGTTCCTGAGATGCAGTAAACTGCCTCAAAGTGGTTCCGATAGTGCATCTTGAGCCGGGCGCCCTTATGGATCGTGGTGATGTGAAAGGAGAAGCCCATCGCATCATTCTTGAGGAGCAGTCGCACGCTTTCCCAGCTCGCCGTCTGGACCCGCCTGGCCGTCTTTTGCTCCTCATTGAAATCTCTTACAATCATGACTTATCTCCTACTCGCCGTGCTGACTGTGCTGCCGATCACGCTTTCGATTGTATGCTCCAGGATGTCGAGGCCTTGGTTAAGCTGATCCTCGGCGATGACCAGAGGTGGCTGACACTTTACGACCTCGTCGTTGGGACCAGCGGTCTCGACAATCAGACCCCTCTGGAAGGCGGTGCTGACTTGACCGGCAATCTCGCCGGACTTCAGATCTATGCCCCGCATCACGCCACGACCTTTGGCTGACACTCGGCTCGGGTCGTATTTCTGCGTGATCTGATCAAGGCGGCTTTTCAGCAAATTGCCTTTCTCCTTGACAGACGCTGCAAAGCTATCCGTGTGCCAGAAGTGCTCGAGAGCTGCGCGTGCCGTGACGAAAGCATCGCAGTTGCCGCGGAACGTGCCGTTGTGCTCTCCGGGCTCCCACTTGTCGAGTTGTCGATCTTGAGAACGAGGGCCATAGGCAGGCCATAGCCGGATATCGATTTGGCCATTGTGACGATGTCTGGACGGAGCCCAGATGCTTCGAAGCTGAAGAATGCATCGGTCCGGCCAACCCCCGCCTGAATTTCGACGACGACGAGCAGAGCTCCATGTCTGCGCGCAACGGCCGCCAGCTTTTGCAGCCACCCCGGGCCTGCGACATTCAGGCCGCCGTCGCCCTGAACTGTCTCGAACGATCACCGCAGCCGGCGCGTCCACACCCCTGGAGGGATCCGAAAGCAGGTGATCAAGATAGTCGGCGGTGTCTACACTTGACCCAAGATAGCCGTCATGTGGTAATCGCGAGACGCCGCCGAGCAACCGGCCGGCGGCTGCGCGGTGGTATCTACTGCCGGTGCACGAGAGAGCGCCGAGGCTCACACCATGAAAGCCATCGGTGAACGCTACGATGTTGGACCGACCAGTTATCTTGCGCGCTAACTTGAGGGCAGCCTCGACCGCGTTAGCGCCGGTTGGACCGGGAAACTGAACGACGTAGTCGAGTTGTCGCGCTCTGAAAATCGTCTCGTTCAATTCCCGTAAAAAAGACTCGTTGGCTTCACTATACAAATCGAGGCTGTGCGTGATGCCGTCTCGGGCGATGTATTCTACGAGCGCGCTCTTGAGCTCGGGGGGACTATGACCGTGGTTTAGACTTGAGCACCCCATCAGAAAATCGAGATAGACGGTTCCATCGCGCGCAAACAACTGGGCGCCCCGCGCTGTCGTGAAAACAGCAGGAGCGCGACGAGCGTAGCTGCGCACTTCGGACTCGAGATGGCGGAAGGTCGCGAATTCGTCCCCGCCGTACGGCCTGCTTCGGTTAGTCATTGCTTGACTCCCTTCTTTGCTACGAGCTCCGGGGCCTGGCGAGCATGCCTGCAGCGCTTCTAGGAGGGTGCGATGGGGCCGATGGCTATCGTGTACTCGCTCTCATGCTGTCCCTTAAAATGGATATCGCGATCGAAGCGTATAGCCTGTCGGATTGGCGCGCGCATATCCCGAGCCACACCCGCGAAGAGCAACTGGCTCGCAGTGTTGCTGAGAGTCACCGTGGCGTTGATGTGGGTCACGCCGTCGCAAGATCGCCTGTTCAGAGCTGAGATAATCAACCCTTTCCCAACCCCCATACCGCGCGCCTCAGGATGCACGGCAATTTGCCAAATGAAGAGCGTCGAATGCTCGCTCGGCCGCCGATACGTCGCTAGCCAGCCAACGACCTCACCATCGCGCACCGCGAGAACACAGGTGTCAGCGAAATCAGTGCAGAGCAGGAGCTCGCAGTAGACCGAGTTGCGGTCCAGGGGCGGGCACTTCCCGATCAGTTCCCATACGTCGGCCGCATGAATATCGGTGGGCTCTCGGAATGTCACTCCTGACAATAGGACGGTGGGAGGCAATGAGAACCTCTGGCTATCACTAACCAATTTGTACCTCCGGGCGAACATCAATGCCGCCTCGCGTCGCGTTTCACGAAGAGGAGTTAGCAAAGGTCGTGCCAGCTACGTCGAGGCGCCTAGAAATTGCTTTGTCAATTGTGTTGCTGACTTGACCCGCAGTGCAGGGGGGGGCACCTAGGCAAAAAACTGTGTGTCGCGAATTAGACAGACTTGACAGTAGGTGTCGGTTACGCAGCATTTTCTCGGAAAGGGCGAGGGGTAGGATTACGATGGGAGTGGTGGCGGAATCTACTTGCGAACGGCATTGACGACGGGGAGGGCCGCCGCTCTGACAACAAGATTGCGACCTCGTGGACTTCGGGGGCTAACCATCGAGTCCGCCGATCCTTCACTCACGGTCATCCCGCTTAGCGCCTCGATCGTCCAACCACGCCCTCTCCGGTGTTCCCACAATTTCTTTGCGCGATGGAGTCGACTGGATCAGTACGAAGTACCCATTGGATCGGGATGTTCTTGCAGGAGGGCCGCAATTCGTTCAAGGCCCTCTTTGAAGTTCTGGTCGTTTCTATTTGTGTCACCAAGTGCCAACCGCACTGCATGGGGTTCGACTGCTCGTCCGATGATGAATGGATCCGGAGGGCTGACAAGGAGCCCTAGAGAACGCGCATGATCCACAAAATGGGTCGATCGCCAGTGTTCAGGCAAGGTCAGCCAAGCATGCATCGCGTATGGCTCCGCTTCACACCTAAATGCCCCTAGTATGTGGTTCAGTATCTCGTATCTTGTCTTGAGTTTATGTCGCTGCCATTCGACCAGTCGATCAATCGTGCCGTCCTGGAGCCAGCGGGCAGCAACATCAGCGGTCCAGGTGTTTGCACTGCATCCGGTGGCTCGAGCGCGTGAAATTAGACGAGGTATTGCCGGAATGGGGCCCGCAAGAAATCCTGTCCGTAAAGCAGGCATTACGCACTTCGTAAAGCTCGTCGCGTAGTACGTGCGTTCGGGAGCGAAACACAACATGGGCTTTGGTCGGTTGGGGATTAGCGGACCGAAGACGTCATCCTCGATGATCGCTACATCATGCCGCCGCGCAATTTCGGCAATCCGCTCGCGACGCGCCTCTTCCATGAAGGAGACTGTGGGAACACTGTAGCAGGGGGTAACGCACAAAACCTTGATGCTTTCTTGCCCACAGGCTTCTTCAAAGGATTCCGGTATAATGCCGCTCTGATCGATAGCTAGGCCGCGGAGCCTGATCTTGAGGATTGAGGCATTAATGGTGATAGACGTGTCCACCAGCGCTTCGGTGGCGACCACATCACCAGGCTCGGTTATGCTGGCCATTGCAGTCCAGATCGCGTGAGCAGCGCCGTTCGTTACGATGAGGCCGTCGGCACTGCCCTGAACCCCATTGCGCTCAAGCCAAGCGGCGCCAGCTTCGCGATGCTGCACTATGCCCTGGCTCGGCCGATACTCGAGCATGCGCTGGATGGCGCCGTCTTTGGCTGACGCGACCATCGCCTCCCTGAGTTCCTCGATATGGGTTTCGGAGAGCACCGGCACGATGTTTGAGAAGTCTCGTATGTTCGGCTCTTCGCTATCGGCGACATACCGCGCACGGCGTTCCGGCCTGAAATACTGAACAAACGTTCCTCGACCCACTTCGCCCGAGAGTAGTCCTTTGCGTTCCGCCTCGGCGTAAGCGCGAGCTACGGTCTGTACGCTGACGCCAAGCTTTTCGGCGAGTTGGCGCTGGGTGGGCAAGCGATCACCCGGCTGTAGCGATTTCGAAGCAATGGCTCCGTCAACCGCGTCGATGATTGCCTTGTATCGCGGGCCGACTGAATTAGACAGGTCTGGAATCCACATTTAATAATCCAAGCTTACTATTGAAACAGACATGGCATTGAAGCGGTCGAGACCGTGCAGGTAACATCAGGCAGGCCGAAGGTACGTCTGGGGCGGAGATCCTTTCTCTCTCTCTCTCTCTCTCTCTCTCTCTGTCTCGTCTCTCTGCGGGTGTGAAGCTGGGGCCCACTCCAACGGAGTCCGGGACTTACTGAATGACTCAGCCAGATCATGCCGCACTTGGACACCGCTCGCATAAAGGCTTGAACAACGGGCGGAGAATTCTCATCTACGCTCCCAGAAGCGGGGGCGAACGCGACAGGCTTCCTCTCGGTCACCCCAATTACATCATTTCTTGTCGACTTCCTCCGCGATCCCTTCGTTCCATGCCAGACCATCGGACCATGGCCGCGTAGGAGCCGTGAGTGCAAAGCCTGCCTGAAAAGCGCAGGATCGGCGGCATCATGCGGCTACATTTCAAACAACCTGACAACCCCGCGCCGGACGCGATCTACTCCTCATAGGAGCTGAACAGTCCGCCAGGTCAATCGTCGCCGCCGGCGTACTTGCTATCCTTCGAAATTCCCGCGAGCCAGTGACTCGCCGTAGCGCGACCAGCAGGAATCTTCCCCCTCTATTGCGCCGCGCCTGGCTTCCGCAGCGGAGTCAGATGCCCTTGAAACCAACGGGCGAAATATCACGTTATAGTAATGCGGTGAATTAAGCTGACCCAACTCTCTTGGACGTATTGTCGCCGCACTCGCCTGTGACAGGCACTGGTAAATCTCTCCCTCTCGGTTGATTTCTTCCAAATCTAGATAATTGGATGGATTCCTGCACACGCTTCTTGCTTTATTAAAGAGCTGGATATCTGCGACCTGCAACCATTCGTAGTTCTCGCCAAAAAACATTTTCACACTGGCGCCACTTACATACGGCAGCATAACAGAGTAAAATCCGTCATGCAGATGACGTGCTCGAAGCAAGAAGCATTTGGGCTCGTGTATGCTCCCAACCGAAATCATCAGAGGTGAAAACCGTACATTCATATCGTCTGGGCCTAGGTCAAGTTGAAACCTTCTTTGCACTAAGCCGCTGAATGTGAAGTCAAGGCCCAAGCCACGCGTTTCATATGCGCCCAGCCGATAGGGTGAGGGCAGGCACCTCACATTCTTCCAAGCACTTTCCAGATGGTAGATCGTTTTTTTGCGATCTGGTCCCATAAACTTGTCATGCTGGAAATCCTTGAAATATCGCAACTCCCCTTCAACGGGCATATACGCATTGCGGAATAGAGCTGCGTGCGCTGCACTCCGCAACATAGAAGAATCATGCGTCAAACCAGACTTGCCAAAGAACATTCTGGCATCATCAATGAACCGCAAACACTCAGCTTGAACATTGGCAACCTTTTCATACTGGTTGTCACTAAGCACAATGTCCGCAATAATTGGCCTCCCGTCCAATTCATAGTCAACGACCGCACCCTCCTTGAGGGTACAGCATTGCTCGAATATAGTCGTGTTGTCCCAGGTTGATGCTATAAGTGCCTTGCTATCGGAAGCCCTATACGGTTCATCCGACGCGTACACGTAACGCCCAAGTATATCTACGTCCAAGAGTCCGCCGCCAACTGTGCGAGACAGATATTCTTGCGTTCTGCCGTTATAGCCGACGTCGGCCAAGACAATCGTATCACCGTCCTCTACGCCCAGCTCAGTGGATATATAGCGCATCAAGCGAGCGCGCAAAGCGGACGAGTTGTTGAAAACCAAGGTTAGTACATCATCGTCGTGCAGAAGCTGATGGAACGCGGTTTTTGGATCGCGAGATTGACGGGCGACCTGTATTAACAATTCCGTGAGTTCAGGCGGAAGCAAAAGCTGTTTTGCGATGGCGTGAAGGCTGTCGCATTCGGGCTCGATCGCGCTGATGTAATAGTCGATATCGGCGCGGGTTTTGAAAGAAGCGGCAATAGCATGGAATTTCCGGATTCGTGCGAGCTTTCCGATGGGCTTGCGCGCATAGACTTCGCATGCGGCTGAAAGGAGGTAAGCATCACGCAGCAAGAAGAAGACCTTTACTCGTCTGCCTTGTTGTTGTAAGGCATCAACTTCGTCCATAAGAAAGCGAGCATAGGCGTATAGCGCCGGGCCAAATGACATGTAGCCTATCAGTGTCTCGGGCGTGCACTGACGGAGGTGTGCTAAAGAAAAAACCGGGCGGAATGGGCTATAGCATGGGAGAATGATTGCCGACGGCGCTGCCTGCTCGAGGACAATTAACGATGATGCTGCGCGCTGAAGGCGCAACAATTCAGCGACATCACGATCAAAGGGCACGAAGTGCAACGCTCGTACGCCCAATTTCCGCGGTGCTTGCACGTCTGCTACATCATTGTCTCCAATGTGAAGCAGTTCCGAGGCAGGCACCCCAGCCTCGTTGATTACGGCCTGAAAAAGGGACTCGCTTTTTGGCGTCCCATAATCAACAGAGCAGTAAATCTTGCTGATTGACTGCATGACGTCCGCGGGCAAATGCCGAGCCAAAAGACGTCTTAAGTCGTATTCGCGCAAATACGTGTCGCTCACAACAATTATCTTCATACCACGGGTGCGCGCTAGCCTGATCAGTTCTACATACGGTGAGAATGCAAAGCAAACTCTCATTTCGGTCTGGATTTCTGCCTCGACCAATAGCTCCCGGTCCTCACTGGAGAGCGACGTAAAGGACCGATAGATGTCACCTAAATCAATTTCGCTGGATCCGTTGTCTAATAGGTTCGCTCGGCGTGCACGCGCCGCGGCGCTAATTCGTTGGTGAACAGTTACCCCTAACCTTCGCGCGATTGGATTGGCGGCCAGCACGGCAAAAACGTCCTTGGGTGTCGCTGTTTTGCGCCATAGCAACGTGTCGAAACAGTCAAGTGAGAGTACCTTCACGCAATCCCCAACGCCGTCGAGAACTGTCGGGATATCCTTCGCCGTTATCCGGGCGTTACTGTCGGTGTCTGTCGTGTCGCTCCAGGGGAGGCCGCGCCCCAGTCCTGTGGTCTTTTTTGTAAAACCATCACCGCCTGGAAATATTGAATCTGGGTGGCCGACGAGTCCGTAGAGCTCAGTATAGACGTCATCTTCTGGAAGACGTTGAACTATCTTGCCATTGAGGTCAGCCTCAAGCTGATAGTCAATACAAATTCGTTCGGAAGACTGTTGGTTATCATCGATTCGAACTATCTTGGCGGCCATGCGCGTTAGTAAGTTCTGCATATTGCCTCCGTTGCGCCAGCGCAATCGTTCTGGCCGACAACTCTTACTTGTCGTTCAGGCGAGGTTAGGCCATCGCCAAGTGTCGAGTTTCGGCAACCGCTTTCGCTATGAAGAGTCAACGGCATTTGTCTCTTGGTGACTTGGCTTCGAACGGGGGGCCTGCGAGTAAACTAGGCTTATCCTATAGCCAGGCGATCACGATTTATCGATTGCCACCGCCGCTGCACAAAATGGCTAGCTCAAATACACGGCTAACCCTCTGCGCTGGGCAAAGCAGCCTAAGACATCAATGTGACTGCGCCACTGGCCACCCTGGCCACTAGGCGTAGAGCCTCGCGAAGGCGAGAAGAGTGGCTGAAACAACCGGAGGTGTGAAAGGGTATTCGAACTCATTTGCGATCCTGCTTGGAGGTAGAATTATGCCTCATCGCTTACGCTTTGATCGTTTCCCTCAGGGTCGACCCCGGATACTCCTTGCGGAATAAGCCGCGCTTCTGGAGGATCGGGACCACCGATCGCGTGAAGGCCTCGAAGGAGCCTGGCATTTCGGTGGGCGTCACGATGAAGCCATCGCAGCCCTCGTTTTCGAAGAATCCCTGAAGCTCGTCGGCCACGCTCTCGGGTGTGCCTACAACTTGAGGGCAAAGTTCGCTTATGGCAAAGTGTTTGGCCGCTTCGCCGAGCGTGAGATTACTGGCCTTTGTGGCTTGAAGAATGACATCAAAGGAGCCGCGAGAACCGGCTTCTGCCGGAATGTCGTTGATTGGCTTGTCTATCGGGTATTGCGACAAATCGAGTCCGGTATGGGCCGACATGAAGGGGATGGCGAGGCGAGGGTCGACCAAGTCATTGATGTAAGCCTGCTTCTCGCGGGCAATCGATTGTGTTTCGCCCACGACCGGGTCCACCGACACCAGGATGGCGCAATCGTCAGGATTCCGCCCAGCCTTGTCGACCCGACCTTTCATCTCGACATAGAATTTCTGCATGTCTGGCAACGAATGCTGAAGCGTAAAGACAAGCTCGGCGTGGCTGGCGGCGAAATCGCGGCCGCGAGGTGACGAACCGGCCTGCATGATGACCGGATGTCGCTGGGGGCTGGGCGGGACGGTGAACATGCCCCTTGCCCCGACGTGTTGTCCCGCGATCTCGGTGTGGCGCATCTTCGCCTTATCGATGAAGTGGCCGCTCTTCTTGTCGCAGACGAGCGCGCCGTCGGCCCACCCCGTCCACAAGTCAAGACAGACTTTCAGGACCTCCTCGGCGCGGTCGTAGCGTTCACTGCGCGGCAGGAGCTTCTCTTCGCCAAAAAACTGCGCCTCCTGATCGAGAGCGGAAGTCACGATGTTCCAGGCGATGCGGCCGGCCGTCAGCGCATCGAGCGAGGAAAGCACGCGGGCTATCGCATAGGGCTGTTGGAAACTCGTCGATATCGTCACACCGAGTCCAATGCGCGACGTCGCCCGCGCCATCATTGCGGCGAGCGGGACAGGATCAAGCAGCGACATCTGCCCGCCCCGTGCCATAATAGTTTCATTATAAAAACTCAGAGCATCGGCGAAGAAGAGCGCGTCAAATCTCCCCGCCTCGAGCGTTCGCGCCAGCGTCTCCCAGAACGCCGGGTCGAGAAACCTGTTCTCTGTTTGCGGGTGGCGCCACATCCCATGATGATGACAAGTTGGCCCCGCCATGAGATACGCTACAAACTTCATTTGACGCGACATTCTGGCCTCGCTCAATTTGGCATTTGACCTCGTCATGCAAGCGACGTGCCGACTTATGACACCCCCAGATAGGTGGTTGATTTTTAATCGTTTCGCACTGTGCGCCAAAGCGATGAGAGCGAAAAGCTGCCTTCAAAGCACAAGGATTGTGAACCAATGATGGATTCAGGACACATCGATTGGCTCCATTGCAACAATTGACTTGGGACGCAGGTATTTGCGCTGAAGGATTGCCGGCGATTTGCATAGATACCCGACTGGCCAGGCTTTGGAGACGACCCCTAACAGGACGGATCCGAATGCTGCGCGCGCCTTGGCGCAGGTCATGTGCACTGGTCGGCTCTGGCGGTCCTCCTCGTCGGACGACGGGCGGTCGTCAACGAAATGCGAACCGTCGCGGCTAGCCTATCGTGGCGTGGCACGTCGCTCATGATTGCCTTTTCCGCCGAAGGGTAATGTGCTGCTGGACCCCGGCTCTGACAGAGGAATCCCCAATCGCTTGCCAAGCTCGTATTTGCAGATCTACTTGGCTACTTCCCATATAAATCCAAAACTTCCGCTCTCCACCTTCTTGTCGCGTCCTTTGCTGCGTGCCATGCCTTCGCGTAGCGCACGTCGTCCACGAACTCATGGCCGGTCCACCTGAAGCCATCATGGTTTTCGATCGTAATGCCGTCCGCACTGATGCCTCCCATGGAGATTAGGTCGCCTTGGGTCATAAATCCGGAAAAAATTGTCCCAAGTGATCAACAAGGGCGGCACGGCGCCCAAGCCGTCGCCTGAGGAGCCGAACTCATTCGGAGTCCTCAACTACCAACGTCGGCGGGAGATGGCCGAACAGATCTGCCAGAATTTCCCTCAGGGTGCTTCGCGGTACGAACGCTGCGCCCGGCACTTCATGATGGTTCTTGCGGATCGGTCGAACACCGGTCTTGTTGGGCGTCACGCGCCGCGAGTTGGGATAACCGTCAAGCGCGGCGAGCCGCTGCCCCGGTGCAGCACCAAACCAGAAGGACGGGCCCATGCCCAAGTCAGGATTGAGCCGGATCCAAATGGCGCATCCGCTGGGCTTTTCTGCCAAAGACCGGGACAAGGATACGGTGCCGGGTTTCTTCTGCGTTCCGGTCTTGAACTGAATGTGGCGAACGATCTTCCCTCGGGCCATCACTAGGTCGTAGCCGTGGGCATCGAATTCCGATCGGAGGACTTCGAGGTCATAAACGCCAAGCCGCCATAGCTCGCGGAGAGCGTCCCCAACGAAGACATGCTCGACAATCCGCTCCCGCAAGGTCGAATAAAGGAGGTTTGATGCGACCGTCGTCATACGCGGCTCGGCGAGATGGTTGTTCTGCGGCGAATTGGTTTCTGAACAGATTCCGCGGCTGTTGGTCATCGTACCGTCTGACCCTCTGCGCCGGCAAATTGGTTCGGCGATCGCTCGCCTTGTCTCGTTCTATCTGATGACCGGCTCCCAGTAGCGCTCGCCGCTTGTCATCGATGCCCAGACCATCCGGGCGGTCTTGTTGGCCAACACGACCGCTGCAACCTTGGCTGTTCGCCGCGCCATCAACTGCACGAGCCATGGGCCACCTGGTCCCGTTCCGTTCGGCGTAGCGGATGACCCCCCATTGCGCCGATCACGAGTAGCTGTCGCAAATAGCAATTGCCGGCCTTGGAAATGCTGCCGAGCTTCTCCTTCGCCCGCTAGAGTTCTGCTTCGGCACAAGCCCGATAAGCATGCGCAGGCATAGAGCCAGGTCCAGCATGTCCGATCTATCCACATTACGAGTGTAACCCGTTTCGAGTTGACGCTTCAGAATTTTGGATCTTCATTAAAGGACACACACCAATCGGCGCATTCGATATTGAACGGAGGTCCATTCACGGCTCGGAAAACTAACATCATCTCACTTGGGGCCCAGTCAAAGTGGAGACAGCGTTCGGCTATCATGTGAACTGAGTGCGCTTTGGACATTAATGCAGACGACTATGAACCGATGGACGATCCGATTCTGTTTCTGGAATCTCGTGAACGTCGGCTTATAGCCCTAAGAGCTGTTAAGTCCTCGAGATGAAACACAAACGAAAACAAATTGCAGCTGGGTATCCATTGAAGGAGCGCTTACATGGCCGATGATGATATGTCCGATGTCGAGAATCAGGGGGATTTCTGCCGACGAAGTCGATGCTTCGCTGGGCGATTGTCAACGTTTCGACTCAACGCAAATCGACGCTCCGACGCCGCCAGACTTCCTTCGAACGATCACCTTTCGATGGCGGTCAGTGGATCCCACACTATATCAACATAGTGTCGTTGTATTTGAAAGTTTCATTCACGTCCCTTGCTCAAACTCTGGCAGAGGGCCAACCAAGAAAGGAATAAGGCGCCGGATCTCCCAATTCTATGCCAACCGACGGTGAACTCTTTGAGGGCTTGTTTGTACTCGACGAGTTTAAGCATCTCGGCAGGCGGGAGTCAGTGTAGACGGCCGTCGCCACAATCGCTACCTACCAGGGCCGGTTCATGTTTGTGGTACATAGCCTCGCGGCTCTAACCGGCCTGTACGAGCAGTCGGGGAGAGAGACTTTCCTCTGCAACACCGGGATCGAGGTCTTCATGGCCACCGCCGATGAGGAGACGCCGATCTATCTTCCAAGGAAATCGGCGACTAGACTTTTGGTGCCCCAAATCGACCTCATTCAAGCTAAGCCGAATGTTCGAGACCAATCCAGCTATCGGATCAGGGAGCCAACCTGATGCGGCCTGAGCAGGTCCGCCGGATCGATGAGAACAGCGAGATCGTCCTCATCAAGGGACTGCCACCGCTGGGAATGTCCAAGGTGAAATACTATTCAGACCGCCTACTAAGGCGAATCTTCGAAGCCAGACCGGATGAATGCCCGAGCCAACGCCGATTACTCAGCAAGTCGCCGCATCCGCTACGCCATTGCAGTGGGAGCAGAAGGGAGAAGAGATCGAGAGCACAAGCAACCGCGGGTACTTTGCCGCTAATCAGGCGGATACTTTCTCACCTCACCCCATTGCTCTCCTGACGGCGAGAAATATCTCGATCATGCCGATCAGGAGGATCAGTGTCGAGTCCAACATAAAGCCCGAACATCAAACTCCGTTAGAGGAAGCGCAACAAACTGAACCGGCCGACGAGAAGGCAGTAAAGCAACGGCGGGGGCGCGAGGTCGAAGATCATACGTTCGCAAAGGCTTGGTGCTGAAGCCGGAAGAAGGCGAGGCCCTGCGCTCCGTAAGTCCCCAAGAGCGTCGGGTTGATAATTGAAAATTCTGAACCGCACCGTCACATGTGGTTCAAACATCTTCTTCGGTCAAAGGAGCAGTCATGGCTACCGTGAAAGTCGATATCAATAACTTCCAGTCGGAAGTCCTGGAATCCGCAGCACCCGTCGTCGTCGATTTCTGGGCCGAATGGTGCGATTCCTGCAAGATGATTGCTCCGAGCCTCGAGGAAATCTCCGTCGAGATGGAAAGCAAGATCAAGGTCGCCAAGCTCAACATTGATGAATACCCGGAACTCGCCGCTCAATTGGGCGTGCGCTCCATTCCGACGCTCGCGATCTTCAAGGGCGGCGAAGTGGCCGATTTCTCGGTCGGCGCCAAACCGAAGGCAGCTCTTCTGAACTGGATTTCGAACGCTGCCTGATCATATCGCTCAATCTGTACCGCATTGAAAAACCGTAGATTCGTCCCGGATCGGCGTTTTGTACAGGGCTCAGGCATTTGAGCTTCAGCCTGATGGCGGAGCGATCGCGTGGCGACGAAGCTTCCGGCGTTGTCGAGGCGTTGCGTGAATGCTGCGGCTTTCAAGCACGCCGTTACAGGCTCGCGTGACCGCACCAAACTAAGTGATGCCCTGTTGTTGACAGGCTTAGGCGATGCATTTTGCTGAATCGGAGAGGGAATATGGGCAGCAACCGAGAGTTGGTCGGACAAGCAGGGCGCCCTGATACCGAAGGAGGCCCGCGCCAGATCTCCGACGCAATGTCGGACCAGACGCGCGAAGCGACGCTTGCTATCGCCGGCGCCGTGGTTGCCCGCGACGGCAATCTCGACGGATATTCGGATTCAGAGTTGGCCGATTTTGTTAAAGGCTTCAGCAAATGGCCGGACCAGCAGAAGACGCGCGAAGCGACGCTTGCCATCGCCAGCGCGGTGGTTGCCCGCGACGGCAATCTCGACGGATTTTCGGATCCAGAGTTGGCCGATTTGGTGAACGGCTTCAGCAGATGGCCGGACCAGCAGAAGACGCGTGAAGCGACGGTTGCCATCGGCGGCGTGGTGGTTGCCCGCGACGGCAATCTCGACGGATTCTCGAATCAAGAATTCGCCAATCTGGTGAACGGTTTCAGCAAGTGGCCGGAAGAAGAAAAAGCACGTAAGGCGATCGTTGCCATCGCCGGCGAGCTCGGCTCCAAGGGCCGTCGCTTCAGTACTTTCAGCACGCCTGCGCTAGTCAGGATCGCCAACGGGCTGTCGCGGGGTATCGAGGAGGGAGAGACCGCCGGCGAGATCGCCGAACCCGCCTTGCTGAAGGAC
This sequence comes from Mesorhizobium sp. WSM3864, assembly GCF_002294955.1. Classification (NCBI taxonomy): domain Bacteria; kingdom Pseudomonadati; phylum Pseudomonadota; class Alphaproteobacteria; order Hyphomicrobiales; family Phyllobacteriaceae; genus Mesorhizobium; species Mesorhizobium sp. WSM3864. The sequence goes on from NZ_NSGD01000019.1 coordinate 38,380, forward strand.
CGGCTGCATCAGTTGGCGCACTACCTCCAATATGCCGAGGATCGGCTGCAGCAGGCCGATGTCCATGCCATTGCGAGTATATTCAAGGCGTTGGGCAAGGCGCAGTTGTTGGACGATTTCGGCGCGCTGGCACAGCCGGGGTTGGACAGGCTCGAGGTGTTAAGCGCCAATCCCGGGTTTAAGCTCGACAACAACCTCGAGACGATGGGCAACCTTTGCGCCTCCCTGCTGCCCCTAGCTCGCAGCCCGAAGCCGGTGTTGCGCTGGCACCGCAGACCGGCGCTGAACCTGCTCAACGCCATCCAGCCGGTGGTGGAACACAAGATCGATGCCCATCTCAAGGCAGGCCAGGCCGAGCGCACCAGCGGCCCCAATGCAAGCCGCTGCCCGGCGCTTTCGATCTATCAGGTGCTCAAGACCCGGGCAGTGCTGGAGACGCTCTACCGGCGGCCCTATGTCGACGGCGACGAACTCGCCTTGCAGGCCAGGCAGGAAGAGCTGCACGGCAAAACCAGGCAGATCCTGGACAGTGCCCGCGCCCTCATCTACGCCGACCTTTCTTACATGAGCTGGAACGTGATCGCCGAGATCGAGGCGAAGGAGCCCCTCGATGCGCTCGACACCTTCATGGCGCAGAACGCATCGATGGTCCAGGCTCAGCATGCAGCCGCCAGCTTCGATGTCCATCGGGTCCTTCAGGGCATGGACCACGAGCCGAGACCGCCGCAAGGCGATGCCGGACTGATGCGGCTGCCGGTGGTCGACATGCAAGGCCGGCCGCTGGCCAGCGAAGCCGAGTTGCGCTATTCCATTTTCCACCGCTTGACCTCGGGCGCGGTGCCGGTGGTGGCCGTGCAACTAAAGGGAACTCCGACTGGCGCCATGTTGACACGCACGCTCCCCGTAGAGGGCGTGCCCTACCGCATGGACCTGTTCGGCGGCAGCAAACTAAAGCCGCCGCAAAAGAGCCTCAACCAGCTTGCCTCTCACCTGCCCTTCGCGCCCGAAGAGGCCCCAAGCGGCAAGCTTTTGGCGATCCCCTATGCCGAGACGGCTCCGGGCACGGCCTTTGAGCAGTTGTCGCGGGCCTGGGCACCGTTCAAGGAAGCCTATTACTATACTCAGCGCCGCGGATTTGCCGCGCCGCCGGGCATCCCCGACGTTGGCCCGCATGATTATGCGCTGGAAGGGTGCTTCAAGCTGTCCCTTCTGCCCGACCGCCCCGCAGGCGCAGAGCACCCCTTCCGGTTCGAGGGGCGAGACGGCGAGGTCGCCTTGCGGCCGCATGACGGCTGCGGCTTCATCAGGGCCTCACTGGCCGAGCGCATGCCGGCCATTGCCCGGGCTCGCCACGACGCTCCCGAGCGGATGCCTGCCTATGCCGACAGTCGTCAATCGGCGGTACCGCCCTCGGCGCTGCAACATTATCCGCGCAGCGTCGAGGTGGCACAGGAGACCCGCGAGAAGGCTCTGGCTTGGCTCGAAAACCATCCAAGCCTCACCCTCGAGGAGGTGTTCCGGACGGTCACGGGCGGGCACATCGAGGGGTCGGGCGCTATCGCCGTGCCGTCCAGCGACGAATGCCTGCATGTCCCGACGGGCAAGAGCAAGACCTTGACCCGTGACGCTGGCGTGCTTGTCGGACGCTCCCCCTATGACAAGCCCAACCTGCGCCCGTTCGCCGCCGACCGGGTCAGGTCGGCGCGCGATGGCGATCGGACCGCGGCGTTCCTGGATCGGTGCGTGGCCTTCCAATACAGCTTCAACGTCGCGCACAGGTCGGGGGCCGGGCTAGCCGCCGACGATCCGACCTTCTTTGCCAAAGGCATCTTGATCGTTGTGCCCGACGAAATGTGGCCGGCGGACTTCGCCGACCGCGGGGTGGTGATGTCTGCGGAGGACGTAAAGTGCCATTCGCGCTGGCTGGAGGAAAAGAACCGCGTTAAGGCCGACACCGCGCTCGAGTGCGTCGGCATCCTGCAGGCGACGGAGGTGTTTGCGCCCGGCTCTTTGGTTGCGGTTCCGAGCGTCGAACAAAAAATGCTCGACGGCGATTTTGACGGCGACGCCGTCGTCATCATCGGCAACCGGCCTCGCCTTTACGAGCATGTGCGCCAGTTCGACGCGCAGCTGCAGGCGCGCGGCGTCGCCTCGATGAAGCCGCCGAAGTCGCACACGCCGGCCATTGAGAAAGGCGACTACCAGTTCAGCCGGGCCAAGCAGATCCTGTCGGCCACCGGGCTGGTGCTGGAGACCTACAGCTGCCTGCAGCGCAACGTGCTGGCGCAGCCGCAGGAGGCGCAACGCTGGTTTGCCGAGCGCGCCATCTTCGGCACCTACGAGGGCATTCATCCTGAGCTCAAGGCCGACATCCGCGCACTGTTGCAGAAAGATCGGCCGGATGGCCAGACCCTCCATGAGCTCATCACCAGGGCGGGGGAAGACAGCAAGGCCGCCAAGCACCCGGTGGCCTGCGAACTGGCCGCCTTGCTAGTGGCCGAGCTCCAGGACTGGAACCTGCAGCTCGGCGAGCCGGCTCATCAGCAGTCGGACGTCAAGCAGCAGTTAGCGCGATCCGTGGCCTCAGCCGGCGCGAAGCTTGCCGTCAGCGCCGACGCCGCCGCGCTCTTCCCGAAACTCAGCGAATCCTATCCGGCTACCGCTGACGCCAGGAAGCGCATCGATTTCCTGCTCAACCACTACCAGCCGCGCATCGATCCGCGGCCCGACGGCTACAACCCGGACGATCTGCATGAAAGTGCGATCAATCTGTTGAGCGTCGGCATCAAGGTCGGCACGGACGCCTACAAGTCCGATACCGGTGCGCGGGTGTTCATGCAAAAAACCACCGAATTGCAGCGGCTCTTGGAGCGGAGGCCGGGCTTCAAGGCGGCCCCCTATGTCAAGGCGCAGGCGGCAAAGCTCCACCAGGGCCGGTTCGACGTCGATGGCAGCCTGGCGGATCTGAAGGACAACCCCACGCTGGCGGCCTCGGTCATGGAGGCCTCGATCAGACTCGCCGTCGAAAAGCGTATCCTGCCCAGCGCCTTAGCAATCTCGGCCGACAACCCCGCCAGCAGGATAACGCTGAGCAGCGAACAGGCCCTGGAGCGCGCCAGGCTCGAAGCCGCCCCCGCCGAAGCGCAAGAAAGCGCGATTATCGAAACTGTGCATGCGGTTGCCGAGCTTTTGCGGCAGGACGGCATCGAGGTGAAGGTGCCGCATCTTGACCAACGGTCGCGCGGGCAGGTCTGGATAGCCGACGAGTTGACCGGCCATAACGTGAGCGCGGCGCCGGAGGCCAAATTGGTCACCAATGCCGTGCGCCATGTCTTCGAGATCCCGGACGAGGCTTTTACGCGCGCCTTCAGGAAGGCGGCACTGGCCTTCGAGGAGCGGGACTGCAGCGAGGTCGAGACCACCAACTGGTTCATCAGGATGGACACGCCGCGGTTACGCGGCGTTCACACGGCATTCAGAACTGCGCAGAACTATCGCTTCGAGGTCGAGTTCCATACGCCGGCCAGTTACCGGGCCGAGCTCGCGCAGCGCGCGCAGAGCGAATGCGAGCTGGTTCCCGTTCCCCATGGTGCCTGGGAGATATTACACTGGGGCTCGTCAGGAGAAAGCAGGTCGAGGGCGGCAGGAACCTCCAGGTCGGCCACCATCGCAAGACAACAGATTGCGGTCGCTCACTCGCCGCAAGCCGGCGAGATCGTCGCGGCCCTTGGCACGCGGCCGGTGGTGCTCGTCGGCATGCCGGCGAGCGGCAAGTCGACCATCGGTCCCCGGCTTGCCAAGGAGCTGGGGGTGGAGTTTGTCGACATCGATAAGCTTATCGTCGCCCAGCACGGCAATATTAAGGATATATTCGAGCGCCATGGCCAGCCGCACTTCAGGGAGCTGGAGGCTAGAGAGCTCGCCGAACAGCTGAAGAAAGGGCCCATCGTCATCGCAACCGGCGGCGGCTGCTTTGTCAAGAAGTCCAATCGAGACCTGATCCTCGAGAAGGCCGTGTCGATCTGGCTCGACACCGACCTTCAAGAGGTCGGCAGGCGCATCGCCCTGCAACAGCGCCTCACGGGCGACACCGGCCGGCCGCTGCTGCAAGGCGCCGACATCGAGCAGCAGCTCGAAAACATGTTAGAAGCGCGCGGGCCAGACTACCAACAGGCCGATATCAGGGTGGTCCCGCCCTTTAAAAAAGACAAGAAGAACGTCGGCACTTGCGTGAAGGAGCTCTACGCTTTCCTGTGCAGCAGGGAGAGAGAAGCCGCTCTGCCCGCTGCCGAAATATCACATGTTTCCGGTGCTTCCGGCACCGCCATCAGCATGTCCCCAACAGCGCAGCGCATGCACGATGATCATCACAACGGCCACGAGTGCGGGGGCGGCGGCGTGGAAACCATCCAGGCGCCGGCGGCACCATTGAGTGAAGGGGAACGGCCGCCGCCCCTCGACAGCTTCACCGCCGACCCGCAGCCTTTGCTGGCCGGCAATAACGCACGCGCGGATTTAGCGTCTTCCACGAGAAGCAGAGAACGCTCGAGTCGAGGACAATAAGCTTTAGGCGGCAACAATCAAGGGTTCTTTCGCAGGTTTGGTGCAGGGTGTGGGTTCGCGCCGAATGCTAAAAAAAGTGAAAGGCGGGTGGCCGGCGCGCGACAGCGTGGGTTGGTCACAACCTACGGCTCTTCGCGATGGGCCATTAACCAGGAGATCGACCAGGCAGGGTTGCTCCGGCCGGCCGGCGTTTTCCTGGGTAAACTGAAAGATCGGTATCTGTGCCATACCGGGCCAGAGAACGTCATGGCTTTTGCGCCGGCACGTTCGGGCAAGGGCGTCAGACTGGTTGTTCCAACGCTTCTTTCCTGGACCGGCTCAGCCGCATTCACGACATCAAAGGGGAGGAGTGGCAGTTGACGGCCGGCTGGCAGTCGAAGTTCTCGTACTGCCTGCTGTTCAACCCGGCCGATCCGAGTGAAAGTCCTCAAAGGTCCGAACGAGCTCCGCGACGTCCAGAACATCGCCGACATTCTCGTCGACCTCGGGGGGCGCTGGAACGCGGCGAAAAGACGAGTCATTCCCTCCTGATCGGCGCCACCCTGCCCGTGTTCTACGCCGAACAAGAAAGACGATCGCCCGTGCGTCACCTTTCTTGCCGGACCCACAACGCTCATTTGCCGCGACACTGCAGCGGATGATGACCACCAACCATCTAGCCGCCGCCATAGGCGTTGGCCTACAGCAGTGGGTTGCCGGGCTGGTGCTCTGGATCGCCGACCACAGCTCGCGGTCTTCGCAGCTCGCCGCGAGCCTTCGCAAACGTGTTTGTCCGCCACCTTCGCCCGAATGATTGGCTCGCATGCTGAATCGTTCAGAATATCACGGCAAAGCCGACCGGCTTGCCGATCATCTGCCTTGAGCCGCACTCGACGCGCACAGCATCGTCCTCAAAGGACGGCAGCTTTCAGCGCACCTTTCGGCTCCGCGGCTCCGATCTCAAGCGCGACTGAAGCCGAACTTGTAGTCAGGTGCGCGCGGCAAACTATGAGCTGAGAAGCTTGGCTCTGGCTGGGCATTTTTCTTTGACGCCGAGCGCATCGAAGCGCTGGACTATCGGCCTCATGCTAGTCGATGAAGAACGGCACGGCGCTTTCGATGGCAAGTCGCGCATTGCGAGAGCAGATATCGTCTGACTTTGCTGTTCATGCCGTCGCCGGACAAGCAAGCGCGTGCGGAAAGCGCACTCGTCGACTCGCATCATTCCAAAGGCGAGACAGACTCATACTTTCGTAGGTGAGACGATGGGACTGTCGCTCGCGCGCCTCGTGGATCACGGGAGTTCTGCTGGGGCGTCCTTTTCTGCCCGACGACGGTGGCGGGATGACCTACGCCGATCTGGTCGTGCGGTTGGAGATTCGTTTCGGCGTTTGCTGTTGGGTTCAAAGTGGGTCTGGTGTATGAACGGCAGGCTTGCCGCGTCGCCCGATCGAGTTCACTATCCCGCTTTTGCTCTCGAGTTCATCCAAATAATCTGCCCACCACTGCATCATCTTGACACGCTCTTCCCAATGCTCAGCCCGGGCGTAGGCACGACGAACGTCGTTGTTTTCGATGTGGGCCAGTTGCCGCTCTATGGCATCCGAATGCCAATTTCCGCATTCGTTTAGCAGAGTTGATGCCGTTGCTCGAAAACCGTGCGCTGTAGCTTCCTCTTTGCTATAGCCCATACGGCGAAGGGCGGCGTTAAGCGTGTTGTCGGAAATCGGGCGCGAACCCGATCGAACACTAGGAAACAACAGCGATCCACCACCAGAGATTTCTCTAAGTGAGGTCAGGACGCTGACCGCCTGCCTGGAAAGAGGTACACGGTGCGGCCTTCGCATCTTCATGCGTCCTTCAGGGATGCTCCACACCGACCTTTCAAAATCGAACTCATCCCATCCGGCCGCGCGCAGCTCGCCGGGGCGGGGAAACAATAGGGCCATCATCTTCAGGGCGGCTCGGGTTGTTGGCTGTCCATCAAACGCATTGATCGCCCTCAGCAAGCCTCCCAAGGCCTTAGGATCGGTAACTGCCGCACGCGGCGTGACCGTCGGACCGACGAGTGCCCCCCTCAGGGCGATCGTCGGATCTACATCGGCGCGTGCGGTTGCGATTGCATATCGAAACACGCTGCCGATAGTGGAGCGCAGTCGCCTAGCCGACTCGTATCGACCGCGAACCTCCACGCTGCGGAGAGCGGCCAGAATTGTGGCCGGATCGATCTCCCTAATGCTTTTGTCCCCAAATGTTGGATAGGCAAAGTCGAGCAACCATTTGACCTTGGTGATGGTCCGGTCGGCACGTCCCTCCTTCTTCAGCTTGTCGACATAATCCTCCGCGATTGAGCGAAAGGTGTCCTCTGCCGAAGCCTTTTGCGACTTACGCTCCTGTGCGGGGTCGATGCCACGTAGGAGAAGACGTTTGGCGGTATCGCGCGCCTCGCGTGCCTCAGCGAGGGAGATGAGGGGATAGCTGCCCAATGCCAGAAGCTTCTGCTTGCCCCCAAAACGATAGGCGAGGCGCCATAGCCGAGATCCGGTAGGCTGCACCCAAAGCTGGAGCCCGCCGCCGTCAGAAAATTTCACGAGCTTGGAAGCGGGTCGGGCATTTCGGCATTTCACGTCGGACAGCACCATTTTCGGGAGCTCCATTTGGCTGCATCGATACCATCAGGATCTCCAATACCATCGAAAATACCAGCCCTCCGCCTCGTTGGACCAACTACGCCGAAATTCCACAAAACACGACCAACCGCGCCTTGCGAGCGAAAATCACCAAGAATTTCAGATATTTGCCGAGACAAAAGCGTAGATGCTTCGGCGGAAGAGACTGTCGGGAGAAGGGGGGATGGTGCCCAGAGGCGGATTCGAACCACCGACACGCGGATTTTCAGTCCGCTGCTCTACCAACTGAGCTATCTGGGCCTGCGCCGGCTAACGGGCTCGTCCGCCGGGTTTCACGGAAGCGCCGGGTGGCGCCCCCCTCGAAAGCGCGTGGGTTATAGCACGGGAATTCGCCCTGTCCAGCGCTTAGGTGTTGATAAAGAAAAATCGCCGGGAAACGGCGTATTGCTACCGGCCTTCACTGCTCGTCTGTGGACGAAGGGCCTTGCTTGGGGCCCCCGTCTTCTTCCTCTTCGTCGTCGCGGCCGGGAATGACGTAGGCGCCTTTCAGCCAGCGATTGAGGTCGATGTCCTTGCAGCGTGTCGAGCAGAACGGATAGTGCTCCCGCACCGAAGGCTTGCCGCATTCGGGGCAGGGGCGCTTCGGCCTCAGCGGCGTGACCTTTTCGTCCGGGCTCATGGCCGCGCGACGTGCCAGTTCTTGTGCGGCTTGAAGCCCTCGCCGGACAGCAGCGCGATACTCTCGTAGAGCGGCAGGCCGACCACATTGGTGTAGGAGCCGACCAGCTTGACGACGAAGGAGCCGGCGAGGCCCTGCACGGCATAGCCGCCGGCCTTGCCGCGCCATTCGCCCGACGCGACATAGGCGTCGATCTCCTCGCGCGGCAGTCGCTTGAAGCGCACCCTGGTCTCCACCAGCCGCTGCCTGAGCTTGCCGCCCGGCGTGATCAGGCAGATGCCGGAATAGACCCGGTGCGAGCGGCCGGAAAGCAAGCCGAGGCAGTTCACCGCGTCGTCGATCGTCTCGGCCTTGGGCAGGATGCGCCGCCCCACCGCCACCACCGTGTCGGCGGCCAGGATGAAGGCCGGCGCATAGTCTTCCTCGCTCTTCAGCGAGGCGAACGCCTTCTCGGCCTTGTCCTTGGAAAGGCGCTTCGCCAGCGAGCGCGGATGCTCGGCGCGCAGCGGCGTCTCGTCGACATCGGCGGGCAGCACGCGGTCCGGTTCGATGCCGGCCTGCTGCAACAGCTCGATGCGACGCGGCGAACCCGAGGCAAGCACGAGCTTCTGCAGGATGCTCATCGCGTTCGCGCCGAATTGTTACTTGAAGCGGTAAGTGATGCGGCCCTTGGTCAGGTCGTAAGGCGTCATTTCGACCAGGACCTTGTCGCCGGTCAGCACGCGGATGCGGTTCTTGCGCATGCGGCCGGCCGTGTGGGCGATGATTTCGTGCTCGTTTTCGAGCTTCACCCGGAACATCGCATTGGGCAGCAGTTCCGTGACCACGCCCGGAAATTCGAGGACTTCTTCCTTCGGCATTCGATACCTTTGCTTGGATGGCGGTTCCGGGGCTTAGAGCATGATGCCGAAAAGTGTGAAGCGGTTTTCGGACGACATCATGCTCTACTCTTGATCTGGAGCCGGACGATTTCAGGTCGAACAGACCTGAACTCGTCCGACTCCAGCCGGAATTTGCGGCGGAACCTATATGATAATCGCCCGCTTGTGAACATGCTTAATCCGTCGCGTTTTTTGCTTCCGGAGGCAAGAAACGCCGGCTTATGCGCGTCTTCAGCCGCTCTCGCATATCGCGATAGGCGGCCATGATATGCTCGCGCGTGCCGCCGGTGTCGGTCGGGTCCGGCATCGGCCAGTACTCGACCTCGACGGCGAGCGAGCGGGTAAGCTCGAGCGCGGCGTGATGCGCTTCCGGCGCCAGCGTCACGATCAGGTCGAAATAATCGTCTTCCAGCTCGTCCAGCGTCCTCGGCTGCCGCTCGCCGAGCGTGAGACCCTCTTCGGCAAGCACGGCATCGACGAAGGGGTCGCGCTCGCCGCTGCGCACGCCGGCCGAGGCGACGAAAGTGGTGGCGGGCAGCATCCGCCGCGCCAGTTGCTCGGCCATCGGCGAGCGCACGGCATTCATGCCGCACACAAAAAGAATCGAATGCGGCAGCGCGGCCAGGACTACCCCCGCCAGTGCAGCACGCAGACGAGCGTGAACAACCGGCGCGCCGTGTCGAAGTCGATCTCGATCTTGCCGGCGAGCCGGTCCATCAGTGTTTGCGAGCCCTCATTGTGCAGGCCGCGGCGGCCCATGTCGATTGCCTCGATATGGCTGGGCGTGGAGGAGCGGATCGCCTCATAATAGCTTTCGCAGATCAGATAGTAATCCTTGACGATACGCCTAAGCGGCGTCAGCGACAGGATGTGGGTAACCACATCGGCGCCATTCTGGCGGCTGACGGCGAACACCAGGCGCGACTCGGCCAGCGACAGCTTCAGCCTGTATGGGCCGGCGCCATCGTCGTTGACCGGCCGGAAACTGTTTTCCTCGATCAGGTCGAAGATCGCCACTGCCCGCTCATGCTCGACATCGGGCGTCGAACGCCCGATCGATTCGTCGAGCTCGACGTCGATCAGCCTGTCGCGGTTTTGGTGGTGGCCGGACATCGCTACATGTTCAGCCTGATCGCCACCGATCGTGCGTGGGCGTCGAGCCCTTCCGCCTTGGCGAGCGCGATGGCCGCCGGCGCCAGCGCCTTGAGCTGCTCCGGGCCGAGCTTCAGGATCGAGGTGCGCTTGACGAAATCGAGCACGGACAAGCCAGACGAGAAGCGCGCCGAGCGCGCGGTCGGCAGCACGTGGTTGGAGCCGCCGACATAATCGCCGATGACTTCCGGCGTGTGGCGGCCGAGAAAAACGGCGCCGGCATTGCGCATCCGGGCGAGGAAGTTTTCGGCGTCGTCGAAAGCGAGCTCGACATGCTCGGCCGCGATGCGGTCGACCAGCGGCAGCGAAGCCTCGATCGTCGGCACCAGGATCACGGCGCCGAAATCGCGCCAGCTCGCCGCCGCCGTCACGGCGCGCGGCAGGCTCTTCAACTGGCGCTCGACCGCCTGCTCCACCGCCGTGCCAAATTCGGCATTGTCGGTGATGAGGATCGACTGCGCCGACGCGTCATGCTCGGCTTGCGCCAGCAGATCGGCGGCGATCCAGTCCGGATCGTTGTCCGCGTCTGCCACAACCAGCACTTCCGACGGCCCGGCAATCATGTCGATGCCGACACTGCCGAACACCTGGCGCTTGGCTGCCGCGACATAGGCATTGCCCGGCCCGACGATCTTGGCGACCGGCCGGATCGTCTCGGTGCCGTAGGCGAGCGCGGCGACGGCTTGCGCGCCGCCGACGCGGTAGATCTCGGAGACGCCGGCAAGGTCGGCCGCGACCAGAACCAGCGGATTGATGACGCCGCCCGAGGCCGGCACCACGATCACGATGCGCTCGACACCGGCGACCTTGGCCGGCACCGCGTTCATCAGCACCGAGCTCGGATAGCTCGCTGTGCCGCCGGGCACATAGAGCCCCACGGCATCGATCGCCGTCCAGCGCGAGCCGAGCTCGACGCCGGCAGCGTCCGTGTAGCGGTCGTCGTTCGGCTTCTGCCGCTCGTGATGGGAGCGGATGCGGTCGCGCGCGAATTCGAGCGCCGCGACTGTGGCTGGGTCGGCCGCGGCGTATGCCTTTTCGATGTCGGCCCTGGAAACGGCGATGCCGAGCCTGCTGAGATCGGCCTTGTCAAATTTCAGCGTGTAGTCGATGAGTGCCTTGTCGCCTTCGGCGCGCACCCGCGCGACGATGTCGCGCACCACGGCGTCGACGTCGGCCGATACCTCGCGCTTGGTGGTGAGGAATGCCGAAAAATGCAGCTCGAAATCGGCGTCGGTTTGGCTAAGCGTGATGGCCATCGTCGGTGCTCAGGTCCTGTGAACCGGGCGCGAGGTGGCTTCCCAGGAGCCGCCGACATCGGCGAGCCGCGCCTCGATGCACTCGACGTCGAGCATGATCGTGCCGCCTCCGGAAAAAACCAGCTCGATGATGCCGGCCGGCTTGCTGAATGCGACGAAGCTGACCGCCAAGAGCGACAGTATCTCCGCCGGCTTGTCGCGGGCGATGCCGCTGGTCTTGGCGCCCAGCACGCGGTCGAAATGGAGCACGCACTGGCGCCGTTCATTGTGCTGGCGGAAGAAGCCGGACCTCGCCTCCCAGACGAAGCGGTTCATGGTCAGCACGAAACGTTTGGCCGCCGGCAGGTATTCGAGGTCGGAGACCTTCATCACGGCGTCCTGGACGTGGGCCGAGATGATGCTCAGATCCTGGTCGTCGAGCGCGATGAGCTTGAGGGCCATGCGGAATGCGCACCTGAAGGTTGATTAGTCAATCTTCTGTTATGCGGTCTTTCCGCTCTGCGCAACCGAGGCGCTTTGTCAGCCCGAAATCCGCTCGATCACCGCGCCGCAGCCGGAAAGCTTCTCCTCCAGGCGCTCGAAACCGCGGTCGAGGTGGTAGACCCGGTTGACGGTGGTTTCGCCTTCGGCGGCAAGCCCTGCGATGACCAGCGACACCGAGGCGCGCAGGTCGGTCGCCATGACCGGCGCGCCCTTCAGCTTGGCGACGCCGTCGACGATCGCCGTCTGGCCGGACAGCGTGATGTGGGCGCCGAGGCGGGCAAGCTCCTGCACATGCATGAAGCGGTTCTCGAAGATCGTCTCGGTGATGCGCGACTTGCCCTTCGCCATCGTCATCAGGCCCATGAACTGCGCCTGCAGGTCGGTCGGGAAGGCGGGGAAGGGCGCGGTCGTCACATCCACCGGTGCGATGCCGGCGCCGTTGCGCTTGACGCGGATGCCGGCATTGGTCGGCGTGATCTCGGCGCCGGTCTCGGCAATGACGTCGAGCGCACTCTGCAACAGGTCGGGGCGCGCGCCTTCCAGCACCACGTCGCCGCCGGTCATCGCCACCGCCATGGCATAGGTTCCGGTCTCGATGCGATCGGGAATGACGCGCACGCGCGCCCCCGACAGCGCCTCGACGCCCTCGATGGTGATGGTGGAGGTGCCGGCGCCGTGGATCTTGGCGCCCATGGCGATCAGGCATTCGGCGAGATTGACGATTTCCGGCTCGCGGGCGGCGTTTTCGAGTACCGTCTCGCCCTTGGCGAGTGAGGCCGCCATCATCAGCACATGGGTGGCGCCGACCGACACTTTCGGGAACACGTAGCGGTTGCCGTGGAGACGACCGTTCTTGGTTTTGGCGACGACATAGCCGTTGTCGACGTCGAGCTCGGCGTCCAGCGCCTGCAGGCCGTCGAGGAAGAGGTCGACCGGGCGCGTGCCGATGGCGCAGCCGCCCGGCAGCGACACCTTGGCCTCACCCATGCGGGCAAGCAGCGGGCCGATAACCCAGAAGGAGGCGCGCATCTTGGACACCAGTTCGTAGGGCGCGGTGGTGTCGACGATGTTGCGGGCGGAGAAATTGATGGTGCGCGAATAGCCCTCCTGCTGCTTCTCGCGCCGGCCGTTGACGGAATAGTCGACGCCGTGATTGCCGAGGATGCGGATCAGTTGCTCGACATCGGCCAGATGCGGCACGTTTTCGAGCGTCAGCGTGTCGTCGGTGAGCAGCGAGGCGATCATCAGCGGCAGCGCCGCGTTCTTGGCGCCCGAAATCGGAATGCTTCCGCCAAGCTTATTGCCGCCGACAATTCTGATGCGATCCATGAAAGAACGTCCCCTCGGCCCGGACGGGCCGGTTTCAATCGGTTGAGTATATCCGGCTCTAGACTATCGGCCGGTGCGGTTCAAGAAATAGGATTTCCCCATCTGTGGACCGAGTGTGATCGGCCAGTGTGGCTGATTTCGGTTAGTCCTTGTGCATTTTTCCAGCAGTCGGCAATCCTTCCGGCCGATCGTCGGGATTGCCATCGCGCCGCGAACGCGCCTGCGCCTTTCGCTTCTGCAGGTTGGCACGCAGCGCGTCGGCCAGCCGGTCCTTGCGCTCGCCGTCGCGTTTTTTCGGCGTATTTGCCTTGTCGTTCATCGCCGGTCCCCGCCGGCGGATAGCCGGCTGTGGTTCAGGCATAGTTAACATTGTGGCGCCGCCATGTCATCGAAGCCTGCTCGCAAGCGGCTTCCACAGCCGCGGCATTCGACACCTGCCGCGGCAAAACTGCGCAGCGATTTCGGACGACGACATGCGTCGTTTTCAGGTTTTCTTGGCCTTGCGCTTGCCGGTTCGTTATGGCAGAAGCGCCGCCATCGCAGGCTGCGGTAGCTCAGTGGTAGAGCACTCCCTTGGTAAGGGAGAGGTCGAGAGTTCAATCCTCTCTCGCAGCACCAGTCGATTGCGTTGACATCTTTGCTTGAAAACGGGCGGACAGCGGCATCGCCCTTCGTTGATGTACACTTGGTCGGTTGCGGGTCAATTTGCGGTAACGGTCGCTCGGAACTTCCATGATCGCGACGTGATCAAGGTTGGCGTATCGCGCTCGGTAGTAGCCCTCCTCCTCAATTTCAGCGAAAGTAGATTGGGGAACTTTAAAGGCTTTAGCCTCCAATCCGAAAAAAGTGCCGGCGCTTCCGCTATCCAGAAAATTCCACTCGTCCTCTCCGTTGAGGTATGTGACACGAACAAAAGAGACCATCCGAGCGGCCTCCTCTTCGCTGATCTTTGCAACTATAATTTCACATTCGTTCTTCAATTTTTCGGAAAGCTCGGTTACCTCCAAATCATCAAGTGCTCCATACACTTCCTGGCTATAATATTGTGGCGTCGGTTGAACGTCATCGCCAATCAGTTCGATTGATTGGATGCATTTCGGGTTAACGAGAACAATCTTATTGTCGAGACTGAAACAGTAAAGCCACCGACTATTATCTCGGCCTGTAGGAAGGCTGTTGATTTGAAATAAGATATCGACACGAGTCTGTTCATCAATAGGATACTTGCGTATTCCAGCCGCCGTTCTTAACTTAAGTGTCCCGTACGGAATATTATGGCGAAAAAGTACCGAGTCTCTAGTAAGATGATCCTCAACGTCGTCACCGACGTCGAATAATTGCTCAGTTGTGCACCTTAACGCTAAGCAAAGATTATTTATTTGTTCAGCGCTCAACGGTTCTTTTCCTGTTTCCCACCGGGAAACAGTCTGTCGAGTCGTCCCAACATCTGTGGCCAGATCTTTTTGGCTGATTCCCAAACGAGTACGAAGTTCACGAAGGGAGAAGGCTACGCGCACTCCATTCGAAAATTGGGGGGCGGTCATAATGGATACCTCCTATTCATGTCACTTGTCCGGTCTGATAGAGCGGACGAATCCCTAAGCTCCTTCTCGAGCAGGTCCTCAAGGTATGGGCTCTAGTGAATCCGCGCTTCCTGAACATTCGCCAAGTTTCGCTGTTTCCCTGCAAATTTAGAACAGCCTTTTTGCCGCCTTTTGCGGCCGATTACCCGCCCTCAGGGGATCATGGTGCTGATTTTGAAGCTGGTGCGGGCTCGACAGCCGCGTCATTGACGCTTCGGCAAACCTAGGAGGGCAAGATCTGCACACGCGAGCCAGGGGGCCGGCGCGGTAGCAACGTCAAGAGCGCAATGGGTCAGGCTCTTATCTGAGGTGTGTTTCTCGGTCTGGATCTCGTGGACGGTCGGCCTGAGTAGATGGTCAGCATCTTCGCATTCGGCAATGAGGGCGCGCATCTCATCCGAAAATACCCTCAAGCCCGCCTGTGTTCGGCGGGCGCGGGTTAGTCTATCTGGCCTCGTTTAGCTCAGTTTGCCGTCGAGAATTGCCAATTGCTCTCCCAACGTGGCGATCAAGGCCGATACGCGTTTGCGCACTCGCGGGTCAATATTCATCAGAGCTTCGATCAGCCGTCGTCCTTCCGCACTGGCAATAAAGTCTAAGCGCTCATCGATCAGTAGAGGCGGAGTGCTACTACTCATCTCGTTGTTTCCCGGCAGGCCTTGGAAGAAACGGCTGACAGGAACGCCGAGCGAGCTGCCGATCTCGAAGAGCATCGAGGCGCTCACGCGATTCCTCGCGTTCTCGTATTTCTGAAGCTGTTGGAAGCTGATGCCTATCGACCGAGCAAGCTGCGCCTGCGAAATGTCCGACTGGACGCGAACCGCGGCTATCTGCCTACCGACATGCTGATCGGCAGAATGAGGGCGACTGTCGACGCCTGGCTCCTGCCAAGCCTTGAAGAGGTCGGATTTCGATTCCGGCGAGTTTTTTCGGAATTCCACCTCCCGCCCGGCGGCAGGGGAGTTGCAGGCCGCACCGCACGGCTCCGCAGCCTCCCGGCTCGCGCTTGTCTTAGCCAAGCCGGCCGATATCCTCTAGGGCCGAACGTATCTGCGGCCAAGGAAGCTCAGCATCTTCCTTTGAAGTCTGTCCTTCCCTAAGCACGGCATCCAGCTTGGCCGCGACCCCGGCTAAGGAATTAGCGGGGGTTTCCGATAATAGGTAGAGCAATGCTTCCGCTCGAGCAGCAGCCTCGCGCTCAGCGCGCAACGTGGCGGTATAGCCAACTTCCCTGTCGGCGGTATCCCAGCGCATCTGATGCGCCGCGAACTCTGCTTCAGCCTTCGCGTGAGCCGCCCCATTTTCTTGGCTGAGATCGAGCACTTCATGAAGCGCCTCAAGTGAATGCGCCGTCATTCTCTCGCCGTCGCGCAGCAGGATGGTCGCACAAGGAACGCCGACGGTTTCGACGAGCTTCCGCTCAAGGCGGTGTTGCTGAAGGCACAGTTGCTCGGTTTCGTCGTGGGCTGCCTGCCATTCGCGCCACACAGCCACCGCCGGATCGGCGGATTGATCCGTTCCGGAATGGTTGCCGTCGACCGCTCGCGGCTGCTCTCCCGAGTTTGGCGTTGCAGGAAGTAACCTGCTGCGGGTGACGCGGGCCAAAGTCATGCTATTGTCGGAATCACCCATGATCCGAGCTCCCTGAAGCTAGGCGTGGTCAGGCTGACCTGGGTGTTGCCGCACCTCGGTCAGCCGCTCTGGATATCACCTCGATTACCGGGTCGCTCCAGAGGGAATTGATGGAAAAAATATCAAAGTGACTTTGTAAATGTCAATAGAAAATCTATCAAATAATCCCGCGGTCGTCACCACGAGACAGATCAAGGCGGCAAGGGCATTGCTGGGCTGGTCTCAAGAAGACTTGGCAGAGCGGTCTGCAGTTTCAGAACCAACGATTGCGCGTCTGGAAGCCGAAGATGGCCCGCTTGGCGGTCGTCCAGAAACGGCGACGAAGATCATCAACGCTTTGGTAGCCGCAGGTATCGAATTCATTCTGGAGAATGGCGGCGGCCCGGGCGTGCGCCAGATTAGAAGGCTTCCAACCGCACACCGGTGAGGCTGTAGTCGCATAGGCTGACGGCTAATTCCCTCTCGTCTGTAAGGCTCTTTATTCCACGACAAGACCCCGCGAGAAAACGATGAGTTGAGTTGTTTGTCGGTACGCTGAACGCAGTGCAAGGTTCCTGCTGCTTTCGGCCGAGGTCCGGAATTTGAACAGCGGCGACCGTGATCGGCTAAAGACCTATGTGGTCCTGCTCACTCACGAAATCGGCAGGGCCGTCAGTGAGGGTATGGCGGAGAAGGCCTGGTTCTGGGCGATAGAGGCTTACCTTAACGATGCGATATTCGCCCAATGTCGGTCCGAACCGGATCGTCGCGTTGTTGGTGTGTTGTCTGAGGACTTGATACGGCTGGCGCTCGCATTGAGGAGATATGCAGCGCTCGCATTGAGGAGATATGCAGGTGGGTCTACCGCAGTTCGCGCCAGGCCCTATGAAAGGGGGGCGCAGAACACACGCTGGCGCCAGATGCCCATCAATCTCTGCGAGAAGGAGACCGACATTGTCCATGTGCCTGCCGATCACGCGCCACCTGAAATCCCCTGACCTGTTCGGCGCGATCGACCGGGTGCCGGCGCTTGGCACGCCGGTTGGCGGGAGCACGTTCGAGGTCTTCAATCCATCGACGGGAGAATTGCTGGCGGAACTTCCCGACATGGGGATTGCGGAGACGCGCGCGGCGATCGACAGGGCCTATGCCGCGCAGGCCGAATGGGCGGGGCTGACGGCCCGGGAGCGCAGCGAAATGCTCTGGCAATGGCATCAACTGATCGTCACCCACACCGACGATCTCGCCGCGATCCTCACCGCGGAGATGGGCAAGCCGCTCGCCGAAGCCAGATCGGAAGTCTCGCATGCGGCGGCGTATCTGCAATGGTATGCCGAGGAGGCCAATCGCATCTATGGCGAGACGATCTCGGCACCGTCGACCGACCGCCGCATGCTGGTGATCAAGCAGCCGATCGGCGTCGTCGGCACGATCACGCCATGGAACTTTCCCGCATCGATGGTGGCGCGCAAGATCTC
Source organism: Mesorhizobium sp. WSM3864 (assembly GCF_002294955.1). Taxonomy (NCBI): domain Bacteria; kingdom Pseudomonadati; phylum Pseudomonadota; class Alphaproteobacteria; order Hyphomicrobiales; family Phyllobacteriaceae; genus Mesorhizobium; species Mesorhizobium sp. WSM3864. The sequence goes on from NZ_NSGD01000019.1 coordinate 56,004, forward strand.
GCCGGCGCTGGCGGCAGGCTGCGCGATTGTGCTTAAGCCTGCCGAACAGACGCCGCTTGTCGCAGGCGCCATGTTCGCGCTCGCCGCCGAGGCCGGCTTTCCCGATGGTGTCGTGAATCTCATCTATGCTTCGAAGGGTGCCGCGGTGGGGCGCGAGCTCTGCCACAATCCCAAAGTGCGCAAGATCAGTTTTACCGGCTCGACCGAGGTCGGACGCCTGCTCATGCGCCAGTGCTCGGACCAGATCAAGAAGGTCAGTCTCGAGCTGGGCGGCAATGCGCCTTTCATCGTCTTCAACGACGCCGACATCGATGCCGCCGTGGACGGGGCGGTCCAGGCGAAGTTCCGCAATGCCGGCCAGACTTGCGTTTCGGCGAACCGACTTTACGTCCAGTCGGACGTTCACGATGAGTTCGTCGACAAATTCGTCCGGCGGGTCGGCGAGCTTCAGGTCGGTGACGGTTTCGATCCCGGCGTCGCCATCGGCCCGCTGATCGACAGGCGGGCGCTCGCCAAGATCGAATCCCACATCGCCGATGCCGTGGCAAAGGGCGGCGCGATCCGGTGCGGCGGAGGCCGGATTGCCAGGGACGGCACGTTTTTCCAGCCGACGGTCCTTACCGACGTCTCCAGCGCGATGACGGTGGCGCAGGAGGAGACATTCGGGCCGTTGGCCCCCGTCATCCGTTTCGAGGATGCCGATCAGGTCGTGCGTGAGGCCAACGACACGATCTACGGACTAGCCGCCTATTTCTATGCGTCCAACCTGAAGCGCGTCTGGCGCGTGGCGGAGGCCCTGGAATACGGCATGGTGGGCATCAACACCGGGCGCATGTCCTCGGAAGCGGCACCCTTCGGTGGCGTCAAGCAGTCCGGCATCGGACGGGAGGGGTCCCGCCACGGCCTTGAGGACTACCTTGAGATGAAATATCTCTGCATGGGCGGCATCTGAGACGCAGGGATTTGAACCGCAGCTCCCGCCAGGTTGTCGGCGGGGTTGGCCGCTGGTCGCGCCGCTCAGTTGTTGAAATGGGACAGGTGAAAGCCGGTCTCGTCCTGCAACTCGGACAATCCTTCCTCGGCCGAGCGGAACATGTCTTCGAAAGCCAATTCATGTTCGAAGACGACGCCGCCGACGCGGATGGCGAGCACGTCCTTGTCGCCTTTCGGCGCGAAATAGATCTGCCCGACCGCTTCCCGGACGCGCTTGCCGACCTCTTTGGCGTCCTCCTCGGTCGCGCCCGCGAGGAAAACACCGAACATCGCCGTTCCGATGCGGCCGATCAGATCCTCCTTGCGCACCGAGGACCTGATGGCGGTGGCGATCAGCCGCAAGGCTTCGTCGCCCCATTCGAGGCCGAAGCGCAAATTGATCGCCGAAAGATGCTCCGGATGGATGACGAGAAAAGCGCCGGAGCGCGGCCCGGCCGGTCTGGCGGCTCGCCTGTCGACCATCGACGTGAACACGGCCCCGTTGAGGCAGCCGGTCAGATGGTCGTAGGTGCCGGATCTGGTGAGCTCCTGCCGGTAACGGCGGATCTCGACCTCTCTCCAGCCGAGTAAGGCAAAAAGCGGCAGACCGATGATAATGGGCAGAAGGGCGGCCGTGATGACGCTGCGGCCGAACGGCGTCAACGCGTCGCTGAGCAGCAGCAGATAGTTGAGGCCGAGCGACAGGCCGACGCAGCCGGCGGTGCCCAGCAGGGTCAGCCAGACGACATGCTTCCAGGCCTCTGCCGGCGCGGTCTCGGTTTTCATACTCACTGGCCAATCTCCTGTTGGACGCATTGGCATAAAGGCGGTGTGTTACGATTTCCGTTTCAGCGTGGCCTACAATTTGAAGGAAATCAGTGTCTTTCTCCCTGGATGGCGCCGGCGGCTGCGGCCCGGTTCTCGCTTCGATCTGATTAGTCGCTGAAACGGGTCAGCGTTTGGTAGGATCGCCGAGCTGCTTTAGCCATTCCGTTTTTACGCAATGCCGCAGGCAGGGCCGTTGCGTGCCTTTCCGGGTATGCCCTATTGCGGCGGGCCGAAGATACCCATCTCGGCAGCCCTGGCGACGGATTCGGCTTTGCCGTAGATGCCCGAGGGGGACGCCATCGCCCAGCCATTGGCAACCAGCCAGGCGCCGACATCCTGTTTGCCGAGCATGCACGGCGCGGCGATGGCAAAACGGTCGGCATCGGGCGGCAAGACGCATTTCAGCGCCCGGCCGCGCAGCCAGGCATTGAAAGCGGCGCGGGCGCGCTGCCCGCAGGGCCAGATGGCGTCGCCGAATGCGCAGGTTTTGGCGGGATCGACCTCGATGGTCCCGCTGACGATCACCCTGCGCCCCATGGCCTCGAAGATCGCCGACGAGGTGGCGACCGGGCGATAAAGCAGCGTCTCATGCCAGTCCTGCGGCATCGGCGTCTTCGGCGGCACGGCGAGGCCGATCTCGCCGAGCGGAGGGCGGGGCTCGATGCGCTCGATCCGCGCTACGTCGAGCGGCGGCGGCGCGATGAGGTGCTCGGCTATCCTGCGCGCCGGCTGGCCTGGCCGCGTGTCATGGACGGCGATGCGCGAGGCAGATCGGGCCTCGCTCGCGACCTGGGGTGGCGGGGAGGGGAGGTCGGGCGGCAACCAGTGCCTCGACGCGGCAACCAGCAGCGCACCGGCGACCAGCCCGAGGCTGCCGAGCGTCGTGGCAAGCCGGCCGGTCGATTTCGCCTCGCCCAAAGCGCGCCTCGTCGTTTCACCGGATCATACATTAGGCGCCGATGACATCGCTTGAAAAGCAAGGCTTCGCGTTAAGTCTCGAGCAACCAATGCGGCCTACAATCGAGCATCGAATGTCGAGGGGGATGACATGACGCGCAAGCCGACACTGCTCTTTGCCTTCCCGGCACTCATGCTGTTCCTGCTGGCGGCGGAACGGACGGCGACGTTCCTGCTCGGAACCTATTCGGCCAGCCCGACCATGTGGCGCATCTGGCTCGAGCTTCGCCCCTTCTCGACGATGTTCTGGCAGCAGGTCGACTTCTATCTCGGCGGCTCGATGGCCATCGATGCCGCCGCCATCATAGTTGCGTCAGGCGTCTGCTGGATGGCTTGCCAGGCCAAGAGGTCCGCCGGCTTCTTCCTCGCCAACCATGCCGCGCTAATGTTCGCCGGTCTGATGATAGCGGCCGGCAGCCATTCGGAAACGGCGAGCACGATCGCCACCTTCACGGCGCCGCGCGGCCTTCAATTCTCGCTGGCGATCGATTTCAGCTTGAAAAACTGCATGGTGCTGTGCCTTGGCCTTGTGGCCTGCGCCTATTGCCATGTCGCCTTCCTGCGCGAGGCGAGGCTGCGCGCCGAAGCTCGCGCCGTCCGCATCCTGGCGCTGCAACGTGACCTTTAAACCGTGCTGATCGGAATGCTTTCCGCTATCGCTCGATGCCGCATCAGTTGATCTTCTTGTAATAGACTTTGCCGTCGGCCTGCTGGATGCGCTGATAGGACGGATTGGCGGGCGGCGCGGCCTTGTCCTTGAATGCCGGCGCGCCGACGGACGGGTTTTCACCTGCCGAGGCCTCCGCCACAGTCGTGTTGGCGAAACTGGGCTCTGGCGCCCGCGGCGTTTCGGCACCGGCGGCGACGGGCTGGCCCTGCTCAAGCCGGGCAAGATTGCCGTTTATCTGGCCGAAACTCGCCTGCAGCTGCCGGTCCAGCGTCTCGAACCGGCTCTGGAAGCCGTTGTTGACGGTATCGATGCGCGCGCCGATCCGCTGCTCGAACTGACCGAGCTGGTCCAGCCGCGCCTCCAATGCCCGAAGGTCGTTGACGCCGCGATAGAGATAGATGGCGGCGGTGACGTTGATGGCGGTCACAAGGACCGCGCCGGCCGCCACGGCGCCGATGGTTCTCGCCCGGCTCGCCTTGCCCGGCGCCTTTTCCTGTTCGCTGAGTTCGATTGCCGGAATGTCCGGCTCGCTGATCATCGTCATTCAACCACCACCTTTGCGCCCACCGCGACGCGCTTGAAAAGATCTATCACATCCGTGTTCGTCAGCCGAAAACATCCGGACGTGCCGTCGAAGCCGACACCTTTGGGATCGTTGGTGCCATGGATGCGATAGAGTGTGTCGCGCCCGTCGCGCGACAGATAGAGCGCCCTGGCGCCGAGCGGATTGTAGGGGCCGGCGGGCACCATCGCCGGCAGCTCCGGTTGGCGGACGCGCATTTCTTTGGGCGGGCGCCATTCCGGCCATTCGGTCTTGGCTGCGACCTTGACGGTTCCGGTCCAGCCGAAGCCGTCGCGGCCGACGCTGATCTGGTAGCGCAGCGCCCGGCTCTTGTTCGTCACCAGATAGAGCGCCTTCTCGCTTTTGCGGATGATAATGGTTCCCGGCTGCTCGCCGGTCTGGAAGGCGACCGTCTTGCGCAGGCTGGGGCCCATGGCGGGAAGCGGCGGCAGCCCCGACCCGGCTTCCGCGAGATCGCAAGGCGCCGCCAGGGCGATGCCGATCAGGCAGGCACCGGCGAAGCCTGTCGCTATCCGCCGCATTTGCTTTCTCGCAAATCCTGATGGAAAACCGCTGCGCGGATCTCCTGGAGTCGCTCTAGCGCTGGGCATTGTCCAGCCGCTCCTTGAACATGCGCTTCAGGTCCTTGTTGAATCGGGCCCGCCCGTCCACCTCGGAGGGCAGTATGGCGCGGTTCAGCGCATCGGCGAGCAGCGCGTTGTCGAGCACCAGCGATTTGATGTGCGGCGCCTTGAAGATCTTCTCCAGCTCGCTGCGCGAGAAGTGGTTGCCGAACCATTTGCGCTTGTGCTTGTTGGCGACCAGCGTGATCGAGACGCCGTTGCCGCGCAATTCGCGGATCTTCTTGTAGAGCCGCTTGCCCTGCCTGAGCGAGGCGACGTTGAGCTCGAAGACGATGAAGATCTCATCGCTGGTGCGCAGCACCGACTCGTGCCACGGCGTCTCGATGTTGGGCAGGTCGATGAGGATGTCGTCGAAGCGGTAGGCGACGAGGTCGAGCAGCCGGAAGACGAAATCGGCGCCGCGCGGTTCGAACGGCAATTGCGGCCGCTCGAAGGAATAGAGCGTGAGGCCGGACGGCCGCGACAGCTTGATGACGTCCATCAGTTCGACATCGAGCCGCTCCGGCTGGCCGATGATGCCGGCAAGGTCGAACTGGTTGAACTGGTTGAGATAGGCGCCGCAATTGGCGCTCTGGAAGTCGAGGTCGACAAGGCAGGTCGAGGCCGCCCGCTCGGCCGATTTCGAGGCGAGATGCTCCGCCGCCGAGATCGCCAGCGTGGTCGCGCCGGCGCCGCCGCTGGCGGCAATGAAGGTGACGATCCGGCTTTTGGTGCCCTGGTTGCCGGTGTCGTGGAAGGTGACTGCGTTGAGCAGCTCCTTGGGGTCGAGCGGCTTGTGCAGCCAGTCCGACGCATTCATGCGCACCAGCACCCGCGTCTGCTCCGACGTCAGCTCGCCCGACACCGCGATCAGCGGCACCGAAGCCCAGGCCGAGCGCGCCTCGACCAGCGCATTGTTGCCGAGCAGCTCGCCATCGCCGAGATCGAGGATGATGATGCCCGGCCGCGCATCGACCGGCGGCCCCTTGAGGAACTCGACCGCCTCCGAAACCTTGACGTCGTAGATCGCCAGCGCGTCGAGCCGCGTGGTCACGTCGTGCCTGAAATTCGCATCGGACGAAAACAGCGCGACCTGCTTGCGTTTCGTCGGCAGCACTCTGGTGTCGATGGCGTTCATGGCCATGTACTCTTTAAATCTTCACCCGTTACTGTACTCAGCATGGAAGGCATGTTGATGTTGCCGAATCCCATCAGTCCCTCGAGGAAGAAGAACTGGAAGGTTCGGTTTTGCAGGCTGACCGTGATCGTTGGCACGGGACCACCGAGGCGGGTCTGGTAGCCAAGACCGGTCGCCGTGTAGGTGACGACGACGTTGCTGCGCACCAGGCCCGAGAAGAAGTGGCACATCCCGGGTCTTTGGGTGCCGGTCAGGGCTGGACAGGCATCGTCGTTGGTATTGGCCGTATCGCCGCGGAAAACCCGGCTGAATGCGGCGGCGTTGAAGCCACCATTGTTGGTGCAGGCCCCCGTGGCACCGGTGTAACTGCAAACGAACGGACCGTAAGCGCCGGCGACGACCGGGGCGCCGGGATTGGCCGTTGGTGCGGCGGTGGCAAGATTGGTCGCGACGGCATCCGATATTGAGGCAAGCCGCGCCCCGACCTGGACCGCTTTGGTCGCTGCATTCCACTGATAGAAGGCGTAGCCGAAGTCAACGAAGCCGAGCGTCAACGCAAAGAGCAAAGTGGCGACGATGGTCATCTCGACCATGGCCGCACCCTCCTCGGATTTTGCGAAACGCCTGATCATGGTCAAAACCGCATCAACCGTTCTTGATGTGAGCCGCTCAGGGTGATCGGGCCAATGCCAATGAAAGACAGCATGCCGACGCCGGTGTAGGGGTAGGTTCCGTCTGCCTGGACGACGCAGACTTGCGCGGTCGTCGATCGATATTGCGTGACGCCGGCAACCACGGCATCGTGGCAACTGGTCCCAATCGTCACTGTGACATTGGCCTTCTGCCAGCCGGGGACGCGTGCGGTGCCGGTTCCAGCTACATTGCCGAATACCGCGATATTAGTCGCGATATCCGCGCAGTTTATTGCCGCTAGCCCGGCATCCGTATAAATCTGGCTGTTGCATCGCGCACCAAAACGGGCTCCGTCGGAAAGTCCGGCCTCCATCAGAAGCTTGTCGTGGATGAGGTTGCCGAACTCGAACACTCCAGCTGAGAGCGTAAGCATCAACGGTGCGACAAGGGTCATCTCGATCAACACTGCACCGCGTTGGTCGCGCCGAAATCTTGCAAGATGACGAAGGATAAGGCCAAGCATTTTCGTCACCGATAAAGCTGAGCTTCGTCGCGCAGGAAACTATCGAGCGTCCCCTGTCCGCTGCGACCCGTTATGTCGACGAGTTCGACGAAAACGGAGCCACCTGCATTGGCACCCGGCACGGGCTCGGTCAGGAAAAAGCTTGCGAACGCTTCGACGGGAAGATTGGTGCTGTTGCCGTTCAGATCGTTCCCCGCGGCTTCCAGCGCGTTGCAGTTGAGAATCGCGCCGTAGAGCAGACGACGATCAACGGTTGTCACCGGCGGCTGGCAGGAACTCGGCGGTGTTCCTACTTCTCCACCCGCGGAGGCGGTTCCGACCAGATTGTTCGCAATCTCGTATTTGTAGACCTGATACCGGGTCGGCGTGGTCGTGTTCCAAGACGATGGATAGCTGGTTCCACCGAAGTTGGTGCTCCAATAGGTGGACAGGTTCCAGTTTCCGTCGCCCATCCGGCCGCCCATGTATGGAGTGGTGCCATCGCGCGGCAGGCCCATATTCCCGGTAGCGTTGAATGTCAGCTGATTGTAGCTGGGGCACTGATTGCTGTTGCCGTTCCCATTCCCACCGGTTGACGCTCCCTTCCGCACATTCGAGGCGGGGCCGTACTCCGCACTGTTGAAGGCATTGCCGCTGGGATTGATGCCGAAACGTACGTTAAATGCATCCTGAATCGGGCCGGTGTTCTGGCCGGTTTTGGTGCTCACGCCCTGGGACGAATAACAGCCGATCGGCCTCGACGTTGCGATTGTCTGCGCAAGCGCCTGCGCTCCGTTGCCGACGCCGTCCGGCGGCGCCAAGAAGCCGAAATTGCCGGGGCCGTATGCGGCATTGTTTCCGACTGTACGAAGTTCGATCAGGCGCCGGCGGATAGAAGTATCGGCCACGGCCTGCTCGAGTGTAGCGCCGCCAGCGGAATTGGTGCCGTTGATCATCTCATAGGGATTGCAGATGAAGACGGGCGTGTAGTTGCAGACACCGGAGGTAAACCCTGCGACAGAGACCGCGCCGACATTGAAGCTGTTGTTCGCGGTGTTGCCGGTCAAGAACGACGCCGGGAATATGGCTGCGAAGCCAACGGGCGTCACGGTCACGCGGACGAACCGAGCGTTCGGGGCATCCGTCACTTCGTCGGTGATGATATTGGCTGCTGCGATAGCGGAATTGTCGGATGCCGGAAGTGAACGTAGGTAGGTTCTTGTCACCCCGGCAGCGAGCAATGTTTGCGGAACGTTAGCTGTCGAGAAGGTATATTGGTTGCTCACCAGGGTCGCTAGCGCCCGATCAGCGCGGACAATCGAGTCGGTGCGGCCATCCAATTCCGCAGCCGAGGCGAGGGCCATTGCGTCTCCCGCCTTCTGCAGGTCGTTGTGCATGTTGTTGACCCGGCTCATGTCAATCGCCAGGAGCGAGAAGCCGATGATCGCCGGCAACATAATGGTAACGAGCAGCAGCGCTATGCCTCGCTGATCGCGCCAAAATCTGCGTATGGTCCCCAACATGACCCTACCCTTTACCCCTTGGTGTCAGGCTCCTCGCATGCCTGATACAACCGCTTCCTTTCGTTCATTTCACTGCGTCCCCGCCGGGCCGACATTGACCGTCATGTTCGTCGTCGGCGTCGGCGCTGGCGGAAGCTTGTACTTCTGCACGACGCCGACGGACCGTGCGCCGTCGCTTTCAATCTTGGTGTTGTTCGAAGCCGGGTTGTAGGGGTCGACCGTTTGCAGCAGCTGATTGGCTTTCTGCGAATCGCCGGACGCCAAAGTCATCGTGTCGTAATTGTTCAAATAGTCTGCCGCGCAGCCGGCAAGCAGGCTGGAGCTGAGCAGGACGAGCAGGAGCTTATTTCTTGACATAGACCAGCTTGTCCTTCGATTTCACATCCAGCATGTGGCCATAGGGGCCGGTGACGCCGTCGCCCAACTCATATTTCCGGATCATGTCTTTGCTAACTTCGAGTTGGCCGAGCAGGAACAGTTCCGGATCATTGGACGGCTTCGTCTTGTCGAACGGCGTCGCCAATTGCTCGCCGGGCTTCACCGGCCGCACCAGGTGCGGCGTGACGATGACGACAAGCTCCGTCTCTTCCTTCTGCGTGCTCGAATTCTTGAACAGTGCGCCGATGATCGGCACCTGACCGAGCCACGGCACCTGGTCTTGAAGCCTCGTGTTCTTGCTGGAGAGCAGACCGCCGACCGCGAAGCTCTGGCCGTCGCGCAGATTGACTACGGTCGCCAGCTTGCGGTTGGTGAAGATCGGATCGCCGGCGGGCGTGAAGCCTGTGAGGTCGCTGACTTCCGGCGCCAGCTTGATATGGATCTTGCCGTCATCGAGCACAACCGGCGTGAAGTTGAGATTGACGCCGAACTGTTTGAATACGATCTCGATCTCGCCCTGGCTGTTGACGCTGCGGATCGGCACCTCGCCGCCGGCGTTGAAGCTAGCGGTTTCGCCAGAAACCGTGGTGAGGTTCGGTTCGGCTAGCAGTCGCACGACCCCCTTCGATTCGAGCGCTTCGATAATCAGATCGACTTTGACGTTGCTATCGATGATTCGGGTAATCAGCGCTCCGAAGGGACTGGCGGTCGACAGTAGGCCACTAAGCAGCTCTCCATCGCCAAGCACCACAGAATTGCCGTCGTCGTCTTTCGATATGGCGCCTATTCCGGTTCCGGTGCGGGTCGTGCCACTCCTATTTGTGCTCTTAAAAGAGACACCGAGATCGCGGCCGGCATTGCGCTTGGCTTCAAGGATGCGCACCGAAAGATTGACCTGCTCGCTGTCGTCGATAGTGACTGCGTTGATGATCGAGTCGGGTCCATATTGCTGTGTGACTTCGACGATTTGCGCCAAGGTCGCGGCGTCCTTGACATGGCCGCTCAGCCGAACCTTGCCGTTGATCGAGCCGATCTCGATCCGCGCCTTCGGCGCCACCTGGCGGATAGCTGCCGCCATATCGCTGACATCTTGGCCGACCTCGATCTGGATGGCACCCAGCGAGCGCTTGTCCTCGGAAAACAGATTGACGGTGGTGGTGCCGAGGCTCTTGCCGATGATGTAGAGCGTCTTGTCGGTCATCGGCTGCGCGTCGGCGATCTTTTCGTCGCCAACGACGATGTCGCCCAGTGTGGCGTTTACCTGGATGGTCGCGGATTGCGAGACCGGGATGAAGACGCGGTGGAGCGAGGGGCTCGATACATCGATGAAGCGGTCGGCGGCGTGAACCGCGGGGCTCAACGGCAACACAATACAGGACCACGCCAGAGCGGCGGCGGCCAGTGATCCCCGAAAAAATCGCATCTAAATCGTCCCCCTCGCTGACCCACCCGGATCCCCCCTATCCGAATGCGCCTTTCGCTATCTCTGTCGCGGCACGTCATATGTTTCGAGCTTCACGCCGCGAAACACGCCGATTGTAGCCCGGGCAGGCGGCTCCGGCTTCACATATTTGACCACTTCCTTTATAACTTCTTGCGGTTGTGGTGTGGGCGCCACAGTAGGCTTTACCTTGCTCAACTGATCGATCTGGTCGCCCACTCGTTCCACCGCCTGGGCCAGCCCATTGAGCTTGTCATCAGCCCGCTTGCGCTCTTCCGCCGCTGCGGCCTCGGCGGCCTTCTGCCTCTCAAGTTCCGCCTGCCTCTTGGCAACATCTTCCGGCGTGTCGCCAGTCAAATCCGAAAGCGTCACGCGCTCGGTCGTTTCGCCTCTGCTGGCCGCGGCTTGGCGAAGCGCCAGCGATAGCTGCCCGGCGCCGGCGGCAAGGGTCAGCTTCTGTGCGTCCTTGGTGCTGACTTCAACCGTTACTGCCTTCACGACCGTCGGGCTGTCTTTGCTTTCGTCGGCGACCTGATCAACGGCAAGCACTTTGACGCTCTGCAGCAGCACGTCGACGAAGCTCTTGTCCGGGCCGTCGCTGCTGCGCACGGTGCGGGTCAAAAGGACGTCGACACGGTCGCCGGGGAAGACAAAGCCCGCGACGCCGAGCACGTCGTTCACGCGGATGGACACGGCCTTCATGCCCTCGGTCAGCACAGCTGAAAGTGTAGCGCGTTGGCCAGGGCCCGTGATCTTGGTGGCCAGCACCGGCTCATTGACGCCGATCGCCTGAAGGGCTTGCTTGGTGCCTTCGCCAGCCAGGAGATCCTTGCTTGTCTTGAAGGCCCCGGCCGGAACCGCTCCCGCGGGCCATGGGATCTCACGCAATTTGTCGCCGCTTAGTGAGTCGCCGAATTTGAGCGGCACCGCGGCCACTACGATCGTGTCGCGCGGTAGGTCGCCGGGCTTGGCCATCGCGCTGCGCTGGTTGGCGAGCCACATATTTGCAAGCACAACCGCCAGCACGCCAAAGACGCCAGCGAGAATGACCATAATTACGGTGTTTGCGCGCATTGTCAGCCCCCGCTGAATTATCTTAAGCGTCATGGACGCCAGGGATAGCCCGGGCGTCCACGATGATTAAAGGCTCTCAATCAATGCCCGGCCAGATTCGTTGTCAGCGTTGTCCACTTGCCGGAAACCCAGGTTCCGACGACGATGATCGAAGCGATCACGGCCACCGTGATGATGCCGAGCAGAATGGTATATTCGACCATAGCAGCGCCGTTTTCATCGTCGCGGAACTGCCGGGTCAACGTCATCAGCTTATTCATGCGAATGTCTCCTTACTCTGGAGGTTGAACCCGACGAGACGAGCCTAAGGATGAAACCCCATACCAAAAGCATCCCCCGTCGAATTCAATCCTAGGTCCGGCAAAAAAGCAGAGTCAAACAGATTAACAGTCCCTTAACCGTTCAATACTAGATCTGAAGCTCCTTCAATTTTCACAACAGCTTGATTCGCCTCGCTTTTCAAGCGATCTTAACCATTCGTTCACAATTCTGCCTCGTTGGGAGCGGTGTGAATGCATATTAGAGATATGACATAATCCACTATGTCGAATGGCTTATCCAATCTGGCTAACTACGTGGCGACAAAGGTGTTAGGACTTTGGTCCGAGAATCCGGACAAGTGAAAATAAAGCGATTTCTCAGGTCTCCACTTCTTAACTATGTCGCAAGTAAATCTGAACCGCGCCCTTGCCGGCGCTTGCCCGTCCTGTGGTTAACAGGTAGTTTCCGCAATAGGGCAATTTAGCGAAGGCTGACACGCGGTGTGGGGTTCGGCGGAGCTCAGTGAGGTCAAAGGCGCAAGGCAGGTTGGGAGGGCTTCGTTCGGCCATCCTGTCACTGTACTGCGCTTTCGGATCGCTGGACTTTCGCAGATTCAGAACAAAGGCGCGAGCTGCGCGAGCAGCTATATTAGCTTGATTGTATTCAATCTTGCCTTGTTCGTAGGTCTTTCGCTTGCAAACGCTATCTGGCTCCAGAATTCCACAGTTAAAGTTGGACCAGGCTTGTGGTTCGATGGATTGACCACGACGGCGTCTCTCGTTTTCTTTTGGGTCGTTCTTGGCGCGCTGCGCTATCAGACAAGACGCATCGAATTAAAGGTCGGCAACACGCTCCGCGAAATAGCTGGCCGGCTCCAGGCGCTTGCGCTGGCTTTGGCGGCCATTGTCCTGTTTTCAGCAATGCTGCTTCTGTACTCTTACCTGGCAACCGCGACCGATCGTCCCTTGATGGACTCTTATCTTGCGTCGGCAGATGCTGCATTGGGGTTTGATTGGGTCGCTTATACCCAATGGCTGAACAAGCACCCCCCAATTCCCTCGGTCATTTCCATGGCATACGGCAGCCTCCAGATTCAGATGTTGGTGCTTCCGGCGATCCTTGCTTTCAAAGGGCGGATGGACCGGCTCCTGGAATTCGTGGGATACTTTGGATTGTCCGGGATCCTGACGTGCCTTGTTATGACATATGTGCCTGCTGCTGGAGCGTTCGATTTTTTCCACCCGTCGCCAAACATACTGACAGCTTTTGGTCCTGGTGCCTCGACCAGGCACCTCGATCAACTCCATGCGCTGCGCGAACTCAGAAGTTTTTTGATCGATCGGCCGGAAGGACTTGTGACGTTTCCTTCATTTCATTCGGCCCTGGCCGCCATTTTTGTTTTCTCTATGCGCGGCATTCGATTCGCGATGCTGCCGGCCATAGTCGTGAACGCGCTGCTAATTCTGGCGACACCGCCCCAGGGGAGCCACTACTTGATTGATGTTATCGCCGGCGTTGCGATCGCCGCGATGTCAGCTTGGGTAGTGGGCCGGGTGGCTGGTTTGTCAACTCATTTGAGCGGCACCATTCTTCTCGTGCGCTCGAGACTTTGGCGGAGTTAGGCAAAGAAATGTTCGTCTGGTTGTCCTGTAAACAAGCAAACCCGGTCTGGGCCGTTCGGTTGGACGCGTTCCCGTCAGTCAAATCGGTTGATAAAAAATGTTAGGTCGATTCATCAAAACCGCGGCTGAACAACCGCCTTCACAACCTGCTCCGCGGGTACCGGTGCCTGCAGCAATGCCGGCTCCTTCCGCCCCCTCGGAGATGGCGTCGAACGACGACGATTTCCTGGCTCTGAAAGTCGACCTGCATCGTCACCTGATCGATCGCTTCAATCTGGCGGCTCTCGAGAACGCATCGAAGGACGAGATTCTTGATGAAATACGTCCGATTGTGCGCGAATTCGTGCGTGGCCGGAATGTGCCGCTGAACGCGCGTGAACTCGACCAACTCACCAGCGACACGGCGGACGAGATGCTGGGGCTTGGCCCGATCGAACCGCTCCTCAAGGATGATTCGATCGCCGACATTCTCATCAACACGCACAAGCATGTATTCATCGAGCGTCGTGGGGTGTTGGAAGAGACGGCGATCCGCTTCCGAGACGAGGCTCATTTGCTGCGGGTTATCAACAAAATTGTCTCGAATATCGGCAGGCGGGTTGATGAATCGGCGCCGATGGTCGATGCTCGCCTGGACGACGGCTCGCGTGTCAACATCGCTGTGCGGCCGATCTCAGTGGACGGCCCGCTGGTGTCGATCCGAAAATTCTCCAAAAATCCCTATTCGCTCGAACGCTTGATGGCATTCAACTCGATCCGCCAACCCATGGTCGATTTGCTGCGGATCGCGGTGCAGGCGCGCAAGTCGATCCTGGTTTCTGGCGGCACCGGCAGCGGCAAGACCACGCTGCTCAACGCGCTGTCGAGCTATATCCCAGCCAAGGAGCGCCTAGTCACCATCGAGGACGCGGCGGAACTGCAACTGCAGCAGCCGCATGTCGGCCGGCTCGAGACCCGCCCTCCCAATGTCGAGGGCAAGGGCGAGGTTCGCCAGCGCGAGCTGGTCAAGAATGCGCTGCGCATGCGGCCTGACCGCATCATCGTCGGCGAAGTTCGCGGCGAGGAGGCCTTCGACATGCTGCAGGCCATGAACACTGGTCACGAGGGCTCGATGACGACCATTCACGCCAACACACCGCGAGACGCCATCTCGCGTCTCGAGCAGATGGTCGGCATGGCAGGCATGCCGATGACCAATGACTCGATTCGCGCCCAGATTTCGTCGGCCATCGACATCATCGTGCAGACGCAGCGTCTCTCGGATGGCGGGCGGCGCGTTGTCTCGATTTCGGAACTGACCGGCATGGAAGGCAACGTCGTGCAGCTCCAGGAAATCTACCATTTCGTCCGCCGCGATATTGCGGCCGATGGCAGCATAGTCGGCGACTTCCGCGCAACGGGTGTTCGACCGCGTTTTGCGACTGAAGTCGCGACCTTGGGACATCATTTCGCCAAGGACGCTTTCAATCCGCAGGTGCCGCTCTGATGTTTTCCGGCCAGACCCTGCTTTACCTGGTTTACGTACTAGCCGCGGCCTCTGTCATTCTGGCTGCGGAGGTCATGTATCTTTCCATCGCCGGCACGCGCGCGCGAGCAGGCGTCATAAACCGTCGCCTTCAACTGATCGGGCAGGACGCCCCGGCAGAACGGAGCCTGCAAGGACTCCTCCAGGAACGTGGTCTGACGGCATCGGGCGACTTTGCCTTCGGCGCCGTGGCCCTCAATCGCCTTTACACCCAGTCCGGCATAACCGGAAATCCGATCAGTTTTGCTGTCGTCTTCGTGCTGGCCGGCGTCGTGCTCGCTTCGATCGCGATGCTTCTTTTGGGCTCCTCGCTCACGGTCAGTGGTCTCATCTTCTTGTTTGTAGCGATTGCTCTGCCTTTCCTCGTTCTCCAGAGAGCCCGAAGCAAGCGAATCAACAAATTCGCCGAGCAGCTTCCCGATGCGCTCGACATGATCGTTCGCTCGCTCCGCGCAGGTCATCCGACGACGGTGGCGATCGGGTTGGTGGCGCGCGAAATGCCCGATCCGCTCGGTACCGAGTTCGGAATTGTGTCTGACGAGATCACCTTTGGTCTGAGTCTTGAGCAGGCCGTTCGCAAGCTGTCGGAGCGTGTCGGTTTCGAGGGATTGCACCTTTTGTCGGTGTCACTTTCCATTCAGGCGAAAACCGGCGGCAATCTCACTGAAATCTTGTCCAATCTGGCCTCGGTGCTGCGCGAGCGGCGCAAGCTTCGGCTGAAGATCAAGGCTTTGTCGGCCGAGGGCAGGATGTCCGCGTGGATCATCTCGCTCTTTCCGGTACTGATGTTTCTCATCCTCTTTGGAATTGCCCCGACCTACTATGGCGACGTTTGGGACAGTCCGCTCATTATGCCGGTCTTCGTGATCTTCGGATCCTGGGCTCTCCTGGGCGACTACATCATGTACCGAATGGTCAATTTCGATTTCTAGGACTGGAATATCGGCTTGTTGAACGATCTTGGAAATTCGCCGGTGTTGCTGTCGGTCGCTGTATTCCTGGCAGCGGGCGCGCTCTTCTTGCTGGTCGCTCTGATAATCGCGCCTGTCCTTCAGACGAGAAGGCGCATCGCCAACAGCCTTTTGTCAGAGGGGATAGCAAGTCGCCGTTCGCTGACAGCACAGCAGGAAATCAACAAAATCTCCGCTCAGCGACCGGTTGACGCCTATTTCAAAGCGCTTGAGAAGGAGCGCGGTGAGCCCAACGCGCTGGAAGCAAAACTCTTCCGCGCCGGTTTCCACCAACCGAGTGCTCCCATCATATACACCATTTCTCGCCTAGGTGCGGTCTGTGTCGGCTTTCTCGCCAGCTACGCATTGCTTTTCAGTCTGCTGCCGCCTCAACTGCCCAGTGTGCTGGCCTTTGCCGGGGCGGCTCTGATCGGACTGGGATGCATCGTCATTCCCAGCATCATGCTCGATCGCTTTGAAAATGCGCAAAAGCAGATTTACCGCCGCGGCTTTCCCGATTTCATGGATATGATGATCACTTGCGCCGACGCCGGCATGAGTCTGGAGGCTGCGGTCGAACGTGTCGGCAGCGAGTTGGCCGGCACCCACAAGTGGCTTGGCATCCAGCTCTCGATCATGAATCTGCAATTGCGCGCCGGCAAACCCTTGCGGGAGGCGCTTCGCGATCTTGCGGAACGCATTGGGCTGGACGAAGCAAAGGCCCTGGCGGTGCTGTTCCGTCAGTCGGAAGAACTCGGCACGAGTCTCACCGAGGCTTTACGTGTTTACAGCGACGAAATGCGTACCCAGCGAATTCTGCGCGCGGAAGAGCGGGCCAACACTCTGCCGGTTAAGATGATGATCCCCCTTGGTCTCTGCATATTTCCGGTGGTGATGATGGTCGTCATGTTACCCGTCATTATCCGCATGAAAGGCATTTTCTTCTAAGCCGTCATATGATTAGGTTCTCAGACAGAGTCGGGGACTCGTGGGACACACAATGACAAAGCGCCTCGCAGTCGCGACCAGCCTGCTGCTTATTCTCCTTGCAGGTTGCCAGACAAAAGACATCGCCGACGGCGTGGTTCGCACCAACGAGCCGGCCAAAGGCGATTACACCGCCTTTGGCGATGCCTTCGACGGTCTGAAGACGATCAGCGATGTAGATTACTACGCTTCGGATCAGGCGGTCACCGAAGCCAAGACCCAGTTCCGTTCCGAAAACTACGGCAACGCCGGGGCCCTATTCTACAAGGCCACACGTTTGGCGCCTAATGATGGTGTGGCCTGGCTTGGCCTTGCTGCGTCCTGCGACCGCATTCGTCGTTTTGATCTTTCTGATATGGCCTACAGCCGGGCTTACCGTCTGCTCGGCGCGACGCCAGAATACTATAACAATCTAGGCTATTCCTATCTGCTGCGCGGTAAGCTGCAGCAGGCGCGCACCAATTTCCTCAAGGCCTATGAGCTTGCGCCAAACGATCCGACCGTGGCCAACAATCTGAAGCTACTGTCGTCCAGCGTGCGCAACATAGAGCGATCATGAGCCCTCTGCTCGCCGTATCGCTCCTGTTCAAGGCACTCGCGATCCCGTTGCTTGCCAGGATAGCCTGGACCGACTTCAAAACGCAGAAAATATCGAACCGCGACGTTCTCCTGCTCTTTTGCCTTGGTGTCGGTTCCTTGCAGCTGATGTCCGTTCAGGCCGGGTCGTGGTGGGACATGGGGTTAAGTGCAATTGCCGGATTGCTGCTGTTTGTCGTTCTCTTTCCGCTCTGGGCTCTACGCAAGCTCGGCGCGGGCGATGTGAAGCTGATGGCAGTTATGCCGTTTGTGATCGGCGGCAGCGGCCTCGCGGCGTTCTCGATCATGCTTCTGCTGTTTGCGCTCGCTACCGCCGCTGTCATGAAGTACCCCTTCCTGCTGCCTGAGGGTGCATTCAGAGTTTACATCCAGCACCTGGATCGCAAAGGTGTAGTGCCATTTGGGGTACCAATCTCTGCCGCTGCGATCTGTGCGATAGCGTTCCAGATATACGCCATCCTAATGGCGGCGACGAGTTCCGGGGCATTGCAGCAACTGATCTGAGTCCCTTCAAAACCCCGACGTCGACTTTTCCACCAGCTTCAGTCTACCCTTTTCCACCTTGAAAAACGGCATCGATCTTTGGCTCGAGCCGTCGGCGCGGAAGCGGAACAGGCCGGTCGAGCCGCGGAAGCCGCTGGCGTTCTCGATCACCTGCTTGGAGAAACCGTTCGGGCCGACCGAGCTTGCTATGCCGGCCGACAGCGCCACCATGTCATAGGCGTAAGCGACGTTGACGTCGGGCTGATAGTTGTAGGTCGCCTTGAAACGGTCGGCGATCGGCCCGGTCTCGCTCTGGTCGAGCGTAGCGATAAAGGCGCCCTCATAGAGCGGATCGATCGGGCGCTCGAGCCAGCGCTCGGTGCCGATCAGGCTCACGGCCTTGCCCGGTATACTCTTCGCCTTAAGCGCCGCCAGCATGGCGACAGGGCTGCCGTCGCCGCTGGCGACTACGACGGCGTCGGGCGCCTCGACCAGCGAGCCCATGTCCGACACCACCTTGGCGGCGTCCGACGCCGAATAGGGAAGCGTCACGGCAAGCGTCGCGCCATAGATGCTGAGCGCGTTGGCGACCCGCGCCTCGACGGCGCCGGCGTTCGCGCCCGCCGGCACCAAGAGCACGAATTTCTTGGCGCCCTTACTCGCGACCGCTGCCGCGCCCGCCGCTGCGCTGTCGGCTTCGCTCAGCCGCACCGAATAGACGCCTGGGCCGCCGGCGAAATTGTCGGCCAGCGCCAGCACCGGCGGCCGCTGTGTGCCGGAGAGCTTGGCCAGGTGCTGCGCCGCCGCAAGCTCGGCCGGCCCGATGACGATTTTCACGCCGCCCGAAGTGATCGCCTTGACCGCCAGGTCCTTGGCATAGCCGCTGTCGCCGCGCGTGTCCTCGATGGTCAGCGTCACCAGCTTGTCGCCGAGATCGGCCATTGCCAGCCGCGCGGCATCATACATCTTCCTGCCGTTCTCGCCCGCGCTGCCGGGGGCCGAGAGCGGCAAAAGCATGGCGATCTTGGTCGAGCCCGTGCCGAGCGTCAGATTGGCCTTGGGAGCGGTCGCTGCGGAACTGGCGGTCAGCTGCGCGGGCGCGGCGGTGTTGGCACCGGCCTGGCTTGCCGGAGAGGCGATCGCCGCGGGATCCAGCACCTCCGATGCGCCGTTCTTCGACTGGCAGCCGGAGATCGCCGCGACCACGGCAAAGGCGAGCGCCGCAGCAACTCCAGGAAAACCGAGCAGCGGCTTTCCGTCCGCAATTGCGCAAAAACAAATGGTCGGCGCAGTTCGGCGTTTCCCGGAAACGATGAACCGCTCCAACGCTCGCGAAAACCCGCGTCGGAAAAGCCGCGCTAGGCCTGCATGCGTGGCGACCCACGCCGGTCGCACGCAAGCGTCGGCCTCGGCGCAGGCTCTCTTGGCCATCATCGCAGCTGGTCGGCGCGCCCGTCAGCTCAGTGCATGTACTCGACCATGCGGTCGTGGAAGCATTCGCACTTGTTGAGGTAGTCCTCGTCCTTGTAGTTGGTCTTGAGATAGCCATAGGCCTTGCCGCAGGCGACCTTGGCTTCCGAGGCCCAGACGAAGGCGGGGCGCGACGAGTTAATCCATTCCGGGCTGTTGGCGACGGCAACCGATTCGTCCATCAGCTTCACCACATGGTCCTTGAGCTCGACCATGTTGTCGGTCAGCACCAGGTCCGAGGTGCCGACGGTGCGGCAATAATTCACCGCCGGCTCGCCGATGATATCTGCGGCAAAGCCGGTCGATCCGGCGAGCAGCACCGCCACGGCCGAAGCCAGCAGTCTTACGGAATGTTTCATGTAAGCCCCTCTCCAAATTGCGAATTCACGGTTCGCTAACGCATAGCATAGCGGCACGGCCGCGCATAAGCACTAAATCGTGGCCGTGTGCTGTTGATGGTTCGAGTCATCATAGAGGATGTTGATCGTTCCGGCCGCCGGCGCGTTCGTGAGCTGCGCTACGTCCACGAAGTTGGCGCCTCCGGTCGTGCCGTTGGCGTCGACGCTCAGCATACCGTTGGTGTAATGCACATAGTCGCTGATGTTGCCGGCTGGCGCTGTTTCGAAGAGTGCGGTCAGGTCGATCTTGTCACCTTCCGCGCCGTTATAGTCGGTGATCAGGTCCTTGATGTTCAATTCGAGATGATCGAGCTTGAACGTATCGGCACCGGTGCCGCCGGTCAGCGTGTCCTGGCCCAGGCCGCCGATCAGCAGATCGTTGCCGGCGCCGCCATTGAGCGTGTCGTTGCCGGCCCCGCCGACGAGCGTATCGTTGCCGCCGTTCCCGTTGACCGTGTCGTTGCCGGCTCCGCCGTACAGCACGTTCGCGGAGCCGTCGCCATTCAGGGTGTCATCGAAGTTGGACCCGATGATGTTGGGCAGAAGGGATGTCGACGTGTAGGTGTGGGAATCGCCCACAAGATCGGCCGAATGATTCTGGGTTGCGGTTCCGGTCAGTGTGAGGCCGATCGAACTTGCAGCCGTATCACCGTCTCCGTCCACCACCTGGACTGGAAGGCTGAGGCTGACAGGATCACTGGACTGCACGGCCGCGCCAAACCCGGTAATGGCGAAGTCAGTTCCGGTGTCGGGTTGGCCATTACCTTTGAGCGGTGAAATGTTTGAGAGTTCCAGGCTGTTGTAACCATCGGCGGTGAATGTCGCGATCGAAACACTCGCATCAAGCACGCCCGTTATCTGGGCTCCATAGTGAATTGCACTGGTGGGATCGACATCGACGAATTGGACCGTGTAAGTCCTGTCGCCGATTGTATACGTATGTGCCGCAGTGTCGGCGAAGTTAACGACTTGCGTTTGCCCGTTATACGTGATGGCGATCGACGATACCGAATCGTAGTGACCGTCGCCAACGACATTGCTGTTGTCGGTGCCGGTCGCGGCGTTGTCGTCGAAGGCGGTAATTTTGAGGACCGAGTTTACGGTTCCGTCCCCGAAGGTGAAGTTGGAACCGTTGGCGACATAGTGGTTGTCAAAAATCTGAGCGCCGGCGGTCATCGCGGAACCGGTCAAATCCTGAACGAAGTCGACCCGGATGCCTTCGCCCGAACCGATATTTTGTCCAGCAAAGCCGCCGCCGACGCCAAAGGAATTCGCGTTCCCGTTGATCGTCGTGCCAGCGCCAAGGGGCGTAAAAAGCACGTCCTTCGAGTCATCGGTGACCGGATTGTTTTGCTGCCCTGCGGGCACGAACCCAGCCCAGGGGCTGTTTCCGCCATAGAACGCGTATGATCCGTTGGTAAAGGTGACTTGCGACAGGCTGTCGACCGTTCCGTCCATATCCACGGAATAGGTAGCGTTCGATGGGTTGAGGGTGACCGTGAGCACGGTCGCACCATTGGCCGTGCCGGTAAGGGTGTGGCCGTCTGGCGATACATCGTAGATAATGTGCACGCCGCCTGACGTCAGGCCACTGTCCGTGCCATCAAGGGAGGCTGCGAACCGCACCGTACCGGCGCCGTCCGCGCCGTAGTTGTTCGACACGAGGTGGTCTGCGTCCAGCGCGAATGTGACCGGATTGCCTGGTCCATTCGCCAACACTGCATAGTCCGGAGAGACCGCCGTCGGCACGTCGTCGACGACGTCGATCTTGACGGTACCGGTCACGGTGTTGCCGTTGGCGTCGGTGGCCGTGTAGGTGA
>NZ_NSGD01000002.1:0-776881 GCF_002294955.1 Mesorhizobium sp. WSM3864
CCACCGGTGGCGGCGGCGGTGGCGGCGGTGGCGGCGGCGGCGCCGACGCTGATGGCGGCAATGCCAATTCGGATGGCGGCAACGCCAATTCGAACGGCGGCGACTCCGAATCGTACGGCGGTGACGCCCTCGGCGCAGGCTGGGGCGCTGGTACGGGCTCGGGCTCGGGCTCCGGCACCGGCGGTGCCGGCGGCACGGGCGGTGCTGGCACGGGCGGTGACGGATCCAGCGGTGACGGAACCGGCGGCGCGGCCACCAGTGGCGACGCTTACGGCGGCGACAGCCTCGGCGGCTTCGCAGCGGCCTTTGGTGGTGACGGTGGCCATGCGCTGAGCGGCGCCTGGGCTGACGGTACCGGCGGCGACGCCACGGGTGGATACACCGCTTCCGGCTACGGTGGTGCCGGCGGCGCTGGCGGCCAAGCCTTCAACGGTGACGGCGGCACCGGCGGCGACGCTGGGATGTGGGGCTCGCAGAATGGCGATGACGGCTACGTGACCGGCACGAGCCACTCTTCGGCCGACGGCCTGATCGACGTCAGCGCCTTCAATCAGCAGATAGTGATGGGCGCCAACCTTCAGGAAAACCTGGTCGACCAGACCGTGGTTGGCGGCGACTACCACAACACGCTGACTGGCGAGGACGCCGGCGACCATACCGGTACCTGATCGATGTCACACGACTGATTTCGTCACGAAATCAGACAGCTTGGGACTGCGCGGAGTTTCCGCGCAGTCCTTCCATCCGGGAGACATGCCGCCCCGACCGAGCGCGAATGATCTCAAGATACGGAGGCTACCGTGTACACGATGCAGCTGGACAAGATGACCGAGGTCATCTCGCATTTCATCGGCATGTTCGAGATCTCGGTCGAGGAGGCACGGCAGCTAAAGACCTACGACGAGTTCAAAATTGCTGCGGCCACCAAGGAAGAAACTCCCGACCTTCCAAACACGAATGTCAACGTCAAGGCGCCTTATACCCTCGACGACTTCGATCCACACGTTCCGTATATGGGGGTCAAGCCGGACCTGGTGCTGAACACGGTCAGTTCGAGCTTCTGGTACACGCCGCCCGAAATCGTTCAGCACGGCCATCTGAGCCCCGGCCATCATCACTTCCATCTGCCGCATCTGCCGGCTTTCGGTGGCGGCATGGTCCTGCCAAACATCGAACCTCCAGGCGCGATCGCAGCCTACATCAACCAGGAAATCCGCCTGTCCGACAACGACTATGTCGGCGCCGGCGGACATGGGCTGATCTTCACGCCCGCGGCGGTCGACGACAGCAGCCATCTGGCCTCGCTGATGAACGCGGCGGCGGACGTGTCGCCGATCGACGATGTGACGTTGCTGGGCACTCCCGACGACATGGCGGCCGCGGTGGTGACCATGGGCGAACGCATCGCCGCCTACACCGAGGACCCGAGCGGCGAAGCGAACGTCTTCGTCCTGCACCCAGACGCGACTTCCGGCTCGATCTTGGGAACCTATGTCAACGGCCAGCTGGTCGACGATGCCGACGCGCCGAAGGCGGAGGACCACATCAATCTCCTCAAGGAACAGCACCAGGATGACGAGGTTGCCAGCGCTGGACCCGACAAGGACGACTACAACACGCCGCCGGATTCCTCCGATTTCATGTCGGGCTGGGGCAACGGCCTGCTCAGCCCATGCGTTGAACTGGACACCGGCACCAACACGCTGATCAATTCGGCCGTGCTGACCAACAACTGGACGACGACATCGGTCGTCGCCACTGTCGGCAACAGCTATGAAATCAATGCCATCATCCAGATCAACGCACGCTGCGACACGGATATCGTAAGCTCCTCCCTGAATGGGTGGAAGCTGGGCAACGCCCCCGACGAGGCCTTCAACATCGCCGCGTTCAAGCACATCGACCCGTCGGCCGGCAGCGTGGCGCCAACCGCAGCGGACGGTTTCCCCGCCGCCTGGGTGGTGACGCAGGTCACCGGCGACCTCATCATCACGAACTGGATCCAGCAGTACTGCTTCATGACCGACAACGACACCACGGTTATGTCCTCGTCGGGTGTCAGGACCAGCGTGAGCACCGGCGACAACACGGCGATCAACGACGTGTCGCTGAACGAGCTCGGTCACTACTACGACCTGATCATCATCGGCGGAAACATCTACGACGCCAACATCATCCAGCAGATGAATTTCCTGATCGACAACGATCTCATCGGCGCGGTCGATGGTTTCCAGACATCCGGAGAAGGCTCCTACTCGACCGCCGGCAACCTGCTCTGGAACGATGCGACGATCATCAATGTCGGCGGCCAGAACCACTATGAGGCCTTGCCGACGTCCTATCTTCAAGCGGCCCAGGACTTCGCGGCCGGCAAGGACGCCGGCCCTGGCGACATACTGAACGACCCAGCCTTCGCCGGTATCGGCGCCTTGCGGGTTCTCTACATCTCCGGCGACCTGCTCAACGTGCAGTATGTGTCGCAAACGAACGTGCTGGGCGACAGCGATCAGGTTGCCTTGGCGATGAACCAGTTCGTCGCCCATCCCGAGGCGGAATGGACCGTCACCACCGGCGGTAATCAGGTGGCGAACTTCGCGGGGATCATCGACGTCGACGGAACCGACAAGACCTATGTCGGCGGCGAGCACTATTCGCAGGAGATCCTGATCCAGGCCGACATCATCTCGAGCGATCCTGAACTCGGCGGACAGAATCCGGACGCGCTGGTCAACGAAGCGATCGCGTTCCTGGCCGACGATGCGGGCGCCGACGACACGCAGATGGACCATTTGATAGTCCCGACGCCGGATCATGTTCAGGCGGACGGCGTGCAAACAATATTGGGCTGATCCGGGAACCGGGGGATACAATGACCGATGATCGCGACCTGCCTTGGGACACGTTTGCCGAAGACCTAGAGGCGGCGATGCAGGAGGACGACCCGGGATCGTCGAGTTCCGCGGTGCCTCGCAAGACGCTTTCGAACGCCCTGCGGCAGCATGAGCAGGCGATCGACCGGACCATCAAGACAATCGACAATGCCGTCGGCCAGTTTTACGATGCAGTCCCCCATCGCGAAGTAAAGGCCGGTCAGGACCGACCTTTGCCGCAGGTCGACGGCCGGAGCGCAGTAACCAGTCAGCCGAAACCAGAGCAGGCCACAGCGCCCCTGCCTGCGCACCAGCCAGCGAGAACCCCTGCATCGACCAGCCCGGCTGGGCAGGCGGACGGGGGCGGCGTGGTCAGGCAAATCGTCACGCCTCCCACAACGACGAATCCACAGGTCAGCGAAGCGAAGGCGGCCGCGGCCGGCCCCATCAAAATCGCACCCGCCTTGCAGGAGGGGCGAACCGAGGAAAGAGCAAATCCAGTTCTGCAAACGACAGGCGGGCCACCGAACCTGCCCAACGAGATGGGCGCCAATGCAGGGCATCCTCCGGCTTCTTCCGCAGCGCCCAAACCCGTAGCCGCCGTTGACATACCGAACTTCATGGCGCAGCGCCAACTGTGTAAGCCGGAGCCGGCCCCGCAGCCAAGCCAAAGTTCCATCCCCGGCACCACACGGGCGCGTTCGACTGTCGCACCTGAGCCGCTGCCGCCAACGCCAACATTCCAGACGCGACCGGCCGAGTGGCAGGGGCCAGCTTTGACGGCCAAGAAACCTGCTGCTCCGCCTTCAGCCGCCGTTGCAAAAAGTGAGCCGGTGGCCACCGAGCCTCCCGCGACGACAGCGCCGACGATCGACAAACTGAATGTCCCGGCGGACGCGGCGTCGCCTAGGCCACAGCCTGTGCCCCAACGGCCAGCCGAACCCACGCCCAAGCCAATGCCAGCGGCCGAAAGGCAGAATATCCAGGCCAATGCAGCGCCGCCGAGGCCACAGCCTGTGCCCCAACGGCCGGCCGAACCGCAGGCCAAGGTCGCGCCCGACGAGCCAGCCAAGCCGTCGGTAACCGAGATGAAAGACGCGGCAAAGTCGCCCGGCATGATCACCATCGAAGGCGACACTGGTCCCATCAAGACGCAGCAAGGCGGATCTCCCCCAGGAGGTGTCGACGACAAGGGCCGGCGCGGCGGTGGTGGCGGCGGGGGTGGCGGCGCTTTCCACAAGCGCCTCGGCCCGGTCGATTTCGGCGCTTCGCTCAGGGCCGGATTGAGCGCGGTCAGGAAAAACCTGCTGATCGTCATGCTGTTCACGGTCGCCTGCAACATACTGGTCCTGGCGATCCCGATCTATCTGTTCCAGATCTCGGATCGCGTTCTCACCAGCCGTTCCCCCGACACGCTGGTGATGCTGACGGTGGTGATCGTCGGCGCGGTGATGCTGCAGGCGATGTTCGATGCGCTTCGCCGCTTCATCCTGATGCGCACGGCCGTCGAGATGGCGGCCCAATTGGGTGCGCCGATCCTCAGCGCGGCGGCCAGAGCCTCGCTTCACAGCAACGGCAAGGAGTACCAGGTCCTGGGCGACCTGCAGCAACTGAGGACCTTCCTGACCTCCGGCACGCTGCTGTCGTTCCTCGATGCGCCGATGGCTCCATTGATGGTGCTGGTGGTGTTTCTGATCCACCCGCATCAGGGCTTCATCGTCATGACCTCGGCGGTGCTGCTGTTGATCATCACGCTTCTCAACCAGCGCGCGACGGCCGCGACCTTCGGCGAGGCGAACGCGCACCAGAGCAAAGCCAACATCCATCTCGATTCGATGTCGCGCAACTCGCAGATCATCAACGCGCTGGCCATGATCCCCGAGGCCGTGAAGATCTGGGGCAAGGACACCGCAAACTCGCTCAGGGCGCAGGTGATCGCACAAGACCGCAACATCGTCTTTGCCTCCATGTCGAAGGCCGTTCGGCTGCTGACCCAGGTGACGATGCTTGGCTGGGGCGCTCATTTGGCGATCGAAGGGCATCTCACCGGCGGCATGGTCATCGCCGCATCGATCATCGCCGGCCGGGCGCTCGGCCCGATCGAAGGCGCCATCGAGGGCTGGAACCACGTCGTGCATGCCCGCGCCGCCTATGGCCGGATCGCATCGCTGCTGCAATCGTCGCCGCTCAATTTCGAGCGGTTGAACCTGCCGCGTCCCGAGGGCCGTCTCGACGTCGAACGGCTCCTGTTCGTGCCCCAGGGAACGAAGCGGGTTGTGCTGAACGGCATTTCGTTCGCGCTCTCGCCGGGCGATTCGCTGGCCATCATCGGCAATTCGGGCGCCGGCAAGACGACCTTGGGCAAGATGCTGGTCGGGTCGATCCTGCCGACGTCAGGCAACGTACGGCTGGATCTGATGGATCTTCGCAACTGGGATCCACGCCAGTTCGGCGAGAATATCGGCTATCTGCCCCAGGATGTTCAGCTGTTCCCGGCGTCGATCAAGGCCAACATCGCCCGTATGCGTGACGATGCGACCGACGCCGAGATCTACCAAGCGGCGGCGCTGGCCGACGTTCATGAGATGATCTCCACCTTGCCCCACGGCTACGAGACCTTCGTCGCCGCCGACGGAGCGCCGCTTTCAGGCGGGCAGAAGCAGCGCGTCGCGCTTGCGCGCGCCTTCTTCGGCAATCCCCGCCTGGTGGTGCTCGATGAGCCGAATTCGAATCTGGATTCGGCCGGAGACGCGGCACTGGAACGAGCCCTCCAGCACGCCAAGGAAAACAAGATCACGGTGATCACCATCACCCAGCGGCCATCGCTGCTGAAGAGCGTCGACAAGATACTGCTGCTTGTCAACGGCACCGTCGCCCTGTTCGGCATGCGACAGGAAGTGCTGCAGGCCCTTGCAAACCGGGGCTTGAGCATCGAAGGCGGCTCGTTCGGCCATCAGATCCAGTAGCGGGGCCGCAAAGATGACGACCGACATCGCAAAAGTTCACGACATACAGTGGTATTCCGAGGTGCCGCGCTCGATCTGGAAGCAGACCGCATTTGGCGCGCTGTTGATCACGGTGGCCTTCGGCGGCTTCGGCACCTGGGCTTTCACGGCGCCGCTCGCGTCCGCCATCATCGCCCAGGGCAGCTTTGTCGCAACCGGGCAAAACAAGATCGTCCAGCATCTCGAAGGCGGCATCATCAAGGAAATCCTGGTCAATGAAGGCGACCATGTCAGCCTCGACCAGCCGTTGATAAAGCTCGACGAGACCGCCGCGCAGACCAACGAACGGCAATTGTTCCTGCGCAAGGCGCGGCTCGAAGCGATCGCGGCCCGGCTGAATGCCGAGGTGCAGGGCAGCGGCAAGATCCGATTTCCCGCGATCATCCTCGACAACCGGTTCGATCCAGAGGTCTCCCCGATCATGGAAAGCCAGCAGGCCAACTTCGAGGCCGCGGAACGAAAGCGCGACAGCGACATAGCGCTGTTCGACCAGAACAAGAAGGCCATGGAATTCCGCAACGAAGGCATCGAGGAGCAGATCTCGTCGGTGCGCCGGCAACTGCAATTCCTCAAGGAGGAATATCAGGGCAAGCAAAGGCTCCTCGAGCAGGGCCTGATCCGCGGCACCGAGGTAAAGGCGATCCAGCGCGCGATGGCCGACGCCGATGGCCAGATCGGCAAGATGGTGGCGGAAGTCGCCGAGAACCGCGAACAGATCGTCAGGTTCGAGCAGCAGATCACGCAGACCAAGGATACCTATCGCCAGGCGGCGCTCCAGGAACTGCAAAGCCTGGAGGCCGAACTGGACGCCGTGCGAGAAAAGTCGCGCGAGGCGGAGAACGTGCTTCGCCGCGTGACCATCAAGGCTCCCGAGCCCGGCACGATCATACGCATGTACTATCACACCGCCGGCGGCGTTATCGAGAGCGGCAAGGCGATCCTCGAGATCCTGCCCTCGGACGTGCCTCTCGTCATCGAGGCCCAGGTGCCCCGCACCGACATCGACAACATCAAGGTCGGGCAGCAAGCCTCGATCCGGCTGATCGCTCTCAATCGCCGCACGACGCCGGTTCTGGAGGGCGAAGTCTACTATGTCTCGGCAGATGCGTTGCCGGAGATGAGCGGCCCCACGCCCAAGGAAGTCTATCTGGCGCGCGTGCGCGTGCCGGCAAGCGAACTGGCAAAGGTGCATGGTTTTACGCCGACCCCGGGTATGCCCGCCGAGATCCTCGTCGCGACGGAGTCGCGCACATTCTTCAGCTATCTGACGAAGCCGATCGCCGACAGCATGGCGAGAGCCTTCATGGAGCAGTGAGACCTACGAACAGGCAACGATTTCGGGGGAACCATGCAGATCGACGTCATCACGAAACGGGAGGAGCTGAACCGGCTCAGAAAGAACTGGGATGATCTCTACCAAAAGGATCCCGAAGCGCAGTTTTTCCTCTCCTGGACGTTCCTGTCGTCCTATATGCGACGCTATGAAGACGCCTGGTCCGTCCTGGCGGCACGCTCGGGGCCGCCAGGATCTTCCTATGTCGCCCTATTGCCTCTGCGACTGCGCACCAGGCTGAACAAGAAGACCGGTATCTGCCACAACGAGATCAACATGGCCGGCAACTACGCGGCCGACTATGCCGGTATCCTGTGCGCACCGGGCTTTGCCGAGCGCGCGATCCCGGCTCTTGCCAGGCATCTTCTGAAGATGAACTGGGCCAAGCTGCATCTCGAAAATCTGCGCATGTCGGAGAAGCGACGGCGCCTGCTCATCGACAACCTTGCCGACAAGCGGCTGACGGCCCACAAGATGCCGCGCGTCAACAAAACCGACAATGTCGACAATTGCATCTGCCCGGCCGCCGCACTGCCAGGCGATTGGGACAGCTATCTCGAACAAAAGACCAGCTCGAACACGCGCCAGAAGATCAGACGCTTCCTGCGCAAGCTCGATGGATCCGGCGAGTTCCGCATCACCCATGCCGACGCCTCCACGATAGATCGCGACATCGGCATCATCCTCGAAATGTGGCGGATCAAATGGGCGCCGCGGAAGGGCAACCTCCTGCCTGGCCTAGTCAGGTCCAACCGGATCCTGTTCAAGGACGCCTTCGAAAGCGGAACGCTGTTCCTGCCGATCCTGTGGCAGGGCGACAAGCCGCTCGGGGGCCTGGCATTCCTGGTCGACCGGGTCAAAAAAACGATGCTGTTCCATCTCGCGGGACGCGACGAGACCGCGAACGACATCCCGTCCGGGCTCGTGCTGCATGGCTATTGCATTCGTCATGCGATCGAACAGGGCTTCCGCAACTACGACTTCCTGCGCGGCAACGAACCGTACAAGTACTCCTACGGCGTGGAGGAGACCACCATCCATTGCGTCCTGATCAAGACCAGGACCGGTCGCAATCTCGGCGACCGGATCGACGAGAGGTCCGTCGGGAGCGTGCTGGAGCAGGCGACCAAATTCCACGAAGCAGGCAACCTTGCCAACGCCGAAAATGGCTACCGCCAGATCTTGGAGGTCAACCCTCGCCATCCGCGCACGCTTTACGGATTGGGCCAGCTGCTGGCCGCCAAAGGCGACCACTGGTCGGCGGCCGATACTTTCGGATCGCTCGTGGAGATCGCACCGAAATCGGTCAAGGCTTGGTCAAGGCTTGCCGTCGAACTTCAGCTGCTCAGCCGGCACGCGGACGCCGCCGACGCCTTCCGCAAATTGCTTGAGCTCAATCCAGACCTGTCGGGGGCGCGATATGGTCTTGGCCGCAGCCTCGCGCAGCTTAGTCAGGTGGATGAGGCCACCAGGGTGCTGAGCGCCGTCGAGGACAAAGCCGACCCAATGCTTCGCGCCAAAATCCGTCTACAGCTGCGAAAGCTGAAGGAGGACGTAAGTCCGTGCTACATAAAACTGGAGCCGGCAAACGCAGGCGTCTCCAGACTGGAGCGGATGGACGCCTAGCCATAGCGACGCAACCCGGAGATTCGCTTCTGGTGCGTGCACATGCTGCTATCGGATTTGAACTAAAGGGTTGGATCTGATCGGTGTTGGGGGCGAACGGCGCGAGTCTATCCAGGTCCGCCGTTCCGATGAACGACGTCGCTGGCCCTCGGAACGAGCAGCAGGAAGAGACGACAAATTTCGCGCCACACAATCAAGCTGCGTTTGCTATTCTTGCGTATCTTCGCGCGCACGCGAAAACGGAAAAATCGACTCTAGCGTTCCTTGCGTCCTAACCTGCTGTTTGTCTGTGGCTTTCAGTCAGCATCCTCCGGCCTCTACCGTCCCTTGCGCATCGAAGCTCGACGGCGGGCGCGGTCGATAGAGATGTTGCTGGGCGCGCATCCGTACGCCGCCGCGTATCTGCGCCTGCCCATCGCCCGCAGCCGGCATCGAGACTTATTACATTTTTGACCTTCGGCTCGAAAGCAGGAGGGGGGAACGACTGGGCAACACCGTGGGACTTTCCGTGGGACTTTGCGTGCCGAACTCTGCCAATGTACGCCGTTCGTTCCGCTCTTCCATTTTGGGGCTTGCTCAAAATGGTTCGGAACCCTATGGGGATGCCGTTCGGAGTGTAGCGCAGCCTGGTAGCGCACCTGATTTGGGATCAGGGGGTCGCGTGTTCGAATCACGCCACTCCGACCATTAAAGTCAATTAGTTAGCGGCCATCGAATATGTAGCCACGCATTTTGTAACCACCCTGCAACCACCCGAACATAAAAGCCGCCAAGGCGCGCTCCGGGGCTGCCTTGTTTTTAACACCTTCGGCAGACATATACCCGTCAGCCGCCGCCGCTGGCCAGGAACGTCCCTTCAGATAGTCGGAGAGGTTTCGCTAAGCGAGGCAGCATTTGAGCCGATTGACGGCGCGATGACCATGAATGTACCGGCATCGTGCATGAGTCTTGGCAACGAAGGGAAGCGGGCGAGAGCCCGCTTTTTTGTTGCCTAGGGGACGCCTCACCACCTCTCGTAATGCTCGCCGCGCCTGATCGTCTTGTAGGTCAGCCAGTCGACGTCACCACGTCCGGTATTGCAGCGGTAGCACGCCAAGGCGATGTTGCCGCGATCGTTGCCGCCGCGATCGGCACGCCTGTCCAGGTGCTCAAGCGTCTCTGAATCGGGCCGCATCTTGCTCTTGAACGAAATCCGCATCCGGACATCGCAGTAGCAGCAGCGGCCACCCTGCTTTTCCCGCAGGATGGCGCGCAGCTCAGGGCGATGAGACCCGTTGCCCATTTCAGGCAGCCCTCGCCCTCAGGGCTGAGGTTTCCCATGCGTGCTCTGCAGTCCGAACCGCTTCAGCATCACAGTCGGCGATAGGCACAAGCGCGCCGCTCAACATCATCAGGTCCGAAACCGGCACGTCATCTCGCAGGCGTCGGATGCCGTAGACCTCGTCCCCGCGCCTGGTCTTAGACCTGGCCAACACCATCGAGAGGAAGGGTTGGTCTTTATGCGAGACCAGCTGGCCGAGTTCAAAGGTCCAGTTTTCGGCAGTTGGTGTCCCTGCAAGCGCGGCGTTTGCGGCCAGCGCTGCCGCGCCAGCCAGGACAGAACGGCGGGTGATTGGGGTGTGCTGCATCTGATTTCTCCAATTGGTTCCTGCAACCCTGTAATTGGGTAAAATAACCATATGAGCAGCCGCCGCTTGCCGTCAAGAGCAAATTTGGGTACAAACGCCATATTCAGAGTTGAGGTACACACATGCCAGTGACAGGGAACCAAATCAAAGCTGCTCGAGCCTTGGCCGGAATGGACCAGAAGGCCTTAGCCGATGCGGCAAACATCGGAATCAATACAGTTCGAAATTTTGAGGGATGGGGTGGCGCGATCGTCCGCGGTCGACTGGATACCATGCAAGCCATCAACGACGCCTTTGGCGCCGTGGGCATTGAATTGCTCGAGGACGGCCAGATGTCATCGGAGGGTAGAGGCGTTCGTCTGCGCGAGCTAAAGGAATAAACCAAACAGGCGAAACCGACTTCGCCGTCAAGTTAGTTTAGGCGAAAACGCATAATGTTCTCAAAGGCTTGTGAGCGTCAGCGCGACATGAGATCATGGCGATATGGCAGAGCCAGTCCGCCAGATCAGAGTTCGCG
Organism: Mesorhizobium sp. WSM3864; assembly: GCF_002294955.1. Taxonomy (NCBI): domain Bacteria; kingdom Pseudomonadati; phylum Pseudomonadota; class Alphaproteobacteria; order Hyphomicrobiales; family Phyllobacteriaceae; genus Mesorhizobium; species Mesorhizobium sp. WSM3864. Next base: position 10,980 of record NZ_NSGD01000002.1, read on the forward strand.
CGCCCGGCCTTCGGTGGATCAGGCGGCCCACCCACTTTGAGCCGCGGTGGATCGCTCCAGAGCAAGACAGGAAGGCAGGCTATCGCCCAAAAACCATCAATCTGTCTCGGTGGGCTGGTAAGCCCGATGAGCTGGCGAAACGATGTGACGCGCTATGGGCAGACATGCTCGAATGGCGCTCATCTCGCCTAATGAACCCGTTCAGATTCGATGGAACGATAAAGTCACTTGTCACTGCCTACTCAACGCACCCGCAGAGTAGCTTCCATCAGCTAAAGGCCGTCAGCCACCGTGTCTACACCCACTACTTGAGCCAAATTGAGAAGGAAATTGGCGACCGAGCCGTAGGCGAAATATCCGGTCTGGACCTGAAGGAGTGGCATGTTCGCTGGTCCTCAAACGGGGAGAAGCCCGCGGCATCCAAGATGTGCCGCGCCGTCCTTATGGCTGCCGTTGCATTTGGCGTTGAGGCACGCCTGCCGGGCTGCGCTGATCTTGCCATCTCGCTGAAGGCAGCCAGTCGCAAATTACCAGGACCGAGGCGCCGCGAAACAGTGATGACGGCGGAGCAAGTAGTGGCTTTGCGGGCCGCCGCACACGCGGATGGCCGGCCTTCATGCGCCCTCGCCTACGCTATAGTCTTTGAGGCTGCAGCAAGATTGTGGGACGTGCTCCTGTGGCTGTCGTGGGAAGATGTCGACGCAGATCTGGTGCTGCGCTACGTGCCGTCCAAGACCAGCGGAAAGACCGGCCTGGTCGTCACCTATCCGCTCACCAAGGCGCCGATGGTGACGGAGGAGCTAGCGCACTGGCCAGAGCCGCGCAGCGGCCCGATGATCGTTTGCGAAGGCACAGGCATGCCGTACAGCAGCAACTACTTCGGCGAAAAGTGGCGCCTCGACAGAGCCAAGGCTGGCATCGCCGACAACGTGTGGGCGCGCGACCTCCGAGCTAGCGGTATCACCGAGGGTCGCGCCGGCGGCGTATCGACCGACGATGCGGCTAAGGTCGCCGGCCACGCATCAACCAAGACGACGTCGGGCGTTTACGACCGCGCCACGCTTGAGGCGGCGGAGCGTTTTGCGGATGCTAGAGTCGCTTATCGCCATCGAAAGTCGCACAGCTGAAACTGCTTAGTTCGAAAAGCGGCGATGACCCTCGACAGTATATACAAAGCCGACGAGGCGGCCGAGCGGATGCGCGTTACCAAGCGTGCGCTGATAAAGTTGGCCCGAAAGCATGGCGCATGTTCGCGCGTTGGCCGCGAGTATCTTTTCTCTGAATCTGACCTGCTTGCGATCTGGCAGGCAATCCGCGAGCCGGCCGCGGGCTCGACGTTTGGACTCAATGACAGCACGGGCCCACTCGACAGACACACCCCTGAAGACGAATTGAAGTGGCTTGTCGCTCGCCCACCCACAAGCGTGGATCGCCGCGTTATTGGCGTTCTGAGATACTTGGATCGCCAGACAGAGCCTCTGACTTATAATGAAATCCAGCGAGCCGGCGAAAACACAATTCTACGATTGCTTCAAAAAAATCTGGTGAAGCATTGCGGGTTAGACTGCTCTGGCTCTGTGCGGGTTCGAATAACACCGGAAGGACGAGAGCAGTTGAAGATTGTTGAGCGATGGCTGCAGAAGCGCGCAGCCAGAGGGCTGCACGCCAATAATTGGTGACTGCGCAGACACATGGGTTGGGAAAAAGCAATTGCTACATTGGCGAGTGACCGAACTTGCACTAGAAGCGAGCGCAGAGGGGTGGACAAATACAGGAGCGAATTGTCTTGACCGAACATATCGAAGCCCAAAACGGCGTTCTAATCAGCCTGACCGCGGACATCGTGTCTGCTTATGTCGGCAATAATCCCCTCCCCGTGTCAGGGCTGCCCGACCTCATCGCCTCGATTCATACGTCGCTATCCGGCATTGGCCAGGCCAGCAAGGCCAGGCAACCCGAACAGGAGCCTGCGGTCAATCCGAAGCGTTCGGTATCCCCAGAGCACATCGTTTGCCTCGAAGACGGCAAGAAGTTCAAGTCGCTGAAGCGGCACCTGTCGACTGACCACGGCCTGACACCAGACGAATACCGGGCCAAATGGAGCTTGAAGCCGGACTACCCGATGGTAGCGCCTAACTATGCCGCTCAGCGATCTGAGTTGGCTAAGGCCAGCGGGCTTGGTCGGAAGTCTGGGAAGAAGCCGGCGAAAGGCAATGGCAAAAAGCGCGCTTCGCGATGAATACGGAGCCTTGCCCGTTCTGCACCAGGAGGGCCGGTCGTGTTAGCTTTCAAGCGGATCGTGGTGAAGTGTGAAGACTGTGGCGCCGTCCGAGATACGCGGTGAGCGCCTATATTGCGATGCGATCTCGGACTCCTTCTTCGTAGCCGACGCCCCCTCCGCACCTGCTTGGCAAAAAAGCTGTTGGCCAAGGGAGGCGTTGCCGAGCACTCTCGGGCTGTTTTCGTTCGGCCATCGAATGCCCCAAAGAAGATTGCTATGAAATAGGGACGATCTCGCCGCAATCATCCATTCGGTTGTTCAAAGATACCAATATTCCCAATGGCTTTCCTCGCGGACCGTCGCGTCAAACTGCTTGCCCAAATAGTCTTGCAGATATGCTTTAATCTTTGATAGCGTGGTAAGGCACGAAATTGCCTCGGTCTTTACGTTGTCCAAATACGCATATGCGTTTGCAGCGGAAAGCGACCCTCCTCCGCCGACTACATCTCCCACCAAAGCAACCACGGCTTGCAATAAGTAGAGCGTTTTATTGTCGTTGAGCGCCCTATCTATACACGCATCTACATAGCTCTTCGCAACGCCTCCAATATCGACCGGACCGATTACCTTCAGCTCCACGCAGTGGCGAAGCTTTTTCATTTTTGTCCTTACTCGCTGGAAGTTCCAGTCAATAACTGTTTCGACCGAGTGCACTTGATGCGAGTCGTCCCAGCTAATGAGGCATTTCCTCTGTATAACTCCAGTTTTTATCCTCGGGAGCGCTCTCGCCGGGTCATTTAGGTTTTGAGTAAATTTATCATAGCCCTTAACGTCTATGATCGCGAATTTTTTCTTTGTCCAACCTCTGGGGCACCTGTTGCCTGTGAATGTAAACTCCTTTTTTGTGAAGCAGAACCAAGCCCCCTCCTCGTCTTCCTCGGCCTCCCACGCCCCGGCCGAAGGGCCTGTGTCAAACGCATAGTAATAATAATAGCGATTGGAGAAGTCGCCTATCGGAGAGAAGCACTTTCCGGCTTTCATCTCCCACCAGCCTTCGGCCAGCCATTCGCCGTCTTTGAGATGAGCCACGGCCACCCAAACAGTGTCGACAGTTTTATTGCAGAACTCAAGCTCAGCCCTGGCTTTCGTTGAACCCAAGCAAAAGCACGCAAAAAAGATCGAGAGGGTAAGGCTTCTTATGCTGGCATGCATCGCAGTGCCTCGCTATGAAAGCTTCCCCTAAGCATGCTCTCAATTTTGCTGAAAGGCAACGTGCAGACTCCCTTAGTTCTTACCCGCCAATCATGGGAGAACACGCAGACCTCCTGATGCCGCTAATCCTTGCCATGCGGTCGCCGTGATAAGCAAGGCGCTGAACGCCTTTGCTCAGCGGAGATAGAGGACAGGCGATGCCCGCTCACCCGGCGCCAGGCACCGAGCCATCCAAAGCCGGCCGGAAACTTCCGTGCTATCCGGACAATTGTCCTGAATTAAAAGGCGAAGAAACCCGTGACATCGTAGCGGCTAAGTCTGGCCTAGCCACAGGTGCGGCAACGCGCGGTGGCCTCCTTTCCCGGCTTACTCTTGGTCGCCGTCGTTTGCATCGTCTGCCGCGGCTTCGGCACAATAGTCACTTCGAGTTCCGTTATAACTTCGAATTACGCCCATTGTACTGACGGCGAGTTGCCTATTGCAGACGCTATAGATTTCATACGCTTCCTTCAGAGCGTCAACTGCAGAGGTCATATCGTCGCATTTTTCAACGGGGTCGTTGCTGTTAGTAGCGTTTTGCCAATACGAATAGGACAAACTGCCCAAGTCCCCGGCTCTGCGCAGGTCGGAGTTGAGATCGAACAGATCACAAATGTATTGAGCGTTCGCGCCGTTAACTGATGCGCCAAGAGCGTACAATGTGAATATCGCTCGCATCAACATCCAGCGTCTGCCTTGCAATCAGAATAGTCCAAGGAAACGTGCCCTTTGCAATCAGTAAGCAGGCTCCATTTGCAGTCGGTTAAGCCTTGCTTTCGCTCAGCTTTACAAGCCGAAAGCGCCTCCCTATTGCAATTAGGATTGTCGCTCGGCTTCGGCCGGGCACTGCCCGCACTGCCGCCAGTTCCCGCGCGAGCACCTCCACTGCCTTCTCTGACCGCAGGTGTTCCATCCGCCAAGGCAGCGTTGGCCAACGCTATGAACGCAAACACGAAGACAGCTGCAACTTTCATCGCTGTAGCCCGCTATTGGGAACAAAATATCACATGCAAATATCGTAATAAAGCTGTTGCATTTGCGCCGCGGTGTTTTCCTGATGCCGTTAGTGTCGAAGAAGGGCAGACGCAGCGGATGGCGCAGCGTCAATAGCACTAGTGTCTGTGGAATGCCGGCCTACCATCTCGGCTGCCCGCAGTGATCGAGACCCCAGAGGATAGATACGCTCGAGAGGGAACAAGCTGATCGAGTGCAAGTTGGGACGCTCCTTTGTTGGAGTGAGCCTGATGACGGTTAGGCTTACAGGGTGGAAGAGATGATCGGCGACATGCCGATATCCCATCGCGTGGCCAGCGCAGACACCCCTTGGGAGGCGACCAGAAAAGCCACCGGCAAGGACGTCACAGCCCGGAAAGATGAACGCTTTTGGGTGCGGGTGACAGATGAAGGAAACCGCACGGTTTACAAATATGCCTTCAAGTCTGGTGCCTCGGGCCGCCTTTAAGGTTCTGGGCCGGCTTGGCCGCAAGACTGACCTAGCGAGTCCGAAAAAGAGCCCGCCGCACCTCCGCGCGCGGGGCTCTTTGCGTCGGGACCGACCCGACAGGGCGCGCTCGACCGTCTGGGTGCTGCGACCAGAAACCGAACTGCATCGGCGGCTAAGTGTTCCAAGTCAACAGCCCGCCGACCGGAGCCGACGGGCTTTGATCCAAGACGAGCGAGTTTAACGCGGCTCGATGGGCAGTCCCGAAATCGGGGCAGCCGCAACCGTGGCCAGGCGCTCACGCTTGCGGAGAGTGGGCTTCTCTAAAATTCCCCCTATGTCCTCAAACGCCGCGGCCTGCGCCGATGGCTGGATGGGATACTTCTATGGTGTGCCCGATTTGCGGTCAGACGGTCGATCGCCGAGACCTACGGCAAGCCATCTCGAGCGAACAGCATGGACATGAGGCGCTGGTTGCCTCGCCCGGACTCCGCGGGCAACCTCGTATCGAGTCGTTGCCTTCTGTCCTTGGAGAATATAGGCGTAGAGAATTCATGTGGGAACGGGGGAATCGTGTAATGCTGAAATCTATTGGTATCCTAATTTGTTTTTCGGTCGTTCTGACCACGCTTCCTTCACTGGCACAAACGCGAGAGGACATTGAAAATCTGGCCGACGCTGCGGGTAGTGCTGCGGCTGACTTTGAGGCGTGCGGTAGATCCAGTATGGCACGACGAATAAAGGGCCGATTTGAAAGCCTCGCAGCGGTCTGCACTGATGGCAATGGTGACGAAGACGCTGCATTGAGCGCGTTCAGTTTGGGCTATTCAAATCGTCTAAACGATATCGGCGATCAAGGCGGCACCTGCAGAGGAAACTACCAGTCCAGGTTCAACGTCATCATGGACACGTTGAGGCGCGCCTATAAATCTTGCTAGGTCACCGTGTTGCATAGCTGCGAAGCGCGACAACACTAGCGTCATCGCAAACAAAAATGCCCCGCTGCCGGCGAGGCAACGGGGGGCTGGCAGATAGTCAGCGGAGGCTGCGGCTTAGGGGTTGCGGTTGGGCTTTCTGTTAGTAGGCGCCCTCCAGTCCTGACCAGGATAAAGAGATTCGGCGGCCTTAAGTTTTGCGGTGCGCTCCTTCGCTCTTTCCACCTGGGTTCCGTCTTCGTCTATCAACTCGGACTTTGCATTCTCCCGAAGGAGATCCTCAATCGCGGTCGCGATATTATCGTGGGCGTCTAGAAGTGCCTTGATGCCCCGGGCGGCCGGGCCTCTCAGGTGGGGTGGCAGCCGGTCAACGCTGAACGATCGAAGCGCACGCACACCCGCCGTGATATGCGCTTCACAATTAGAAAGTCGGCGCCTCAAATCCCGAAGTCGCTGAAGCGCTTCGCGATTCAAATCCAAGGCATGAATCGAATACCAGCCGGTCTTGGTAAGGGAGCGAAGTTCAAGACCCTTTCGTTCGAAATGGTCCAAAAACTCATCGGCGTCAGGCCTGAAGAACCTCAGACCATCTGCGCGAGCTGCCGCCGGTGGCGACCTGGTGCCCTTCCGAGTGTTGCACTCGTCGCACGCCCACATAAGATTGTCGTATACGTCTACAAGATCAGGCCGTGCAGTTTGTGGTTCGTAGTGGTCGATCGTGAACCGAATTGCTGCCGCCTCAGCTTCAGTCATCGTGCAATATGCACACGAGTGGAAGAAGTCGTGGCGCAGGAAATTGCGATATTTTGGGTATGGCAGCCCGGCAGGAACGGCCGACCTGACAACTAGCGTTTCCTCCTCGCGAACAACAATCTCGCCTGTCACGCAGAGCTACCGCCTTGATTTTCGAATCGACCTTTCATCCAGCTGATCATAGAACTTTTTGAGTTCGCTTACCACGTTTTCGAACGCCTCAACCTGCGTCTCGAGGAGATCGAGCGACTGCCCTTTTTGCGCGTCCTCGATCCGATCAAGGGACCACCGGACATATTCCAGTTTGTTTTGTTCACTGCGGGTTATCGTCCCTTCAAAAAGCTTATCAAGCAGAGCTTGCCTCGTTCGGAGAAGGTCTTGGGTTTCGGTGGGGGAGATAATCGTCGCGTTTAGACGCGCTGCCAATCTGGCCGAAGTAGCAAAGAGTGATCCGCGAGAGAGATTGGGCGACTCAAGCGCGGAAGCCACCCAGCCCTGTGGCGGGGGCTCAAGGGAGCCGCTCTCTGACACCCCCTCCACACTATTCGTTTTGGCGATGTCAGCCACAATGTCTGCGCTGCGACTCTTAGCCAAGGACATCGAATTCATCTCCAATCGCTAGCTTCTCGAAATATTCGATCGCGGCTTTTCTATTTCTTTGAAACTCTTTTTGAAGCGTATCTTTATTTATTGGGAACGACGTCACGTATCCTCGCTGCCAATCAAATTTGTAATTAGGTATATCAGAATCGTCATCTGGCTTTGTTATTCCGTAGATGCACCGATCTTCGTATTCCTTACTGGATGGGAGATTGCCAACAATCGAAACTTGGTACGCGGAGAGTGCTCCTGGCCACGGTTTAGCCAAGAAATCGATCAACTTTCTGACACCCGGCGGCATGTCGTCTTCGTCGGCATGCGTGCTGGAGACGATACCTACCCTATTTATCGAGCTTGATTTGGCGATTGGCAACAACAAGGTTAGCTCGATGATATCATCAATCGCCGCGTCCAAGAGGCCCGAAAATGGCAGCGGGCTCGAAATCAATTCAGCGACCGGTCGTCCACCACTGATGTTTCGGAATTTCACCCGGTGCTGATAGGCAATCGATACCCGGTTCGACTCCACGGCGTACGTGAAGCCGTTATTATGACGAATCTCTACCTTCAAAGGATCGGGTACGGAGATGGCAAAGTCGGCCTTGCCATCGACGGTCCACCGATTCAACATCGGCGCTATCGAATCGATAATCCTGTCGCTGGACACAAACACCGGCGCATAGAATATGCCCACCGATGGCACTGAGGCCATCTTATCGCACCAAGTCACAAATACCTCCAACCCAGACGCGGTTAGCCCAATAAAGCAGCTTCTGGCCGCTCGGTAAACGCGCGTCATACACATCAGGAGGCATGCCTCACCGGCTTTGCCTCAAATACACGGTCGAGTCGGCTGTTCATGCCGTCCAGCCGTTCGGCGACGGAATCGATCGCCTTCATGATTGCTTGCGTCTGCTCCTGCATGCCGGTCTTCGTGACGTAGGTCTCGGCCGTGTGGAGTTTGTGGGCGGCAAGCTCGTCGCGCACCTTCGAAATGATGGTGCTAAACCGCCAATAGGCAGAGCCGACCGCGCCACCAACCGCCAGCACCAGATAAACCATTTGTTCCGGCGTCATTCTCCCGCCCATCCTTTACGCAGGCGTGAGTCCCGCTCTTGGTAAAACTCTCGCAGCGCCTTCTGCCGGCGCCCGCATTCGATCAGCGACTTTCTATCCGTAACCCACAATCGCTCGACGGTGCGTTGGCTCAACTCGCCTTTGGGCAAGCGCACCGGACCAAGGCATGCCGCAACCAGTTTGGCATCCGGCTCGGCCAGGACAGGCGGCACGCTAATGTATCGCGTCGATACGCATCCCTGCACTGCTAGACAAAGCAGGCCGATCGCGATCAGGGTCGGCATCTGCCTCATCTGACTTTTCCTTGATAAGCTGTTCCAATGCTTGGTTTGCGGCCTCGAGTTCGGCGATGCGTCTCTGCTCCGCAGCCTTCGCCATTGCGTTGGCCTGCGCCTGGCGGCTGATTTCCGCCGCGGTCGCCTTGGCGATCTCAGCCTCGCGCTTTTCGTATTTGGCCGACCACACCGCGGCGGTATGCGATGAGCCAAGATGGTAGGTGTAGCCGAGGGTGGCCGCGATCGCGGCGGCAATCAGTCCGTACTTGATTGGCGAGGCGTAGCCCCCCGTGAGCTTGTCGAGTAGGTTCATGATTTCATGCTCCGCACATAGGCCGACAAAACTTTGTAATCGAGCCATCCGGCAAAAGCGGTCGCCCCTAACAGCGCAGCTACTCCAATCCCGAAACACATAGTTCGGCCTCTCCTATGCGCTGTGCGTCGCCCATCTCACGGCGCTTGACCAGGCCGGCAATCATCTTGCCGCCAGCCTTGTTGAATGCGGTCGCAGCAATGCAACTGTCGTGGTATTTGCCGGCATTTCCGAAAGCTGCGGCGCGCGAATTGCAAGCTGCCCGCGTGCCGACGTTGTAGGACAGCGAAATCATCATCGCGCGCCATGACAGCGGCTTGGCATCGTAGTTGGTAACGCATTTCTGCAGGCCGGGTTTGAAGTCCTTGGTCAGACGCTTCTGCAGCCGAGCATCGCAACCGGCGGGCGTCTCGACCATGCCCATATGGACGTTTTCGGTGTCGCCGTCGCATATCGTAACGACCCCGACGATGTCGCGGTACGCACGAAGTTCTCGGCCTTCCCACGGACGCACAAGCGCCGTGGAGGCCAGCAACACGTCGTCGCCGACCGACACGCCGCCAGGCAGCATTGCGTAGCCGCTAACGCACGCAGCCACTACCGCGGCAATAGCCGCCCTAGCCCGCCTTGACGACAGGATCTTGTTTATCGGCATCAGTGGTGACCTTGTCTGGCTGCCAGATTAGGCGTGCCGTCCAAGCGGAGCCGAGCAGAAGCAGCGTTAGCCACCACGGCAGGAAGTCAGCGATAGACGGGACGACGTTGATGATGAAGTTGGAGACAAATGCGAGCTCGATGAGCCGCATCGACCAAGCGCGCGCGAGCACGCGGCGCCAATCGGGGAGAAGTTTCATTGGTCTCTTTGCTAGACCGCCTCAGGTCATCGCGGCCACGTTGGTGCCACAATGACAGACAACCCACTCATAAGGCGGCAAAACGAGTGTCTGGCTCCGTAGACGGTGATGCGTGCTGAAAAGGGTCTGGTTGAGGGCCGCGAAAGGCTATTCAGAGAAGAAAATTTCCAACAAAATTCTTAGTAGTAGGAATGGCGAGCATCCAAGCAGCCATTTCGAGGCCTAGTAACAACTCACTATTGCCCATCGATATCCGCACTGGTGACCATGATGTGCCCAGGAGTCTTTCGTATAGTGGCCGCAATGCGGTCCATACGGATGACCACAGATCTGCTGACAGACATAGTTTGGTTTGTACCCGCCCGGGTTGCCGCCATCAAAGCAGCCGAACGTAATTGTCACTGTTCCAAAATCACTCGGCACAGCAGCGCAGTCTTCGGCGTCTCCGGGGCGGTCTTCGCCGACGCAAACGTGTTCCGTTCTGGTCGCAGCAGCGCTTGCAGTTACTCCAGCGAACACCAAAGCGACAGCCAGCATTAATAGAGGTATTCGCATTTGGGTATCTCCCCGCGCCAACTCCTAATATTAGCACTTATGACTGTCTATATCAAATGTCCCTTGCTTTGCCCGGCCCTCACGCGGGGAGCTTACAACACCAAAGATGCCCGCGTCCTCAATCACAATTTCCCGGCCGCCACGAAGAACGCATCGATTTGCTCTGCCGTGAAGCCAAGGGCAGCAAAGCCGACCGCCATCATCGGCTCGGTGCGGACGAAGGTTCCGCTATTGTCATATGCGATTTGCACCGCGGCGCCTTGCGACGCCACAAAGCTCTCAACCTGCTCAAGCAAGCCAGCCGCCAGCAGTTGAAGCTTGAACTGGCGTGCCGACACTGAGTTCGGCACGCGCACCTTTGGTCCTGGCAGCCCGTAGACTGCTAGGACGTCAGTTAGCTCGTCTTCGCTTGCGATCCGTGTCACGTTCTCCGTTGGTGGTGGCACAACATAAGCAGCCGCAGCGCTTGACCACGCGCGGCTTTCATCGTCGCCAACAATCCAAGACCAATCGCGAGGATTGTAATTATCAGACATCGAAACCAGCCTTTAAATGTATTGACCGCCATTGGTCGCGACGCCGGCAGCATTGCCGGGAAAATAGTTCGGCCCGGCACCGTTCGTTAGGATGACCGCGTTGCCATCGGTCTGATAACGTGTACCAGTCGCGGAAGCGAATGTTCCGGCGAACGTATTGCTATTGCCGAAAATAATAGCCCCTGTTGTCGCATTCGCAAAACAGCCGAATGAAACCGTTCCGGAGAACGTAACGGTTTGAGATTGCACCCGGATAACGGCACCGCCAACACCCGCCAAATGTAATCCGCCTGCTAAAGTGCTGCCGCTGATTGAATAAGGCCCGCTCGCGAACAGTATAGCGCCATCCGAAGCGCGCAAGTGATGCAGCAATCCAGCGCCAAAATCGAGGTTTTGAAATTCTAATCTGGATGAACCGACAGATTGAAGACCAAACGGATTACCGCCACTTCCGGTGCTTTCAAGTCGAAAGCCGCGAACCTTGTAAATGGTCGAAAGGTTCTGACAGACAAGGACGGCGACGCTTCCGGATAGAGAGCCGGTCAGACGCAAAACAACAGTGGACGGCGACGCTTCATTGCCGACAATATTAATCGAGCCGGCACCAACCGTATTCTTTCCGATCAACCCGACATTGCCAATATCATAGGTTCCCGCGCCTAGTTGAATAGTCACGTCATAAATCGACGTGTCCAACGACGCCGCAACGTCAATCGCCTTTTGAACGGTCAGAAACGCGCCGCCTGCCGTATTGGCTAAACCGTTGTTGCTATCGTTGCCGTCCGTACGAACATAATAGGTTCGCGCCGCCGTGAGAACTTCGCGCGCGTTCATCCATTGCGGCGCATTCGCGGCGGAATTCATGCGCAAGCTTTGCAGCGCCGTTCCTGCCGCGAGGCGCGACCACGTTGCCGAGCCACGGTAAAGGATATCACCTTGCGCCGCGCCGCCGATCATATCCAACACTTGCGACAGCGTAAGTTCTTGCGGCGCGCCGGTTGATGTGATGCGACCGCGAACACGATTAGCCGTCATGTCGGCAAGCTTAACGACCGGGATTGCCGGATTGGTTGCGTCAACCGTAATGCCGGTCCCGCCAACCAAGCTAGACACGCCTCCGCCTGCGACCGCGTCAGCCACGGTGAACGGTCCGATCCATGCAAGCGTCGGGCCGTCCCAGCGATAGAATGCAAACTCGACGCCAAGCTCAGCGCGCAGGAAGATGTAATTGTCATCGCTGGCGCCAAGGGTGAGCGCGTTCCGCTTAGTTAGCGTACCCGAATTGTCGGGATGAATACCGATGAGCGAAAGCTTGACCAGCACCTGCGCCAGGCGACCGTTCAGGTTGACTATGTCCGCCGCTTCAGAATTCTCCTGCGCGATCGCATAAACGGAACCGCTGGCCGTCGTGCCGGGCCACGCGTACGCCAGCGTCAGGGACGTGTCGCTACCAACCGAGAGGATCGGGATTGACAGGCCCGCACTCGAGAACATGCCGCCACTGATAAGCGCGACAGCCCACGCGGTGCCGCTGCCCGTAACCACAGCGTTGCCATTCGTCACGGAGACCGTGCCGGTGTTGTAGATGGTCATGGATTATCCTTGGGATGCGGCGTGCCGCGAATGGGCGTTAAAGGCTGCTGGCGCTACAGAAGCTCGTTAGCGAACACGTAGAACGATATCGTCCTAGCTATATTCCTGCGATTGGAGATCGTTAGCGACGTCAAGGCGTTATTCACCTTGGCGTAATAGTCGAAGAAGCTCGCCATCGAGCCGTCGCTGCTTTTCAGGATTATGACTGGCGGATTCGTAAATCCGTAGCTCGACAGGTCGAACGTCTGACTTCCGTTGCCGGTAAACGTTGCGGTCGACGCAAGGGCCGGCCGCAAGGTGAAACTGGTCTCCGTGAGGATGAAGTCTTCCGGGTCGGTGCTGGAAATGTCCTTTCCTGGTTTCGTAAGGCGAAACGCAGGATTCCCAGCGCTATAGCCGAGAAAGATGCGGTCAACCATTCACCATGCCCTGTTCTTGAAAACGATCCAGGCCGTGCGTTCGGTAGGATAAAACCCAAGACGAGTAGCCATGAAAAAATGGTCGCTGTGCACTTGAGCGCCGCCGATGCTGATTGCTTGCAGGTCACCGCCCGCATAGTCATTGGAGTATCGCGGAGGGTACGTTATCCCCTTATCTGTCGATACCGAATTCGAGATGAAGACGAAGGGGATGTAGCCGAGGTCAATAAATGTGACTGTCCTTGCCGCATACCGCCATGTGCCGTTCCCTTGATTAACGCCACTTTCTGTCCATGTTCCAAAATCATGAATCTGAAGGTGGTCATAATCGGAATTAAGCGTCATCTTTCCTGTTTCGCCCGACGCATCTACTCCAGGCGGCGCGGTCCAAAGACCTATCCGGCCGCCTTTCATTCCCATATGCACAGACATATCACACCGCAAAAATCATATAGTAGAAACCACGGTACAATTGCTGGTTAGAACCGGGCGTCTTCTGATAAGGGGAAGGCCCTCCCGTGTGGGTCCAAGAGCCCCCGGAACCAACACTGGGCCAGTACGGGATTATAATTTGACTTGTTGTTACAGTCACGTACTGGAACATCAATGTGCCGGGGTCACCCTGGTTTGCGAATCGCTGCCAATACGGCGTCATCTGCGCGTAACCCTGTAGGGTACCGCCGAAATCCTTAGAGTCTGGCGGCGCCCCCTCCCAAAGCGTAACGGTTGGCGTATACGTTAGCTCTGGAAAATCGATAGTCAGAGTCGCACCAGTCCCATAGAGTGCGGTGTTAATCGCAAACTCCTTGAACCCCGCAACAACAAGACCGCCGCCAAACGCCCAATCACTATCAAAAACTTTGTCGGGGTCTGGCGGCGACAATGATGCATCTATGCCCGGCTTGGTGATCAAAAGCCTATCGCTGTTTAGCAGTATTCTTGTGGTCATTCGCTAAACTTCAATTGCTTTGTGCTGAGGTCGAAAACCACCTTGCCGTCCACCGACTGCAGCGTTCCAGCAGTAACAGTGCCGATGTTGGCGACAAGCAGCTTAAGTGCGCCCGACTCAAACGTCAGAGGCGTGCCATTGTTTGTGCCGTCCGTGACCACAAACTTGCTCGCGTTGATGATGAAGTTGGAGAACGGCGCCGCCGGGTTACCGCCGGTAAAGCCCGCCTCAACCACCCATCCCGCCGACACCCACGCGTCAGACACCGACGCCCGAACCTCCGCCACCATGCGAGACACCACGTCCCCCGTGCCGGCCTCAGCGCGTAGCTGAAACAGACCATCAGCGGACACATTGTCGACCGACGCCTCAACCGCCGTGACCGAACTGGCGATGGCCGTCAATTCACCGTCGATTTCGGTTATGGTCGCCTCAAGCTCAGTGAACGCCGCCGCATTGGCTCGAGCATTGCGAACCGCAACGGCATTGTCCTGCGCCTGCCTACTGGCTGCATCGACAGCTGAGGCCGCGACCTGCGCAACCTTGTCGCGGATATCCTGCAGGCCCGCCGAAAGGCTGGCCAGGAAGTCCCTGACGTCCTGCTGCGTCTGCGCCAGGCCCACTGATACGTCGAACACATCCTCCGGCGTCGATACGCTTGACCATGCCGTAAAGAACGTCGCTCGCGGTGGCGTCGTTATGATCCTGTGGCGGTACTCATATGTCTTGCTGGGCAGAACGCCTTCCGAGACAGTAAGCACCTGCACGGGAGTTTCGGCGCGCTTCACGAGGCTGTCCCGATAAGCACTATGGATGCCCGACTGTGTGCCGCTCGTGGCAATCGCAGCGCCACCAGGCGTCAACGAAACGGTGAACGTGCCGCTGGTTAGGACCGTCTTCACGTAGAGCGGACTGTCGGCGGTAAGCCCGATCGGCAGGCTTCCGGTAGTCGCAAGATAGAGTAGATCGTTGGCAACCAGACCGTGGCTCGGCCATGTGATGACCGCCGGATTCGCGATGCTGACTGTGACGCCCGCCGCTTCCGGTCTGTATTCGACGTCGACAGCCGTGACGGTCACATCATCGAATGCATCCCAAAAGAAGCGGATGCCGGTCTTGCGATCGGTCGAGCCATCCACCTTCAACTGTATGCCGACGGCGCCGAAGTTCGCCGCGGACACTGCATAGTCAGGCTCGCCGGGCGAGCCCGCATCGATAGGAACGGTCACATAGTCCGTGCCGTCGAATATGCCTTCGCCAACCTCCTGCAGCGTCAGATAGATGTTCCGCGTAGCCTTCTCGCCGAATGGCCCAAGGCGCTTCTCGGTTATCTGGAATGTGCGCGTGCCGAATGCAGCCGAATCCCACTCAATCCATCGACCGACCTGCGCGTCCGCAAGAAACCGCGGATGGATGCAGATTTCGCCGTTGGCCTGGTAGCGGCTGGCCTTGAACTGGATATCGGCAAGCCGGTCCGCAACCTCGGAGCGGTTGACCGCGTCATACGGTATCGAGACCGCAAGTCGTTCGCCGTCCTCGGCCAGCGCAACAGAATCGATGCGCACCGCAAACGGCGTCTGTTCATAAAAATTGTCTGGCTCGAAATAGGTGCCGGACAGCGTGTTGATGAGCTCCGACTTTGAGCGCTTGACGGAGAACCGGAAAGGCTCGTCAACCATGATGTCATCGTCGGTGAACGTCAGGACAGTCGACTGCGCGGCGCCAACGATCGGATATTCGCCGGTAGCGTCCTCAACCCACGTCGAAGCGCACGACTCGAGCAATGGCTGCATGTTCTGGTCGTGCGTTACGCCAGATCCTGCCGCCGGAATAAGGCCGGACGTGTAGCGCTTGCCGGTGCCAACGATTTCGTCGCAAATGTTGGCCGCAACAGTCCACTGCGCAATCGGCAGACGTGACGCCGAAACGCCCTTGCCCACCATCATCTCAGTGCCGTTGAAGACGCCGCGCTCGAGCGCGTAGGCCATCAGCACAGGATTTTCAGTGAACTCCCATGTCGTCTGGTCATTCCAACGATGTGAGCCGCTGCCGCCGACAGTGCTATCTTTGCGCCAGTCATAGAGTGGCGCGCCCTCAATCTCAAAGAAGGCCGGCCACGGCTGCTGAAGATGCTCGCGATTGAGCTCCTGCGTTACGATGGCGTACGCAATGCCCGCGCCACGGTGATTTGTCGTCCAGCGGCCGGCGGGATTTGACTGAGCAATCAGACCGGCGTCGGCCGTCTGCGTCATCGTGCCCTTGTAGAGCTTGACCCAAATCTTCGAGTCGATGTCCTGAATCTGGAAGCCTTTTGTGGCGTCCTCTGTGCCGCCAAGCGTCTTCCATTCGCCCTTGTAGCGAACGCGCGCTATGCCGTTAATCAGGAAGTTGGAGAGGATATAGACGTCTTGGATCTTGCGATTGCCGGATCCATAGGCGTTTCGGTAGACGAGGTGGCCAGCCGTGCCGACCTTACCCATGATGACAGAGCGCGCCAGGTCCTCGCCATAAGCGGTATCAAGTTGCGACGTCTGGGCCTGCTGTTTCGGCTGCGTAAGCTGGCCAATGAGGTACTTAGCGGCGAGGCCAAGGCCGAAGCGCGCAAGGCCGGCAAGAATGGTCGAGCCGCCGAGCCAGGACGCAACGCCACTCAGCCCCACCGCCCCAAGGACGGTCGAGAAAATCGGGACTAGAAATCCCATTCGCTACCCCACTTTGAAGGCTGACTTGATCTCGGTTTGGGGCAGGAACGACAGGCCGCGTTCGTCCTTCACGGCAAAGCCGCGATCGCAGATAAAGCCGCAGGAAAGAACGCCATCGCGCCGCACAACACCTGCGTCGCCGCGCTGCGCCATAAGAGGCGAGATGGGCGGGAACAGGCTTGCAAGCGCCGCCTCGACATCCGCCAAGCCGCGCCTACGCAGGATCTTGGTTGCGCCTGCCGCCGTGCTGTACTTGCCGCCTCGGATATCCTCTGCCGGGTCGAAGCCGGTTACAGCAACGACGGCATCCATGACGGTAAGCAGGCAGTCAGAGACGCCCCATTCGCCTGGCGTGCTTCTATGTTGATTGACCACGCGCGCAAGGCGCCGGTCCCAATCGGACAACCGGGTTAGGGTAAGCATATCGATGTCCTGCTGGCGTGAGCCTAATCGAAGCTGATGTCGAAGCTCTCGTGCTTCACCTTGCTGGCGTACTGGAAGAACATGTCGCCAGCCGACACCAGCTGCTGATCCTCGTGGCTTGCCGTGCGGTAGCCATCTCGGTGGTTTGCGATGGCGCCGGAGCGGACGTTGGCAATCAGCTTAGTTTCGCCGCCATCGCGCGAGTGATCGACGGTGTCGATATACCCATAAGCACCCGGCTCGGCATGCAGGAACGACCGGTCATCGGGATCGAAGTAAAAGTCGTAGACCGTAACCGGCGCATCCTTGTAGCCCTCGCTTTCGATAAGCAGGAGCTTGTCAGGCGTTAGGCCGGAATCGCGTTGCGCGACAAGCTCAGCCGTAAACGTCGACGCTGCAGTGCCGAGGCCATAAACCGGTTCCGAAATGGTGATCAGGGAGTTAGGCCAATAGGTTAGCCCGTCGACAACGATGTCGCCCTTACCGTTCCAAAAACCGTAAGTGCCGGTCGTGCAAGCGATCTTGATGCCGGAGCGGATAATTGCCCGCCCCTCGTCAAGTACCTCTTGCAGGCGCGTTGGGAAGCTCACTTAGGAATCTCCACCAAGGTGAAACTGGCCGACGGAAATATCTCGTCATCGATAGAGAACGAGCCCGGTAGCACGCGCATGTTGGCGATCGGATTCTTGAACCGGATGACTGCAGTCGCGGCGATGTAGACTGGCACGGTCGGTTCAACCGTAATCGTGATGCTATTCGATGCCGCAACGCCGCCACCCTGCACGCGGAATAGCGCGTTGTATTCGCCAGATGTCGCCGAAATCAGATCGCCAGGACCAAGCGTCAAGCCGTTGTCAACGCTGTTGATGACCAGCGAATTGCCGGTGATCGAAACAAGATTGCCGTTGTTGGATAGCGCTGCGTTGGACGCGTCGCCCCAATAGGCTTTCGGCACGCACATATGCTTGGGCATGTAGAGCACGGTTTGCAGCCCGCCGCGGCTCTGATCCTTGAACGCCTCGACCAAAAGGCGCTGTTCAGGCCGCAGCGGAACTGTGCGCATGGCGATTTGCCAATAGGCATCCGCGTATTCGACAAACGACATTGCGCGCGTACCGGAGCGGGAGACGGACACCGATTCCACAAGCTGCGGATACGCCGCCTGAAAGGGGACGTCAGGGAGATTTATCGTTGTCACAGCATCCCCCTGACCTTCGCGTCGCGGATCGACTTCACGACCTTCGGCGTGAATTCCTTCTCAAACTTCTTGAGCGCAGCAGTTACCTGCTCGCCGGCATCGTTGCCGCCGCCCTGCACCGAAATACTAGGCGCGAACGTCACGCCGATGTCGCCACCGCGTGCGGCTGGCGCCTGAATTGCGGGCATCTGTGGTGCGGCAATCGCTCGGCCACGGCGCATGGCTTGGACCGCGGCAACGCCGCCGTTTCGCGCGACGTCGTCCTGGCTGAAAACCACCTCGCCCTTGTGGACGAGACCGGCGACCTTTTTCTTGCCGCCGGGGCCGGTATAGCCGCCCGTGTCATAGAGGCCCATATCGCTGTTGAGGACGCCGCCGCCGGGGAAAACGTTGCCGGAACTGCCGCCGCCGAAAATGGCGCTGAAGATGCCCCCGATGCCGCCGCCACCGCCTGCGGAGTTGGCCTGAATGATGGCGTCGAGAAGATCGTTTTCGATCTTGTCGATAACCTTATCGAGCGCGTTTTCGGCGATCTTGGCGAAATCCTGCCAATCAAGCTTGCCGTCGTCCAGCGCTGAGCGGAGATCGTCAAACGCACCCTTCAGCACATCGCGCTGAAGATCCTGCATTTCCTGCGCCTTGCGCAGCGCATCGGCCTGCCGTGCATAAGCATCCGAAACCGCATCGATCTGCGCGATTTGGGCTGGCGTGAGTTGGGCATTTTGCCAGTCAGTGTCGCCCTTCTTGCGGGCTTCCTCGCGAACCTGCTTCAGTGCCTGCTGCTCGAGGTCGAGTGCCGTGCTACGCTTGGTCTGCGCCTCGTAGGAGAGCCCAAGCGCGTTATATTCCTCGTTCAGAGCGGCTGTGCGGTCCCGGATGGACTGCAAATCCTCCGCAAAGCGATCGTCGGCAGTCTTCGGTTGTGCACGTGCTGCACGACGAGCCGCGGCATCCGCCTTGCGCTTTGCAGCTTCGGCCGCCTTGTCATATTCATGCCCAAGGTCTTCGCGGTTGGGTGCCGAATCCGGCACCGGGGAGCTATCCGGCAGAAGCCCGACCGGTAGCTTTTGCCGGCCGTTCGTAGGGGTGCCTTGGTTGGCGTAATATCTTGATCCTAGAGCGTCAAGCGCAGCATTGGTTCTGGACGCAGCATCCAGAATGTCTTTGAAGCCTGCGAGAATACCCGCGAAATTCGGATTGGCCTGCTCGAGCGCCGCCAACGATTGGAGGATGCCGTCAATCGGCTCCCTGCCCTCACGAGCCTTGTCAAAAAGATCTTGCAGTGCGGCTTGCAGCGGCTTCGAATCCACCTCAGCCAGCTGCAAACTGAACTGATTTACCGTGTCTGTGACGTCGCTAACGGAGCGCGCCAAATCCGGCAGCTTAGCCGCGGTGTCCGCGGCCGACTGCGAAAAATCCAGTATCTCGTGGCGCTTGCTGTCCAGCCCCGGATTGGCATCGGCGATAGCATTAACCTGATCGCGGAACGCCTTAATATCCGGCGTGCCGTTTTTCAGTTCGTCTATCAGCTCTTTGATGGGGGCGGCGAAGGCCGAAAATCGACCTTTATCATCGAAGAACGCCAGGTTGGCGTCCATTTTGCCGAGAGCGTCGAGCGCCTGCTTGCGGAGAAGATCGGTGGCGTCCTGCGCGTTCTGCTTGTTGAGCGCATTGACAGTGCGGGCCGTGTCCGCAGCATAGTTCTGCCGCTTCCCGTTGACTTCATCATACGCATCGCCGAGGCGCTTGATGTTGGCCTCGTGCGTCTTGATGATCTCGTCGAGAGACTTGAAACTGCCGATGCCGCTCGCTTCGTATGCGAGCAGAGCCACACTTGCTGCACCGACCGCCGCCGTGATGAGCGGGAACTTGGTCGCCAGACCGATCGCGCCCTCGCCGATCGCCTTGATGGACGCCATTGCGCCGCCAGGGCCGCTCTGCAGTGCATCAAAAATCTGACCCGCCTGCGATGCAAAAATCTGCATCGGGTTAGCACCAAGAGCAAACATGGTGGCAAGGTCGTTACCCTGCCGCGTCAGGTTGAGGACTTGAGAGGAGGTAAGCTTTGACGTGTCGGCTACTTCGGCAAGCGCGCCTTTCCACTCCTTCACCCTTGAGGACACGGGAATGCCGATCATAGCGTTGATGCGCTTTTGGATCGGAGACATCGATTGGTCGATGCCCTTTCCAAGGCCATCGAACTGTTTCTGGATTCCTGAAGTAGTTTGACCGACGTCCTGGCCAAGTTGCTTCAGCTGCCTCTTGATGGTAGTAAGATCGGTACTTACACTTATAAGAAGGTCATCGGTTTTATCAGACATATTTGAACCTTCTTGCGGGGGAGAGGCAATGAAATGGCTTGTAAGTGCGGCGTGCGCCATGATGGTCGCGGCCGGCGGTGTCGCGTTCGCATACAACACCGGATACTTCGATGACGATCTGACCAAATCGTGCGAAGAAGCTCTGAGGCAAAGGCTTAAGGCCCCTTCCCAGTACAAGCGCATTCGAATGGCCCGCGACAGCAAAGACATGACGCGCGACGAATTCATCACGCATCTGAACACTAGCGGGGACACTGAAAGCGTTCGCCGGTTTTATCTTAAAAGCTTCGACGCGAAGGAAATCGAGCCAAAAAATCTTAGCCTTGCGATCGAATATGACGCTCCAAATTCGTTCGGAACGATGCTTAGGGGCTATGCGGACTGCACCTACGGCAGCACCTACGGGAGGGATCCGGTTAGCTATCTTTTCGTAAAGATTGATGGAAAGACGAGCACCGAGTGGCTGCAGAGCTCATCTCAGTGATCTAGCCATATTTCGCCAACAGCGCAGCCATATCCTCGTCGCTTGGTCCTGAATCTTTCTTCTCGCCGCCGTTGAGCGCGTTAAAGCCCTCGATCGCCATCATGTATTCGGTGAGCGTCGACCGCCAAAACACCTCTGGCGTCCAATGAAGGGCGCCGAATGCGCCCTTCATCCAATCTCGCCAGGGGAACGGCTTTTCTACCCCGCTGCCGGCGCGGCTTGCTCGTTTTTTTGCTCACCGTCGAAGTGGTGCGCGAGCGCCAGCGCGAACGCATCCGAACATGCCTTGAAGTGCTTGAGCCTAAGCGCATCAAGCGCCGCAGCCTTATCGCCGCGAACGGTAAGCAGTTCGATGGCAGCCATGGTGGCCGCCGCCTCAACGCCGGAAAGCCGCTGAAACAAGTCGCCAAGCGACTTGCATTCCAGCCGCGTGGAGACCGCGGCCAGCCCGGCCATAGTGGCGGCAATTACGAGGTCAACGTCACCCACCCTTAGGGCGACCTCTCCTCTTGCGCCGTTAACCTCTAATGCCATGCCCTGCTTACTCCGCAACATACGTCAGTGCGCCGCCAGCCATGAAGGTAGCATCGAAGCCCATCGTGCCTTCCTGCTCGCCGTTTAGGGTGAAGTCGGTCACGTACCAAGGGCCGGTGTAGGAGCCGAGACCAGGCACAATAACCTTGGCATTGAAGGTCACGGCGTTGTTGACGTAGCCCATAAAGGTGGACTGGGCGGCGCCAGCCACAAACTTGCCGGAGCCGGAGAAAGTGCGGTTCTTGATACCGGGGACACCAGTCTTCTGCGGCGTGTCGCCAGGATTATTGCAATCCGGAATCGTGGTGTCGACATCGTTCGCCGACATGTTGAAATTGCGCGTCTGCAGGCCGCACAGATTGTTGAAAGTCTCAGGGCTTCCGCCATCGCCGATTTGAATCAGCAGTAGCCTGCCGGTCTGTTGTCCGTCAGCCATTGTAGGCTCCATAAATTAGGTTGCTAAAGCGCGGCCGAGGATTCGATTACCGCTTCGAAGTCGATGACCGCATGGCCGGTTACGCCATCCGCATCGTAGAACACGCGCTCGCCGCGGTGTTCCAGCGTCACCAGCCGCTTGCTGGGCAACGCTAGTGGGTAGTCATGCAGGGCGTTGGCGATCTCGTAGGCGATCGCCCTGGCGTCCTGCAGAGCGCCTCCGGTGTTCGGAAGCGGATTACTTTCGTCCGTCCAGACATGGATTGTCATATCGGCAATCGTGCCGCTGACGCATTGCATGTCGACGCGCCGCGTCGAGACGTCATCGACCGTCACGTATGGTGGCGAATATGATGCTGGCGGACGATAGAAGATGTTGCTGGCAGGAACCAGGCTCGTCAGCGCCGTGTAGGATCGTAGGCGTGCGGTCGCAACGCCGACGAGCTCATGTGCCGGTGCGGCCATGCGCCCTCCAATGCTACTTCTTGTTGGATGCTTTCACGGCCTTGCTGATCGCACGGCTGATCTTGGCCTTGGCTGCCTTGCGGAGCGCCTTCCACGTGTAGAATACATGTGGATGCGCTCGCGAGCCGGGATGCGCCACAGACGGCACAGAAACCAATCCGCCATCGGAGCCGGCAAACACCACGTTTCCGCCGTTCTTGCCCTTGATGACGTGCGGTGCCGTACCGAACTCGAGAAAGCGCCAGATGAAGTCGGCATAAACCGCTGTTGCGTCTGGATCCTTGGACTGCTTGCCACCCACCGGCAGAATGCCGGGATTATCGGCCTGCCTGCCGCCTCGAATGCTGGCCTTGTAGTCGCCAGAATCTACAGGCGCACGGCTGGCAATTCTGCTAGCCAACTCTTGCGCCACCTCTAACTTGGCCTCTGCGGCGGCTGTCGCTGCCTCTGGCACCAGTTCATCAAGTCTCCGCTGGAGCGCCTCGCGGCCGATGATCTTCGTCTTGATCGCCATGACCGCTAGCTACTCTCGCCTTCTACGACCAGCATCTCAACCATTGCGCCACGCTCGTCAGGATTGACGATCGTCTTGATATTGAAGAACCGGAGCGGCTTACCGCCGACAAGGCCCTTGCGCGCGTCATAGGCGCGCCAGGCTGGCGTCACTGCGCGCGTGTCGGCGCAACTGCGAACCGTCAGGTTATACGGCTGCAAAGCAGCAAGGCGAGCCGCCGTCTCCGTCTCGACATCGGCGCCGAACTTCGGCTGCAGCCGTGCGGAGATGGAGAACACGTCGGCAAAATCGCCTGTGACGTCATTGCCGTACTCGTCCTGCACTACCGATCTTCGCTGGAAAACAACCCGGCAGTTAAGGGCGCCGGCCCCGCTTCGCTTGGCCATTCAACCGCCTCATCGTTCTTGTTCAACTTGCGCAGCCGCACAGCAGCGCCGGCCGCGATAGCCAACCCAGCCGCGTTACGCGTCACGTTGAAGTCGCCAACCGGGTACGCGATCGTAAAACCCGGCTGCCGATAATCCCACGGATGGCTAAAGCGCACCCACACCATTACAGAGCCGCGTCTGGCGCCTGGATGTCTACGTTGATTACGGTCGTGCTCGATGCCAGGCCGATAAGCGCTGGATGGTCGCCAGTGGTCAGGTCGGCAACTGGAACAATCGAGCCGGGCGCGCCACCAAGACAGTAGGCAACGCCCGCCGTAACCGCGGCGCCGATGGTGATCGGGCCGCTGGTATGCACGGCGAGAGGCTGGCCAGATGCCGCCGCATGCAGCGCAATGCCCTTCGGCTTACGCACGATCGCCGAGGCGTCGTTGGTGTCGGCAAGCTTGTACGTGTTGTCCGCCGCCTTGTAGACAACCTGGCCGGCAGTGATGGCTGCGCCGGCAGTGCCGTTGTCGCGCGTGGAATTGGCTCCAGCGGCCACGTTGGCAGCCGTGATGGTAAGTGCGGTCACTATTAAATCCTTACTTGGAAATACCAAGCGCGTTTGTTATCTGTTTGCTCGCTTGGGATGGCTGGGGGATGAAGTGGACGAATTCGACGAATTCTTGGACGAATACGATGATCGTGCCGACCGCCTAGTCGGCGCGCGTTACCAAGACTTTGGCCGCGCGGTACGCCGATTTCTTCAATTGCTCGAAGAGGCCCCCGAACCGTCAGCTTCTCGTTTAAAGTGGCTGCGCAGTCTCTTTCCCTTGGAACGCGTCCAATCAGAAGTCATGGTGGAGCCGAGTGGAATGGTCGGATCCGGGCAACTCGACTGGCCAGACGACAACGAGACCGCCCTGAGCGCTCAATTGAACCTGCTTGCGTCATTTGCCGACAACGACAACGAGGCGTTGCAGGTCGCCCGAGGCTACTTTTACAGCCGCTCGAACAATGTCAATGATACGCTGCATGAGATGACAGGTCACCTGTTCGAGCCAATGATAAGGGATATCAGACGCTATCTCAGCCGAAACAGGGATAAGCCCCTAGACCCTGGCTTGGCTCCTGCATCAGATCGTATCGTACGGATCGACCACAACAGGCCCGAGTACGTGGAAACGGTTGCGGCGATCGAGGATGCAGAAAATGCAGCAGTCGCTTCTAACGAAATTGATCCCGAAGAGCGCGACCGCATCAAATTTGAACTGAATGCCGGCATAATACTGCTGAAAGCCCAGTCGGTTCGCCAATCTGCGATTGAGGCGGTACTTGTCCGGGCACTTAAGTGGCTCGCAGAGAATTTCGCTGGCGCCGCACTGGGGGTAGTCGCCGATCAAGCACTGCAGGCCGTTCTCAAACTGCTGGGCAGCAGCTAGCCACGACGGTAATTCGCAAGCAGGCAGTCGAATGTCGTCCAACCATCGGCTTTTGCGTTTTCGCGCATCTCGTAGCCAGCAGAAAGCCAGAGCAGCAGTGCATGCTTCACCGCCGGCGGGACTTCGGAATATCCAACTTCCGCCGCCACCGCGATGCGAGATTTCGGCTGGATAGCCGGCCAAGACTGTCCGTACTTAAGACCGATTGACGTCTCAAGTCCGTCAGCACGCAGTTCATATACCGTATCGGCCAGCGTCTGCGTGGCGCCGGCCGTGTCGACATATTCAATCGACGTTACGGACTGAGCTGGCGCCTCAGGGAAGCGAGAAAAATCTGCGAAGCAATCACACTTGACCGTGACGGTTTGTACCCCCAGGCGCGTGTTCGTGTACTTCTCTATATGGTCGCGAGCCGCGGCGACCAACAGAGTCAACTCGGCGTCGTCGTCACTGAAATCTTCGGCATTCACATGTCGCTTGGCTTCTGCCAATGTGACAGGCTCAGCCGTTGCCGGCGTTGTCACCGTTGCTGGATACCACATCAGCCTTGCCCCTCTTGGTCGTAGCTGGAGCCTTGGGCTCGGCGTCAATGGCGAACTCGGCAGCCTTCAGACGTTCCGCTTCAGCGTCATCAAAATCGTACTCGTCGCCAGGCGCCAAGCTGAACAGCGGCCCCGAAAGGCCTGTGAGCATCTTCAAAAGCATTTCACCTCCAAAGCGGAGGCGGGCTAACCCGAAGGCAAGCCCGCTATTCCAAATTAGGCCAACTTGAGATGCTTGACCGCCGCGGCGTCGAGCAGTTCGCCGTCGAAACGGATCAGGCCAGCGATGCCCAGATCCGGCCAGAAGCGCTCACGCAGAACGCCGATCACCGGGGCGCCAACCTTGCGGACCCAATACTTGCCCAGATCGCCAAAGATCACGGCCTTGTTGCCGGTCGCGATGTTGGCCACAGCCTGATTGACGTTGTATTTATGATCGAGGAGCAGGGCCGGCTGAGCCTTGGTGACGTCGCCCATCTGCCAGAGGTAGTTGCCCTGGCCGTCCTTGAGCTTCCTGATCGCCTTAAGCGTCTGGTCGTTGAACATCCAACCAACCTTCGGCGACTGACGGTAAGCCGGGTCAACCGAGTGCTGCAGGTCGATCAGTTCGTCCGAGGCGATCGCGGTTGCCGATGCGGCGGTAACGCCGAGCGTCGATGCGGTGACGATACCGTTCGGCGCGGACGTGCCGGTGCCGGTCGTGAGCTGTGCGTTGGCTAGGCGGCCAAGGCGCTCGCCGAGAAGGTCGGAAAGCAGAGACTCAACGTTAAAGATCGAATCCTGCGCAAGCTGCCAGGAGAACTTCACGAACTTCGTGTTGAAGTCGTAGGCCTCGAGTTGCTTCTGGCCAAACACAGCGTCAGCAGAGCCGTCATCGGTAAGCGCCGTGCCTTCCGTACCCTGAACACCAGTGTTGCCGGTGTCGTCCGTGGTCGGGATCGGCAACGCATTGCCGGCAGAGGTGTTCAGTTCGCTGACGATGTTGCCATCGTACATCGGACCCCACGCCTTCATGGCGCGTACGAGCAAGCTCTGCAGTTCGACCGGTACTGTATAGCCGCCCGCCGCGTTCGAGCCGCCGGTCTGGATACGCTTTTCAATCTCGACGGTACCCTGGCGCAAAATGGACCGCTCTTCGGCGTCCAGCGTGTCCAGAGCGCCGCCGCTGGCGAGGAACTTGTAAAAGACAGAGCGGTATTCCGGCTTGTCGCCTTCGGAACGGCCGCGCTGCTCGGTGTCGGCGCCGGTCGGGCGCTGCCGACGACGCTCCTCTTCGGCCGCCCCATTGATGCGGGCCTCGGCTGCAGCCATGCGCTGCTCGCGCTCGATGTCCTTCTCGAGCTTGTCGAATTCGGCCATGATGTCGTCGTGGCGCTTTTCAAGTTCGGCAGCGCGAGCATGGTCCGTATTCTTGCGGATCTCTTCCAGCGCTTCGCGCGCCTGCGCAACAAGCTTGCCGCGCTTTTCCTGCATTTCCCTGAGGGTCATATCGTACCTTTAGGCAATAGAAACCCGCCTCCGCGCGCGGCGGAGCCAAACGGGCTAGTCTTGGGTTGAATGGCGGACTAGCCGCCCTCCGGGCTAAGCCGGGTGACTACGAAGCGTCCGCCGATCGCCCTTCATGCGACTGAATGCCTCGAAACTTCTGCTCCATGGAGGCGCGCCTTTCGGAAACTCGCCTAGCCGCAGCGGCAGCGTCCGCAGCCCGCCTTTCGGCGTCCTTCTTCACTTGCTCGACCTCACCGCGCGCAGCCTCAAGCGAACGCGTGGCCAGTGTGGTGTCGGGGTAGGCCGGCAGCGCCGTGGCGGTCACCTCGTAAAGCTCGGCCTCAAGGATGGTTCGCTTCGGCAGGTCGCCAGTGTCGTCCCACTCCTGCTTGGTAGCCCGGAACGCGAAGGACATGCCACTGACATCGCCACGCTTGACCAACGTCCACAGGTCATTGCCGTCCGTGGTGTCCGGAACGTCGATCTCGACCTTCAGTCCGCGCTGGTCCTCGGCGAGGCGCAGCGTGCCGGATTTGGTGCGACCAATGACACGGCCGATGTCATGATCGCAGAGCGCCAGGATGTCACCGCGAAGTGCCGCGGTGAATGCGCCAGGCGCGATGCGCTCGATGAAATAATCGCCGATAGTGGTATCGCTGTTCCAGATGGCAGCATAGCCAACAAGGGTGCGCTTGCCCTCCGCCTCGCGGAACTCGACGCCGTGCAGGCCACTGCGCTTTTCTAGGTCTTTCATGCGGCCTGGGCCTCATTAGGTTTATTGTTGTCGTTGGCCGGCGGCGTTCTGCCGGGCTTGGCAACGTTGCTGCCAAGGGGAACCGTGGCGCCTTGGATGTACAGCTTGTCGCCGTTTTCCATGGCGGGCCGGTTGTCCAGCGCGCGGCCCTCGTTCGGCGTAAGCAGGCCGTTCTGCACCGCCTGGCCGAGGCCATTCATGCGCGTAAGGAAGTCACCGCGCAGGATGCCATCGAGGTTATGCTCGATATACTTCCCGCCAGCGCCGGCGCGGCCGAATAGCTTGAGGTTCAATTCGTCCTCAAAAGCCTCCGCCCACTGGCCAACCAGGTGCTGCACCAGCATCAGGTTTTGCTGTTCGGTGTTGCTGAACGTGGCGCCGATAAGGTCTTGCAAGAACACCTTCGGCAACTGGTAGATGCGAGCGATCTCTTCCACTTGGAAGCGCCGCGCCTCAATCATCTGCCCCTTTGCGGGGTCAAGGCCAACCGGATTCAGCGTGTAACCAGCCGGTATCGGGAACACCGGCTCATTAGCATTCTTGGCCGCGTCGACCGACCGCTTGATATCGGCCTGAGCGCGGGCCATCGCATCCTTGCCTGCAGGCAGCGGCCCCTGCAGCGCGAGCGGCGGCACGCCGCCGCCGGCGAAGAAATTGCTGCCGTAGTCGTTCATGGCCAGGGCGAGTTGAATCGCCTTCGATGCCATGGTGATCGGGCCGTAGTGGCGAAGCCCGTCGTGCCAAAGCATAAATGGGACGTCAATCACGTCCTCGGCCGGGTACTGTTTGACAGGATGCGTGGCGTCGCCGTATTGGTAGCGAACCTTCCCACCAACACGTTGGATCGTGGTCTTGGTCGGATCCATCGGCCACAGCGAGTCGACCCCACCAGGCGTGCGCTCAATCCACGCCAAACCTCGGCCGCCGGTAAACACCTGCTGCCAGAACCATTGGCGGAACTTGAATGAGCCCTGCTCAGGATTGGGAGCGTCGTGGACAATCGCCTCAAGGCGGCCAGTAAGTTGTTTTGGGCCGTCTTTTGTCTGCTTGTACGCGTGCAGCGGAAGCGCAGCCAACGTGCGAGACAGAAATGCCACCGCAGCCCACACCGCCGGCACCGCCAAGGCGCTGTCGATTGTTACGGCCGGCAGATTTGCCGACTGGATACCGAAGTACGCGAGGAAATTCTCCGCGCTTACCGGAATGTTCTGGTTTTCGATCGTACCCGCCCGGATTTCTCCGGATTGCGTCGGTTCGGCCCGCTTTTCACGGGGAAATGGCCATTTCATGCGGCTTCCATCAAAGAAAATGCGGGATCATCCCAAGGGGACGTCGGCTGAGACACATTCGGCCCGGCGGCGTCTGTCGCGGCACCGATCGCCATGCAAAGAGCGACAGCGACGTCAATTCGCACCGTTGATTTTTGCTTCACAAACCATCGGTTGTCCTGAGGATCGCGATCGAACGTCGCGCCCATTAGGGCTGTCATCAGCACAGGGCTTCGCCTCAAGCGGATGCGCCCGTCGATGATCATTTCCTCGAGAGCAGAAACAGAGCCCGGCATCCACAGCCCTTGCGGGGCTGGCTCGCCGGCCGCTTTAGCGGCCTCGACCTTCGCCTCGCTTGGCCTCGCGCGAACTTTGCCGCCCTGCGGGTGGGGTACGTGCTCAACTTCAACGCCCAGCGCCTCGACTTCCTCGCGGAATTTGTTGTACGCGTATTTGTCGTACGCGATCGCCTGAATGTCGAAGATCTGATTTAACTGCTGCACGCGTGCTGCGACGTAGTCGTAGCGAATGCGCGGTCCTGGTGGCGCGTTTAGCCATCCTCCTGCAACCCACTGCTCATACGGCGCCTTGTCAGCCAGCGCCCTCGCCTTCAGCGTGTCGCCCGGTGTCCAGGCCTCTACCCAGGCATCGAACGTCGGCAGGCTTACCGACGAGCCGTCGTCGCGATGCATCTCCTCGAAGCCAGTCGGGACAACACACGCCAATGCGGTGATGTCCTTGCTGCCAGAAAGGTCGACCCCCAAGAAGACAGGCGCTTCAGCGTGCTCTTCTGGATCGAAGTCGTCCATGACGCTCTCGACCGTCGCCCGCGGCATCCACGCCTTGTCCGCGTCTGTCCATTTGCAGAAATGTAGGCGCAAGATGCCGTTCAGCTTGCCCGGTATCTGCTTCGCCTGCGCAACGACGCCGGCCAGGTAGTCATCCGTCAATATCGTGCCAAGCAGTGGGTTCGCTTTCACCCAGCACGTCGGATCCTCCAGCGGATCATCGTCTTTATCGAGAGCGCACACGTACGCGAAAGTCGTATCGTCAATCACCTCGCCGACATAGGTAAAGTCGTCGTCGGGCTCGCGCGTCCCGGCCGCAACGCGCACCGCATGCTCGTGCTCTTCCCAACACACTGTGTTCCGGTCGCTGCCTGAATTGGTGATCATGAGAAGCAGCGGCTGGCGCCGGAATTTGAATCCGCGCTCGAGCATCTCCATGGTCGTGCGGTCGGGGTGTTCGTGCACCTCATCGCAGAGCGCGTAATGCGGGCGTGGACCAGAACCAGACTTGCCGCTATCTTTCGAAATGGGCCGGAAGAAAGACCCGGAGCGATGGTGCGCGATATTGAATTCGCGCCCAAGGCCGCCGCTGAATGTCAAGCGCTGTTCCAGCGCTGGAGCGGCGCGAACCATCTTCACAGCATCCTGAAACAGGATGCCAGCTTGCTCCTTCTTCGCCGCAGCCGCATAAATCTGCGCACCGGCCTCATCATCAGCCATCAGGCCGTAAAGCCCCACACCGCCAGCAAACGGCGACTTGCCGTTGCCCTTCCCTTGCTCAATGTAGGCGCGACGGAAGCGACGTGTGCCGTCCGGTCGCTTCCAACCAAAGAGCGAGCCAAGCTTGAACGCCTGCGATGGGTGCAGATTGAACGGTCTGCCCTCGAACTGGCCCTCCGAAAGTTTCAGTCGCTCCTCGAAAAACCGAAACACTCGCAGCGCGGCGACGTCATCGAACCACAAACCGCGTTCTGCACCGCTGGCCAAGTCGTCGAGGTGTCGCCGGCAGGCATTCCGCACATGCGGGCCAGCAATGACTTCGCCCGAAAGGACCGCCTCTGCGTAGTCGTTGACACGCCGAAGAGCCGGTCCGACGTCAGTCGAGCAGATCGTCCTTATCCTCGTCATCAGGCACCATGATCTTGGTCGCGTCGGCTGGTGTTGCGCCCATCTGGCCAAGCATTTGGCGGAGCAGGTTCATGGCTTGGACGCCGACCTCTTGACCCGCTATCACGCGTCCTTGGATGTTGGCGGCCATACCAACCAGCATGCGGTGCGACTGGTTGAGCCATGGCAGCTCCTTCTGAAAGAGATGCCATGCCGACTTTGCTTTGCTGGTGTCGGTATCAACGATCCACTTCGGAGGGGCACCAAGCGGCCCACCGGCCTTTGGCTCCGCGCGATCCTTGAAGCGCCCAGCATTTATCTTTTCACGCCCCTCGGCCTTGGCTTTGGCAAGGGGATTTCTCGGCCGTGCCATAGGGCGAAATCCTGAGCGGGGGTCATATTTCGAATTGCAGACGTGTGCGCTGTGGGGGATGCACCGGTTGTAGGTTTCGATAGCCGGCAGGATGCCGACACCCCTCCCCGCCTCACGTCGGCCAGCCGTCAGGCCCGAACCGGATGATGGTCAGACCGAGGTCTTCGCGCTGGCCGCGGCTTGCGTGGCACGGCTTACACGTACTGACGAACGGTCCTGTCCAGAACTTGACGACGTCGCCTTTGTGTCCGCCGTCTGCGTGGTGAACCTCGGTCGCAGGCTCCACAATCTCACGCTCGAGGCACCACTCGCAAAGTGGATCCTGAGCCAGCTTGGTCAGTCGTAGTCGCTTCCATTGCGCGGTGGCGTAGAGGCGACGATATTCTGTGGCTTCTAAGGAGCGGCGGTCGTCTCGCTGCTTGCTAGAAAGCGCCACGTGTGCTTCTCTCCAGTCTGGTTTAAAGGCGGAAGAAAGTAAATGACGACGTTCGTACTTACCTACGATTTGAACAAGGACGAGACATCGGAGGATTACAAGGAGCTCATAGATGAACTGAAGCGTCTTAAGGCCCATAAATACCAGTATTCAGCGTGGCTCATAAATTTGAGCAACACCGCCAAGGAAGTCCACGACCACTTCAAGTCGTTCATGGACAAAGATGATTCGTTGTGGGTGAGCGAACTTACGAAGAAGAACCACTACTCCGGTGCCAAGTCGGGCACCAATCAGTGGCTCAAGGACAACCCACCGGAACGGTGACTGTCCACGGCTGTCCTTTAATCGACGGTGTGCTAAAATATCTGATATTGCGATCGGATATTGGGGAGAGACTCGACATGGCAGGTGGCCGGCAAGGCTCAGGCGAGGAGGCCAACCATCGGCCTGATCCGGGTCACTATGAAGAGCGTAACTACAACCCGGAGCCTCGCAAACCCGAGACAAACTATAAACCTGAAGCGCCAGACGGTACTCCTCCTTCACAGCCTCCTCCAAGAGAAGACTAGCTTTTTCTCTGAAAGCGGAGGTCTACGTTTCTAATGCTGGCTGCAGGCACAATTGTCATCCTGTCTCCCCACACAGCATCTCTTGTGTTCTTTCTTACGCTCTCGACTAGTGATCCGTCTTCCGAACGGCGATACGAGTGCGTTACGTACATAGCAATTGAGCCATCTGTGCCGTAGATAAACGGAGCGATGGGGGCGTCCCGAAATCCCGCGGTGTCTTGGCACATAAGTTCACTGCCGTCAGTCAGGACAACCAGAACCTGGCTGACG
The DNA here is from genome assembly GCF_002294955.1 of Mesorhizobium sp. WSM3864. NCBI lineage: Bacteria > Pseudomonadati > Pseudomonadota > Alphaproteobacteria > Hyphomicrobiales > Phyllobacteriaceae > Mesorhizobium > Mesorhizobium sp. WSM3864. The sequence goes on from NZ_NSGD01000002.1 coordinate 43,233, forward strand.
TTATGCTTCGTGTCTGCCCCGAGTGCCGTCAGCACGGTAGGGTCGTCGTCCGCGAAATTGACGCGGCTGATTTTTAGGGCCCAACGCACGAAGTTGCGCCCCCACTTCCGCCATAGAATCCCGGCCGCTACCGCTGCAGCGGTTGAACATACAACGGCCCACGCTACAGACATTATGGGCGATGTAACCAGTGCTGAAGCGGTAGCCACCAAGCCGAAGGCTGCGGTGAGAAAGGCCACATCAATCTGCTGGTGGTGATTGCGAATTCCACCATACGCGGCGAGGTACCCAAGATACCCAGCGCCTATTGCCAATTGAATTTGAAGAGAGGATTGGAAGAAGGTATCCAAGCTCACTGGCGACTCCCTGATCCCTTACAACCTCAATGCTATCGCCACGCGGCGTCCCGCGCCACGGTTAGTTGAACAGCTCGGCACTTGCTTGATATGCTTGCGAAGCTTCTGTACAAGTGCTTTCTTATTGTCAGGAACGAAATTCCCGGCTGGCACAGGTTATGTCGATCTGCATGACCTAAGCACTTTGGAATGCGGAGGGTGCATCGTGTTCACGCTTACACTGCCGAGCAATCAGAAAATTGACATAGACGGCAAAGACGTTCTGAGAATACGTGATACAACGTTTAACGACCATCCCGGCAAAGCCAAAACTTTGGTCGATTGGAAGATTAGATCTTTAGTGATGGAGGGCAGCGTTTCTGTTGCGGCTTCCTCAAAAATCGACCAGCCGAAGCTTGCGCTATTGCACCTTCCTGGTGGCAAACCGGTGTGGTTCAATGGCGCAAAGGCCTCTGGCCCGATATTTATACCCTCGACCGATCTGGGAGATGGCTGCAATTCCGGTTTTGAGATGGGAAACACCCGAATTCTCGTCAACGAGTCTCCAGACCTGGTTGCTAAGGTAATCAAGGAAGCCGGCGGTGAAGTCCTCCCACTGCCAAAGGGCACAGTACTTGAGTCCCTCACCAACACGGTAGAGGAGTGGCTTTCCACAGGTGAAGTCTGGCGGTAATCGGAACTCCAAATTGTCCGCGGCCTTGCACCGCGCCGACCGTCATGCGGGGTTACAACGCCCGCGCCGCTGAACGGTTAAGCGAACGCCACCGTCGCCCGTTGAGGGCGCCTGGCGGCAATGATTGTTCCCGCCGCTAATCGCTTGCGGCGGGTCGATCGCTCCATAGAATCGAGCGCATCGAAACGAAAACGGGCGGCGCTTCCGCCACCCGCAAAACTTGATCATGATCCATCCTAGCAAATCACGTGCGCCTCATGCGCACGAGCCGAGCTAGTCGCGCTTCGCGGTGATCCACCGCGGTTTGGGAAGCGGCAGAGCGCCAATCGCCTCGGATAGGCTGTTTGGAATTTCACCCATATCCATGGCGAAAAACTCCGCTTTGTTGCGCATCGCCTCAGCGGCTGCCGTGCACATTGCTTCGGCTTCGGCCTTTGAGATGGTTCCGCGGAGCATAAGCTCCAGTTCGGCTATCCGTTTCTGGAGCAGTTCCGTCTCGCGCTTCAATCTGGCGTCGGCATCACGTTGGGTTGCGGCCCGTTCGTCATCGCGGGCCAAGCCCTCCAGGGCGTGAAGGGCGTACCGAATGTGCCCTTCCCTGCCCTTGCTCTCAGCAATCGCCCAGCCAATCACCCTGACGAACCATTCGGGGAGCGGCTCGCCGTCCTTCTGGCGAATATGATCGAAGCTATAGGGGGACTTCATTGCCGCGAAATCCCGTAGTGCTGAGCTAGCAGCCGCAACCCACCATTGAGGCGTTCGCCGGCAGCAGCAATTGCCTTGCCGCGGTCCTTGTAGTGGCTGATCTTCAATCCAGCTTCGCCAAGCGACTGTCCTTCGACGACCACAGCGTCAACGACTGGGCCGTAGTGGGTGCCGAGCAGTACACGTGCCTTTCGATAGCGGCTACGCGCCTGTGCCATTCGGTCGCCCATTTCTTCGCCAGATCCGCCGTCAACCGAAACACACGAATAGTCGATGGCACCGAGAGGCTGCAGGCCGGCCATGTAATGATCATTGGCGTACCGCAAGCCAGCAGCGTGGAGCACGTCATTGGTTTCCGCGTCTTTGTCCAATTGGCCAGCAGTGTGCATCCGCTGGAAATTGTCCGATCGGCGAACCGGCGGCGTCGCGGTTTCTTCCTGCTCTTCATTATCGTTCGCAGCCACGATCGGCGTCGCGGCAGTCCGCTTGACACCCCACAGATGGCGAGCGACGTCAGCCAGACCCTGCGCGACGCGGTGCGGATTTTCTGTGTCGACGTTTGTCTCTTCGACCACGAACGCCTGGACCGTCGCTTTGCGCCGCGGTTCGTACCGGATCGCACCGATGCAGCCATCGAGGGCGGGCCGCACCGTGTGCCGCTGAACCTCAACCTGACGCCATTTCCCGTCAGCGGTCCTGGCCGAGTAGCGGACAATTGGGCTGGTCAGCTTGGAACGCGTGATCGACGCCAGCTTGATCAGGTGTTCGCCCGCATCGCGCTCATCGCTGTTGATGTAGTCGTTTGTGGTGAGCCATCCGAGAATCGCGGTCGCGGGCATTGGCGTCGTCTTCGCATGCTGCAGTTCGGCCAGGTTGTCGTTGGCAGCGGGGTATGGGTCGTGAACCATTGTCTCGATGACCTGGCCGGCTCTAATTGCCTGATGCATGTCAATTCCTGAACTCAGGGGAGTTTGGGGTTGCTGGCTATTTACTCTCGACTCTCGGGAATGCGTTCCTGACGCATCCCCCTCTTACAGAGGGGTAATTACCGGGAACGCGGGAATGGTAATGAATTCAAGGGTTTAACCCGTTCCCAATTTCGTCGGGAACGTTGGGAACGGGAATGGGAAATAATGTAAAATCAAATACTTAGCATTCCCGTTCCCGCGGGAACGATGCATTCCCGCCAACAATCGGGAACGGGTTCATCGCATCGCTCCAACTCCGAAGTTTCCGAGACCAATGGCGAACATGCCGGTGGGCACGTCTAACCACTTCGCGACCTTTTCGCCCTTGGCACTCGCCCGGACGATCTCTCCGCGTTGTAAGGCTTCTTCGCAAAGGGCGCCGAGGCGCGACTTGGAGAGCACCTGCAATTCCTCTGGCAAGCGCTCGCGAAGTTCGTACAGCCCGCCAGCGCCGGTCTTTGTGAACGGCTTGCCATCAGCTGCGGCACCTTCGACTGCAATGACCAGTGCGGCTCGCAAGTCGCCCTGTTCGGGCAGCGTTGCACCCAGATTGGCGGTCCGGTCGATCAGCAGCCCGTTGTCGGCGCGAGCGTACGTCGACAAGATGCGGCGGGCAGCGCCGTTTGCTTTCGCCACGCCTCCGTGCGCAACGCGGTTCGGCTCATAGGTAACGCCGAGTGTCTTGCAGATCTTCTTTGCCTTATCCGGCTCGCCGTACCAAAGCGCGTAGACAAGCCGCACCCCATCGACCAGTGCGCTGGTGCCGCGGATCGCATCGCGAGCGTCCGCGAGTGTTGCGATCTCCTTCGCGCGCTTGGCCATGTGATGCGCAAAGAACACGTTTGCGCCGGTATGTGCAGCGAGAGACGCGATCGATCCGCATACGAACTGGCCGGCAGCCGGATCCTCGTTTAGGGGCACCGCCGCGAACAACTGCAGAGGGTCAATGGTCACCAGGCGCAGATCTGAAATCCTATCCAGGCTGTCGCAGAATTTCCGCCAGGCGTCCGTCTCGACCAGTTCGCCCCTCGCAACTCGCCAGAAGGGCTGAATGGCTTTGACCGCAGACGGCAACGGAATGGCGATGAGCTTGTCACCTTGCTCTGCGAACCTGGCGCCCTTTGGATCGATGGCGGCCAGCCGCCTGTGCATGGCGCGAACGTCGTCTTCGCCACTCAATAAGAGAGCAGTTCCCTCCTGCACCACCTGCCCACCGAGGATCGGCGGGGGCGGGATTGTTCCGACCTTTCCAAACGCAACGCGCCGGCTAAGCTCGAGCAACGTGAACGATTTGCCGACCTCCCCCTGTGCCGCGATCATACCGGGTATACCGGACTCGACGACACCGCTGACGAGATACTCGGTTGGCTCGGGCTCCCCGACAAAGCGGGAAGCCCGCCAGGCAAAAATATCCAGATCAGACGGTTTCTCTGCTGGCTTGTTGTCATTCGCGGCGGCACTGGCCGTGACGAAACTCGCCATCACCCGCTTTTCGCCGGCTCGCTCGAACGCAATCGTCAGCTTTTCGCCATCGGCATCGACTACTGTTCCGGCACCGAATTTTTGATGTGAAACATTTTGGCCGATCGCCCAATCAGGCGCAGGTGCAGTCATTCGGAAGCTCTCGCGCCTGAGGTGTTATGTGGGCTTGCGCGTAGGTGGGCTAAGCAGCCTTCCGGTGCGCCGCATCCGCCTCCTCGACCGACTGCTGGAAAGCCTCAAGGCTGTCGAACCGATCGCCGTCACAATCGACCACCGTCCCTTCTGGCTCGATCAAAGCAGCATAACCTTCCTCGTCGGATGGGCCAGCAGCCAGCGCAAAGTTGCCACCAGGGCAAATCTGCCACGCAACAACGGACCGGATATCCCACCTGCGGACGCCATTCAAAACGTCGGTCGCAATTGTCTTGAAACCGGGGGCGGCAGACACAATGGGGAAAAAGGCGCGCTCGGGCTCGTCAACGAAGCCGGCATGCATACTGCCGTCCGACATTCCAAATTGATGGCGACCGTCGTGGCACTCCAGCATCTTCACGACATGCTGCGAGTTGAGAGTGTCGCCATTGTCGAGATGGATCAGCGGCATAGGAATCTCCTTCCCGCGTGTGCGGGCAATTTGAAGGAAATGTCGGGTTTTTGATGTCGGCTTTGTTCGCCGGGAGAGGACAGTCGACGGTAACCAATCGAATCCCGAATTATGCGACCTTGGCAGGCTTGCCGTTGTCATTGCTGGAGCGCCGATTGCCGGCAAGCCACAAATCGAGATCCTCGGTGCGATAAATCACTGAATTGCCAAGTTTGATATATGCCGGCCCGCCACCATAGCAGCGCATCTTGTCGAGATTTGATTTCGACAGGCCAACATATTCTGCGGCCTGTCTGACCCGAATATTCGCCATTCAATCCTCCTGTTTCATATTGTCGTAGGAGGTTATAGGCGTTTTCGCCTACGGGATTTAGGCAAAACAAATGGTGTTTATTCGCGGTTCCCCCTGTCGTGGGCCTCCTTCGCCGCGTCGAACTCCGATACTGCTTTGCGAATGTGGGTCTCTGAAAATCCGAATTTCTCGGAGAGTTGGTGCAACGCGTCTTCATATTTTACGCCGTCATCGCGCAGCCAGTGGAACTGTTCGCCGATATCGAACCAGTGCCGAGTCAGTGCCGGTCTTCGGCCGCGCGATCGCTTCGGTGGCTTCAGCATGTCGGCGGCTAGGCCCTGCACCACATCGTCGGCTTTGCCGGAACGCAGAATTGCGACGACCATGGTCTTCGCATCCTCTGTCCTCCCCTCGCTTAAGGCAGCTTGAATTGGCGACGCCTGCAGGCTGAATCCCTTTGGCAGAGGTGCCATTCACCTGCCTCCCATTGCGGTTGCGATCTTGTTCGCGATCAGATCGGCGGCGCGCTTGGCAGCATCGTTCGCAACATGGGCGTATCGCTGCGTTGTCTTTGCGTTTGCGTGCCCAAGGAGGTTTCCGATTACCGGCAAGCCGAGATCGCTTCCCGCGCCCACGCTAGCGAAGGTATGGCGCAAATCGTGCAAGTGGACATCGCCAAGCCCGGCGCGTTTGCAAATGGCAGCCCATGGCTTTTTAAGATCATGCCGCGGCTTCTCATCATCTGTGCCTGCATCTCGCCCAGCGATGACGAACTTGCCCACACGCGGCAGGCCGCGAAGCACATCCTGTGCCGCCGTCGATAGCACAACCGTTTTGCGGCCCGTCTTCGAATCTGGAAGGAAGAGCAATCCTCGCTCAGGGTCGACTTCGGCCCAGCGCAAGTTCAAGATTTCCCGCAACCGACAGCCGGTCAGCATCAAGAGGCGAATGGCACCAGTCACGTGCGGCCCATAAACGATGCGCCTGTTTTCGGGCTTGCGAGCATGCTTGGCGTTCGGCCTTTCTTCATCGACATCGTAGCGCAGGCCAGTCGTCTCGGCTTCGCGCATAGCGTCACCAAGGCGTTGCATCTCGTCACTGGTCAAATATCGCTCTCGACCTTCCTCCTTGAACTTGCGCACTCCCTTCACGGGATTGTCCATTTTGGCCCAATTGAATACCGCCGACGCTACCGCAAGCGCGCGGTTGGCGATGTACTTTCCGCCCACTTTGCCGATCGCGCGGTGCATCGCTCCGATATCGTCATCTGTGATGGTGTTGGCCCGCTTGCTGCCAATGTGCGGCGCAAGGTGCTTGTCGATGACATAAGTGTAGTAATCAGCCGTCGCGGTCTTACGATGCGTCTTCATGTGATCTTCGACATAGGTCGCTGCCAGTAGCGAGAACACCTCCGTTGCTCGCTCTTCGGCCTTTGCCTTGGCGGGATCGGCGCCAAGCTCCACGCCGGCAAGGATTTTCTTGGCCGCTTCCCGCGCCTTGTCGGCCTCAATCTTTTCAAGCCGTCCGATCTTTGATCGCTTCTTGGCAACGCCGCGTCCGCCTGCGCCCGGACGATATTCCACGATCCACGTAGCGACACCGGACGGCATCACACGCAGACCGAAGCCTTTCAGATCTTCGTCCCAGTAAAAAACCGGCGCCGTGCCGCCGGGCTTTTTGATAGATTCGACATTGCGCTTGGTGAGCTTCAAAATCGGCATTTGCCCCTCGTGTAACCACCGTGTAGCCACTTTGTAGGTGTTTGCCAGAAGAAAATCAATGGGCCTTCAGTTTCACTCTATTGGAAAACGTTGGAATATTCTTGCATCTTCAGGGATTTCATTCGAACCAACTGCAACGATATGCAACGCCATATGTAGCCACGCAACGCATATAATATGATTTGGGATCAGGGGGTCGCGTGTTCGAATCACGCCACTCCGACCAGTTTTCCTGAACATCCTAGAGCCCGCGCTTCGGGAACCCTGTCGGCCTTCAGAAGTTCTGTTGCCATGGCCGACACTCCAAGGACCCCCACCATCGCCCGCATCTGGCGCGGCAGGACCTTGCCGGAAAAAGCGGACGACTATGAAACTTACAATTACGAGACCGGCATCAAGCCGCTCATCGAAAAGGCACTCGGCGTCCAGACATTTCGCGAGGACACGGCGACCCATTCCGAGTTCGTGACGATCTCCTATTGGGAGAGCATCGAGGCAATGGCGCGCTTCACCGGCGGCGGGCCGACCCAGGTCCACCACCTCGACCGCGACGCGGAATTCCTGATCGAGCTGCCGAAGAGCGTGCAAGTGCTGCGCTTGCTCACCAGCCATGGCAAGACGGGCTGAAGGTGTCCAGCATCGAGCAACAGGCCTTGATCTCTGAAGGGAGCCGTCGGCGTGGAACCGAGTAAACCCGCCGGGCGAGTCCCCAACAACCTCGAGCCCGGCGAGCCTACAACCCGATCTGCAATGCGACCGGGACCGGGATCAACCGGCGTCTTCCGCGCTGCAAGATGGATGCCAGGGAAGTGGCTCGAAATGGGACAGCCACGATCGTCCCGCAACTCCGGACGGAAAACCGCTACGCGCTTTTCCCGGAGTTGCTCTAAACTCCGGGCAAACGGGGCAAGGGGGACTCTGGATGCCTATTCTCGAGGCGCTGCTGTCGCTGATCGGCCCGGCCTATTTGGCCTATTATGGCTTCGCGGTTCCGGTGGCGGTCGCCTGGGCAATCCTGTGCGCTGCTCTGTGGGTTTGGAACAACCGGCCGAGCAAGAGGCAGAATGGCAGCGTCGCCCTGTCGCGGATCGGCAGCCTGTTGTTCTTCGTCTTTGTCGCCGCATGCTACGTGGCAGCGCATACGGGAGTCTATCTGCTGGCTCGGCATCTGGCCGGATTATGGGCGTAGAGAGCGCACAATCCCGGAACAGCCTTCCTCGACATCCTAAATATCGAACTCGCCCTGGCCCTCGTCCATGGCGCTGACGGTCTCGGCGGCGAGCGCTCGGGTGATCGGCGTCTTGCGCTCGAGAGCGGCGCGGTCGAGGCGCTCCACGACCCGCATGGCAGTCGCCAGCGAGCGTTCGATGCGCCGCACCAGATATTGCACGACATGCGGCTCGACCTCGACCTGGCGGTCGGCGAAGAGCTTGGTGATAACGCCGGCGAGCAGCAGGTCGTCCGGCTCGTGGATCTCGATGGTCGCCGCCGCTTTCAGCCGCGAGATGAGGTCCGGCAGCGCGACGCGCCAGGCCGAGGGAAAGCGCCGCGCCGTCAGAAGCAGCGTGGAGCCGGCGCCGCGCACGGTGTTGATCAGGTGGAACAGGCCTTGCTCGTCGATCGGGAGCTTGTCGATGTCGTCGATCAGCGCGGGGCTCGCGCCTAGCCCGCCAATGTGCTCGCCGATGTGATCGGGAGCGATGGCGACAGCGTGCGCATGCGCTTGCCAGATCTGGGCGAGATGCGTCTTGCCGGACCCGGGAGGGCCGGCGAGCACCACCACCGGCGCGGGCCAGTCCGGCCAGCGGTCGACCAGTGCTGCGGCCTGCGCGTTGGCCCCGGAGACGACGAGCTCGTCGCGCGAGTAGCCGGTACCGTGGCCGAGATCGAGCGGCAGCTGGCGCGGTGGACCGGTTCGTTCGCCAGCCATTTCAGCCACGCGGCGGTGAGCGGTGGCCGCCGCCGCGATCCGCCGGCAAAGGAGGTGCGGGCTCGGTGGCATGGCCGTTGTAGAGCGGCGATTCGAGGTAGCGGGCAATCGCAAAGCGCACCAGCACGGCAATGGCCGCCGAAGCCGGCACCGCAATCAGCAGGCCGACGAAGCCGAACAGCGCACCGAAGGCAAAGAGCGCGAACATCAGCCAAACCGGATGCAGTCCGACGCTTTTGCCGACCAGCCTCGGCTGCAGGATATTGCCCTCGATGAACTGGCCGACGAAGAACACGCAGGCCACCGCCACGATCATCGTCCAATCCGGCCAGAACTGGACGAAGGCGACGCCGACCGCCAGCACCAGCCCGGTCAGCGAGCCGACATAGGGGATGAAGGAGATCAGCCCGGCGAAGAAGCCGATGAGGATGGCGAAGTTCAGCCCCGTCAGCGTCAGGCCGGTGGCGTACATGGCGCCCAGCACAAGGCAGAGCGTGCCCTGCCCGCGCACGAAGCCGGCGGTGGCGGTGTTGATCTCGCGGGCAAGCGCCCTGACCGTCTCGACGTAGTCGCGCGGAACCCAGCTGTCGACCACGGCCACCATGCGGTCCCAGTCGAGCAGCATGTAGAAGGCCACGACCGGGGTGACGACGAAGAGGCTGACCACCGAAACCAGCGCCACGCCCGAGCTCCAGATCGAGGTGAAGACGGTGGTGAGCAGCCCGAAACCGGTGGTGAGCAGCGAGTTCAGTCCGTCGCGCAGGCTGGCCGCGTTGACGCCAAAACGCTGCTCCAGCCACTTCGGGTCGAAGCTGGTGATGAGCGACTGCAGGCGGGTGAGATATTCCGGCAGCTTGCGCGCGAAATCGGCCATCTGCGTGGCCAGCACAGGCACCAGGATAACGAAGGCGAGCACCACGACGACGACGAAGGCAATGAGGATCACCACCGTCGCCATCAGCCGGGAGAGGCCGAGCCGCTGCAGCCGATCGGCCACCGGATCGAGGAAATAAGCGAGTACCATGCCGGCGACGAAGGGCAAGAGGATGCCGGAGAAGACATAGAGGAACAGCGCCAGAAGCACGGCGACGATCAGCCAGAACGCGATCTGCCGGCGCAACGCGGTCGAGGCCGCGGCCGTCCAGGCTTCGCCGTCAGGTGTCCGTGCTGGAATTGCCCGACTTGGTGTTGCTCGTCCGGGAGCCTTCGCCATAGCCACTCATATGCCTTAGCCAGGCCACGAGATAGGCCGCGGCCGAAGCCACGGTCAAGACCCCGGAGAGCAATATGAGCGCCGGCCGGAGCGGATAGAGATGCATGGAAAAGGCAAGCTCGCCCAGCACAAGCGCCGCCAGCGCGATCTGCACGGCGGTGTTCACCTTGGAGACCAAGAGCGGCTTCATCTCGACCGGCTGCGCCATCACGCTGGACAAAAGCACGGCGCAGACGATCAGCGCGTCGCGCGAGACCATGGTCACGACAAGCCAGAGCGGCAGTTCCCCGGCATAACCCATGACGACGAAGACCGAGACCAGGAGAAGCTTGTCGGCGACCGGATCGAGATAAGCGCCGAGCCGCGAGAACAACCGGTAGCGGCGAGCGATGAAACCGTCGATGCCGTCGGAGATGCCGGCGACGAGGAAGCCGGCAAAGGCCCAGTCCCAGCGCGCCTGCAGCATGGCCAACACCACGGCCGGCACCAGCAGCAGCCGCATGATCGTGATCATGTTGGGTATGGTCACGTGATGTCCCGTCATGGGTTTTGTTGGAAGATAGTTGATGGAGATGAGAGGTGCGCGCAAGGGAGGAGTTGCTGATCTCCCCTCTCGAGGGGGAAGATGGCCGGCAGGCCAGTCGCCTCACGCGTCGATCGCCGACCTCCATCTCTGGCGCACAAGGCGCTGGAGCTCCACGCGAGGCGACCCCTCTGTTGCCTCCGGCGACATCTCCCCCTCAAGGGGGGAGATTGGCTCTCACGCGCCTTGCCCCCCGAAACCATTCATGCGATGAGCCCGCAATGGAAACAGGGACGAGCCGAAGATGAGCAACGGCGACAAGGCCAAGCGCAAGAACGGGCTCACCTATGCCGAGGCGGGCGTCGATATCGATGCCGGCAATCTCATGGTCGAGAAGATCAAGCCGCTCGTGCGCGCGACGCGCCGGCCGGGTGCCGACGGCGAGATCGGCGGCTTCGGCGGCCTGTTCGATTTGAAAGCCGCCGGCTTCACCGATCCGGTGCTGGTCGCGGCCAATGACGGGGTCGGCACCAAGCTCAAGATCGCCATCGATTCCAGCAAGCACGACACCATCGGCATCGACCTCGTCGCCATGTGCGTCAACGATATCGTCGTGCAGGGCGCCGAGCCGCTGTTCTTCCTCGACTATTTCGCTACCGGCAAGCTCGATCCGGACCAGGGCGCGTCCATCGTCGGCGGCATCGCGCAAGGCTGCCGGCAGGCCGGCTGCGCGCTGATCGGCGGCGAGACCGCCGAGATGCCCGGCATGTATCACGACAAGGATTACGACCTTGCCGGCTTTGCCGTGGGCGCGGCCGAGCGCGGCCAGTTGCTGCCCACCGACGACATCGTCGAGGGCGACGTGCTGCTTGGCCTCGCGTCCTCCGGCCTCCACTCCAACGGCTTTTCGCTGGTGCGCCGCATCGTTGCCGCGAGCGGACTTGGCTGGAGCGATCCTGCGCCGTTCAACGATGAGCTCAGCCTCGCCGAAGCGCTGCTCGAGCCGACGCGCATCTACGTGAAGTCGATCCTGAAGGCGATCCGCAACACGCATGGCATCAAGGCGCTGGCTCATATCACCGGCGGCGGTTTTCCGGAAAACATTCCGCGCGTGCTGCCCAAGGATTTCTCCGCCGAGCTCGACCTCGAAGCGATCGACGTACCGCCTGTATTCTCGTGGCTCGCCAGGACCGGCGGCGTGGCGCCGCAAGAAATGATGCGCACCTTCAACTGCGGCATCGGCATGGTCCTCGCCGTTGCTTCCGGCCAGGCGGCGCAGGTGGCAGCGGTGCTGCAGGAAGCCGGCGAGACGGTGACGCCGATCGGTCGCATCGTGCCGCGCCGCGACGCCGGCGTCATCTACCGGGGCTCGATCGAACTATGAGCAGGAAACGCACGGTCGTCCTGATCTCGGGCCGCGGCTCCAACATGACGGCGCTGATCGCGGCAGCCAGCGACCCGACCTATCCGACCGAGATCGTCGGCGTCATCTCGGATCGTGCGAACGCCGCGGGCCTCGGCCTCGCGCAGTCGCGCGGCATCGCCACCAAGGTGATTCAGCGCGCCGACCATCCGAGCAAGGACGCACATGACGCTGCGATCGATGCCGCGCTTACCGGCTTCGGCGCCGAGATCGTGGCTCTGGCCGGCTATATGCGCATCCTCGGCCGCGGCCTGGTCGAAAAATGGCAGGGGCGCATGGTCAACATCCACCCTGCCCTTCTGCCTGCCTTCAAGGGGCTGGACACGCATGCGCGCGCCATCCGCGCGGGCGTGCGCATCCATGGCTGCTCCGTGCATTTCGTCACGCCCGAGATGGATGACGGCCCGATCATCGCCCAGGCCGCCGTGCCGGTGATGGTCGGCGACAATGAGGACACTTTAGCCGCGCGGGTGCTGAAGGTGGAGCACCGGCTCTATCCGCTGGCGCTGGGGCTGGTCGCCGAAGGCAAGGCGCGCATGGAAAAGGGCCACACCGTGCTTGCCCATTTCGCCGACGACGCCGACAACGCCACTTCAGTGGTGATGGCGCCCGACCCGCTGCGCGAGGAAACCGACCTCGAACAGCTGGCGCGCATCACGCCGTAGGACTGCCATGGCGACGCCCAGACAACTCCTTGTGCTGCGCCATGCCAAGTCGAGCCGGGACGATCCCAAGCTCGCCGATTTCGACCGTCCGCTCGCCCCGCGCGGGCTGAAGACGGCACCGCTGATCGGGCGCGAGCTTTCGCGGCGCGGCTGGCTGCCGGATCTGGCACTGGTCTCGCCGGCGCTGCGCACCCGCGACACCTGGCGACTGGTCGCCGCCGAGTTGCCGAAGCATGGGCCAGCGGAATTCGCCGAGGAGCTCTACGAGGCGGCGCCGGCCGCCATCCTGGCGTGCGTGCGGCAGGCGAAAGCCACCAGCCTGGTCGTGATCGGCCACAATCCCGGCCTGCAGAATTTCGTGCTGCGGCTCGCCGGCACCGGATCGGACGAGGGCGTGTTCAAGAAAGTCGAAGCGAAGTTCCCGACGGCGGCACTGGCCCGGTTCACGGTGAAGGAGGATTGGGCGAAGCTCGACTTCGGCGGAGCGCGACTGACGCATTTCGTCAGCCCGAAGGATTTGGAATAGAGCGCCTCTGTGCGCAGCCGGGCCTATAGTCACGACATAAGCCGGCCTGCGGATAGCCGGCTCCAAAAACAGAGCGGCGGGACAAGCCCGCCGCTTTGAGGTCTATCGACGATCGACCGTTTAGTGGTTGCCGAACAGATCGCGGTCGGCGCCCTGGGTAACCGGCTTCTGAACATTCGCGACCGACTTCTTGACCGAAGCGGTGTACGAGGTGTCGACCGAGGCGGCCGGCTGGTTGGCATTGGCCGAACCGTAGTTGTCGGAACCGGCGAAAGCGGCACCGGTGGCAACGAGAAGGGCAGCGGCGGTAAGAGCGATCTTGGTCATTTCAGTTACTCCGAAATTGAGGGGCGATGTTGGCAAGGTTGCCCTGACGGGCCGGTTAGTGGTTGCCGAACAGGTCGCGGTCGCTGCCCTGGGTGACGGGCTTCTGGACATTCGCATCAGACTTCTTGACCGAAGCGGTGTACGAGGTGTCGACCGATGCGGCCGGCTGGTTGGCGTTGGCCGAACCGTAGTTGTCGGAGCCGGCGAAAGCGGCACCAGTGGCAACGAGAAGGGCAGCGGCGGTAAGAGCGATCTTGGTCATTTCAGTTACTCCAGATTTGAGAGTTGTGGTTCTGATCGGTTCGGGACGGAGGCCTAGCGGCCCCAAATGCCCTGGCCGGATTCCGGCTGGTTCTGATCGGGCGTGATCCTGAGATCGCGCTGCTCGAACTTGCGGATCGAACCGGTGATGCTGCGGTCGATGTTGTCGCCCGACCGCGGCGCAACCGACTGGGTGACGGCCGGCTGGTTGACGTTGTCGGAACCGTAATGGTCGCTGCCGGCGAAGGCGCTGCCCGTGGCAACGAGAAGGACCGCGGCGGTAAGAGCAATCTTGTTCATTTTAGGTACTCCAGATTTTCAAAATCCTATCCGTCAAGTGGCGTGCCGTAATGGAAATTCGCGTCGCTCGGACCACCCCGAGATGGGTCGGTCCTGTTGCCATTTCCAATCACGAAGATGTGCAAATCGAACCGTTCGGTTCGACCTTGAAATCGCGTGAACAGCGCGGCTGCCACATTCTTTTGTTTGAATATCAACTACTTGCAGTGTTGCCGACGAGGTTTCACGGTCTGGACAGCGAGCCAGCGTTCACCTGAGTTACACAAACCGTCAACATAAATTGAACCGAACCGTTCGGTTTTATCCATCGCGCGAGCGAATTGGGCCTCCAGGCCGACCGACGGAACCGATTTCAGCCGGCGTTTGCCTTGTCGGCGGATCGAGACTATCGATTGCTCTCAAACTTTCCGTTCGGACCGCCCGCCGCGCTTGCGAAAGCCCGGCGCCACCCGGATGGAGGCATTTGCCGAACAGCGATGGACGATGCGGCTCCTGCTTGTCGAAGACAATCGCGAACTGGCCGATTGGCTGAGCAAGACGCTGCGCCAGGCGAGCTACGTCGTCGACGTCGTACATGACGGCGAGGACGTCGAGCATGCGCTGGCGGCCGGCGACCACGCGCTGATCATCCTCGACCTCGCCCTGCCGCGCATGGGCGGGATGGAGGTGCTGAAGCGGCTGAGGGCACGCGGCAACCCGGTGCCGGTCATCGTGCTCACCGCCAACGCCAGTCTCGACGGCCGGGTGAAGGGCCTCAACGAGGGCGCCGACGACTATCTGGCAAAACCCTTCCAGATCGAGGAACTGGAAGCGCGTATCCGCGTGCAGCTGCGCCGCGCCAACGACCGGACAGCGCCCGTCATCTCCTGCGGCGACCTCGTCTTCGACACCAACACCAGGCTGTTCTCGCTCGGCGGCGCGGCGCTTTCGCTGACGCCGCGCGAACATGCGGTGCTGGAACAGCTGGTGGTCAAGGCGGGGCGCACGGTGAGCAAGGCGGCACTCTCGGCGGCGATCTACGACTTCGACACCGACGCCGATCCCAGCGCCATCGAGATCTACGTGCATCGGCTGCGCAAGAAGCTGGAAGGCTCGCGCGTGCAGATCGCCACCTTGCGCGGCCTGGGCTATCTGCTCCGTCATGAAGATTAGGGGCCATGAAGATTAGCAGCAGCCTCCGCCTGCAATTGCTGGCATGGGTGGTGCTGCCGCTTGCCGCGCTGGTGACGGTCAATCTGTGGACCAGCCAGCGCAACGCGCTGGCGACGGCGGATCTGGTCACCGACCGGATGCTGGTCGGCTCGGCGCGCGCGATCGCCGAGCGGGTGGCGATGGCCGAAGGCGTGCTCGACGCCACCATTCCGCCGGCGGCGATCGAGATGTTCGACACCGGCGACCGCGACAGCGTCTACTACCGGGTCGAGACCGCCAACGGCCGGCTGCTGACCGGATATCCCGACCTCCCCCAGGCGCCGCAGAGCGGCAGCATCGAGGCTTCCTATCGCGATCGCCGGCTGCGTCTGACAACGCTCAGCCATGCCGTGATCGGCGCCGGCACGGATTCGCCGATCAGGGTCACGGTGGGCGTCACGCTCGCCGGCCATGACGCGATGGTGCAGCGGCTGTGGTTCAGCGCCTTTGCCCAGCAGCTGGCGCTGGTGGCGATCGCCGGCCTCTTCGTGCTGCTCGGCCTGCGCCGCGGGCTGGCGCCGCTGATGCGCCTGCGCGATACGGTGCGCTCGCCGGATCGCACCGATCTCGACCCGGTCGAGGTGCCGGGCGCGCAAAGCGAGATCCGGCCGCTGATCGACGCGCTCAACGCCTATATGGAGCGCGTGCGGGCGCAGATGGCGGCGCAGCGCCGCTTCATCGCCAATGCCGCGCACCAGCTGCGTACGCCGCTGGCGCTCATGTCGACACAGGCGAGCTATGTGCTGCGCGAAAGCGCCGCCGACCGGCGCGAGGAGGCGCTGGTGGCTCTACAGGCAGGCTCCGGCCGGCTGGCGCGGCTGGCCGAACAGCTGCTCACGCTATCGCGCGCCGAGCCGGGCAGCCGCCGGCCGCGCGCCGACCGCATCGACCTCACCGAAGCCGCCCGCGAGGTGCTGGAAACACATGCGCCGAAGGCCGTCGAGCGCAACATCGATCTTGGGCTCGAGGAAGCCGGACCTGTTCCCGTCATCGGCGACGGCACCATGCTGCGCGAGATGATCGTCAACCTGGTCGACAACGCGCTGCGCTACACGCCAGCCGGCGGCACGGTGACCGTCAAGCTGGCCGCGATCGGTCGCGAGGGCGTGATGACGGTCACCGACACCGGTCCCGGCATTCCGGCCGAAGAGCGCGAGCAGGTCTTCGAGCGCTTCTATCGCATTGCCGGTGCTGCCGAGGAAGGCAGCGGGCTCGGACTCGCGATCGTACGCGAGGTGGTCGAGAATGCCGGCGGCAGCGTTGCGCTTGGCGAGGCCGCCGGCACCGGGCTCAGGGTCGAGGTCCGGCTGCCGCTCGCCGCGCCCCAGGACAGGCCGACTGGAGCGGTCAGGCCCCTTGCTCGTTGAACGGCGCCGGACGCCATTTGACGACGTAGTTCTCGAAGCGGGTGATGATGAACTCCACCACCAGCGCCATCACGGCCAGGACAATCATGGCGGCGAAGACGCCATTGGCGTTGAACGCGCCCTGGGCGGTCGAGATCAGCAAGCCCATGCCCTGCTTGGCGCCGAGGAACTCGCCGACCACGGCGCCGACCAGCGCGAAGCCAAAGCTGACATGCAGGCTCGCCAGGATCCAGCTCATGGCCGATGGAATGATGACTGTGGTGGTGATCTGGTAGGGCGAGGCGCCGAGGATCTGAGCGTTGGCGATCATCGCCCTGTCGGCCTCGCGCACGCCCTGGAAGGCGTTGGCGAAGACCACGAAGAACACCATGACGACGGCCAGCGCCACCTTGGAGGCCATGCCGAGGCCGAGCGCTATGATGAAGACCGAGCCCAGCACGACGCGCGGCACCGAGTTGGCGATCTTGATGTAGATCGAGAAGACATCCGCCAGGAGCTTGTTGCGGCCAAGGACGATGCCGGCGGCGATGCCGCCGACGGCGCCGATGGCGAAGCCGAGGAAGGTTTCCTCGAGCGTCACATAGATCTGCAGCCAGAGCGGCCCCTGCGAGGTGCCCTCGGTGACCCAGGACCAGATCTGCTCCCAGATGCCGGAGGGGCTTGAGAAGAAGAACGGATCGATGACGCCGTGATCGGCGCCAAGTTCCCAAAGAGCGAGGAAGACGATCAGGATGGCGAGCCGCAGGCCGATAACCAGGGCATGGCGGCGGCGCAGCCGCGCCCTCGCCCGGGCTTCCGCGGCGACGATCGAGGTCGCGCGGGCGGCTTGGTGAGAGGCTGGAGAGATGGCGGTCATGGCAAGTCTCCTTTCAATGGCCGGTCTGCAGGCCGCGGCTCTGGCCGAGCTGCACTTCCTCGCGCAGGTCGTTCCAGATCACCTTGGCGATCTCGATGAATTTCGGATCGTATCGGATGTCGGCCATGACACGCGGGCGCGGCAGGTCGATGCGGTAGACACTCTTCACCGTGCCCGGCCCGGCGGTGAGCACATAGACCTTGTCGGCCAGTGCCACCGCCTCCTCGAGATCGTGAGTGACGAAGACGACGGAGGATTTGAGTTCCGACCAGAGGCCGAGCAGCTCGTCCTGCATGGCGGTGCGGGTCTGCATGTCGAGCGCGCTGAACGGCTCGTCCATCAGCAGAATCTTCGGCTGGTTGATGAAGGTTTGCGCTAGCGCGACCCGCTTGCGCATGCCGCCAGAGAGCTGGTGCGGATAGTGTTTCTCGAAACGCGCAAGGCCGACGCGTGCGATCCAGTCGCGCGCCCGGTCATAGGCTTGCGCCTTCGGCGTGCCGCGATAGAGCGGGCCGGCGGCGACATTGTCGATGACGCTGCGCCACGGAAACAGCGCGTCCGCCTGGAAGACGAAACCGATGTCGCGGCTGATCTCGGTTACGGGATTGCCCATGACGCGGACATTGCCGGTCGTCGGCCTGAGCAGCCCGGTGACGAGGTTGAGCGTCGTCGACTTGCCGCAGCCGGTCGGCCCGACGACGCAGGCGAACTCGCCGCGCGCCACCGTCATGGTGAAATCGCGGATGGCCGTCATCATGTGGCCGTCGGGGGTGACGAAGCGCAGCGTCACATCGTCGATGGCGATCGCGGCATCGGCCGGCGGCGCGGCCGGAGACAATTTCTCGGCCGCCATGGTTTGCAACTGCATGGCACACTCCTGTAGCGATGGTGCGAGGATGGCTGGGGGCTCGAGCCCATGGGCCCGCCGCGCCTCGGTATCCGGAAAGGCGCCGCTGCCGAATTGATTCAGACAAGCGGCGCAACTTGTTGTTCTTCAACGACCGAGCCGGCAGGCCCGGCTCCCTGTCGGCGCTACTTGGCGGCGTCGACGAATGCCGTGGTATAGGTCTTCGACAGATCGATCTGCTTGCCCTGCAGGCTCTTCGAGAAGGTCGACAGCACCTTCAGCACCGTCTCCGGGCCATCGGCGGGCATGCGGCCGTCAGGCGTGAACATCGCCTTGCCGCCGGCCAAGCCTTGCACATAGAGGTCCTTGTTGCCGGCGTAATAATCCTTCGGCATCTGGTCCGCGATCTCTTCGGCCGAATGGCTGGCGATATACTTCATCGTCTTGACGAAAGCGTTGGCGAGCTTCTGCGCCTCGTCCTTATGGCTCTCGATCCAGGCGGACTGGACATAGAAGGATGCCGCCGGATAGTCGCCGCCCAGCGCTTCCCTGGTCTTTTCGGGCGTGCGCATATCGACCAACACCTTGGCCTCGCCGGTCTGAAGCAGCTTGGCGATGGTCGGCTCGGTGGTCATGCCGGCCTGGATCTGGTCCTGCTTGACGGCGGCGATGAAAGTGTTGCCGGCGCCCACCGGCAGCAGCGTGTAGTCGCCCGGCTTAAGGCCGTTGCGCACGGCAAGATACTGCGTCAGGAAATCGGTCGAGGAGCCAAGACCGGTGACGCCGAGCGTTGCGCCCTTGAAGTCGGCCGGCGACTTGATTTCCGGATGCTTGGCCGAAACCAGCTCGACCTCGCCCGGCGCCTGGCTGAACTGGACGATCGACTGGATGTATTTGCCCTTCGACTGCAAGTCGACGGTGTGATCATAGAAGCCGACGACGCCCTGCACGGCACCGGCCAGCAACTCATTCTCGGCCTCGACGCCGGCGCGGGAGTTGACCAGCTCAACATCGAGCCCCTCGTCCTTGAAATAGCCGAGCTGCTGGGTGAGCACGGCCGGCAGATAGATCTGCTTTTCCATGCCGCCGACGATGATGGTGATCTTGTCGGCAGCCGATGCCGCCGTGGCGCCCGCGGCGACGATGGCAAACGAAAGCACCGCCGAACGCAAGACGCACTTCGAGATGAAACCGGTCACGTAACTTCCTCCACCTGGGCGGCGTGCCACTAGGCCACGCCGCATTTCCTCCTTGCCGGCCCGCTCCCGGACCGATCCCGCGGCGAACGCCGCAAAACTGTCATGGCATGGCCAAGCTTTCAGCTGGCTTTCAGTCATTTTAGCGGCCGAAAGAGCGAATTCCGCAGCTATCGCTGGTCACGAAGCGGCGAAGCCAAGCACATCGCGCATGCCGTATTCGCCTGGACGCTGTCCGGCCACCCAGAGTGCCGCCGCGATGGCGCCGCGAGCAAACATCGAGCGGTCGCCAGCCGAGTGCGAGAGCGTCAGCGCCTCGCCCTCAGCGAGGAAGCTGACGGAATGCTCTCCGACGATGCTGCCGCCGCGCAGCACGGCGAAGCCGATCTCGCCGACAGGGCGTGTGCCGACAAACCCATTTCGAGCGCGCCGCGCCACTTCGTCCAGCCTGACGCCGCGTCCGCGCGCCGCCGCCGCGCCCAACATCAGCGCCGTTCCGGACGGCGCATCGACCTTGAAACGGTGGTGCGCTTCCAGGATATCGATGTCGCAATCGTCAGGCCCAAGCGCCCGCGCCGCCTGCTCGACTAGCCCGGTCAGCATGTTGAGACCCAGCGAGTAACTGCCGGAGCGCACGATCGCGATCGCCGTCGCCGCCTCGGCGATTGTCTCCAGCTCGGAAACATCGAAACCGGTGGAGCCGATCACCAGCGCCGGACCGCCGCGCGCCGCGCATGCCTGTGCCAGTTCGACTGATGCCGCCGGCGTGGTGAAGTCGATGACGACGTCGGCAAGCGCCAGCGCCTCGTCGCGCGCAACCAGCCCCTCGCCCGTGCTGCCCGGTCGATGGAAGCGGGCGACAAGCTCCAGCCGCGGATCGGCCTGCACCACCTCCGTCATCTCCCGGCCCATGCGGCCGAGCGCGCCGGCGATGGCTATTTTCAATGACTGTTGCGGCAAGGGACACCTCGATGGAGACTTGGGGCCAATGTCGTCCTGGACAGAGCAAGAAGAAGTGAAGCGACGCAGCCACGCGACTTCGTCATCCTCGGGCTTGACCCGAGGATCCATGCCGTGATGGTCGCCGAAGGGGCGGCGGAGCAGAATTCTGCACCGTTGCAACGCCCGCATGTGATGGCATGGATCCTATGGTCTGCGCCCGTCGCTTCGCACCTTGCTCCGCCTTAGGATGACGAAGCAACGGGCTTTTTCGGCTAATCTCCCGGGCATGTGACCTGCCGAGCTCGCGCCACAGACCATCACAGCGCGCGCAGCCAGACCTTGTTGTCGTGGAGGGCAGCACCGCCATAGGGCGCCGGGGCGTCGGCACCGGTCAGCACGTTGATGCCTTCGCCGCGCTCATGCGCACTGTTCGGCCAGATGCCTTCCGCAATCACCACGCCGCACTTCACGCCGTCGAAGAACCTGGCATGCAGCACCACGTCGCCGCGCCGGTTGCCGATCTCAACGCGGCCGCCGTCCTCTATGCCGAGCGCCGCGGCATCTTCCGGGTGCAGCAAAAGCTCCGGCCTGCCTTCCTTGGCTTTCGACACCGGCGTCTCGGCAAAACTGGAATTGAGGAAGTTGCGCGCCGGCGAAGTTGCCAGCCGGAACGGATGCTCTTCGTCCGCGACCTCGATCAGCTCGACATGGTCGGGGAATTCCGGCAGCCGCTCGACCGGTCCGAACAAGCCCATGCTCTTCGGCGGCCGGTTGGGCGCCGACTGCCCGGTCCAATTGGGCCGGAAGTGGAATTTCTTGTCGGCATGGCCGAAGCCGTTGATGAAATGCGCGTCGTCGAAATCGGGTTGCAGGTCGACCCACTTCTGTTCCTTCAGGCTGTCGAAGCTGCCTAGCCCGCGCTTGCCGAGGATGATGTCGATATGCTCTTTCTCGGTCAGGCCAAAGCCCGGCCGGTCGCCGACGCCCAGCCGTTTGCCGAGTTCTTCATTGACGTAGTGGTTGGTGCGCGGCCCCTCCGGCGGTTCGATCAGCTTGGGGCCGAGCGTGATGTGCTGGTTGCCGCCACCCTTGTAGATGTCGTCATGTTCCAGAAACATCGTCGCCGGCAGCACGACGTCGGCGAGCTTGGCCGTATCGGTCATGAACTGCTCGTGCACGCAGGTGAACAGGTCCTCCCGCAGGAAACCTTTTCTGACCAGCCGCTGCTCGGGCGCGACATTGGCGGGATTGGTGTTCTGGATCAGCATCGCCGTCACCGGCGGGCCGCCGTAAAGCGCATCCTCGGCACCGGTCAGCACCGGGCCGATGCGCGAATGGTCGAGATAGCGCACCTTCGGGTCGCGCATCGCGGTGCCTTCGAGCACATCCTGGTTCAGCTTGAAGATGCCGGAATTGGAGTGAAAGGCGCCGCCGCCCTCATATTGCCAGGCGCCGGTAACCGCCGCGATGCATGAGGCGGCATGCATGTTGACCGAGCCGTTGCGCTGGCGCGCAAAACCGTAGCCGAGGCGAAAGTAGGTCTTCTTCGTTGTGCCGACCAGATGCGCGAAGGTCTCGATCTCGGTGACTGTCAGACCCGTCACTGCCGCTGCCCATTCGGGCGTGCGCGTCCTCAGATGTTCTTCCAGCCCGCGCGGATCGTCGGTGTATTTTTCCAGATAGGCGCGGTCGGCCATGCCGTCGCGGAACAAGACATGCATGACCGCGCAAGCCAGCGCGCCGTCGGTGCCGGGTTTGAGCACCAGGCCGAGATCGGCCTGCTTCATGGTGGCGTTGTCGTAGATGTCGATGGCGACGATCTTGGCGCCGCGCTCTTTTCGCGCCCTCGTCGCATGGGTCATGACATTTACCTGGGTGACCACGGCATTGGTGCCCCAGATCACCACGCAGTCGGACTTCGCCATCTCGCGCGGATCGGGGCCGCGCAGAGCGCCCGCCCCCATCATCCAGCCGGTCCAGGCGAGATTGGTGCAGATCGAGCCGAAGAAGCCCGAATATCTCTTCGCGTGCCGCAGCCGCTCGATACCGTCGCGCTGCACCAATCCCATCGTACCGGCGTAAAAATAGGGCCAGACCGTCTCCGAGCCGTATTTCTCTTCCGCCGCGATGAACTTCTCCGCGACGAGGTCGAGCGCCGCTTCCCAACTGGCTTCCTTCCAGGCACCCTCACCCTTTGCGCCCGCGCGCACCAGCGGCTTCAGCAGACGGTCGGGGTGATGGACGCGGTCCGCATATCGCGCGACCTTGGCGCAGACGACTCCTGCCGTGTAGCTGTTCGCTTTCGCGCCGTGGACGCGGCCGATGCGGTTATTGTCGAGCAGCTCCACCTCGAGCGCGCAGGTGGAAGGACAGTCATGCGGACAGGCCGAATGGCCGATCCCGAGCTTGGCGTGCTGGTTCATGCCAGGGTGTGTAGCGGGTTTTGCGGGAGAGGTGTAGGGCCAGATGGGGCTCCTCCTTCTCCCCTTGTGGGAGGAAGGTGGCCGAGCGAAGCTCGGTCGGATGAGGGGTGTTGGAAGGATCGCTACGACAAAGAAATGGGCGATCGAAGCAGCCCTGTTCTTCGGCGCCTCACTCCGTCCAACACCCCTCATCCGTCTCGGCGCTTCGCGCCGATCCACCTTCTCCCACAAGGGGGAAGGGGAAGCCGCCCTACTCCGCGATCCCCTCCTCATATTCCGCCGACATCCTCAGCCACTTGTCCTCGTTGAGGGCAAGTGTGTGGGCAAGCTGCGAGCGCTCCTTGGCCAGCCGCGTCGCGGTCGAGGGGTCCTTCTCGTAAATCGCCGGGTTGGCGAGCTCGTCCTCGATCAGGTCGATGCGCTTGCGGATGCGGTCCATCAGCGCCTCGGTGGCGCGGATCTCCTTGGCTAGAGGCTCGAGCGCCGAGCGCCGGGCGGCGGCCTCGCGGCGACGGTCGGCCTTGGATGCCTTGTCCGCCTCCTTCTGCTCGCGACGATTTGAGGAAACGCCGGTGACCAGCGTTTTATAATCCTCCAGATCGCCGTCATAAGGATTGACCGCGCCGTCCTTGACCAGCCACAGCCGGTCCGCCGTCGCCTCCAGAAGATGCCGGTCGTGCGAGATCAGGATCACCGCGCCAGGGAAATCGTTGAGCGCATGGATCAGTGACTCGCGGCTGTCGATGTCGAGGTGGTTGGTGGGCTCGTCGAGGATGAAGAGGTTCGGCCCCTCGAAGGCCGAGAGCCCCATCAGGAGACGCGCCTTCTCGCCGCCGGACAGGTCCTTGGCCGCGGTGTTCATCTTTTCGGTCGAGAGCCCGAACTGCGCGACGCGGGCGCGCACTTTGGCTTCCGGCGCATCCGGCATCAGCCGGCGCACATGCTCATAGGCGCTTTCCTCGGGACGCAGATCGTCGAGCTGGTGCTGTGCGAAGATCGCCACCTTCAGGCCCGGCGCCACCGTCATCGTGCCGGTCTCGGCTTTGAGGCGGCCGGCGAGCATCTTGGCGAAGGTCGATTTGCCGTTGCCGTTGGCTCCGAGCAGCGCGATGCGGTCGTCGGCATCGATGCGCAGCGTCATCTTCTTCAGCACCGGATCGCCCTCGGTGTAGCCAACATTGACGCCGTTGAGCGCCACGATCGGCGAAGCCACCGTCTTCACCGGCTCGGGAAAGGAGAACGGCCGCACCGTGTCGTTCACCACCGCGGCGATCGGCTTCAGCTTCTCCAGCGCCTTCAGCCGCGACTGCGCTTGCCTGGCCTTCGAGGCCTTGGCGCGAAAACGCTCGACGAAGGATTCCATATGCTTGCGCTGCGCTTCCTGCTTGACGCGGCTCTTTTCCTGCAGCTCGCGCTGCTCGGTGAGCTGGCGCTCGAACTGGTCGTAACCGCCGCGCCAGAAGGTCAGCTTCTTTTGGTCGAGATGGACGATCGAATTGACCGCGCGGTTGAGCAGGTCGCGATCGTGCGAGATGAGCAAAACCGTGTGCGGATACTTTGCGACATAGTTCTCGAGCCAGAGCGTGCCTTCGAGGTCGAGATAGTTGGTCGGCTCGTCGAGCAACAGAAGATCGGGTTCGGAGAACAGCACGGCGGCCAAGGCCACGCGCATGCGCCAGCCGCCGGAGAAGGACGAAGCCGGGCGCTTCTGCGCCGCATCGTCGAAGCCGAGGCCGGCAAGGATGGTGGCGGCGCGGGATTCGGCCGAATGCGCATCGATGTCGGCGAGCCGCGTGTGGATTTCCGCGATGCGGTGCGGATCGGTCGCGGTCTTCTCCTCTTCCAGCAAGGCCTGCCGCTCGACATCGGCTTTCAGCACGATGTCGATCAGCGGCTCCTCGGTGCCCGGCGCTTCCTGTGCGACCTGGCCGATGCGGGTGTTTTTCGGCAGGCTGATCGAGCCGGTCTCGGAGGGGAAATCGCCGGTGATTGCCTTGAACAGTGTCGTCTTGCCGGTGCCATTGCGGCCGACGAGACCGGCCTTGGTGCCGGCCGGCAGGGTCAGCGAGGCATGATCGAGAAGCAGGCGCCCCGCCATGCGCAGCGAGAGATCGTTGATGATAAGCATGGGCGGGCTTTTGCACCGGACGTCGGCGCTTCGCAAGAGCCAGGCCTGGAGGACGGCTCGCCGTGGTTCCGGGCGCCGGTCCCGAGCCCGACCAGGGAACCAGTTGCCGGCCGAAGCGTTCTGAGCCCCGTGATCCGCTATTTCGCCCTCGCCTTCATCTTCTTCCAGGTCGCCACGACCGCCGCGCTGGCGACACAAGTGGTGCTGTTTGAGGGCGAGACGGCTGCAGTGCTCCCCTTAACCGGCCCGGCAAGCGCGGCGCCGACGCTGCCAGTCTCCGCCCAAGTGGGGGAGATGACCGGCAGGCCAGAGGCGGACGCGACGAAGCACCTGCTGATCCAAATTTATCCTGGAAAACAATCCCAGACGTCGCCTACGCAATGACCGATAGGCCGGCGGCGCAGCGCCGCTCTGGGCCGCCGCGCGTCGAAAGCTTTTGGCCCAGGCCTGATGCTTTCTGAAATTGACTTCAGTTTTTGTCGTGACGCTGCGAATTTGGAATTGCGCTGTGAGTCGCGCGTAAGCGCCAAGAATGATCAAGAAGAACAACAACAATAACTTGGCTTGTTTAGGAGCTCACGATGGACGGGGCGGCAAACGATCCGCGCATGGTGAGATATGTGGCGGAGATCACGCGCAGGCTGGCGAAGATGCTTTCAAGCACGCGCTATCAAAGGCTTGTCTATTTTCTGGAAATGACCGCCGTCGAGGCGGACAGCCTCGCGGCCGACCAGGATCGAGGCACCGGGGCGGGCAAGCTGCCGCGCAATTGAAGGCGGCCCGAGCGGGTCCGGCTTTGACAGGTGCTGACGCTGAATACCGCTCCTCCCGCGATTCCGGAAAACCGCTGCGCGGTTATCCCGGAACCGCCTTGACCATGCGCCTTTTCAGCCGCCGACGATGCCGTCCAGGACCGCGAGGCATCTCAGCCGTCGCGCAGCGACGACCGGCCGGTCGTCATGCTCGACGATGGCGCGCTCGAAATTGTCGAGCGCGGTACGTAGATCGATGGCCGGCAGGTCCAATGAAAACAGGACGCGCCGCGCCTTGACCCGCTCGCCGGCAACGGCGCAAGACTGGATGGCCACCCTGCGACGCAACGCGTCGAGCGCGGCAAAGCGGTCGGCCGACGGCGTGGCGCCGTCCGTTGCGGGCAGCATGACCTTCGGCTCAGGCCTTGGCTTTGCGCTTGCCCCTGCCGGAATCCGCGGCCGGCTTGCGGCCCAGGCCGGAAGACTTGGCGAGCGCCGAGCGAGTGGCCGAATAACTGGGCGCCACCATGGGATAGTCCGCCGGCAGGCCCCATTTCGCGCGATATTCGTCCGGCGTCAGCCCATGGTCGGTCGACAGGTGCCGCTTCAGCGACTTGAACTTCTTGCCGTCCTCGAGGCAGACGATGTAGTCGGGGAATACCGAACGCTTCGGATTGACGGCCGGCGTCTGCGGCGCGCTTTCCTTCACCGGGGCGCCCCCGGCGAGCTTGCGCACCGAAGCGCTGACGCTGGCGATCAGATCAGGCAAGCCGGATGCCGGAAGCGGGTTGTTGCCCACATAGGCCGAAACAATGTCGGCGGTCAGCTCGATTGCAGTCTTGTCGTCGATATTGGACAATTTTTTCACCTTCTGCTGGCTCTCAAATGACCAGCTGTTTTTAAGACTTTAGTCTAGGTATCTTATTGGACCTGTCCCCCAACGGACGTCCAGAGTCAGTAAACGTGCGAGACTCAATACCGAAGGTATGTTTTCACCGCGGGCCGCGACCGCGCAAGTTAGGAATTCTAATACCTACAACAAACACTTTACAGCACCGAAGCTCTGCACGGGCGAGGAAATGACGCAACAGCACTTCAATTTCTACGAGTAATTCCTGCAAAAATTGGATTTCTGGACGGAAAGCCAATAATTGCGAGCAGCGCTGGCTCTCCGATCATCGATCATGCCCGATTCGTTAGGGCAAGTCGCTTATTTCGCGGCAGCGCCGCGCCGGAGATCGGTCGGGCCGTCGGCCAGAATCTCCAGCACGCGTTTCCAGCGGGCGCAGCGGCCGAAATCCTTCTGCTCGATGGCCTTCTCAGCCTTCATGGCGGCATAGAGCTGCGCCTCGGCGCCGAATTCCTTGACCAGCCAATGCGCCTCCTGTCTGGCCCGGCGTTCGTCGTCGTCAAGCCCGCTCCCTGGCATGTTTCCTGGTACGATCCCTGGCATGGTCTTCAGCCCTCCGGACGTTCGATGCCGACAGCAATGCAACTGCCGATGACGAGGACGGCGCCAGCCATGGCCGTCATCGACAGGCTTTCGCCCGACAGCGCCAGCAAAAGCGTGGAAGCGATCGGCGTGAGATACGCCACGACCGCGAGCCGCCCATCCTGATCGAGGCTGAGCGCGCGCGACCAGAAATAATAGCCGAGCCCCATCGGCCCGGCGCCGAGATAGAGTCCGAGCAGCAGGTCCAAGCCGCCCAGGGCGGCGACGCCGTCATGCAGACACCATGCGAAGGTCAGCGCCACGCCGATCAGCGCCGAAGGCAGCAGAAGCCGATCCGGCGGCACGGCAAGGCGGCCGACGGCAAGCGAGTAGAAGGCCATGCAAAGTGCCGAGCCGAAGGCGGCGCAATACCCGGCGGGGCTGCCCGCGAACCAGGCACGCGCGTCTCCGCCGGAGATCACCAGCGCGACGCCGGCGAAGCCAAGCGCGGCGGTCAGTCCAAGCAGCATTGGCCGTCTCGGACGGCCGAGCACGATGACCGCGGCGGCGACCATCAGCGGCCAGGTGTAGGCAACGAGATTGGCCTCGATGACCGGCATCGAGGCGAAGGCGATGTATTGCAGCACCATGGTGCCGACCAGGCCGATGAAGCCGACGGCGCAGGCGAGCACGGTACTCCCCTTCTCCCCTTGTGGGAGAAGCTGGATCGGCGCAGAGCCCCGAGACGGATGAGGGATGTTGGAAGAAACTCCTGCGTCGGCGATCCGTCCCGCCCCCTTGATCCGATCTCGCTTGGCGAGGCCACTGCCCGGGCGCGAGCCACGGGTCTCGCCCCCTCCTTCGGACTTCACAAGGGGAGAAGGGAAGAACCTGATCAGCGCAAAGACCAGAACGGCGCCTGAGAACTGCAGGAACTGCACCTCCGATACCGGGTGATTGGCAAGCAGCGTCTTGCCGACCAAAGCGTTGGTTGCCCAGAGCGCCACGGCGCCGAAGGCAAAGGCCAGCGCCACCGGGGGAGCGGCGCTGGAACGGTCCTTCCGCCTTCCGGCGGTGACCGGGCCCAGGCTTAGCGATGCTGAAGGCGGCTGGCGACCGGCCGGATCGTCAGCCACTACCACGATTCCCTGGCTCCGCCGGAGACCGGATCGACAGCCGGCTTCGGCACGGGATGTTCTTCGGCATGGCGGCGATAGGCCGGCAGCTGGTTCGTCCAGACGTCCTCGGCGAGTTCGTTCACCCAGCCGCGGTCCTGGTCGTTGTCGGCGGCGAGGTAGAACATGCGGTTGTCGTCGACATAGGGCTTCGCCACCGAACGCTGGTTGAGCACCAGGGTGACGCGCGAGCCGAGCTGGATCGGCGCGGTGCGATGGAGCACGCCGAGGAACTGGCCGAGCGTGGCGTAATTCATCTTGTGGTCGATGCGCATGACCCTGTTGCGCGGCAGGTCGCTGCCGGATTCGAGGATGGCACGCCCCGTCTCGGAATCGTCGCAATAGATTTCAAGATGGCCGCCGATCAGAGGATCGCTGATCGAGAGCGGAATGAGTTCCGTCACCGGAACGCCATCGCAGTGCCAGTCGACGGCGCCGTCCTTGGGGTTCATGAAGGTGACGGTCGAGCCGACGATAGACAGCGGATAGGGTTCGAGCTTGGTGCCCATCATGTCGGACAGCCGTTCCAGCCGCAGCTTGTCGTTGAGCAGTTCCTTGATCTCGGGAATGTAGCGGTCGGCGCCAGTGATGAAGGTGAGGTCGAGATGCTTGTGCACGGCGTGGCTGGCCTTGAGCTTGAGCGCCGCCTCCTCGATCGCGGCGAGCAGTTGCGGGTCGTAGCCGTGAAGATACTGGGCGACGCCGAAGCTCGACACTTTCCACGCCGTATCATGACCGATGATGGCTTCACGGCTCATCGCATAGCGCAGTTCGGGGATTGTATGGGCGTTCATTCTACTTCTCCAAGGCGGGGGCAACACTTGGTAAACAGTCGATTGAGCACCCTCCCCTGTAAATTTAGGAATGCTGGTGCTACTTTAAGCATAGCTAAAGGTCGAACCCCGTGCGTCTGCTCAGCCAGGTCAACTTAAACTCGCTGAAAATCGTGGAGAGCGCCGCCAGGCACCGCAACTTCACGCGCGCGGGCGAAGAGCAGTTCATCACCGCCTCCGCCGTCAGCCAGCGGGTGAAGAGCCTGGAGGACCAGCTGCGCTTCAAGATCTTCCAGCGCGGCGGCAACGCGGTGTCGCTGACGCCGGAAGGCGAGACCTACGTGGCGCGCGTGCGCGAGGCGCTGGAGCGGATCGTGGCTGCCAGCATGGAGGCGACCGGCCAATCCCAGGCGCATGTGCTGAAGATCTGCGTCTTGCCGACCTTCGCGGCGCGCTGGCTGTTTCCGCGGCTTTCCACCTTCCAGCGGCAGTATCCGGATATCGAGATGCGGGTCTCGACTTCCTATGCCACGCATGAATTCGCCACCTCCGAATACGATCTCGAGATCCGCTACGGCGATGGCAATTTCCCCGGCCTCAACTCCGCGCTGCTGTTCAAGGAGGACCTGACGCCGGTGTGCAGCCGCAAGCTGTTCCGCGAGGTGCTTGGCGACAAGCCGCTGTCCAAGGTGACGCCGGAGGACCTCAGGCACTTCACCCTGCTCCACTCCGACACCTGCACCCAGAACTGGCAGTCGTGGCTGGCTTTTGCCGGCGCGAGTTTCGTGCTTGGCGAGACCAAGAGCATCTATTTCGATTCCTGCATGATGTCCTACGAGGCGGCCAATGCCGGCATGGGCTTTGCCGTCGCCAACCGCGCCTATATGGCAAGCGACATCCGAGCCGAGCGGCTGGTGGCCCCCTTCGCGGTCCACCATCCCAACACCGCCGGCTGGTATTTCGTCAGCCCCATCAAGGCGCTCGGCGCCCGCAAGGTGGAGCTGTTCAAGCAGTGGATCATGGCCGAAGCGGCGCTGACGCAGCGCCAGCTGGACCTGGAGATCGCCAACGTGCCGCTGGCGCGCGCCGCGATGGCGTGACGCGCAAGCGACGCAAACACACCCCTGAGATTCTCCGATCTTTGAAGGCCGACAAAGCGTTTGGACGAATACCTGTAGCCGGCTAGCGCGATCGCCCCATGACGCGGCGGAGAGACTCAGCTATCTTTGATCCTGCGGCGGGCCTGATTTTCCCGCTTGGCCGGCGCTTTCCAGCTTCCTCCCAAGCAGCGCCGGCCTTCTTCTGCGGCGGCGCCGCTTCGCCTCCCGACAACACCGTCCGCTTTCATTGCTTCGGTGGCGTGCCGGGCTGGTCGCCGCCGGTGGTCGATTGCGGCACCGGGTTCTTGTCGACCTGCGGGTTTTTGTCGACAGTGTCGCTCGGCGCCTTGGTGGGCTGCACGCTGTTGTCGCAGGCGGCGAGCGCGAGCCCTGCCGCGAGTGCCAGCAGCACAGGAAGTTTCATCATGACGACCTCCTCTCGTTCGCCCCTTTCTTCGAAGCAAACGAGGCGGCGGCGGTTTGGTTGCGCCGTCCGGCGGGAACCAACGCGGCTGTCTCCGGTTGAACCTCGATAACTCACGAGGAGATGTCATGATCCGTCTGCTGCTCGTCGGCCTGTTCGGCTACACGGCCTATCGCGTCACGATGAGGATCATCGAGGAGGCGTCCGGCGAGCTCGCGCCGCCGGACGGTCGGCGGTCGCTGCGGCGCCAGTCCGCGGCGATGGGTGTCGAGCCGAAAAGATAGATCGGCCAATCTCCCGCTTGTTGGGAAGATGGCCGGCCTATCCAGCACATGCCGGCGCGTGCATCGTCCCCTCTGCCCTGCCGGGCATCGCCCCCCACTTGGGCGCCTGTCGGGAGATCAGCTGTATTGCGAACAAAGCGGAAACGATGCTTGATGGGCGATGAACATCGCCGCCCGTGATTCGTCCTTCGAAACTCCTGCCTATCTTGCCCGGCTGAACGACGAGCAGCGGCTGGCGGTGGTGCATGGCGACGGCAAGGTGGCCGCGCCGCTGCTGGTGATCGCCGGCGCCGGCTCCGGCAAGACCAGCACGCTGGCGCATCGCGTGGCGCACCTCATCGTCAAGGGCGCCGATCCGCGCCGCATCCTTTTGATGACCTTTTCGCGCCGCGCCGCGGCTGAAATGGCAAAGCGTGTCGAGCGCATCGCCGGCGAGGTGCTGGGCCGCGATGCCGCGATCATCGCCGATGCGCTCTCCTGGGCCGGTACTTTCCACGGTATCGGCGCCAGACTCTTGCGCGACTATGCCGAGCAGATCGGCCTCGATCCGGCTTTCACCATCCACGATCGCGAGGATTCGGCCGACCTGATGAACCTTGCCCGGCACGAGCTCGGTTTTTCCAAGACCGAAAGCCGCTTCCCGACCAAAGCCACCTGCCTGCAGATCTATTCGCGGGCGGTGAACGCGCAGGCGCCGCTCGGCGAGGTGCTGGGCTCGGCCTTTCCCTGGTGCTCAGGATGGGCGGAACAACTGAAGGAGCTGTTCGCGGCTTATGTCGAGGCCAAGCAGGCGCAGAACGTGCTCGATTACGACGACCTTTTGCTCTACTGGGCGCAGATGGCGGCCGAGCCGGAGATCGCCGCTCACCTTGGCTCCCGCTTCGACCACGTGCTGGTCGACGAATATCAGGACACCAACAGGCTGCAGGCCTCTATTCTGTTGGCGCTGAAGCCGGACGGCGCGGGCTTGACCGTGGTGGGCGATGACGCACAGTCGATCTATTCCTTCCGGGCCGCGGAAGTGCGCAACATTCTCGATTTCCCAAAACAGTTCGCGCAAGGCGCCGAGATCGTCATGCTGGAGCGCAATTACCGCTCGACCGAGCCGATCCTGGCCGCCGCCAACAAAGTGATCGGAGAGGCAAGCGAGCGTTTCACCAAGAATCTCTGGACCGAACGCCGGTCGTCGCACAAGCCGCAACTGGTAAGCGTGCGCGACGAGGCTGAGCAGGCCAATTATGTCTGCCAGGCGATCCTTGCCGAGCGCGAGGCCGGCACGGCGCTCACGGCGCAAGCCGTGCTCTTCCGCGCCTCGCATCACAGCGGGCCGCTGGAGGTGGAGCTCACGCGGCGCAACATCCCCTTCGTCAAATTCGGCGGGCTGAAATTCCTCGATGCCGCGCACGTGAAAGACATGCTGGCGATGCTGCGCTTTGCCGAGAACCCGCGCGACAGGGTCGCCGGCTTCCGGGTGCTGCAGTTGATGCCCGGCATCGGCCCTTCGGCCGCCTCGCAGATCGTCGAGGCGATGGCGACGTCGCTCGACGAGACGCTGGGCCTTGCCCGCTTCCGGCCGCCGCAGCGCGCGGCCGCAGACTGGCCGGTTTTTCTCGACATCTACAGCGGACTGCGCGCCGGCGCCAAATGGCCGGCCGACCTCGAGCGGATCAGGCTCTGGTACGAGCCGCATCTGGAGCGTATCCACGAGGACGCCATCACGCGCCGGGCCGACCTGTTGCAGCTCGAGCAGATCGCGTCGGGCTATCCCTCGCGCGAGCGTTTCCTGACCGAGCTGACGCTCGACCCGCCCAACGCCACCAGCGACCAGGCCGGCCCGCCGCATCGCGACGAGGATTACCTGATCCTGTCCACGATCCATTCGGCCAAGGGCCAGGAGTGGAAGAACGTCTTCGTGCTCAACACGGTCGACGGCTGCATCCCGGCCGATCTCGGCGTCGGCACTAAGGAGGATATCGAGGAGGAGCGGCGGCTGCTCTATGTGGCGATGACGCGCGCCAAGGACAGCCTGCACCTGGTGGTGCCGCAGCGCTTTTATCCGCACAACCAGCCGGCGCGCGGCGACCGTCACGTCTATGCCTCTCGCACCCGCTTCATCCCGGCTTCGATGCTTTCGGCTTTCGAACAGTCATCCTGGGCGAGCGCGGCGATCACGGACGATCCGCGCCAAAAGCCGGGCGTTAAGGTCGATCTCGGCGCGCGCATGCGCGGCATGTGGAAATAGGCGCCTACCCAAAGGCGGGGACGACGCTCCACTCAACCAGAACCACTGGTGAGGGCGCTCCGTTTCCTGCAGCGCGGGTTCGTTCAGTGGAAGGTGCCGGCGGCCTCGCCGGATAGCCTGCTGCGCGGGCTTTCGAAGCTCACCTGGTCGCGTCCGTTCGACTTCGCCTTGTAGAGATGCCTGTCCGCGACTTGAAACATGTGGTGATAGGTGGTGGGCCCGCTGAAGGCGACGCCGCCAATGCTGACCGAAAGCGGGCACGGCTGCCCGCCTGGAGCGAACTCGGCCTCGCGGATACGCAGCCTGATCGACTCGGCGACCAGGAAGGAGCGCGTCGCGTCGGCGCCCGGAAGGAAGACCGCGAATTCCTCGCCGCCGATGCGTCCGACGATGTCGGCGCCGTGGAGCTGGCTCCGGATCGTGCTCGCGATCAGCTTCAGCGCCTGGTCGCCGCAATCGTGGCCGAGCCGGTCGTTGATCGACTTGAAATGGTCGGCATCGACGATCAGCAGCGCGCCGGCTTCGGCGACCGCATGGCTGCGAGCCTTGTCGAGATAGGCCTCGACCAGCATCGAGAAAGCGCCGCGGTTGAAGACCGCCGTCAGGCTGTCGGTCGCGGCAATGATGCTGAGCTCCTTCTGGGCGATGGCCAGCTGGCGCATCTTCCACATCAGGAAGAACAGGAAGGAGCCGCCAAGGATGAGCGGCAGGAACAGGTCGGTGAGCTTGGCCCAGAGCAGCGCTTCGGGTGACAACGAGGGGAAGTTGAAGGAATCGACAAAAAAGGCCGCGGCAATGAAGAATGCCGTGCCGGCAACGGTGACCAGCGCGACCCTGCCCCAACTGGTGGGGGACAAATCGATGCGCATGGCATTGCTCCCACTACAACTGGCCTATTGTGGAGCGCGAGCGCAAACGAAGTCCTAATATATTGGCTTCAATGGGAATGTGGTTAACCAGGCGTCGAGCGCGCCGCCAGCCTGAAGAAGGCCCGCCGACGCAGCGGCGGGCTTTGCAGTTGGCCGGAAGCTCTCGTTGCGCGCCGTCAACGACGCGAAATCATCAGGCAGAGCGCCCTCAGATCACGATCATAGGTGCCTTCGCTGCTGAGCACATCGACGCAGCGCTTCTTCATCCGCGACAACTGGCTGCTCGACATTTGAGCGACGGCGGAAGACAGGTTCGTCGTTCCCGGCGGCGTCGCGCCGACGGTTCCAGGAACGGCGGCGCCAGCGCCGAGGGCGACGCCAGCGCCGTTCGCGCCGCCCGTCGTCACGTTGAGCGCGCTATTGGTGCCGTTGCCCAAAGTCGCATCGGCTCCAGCCCCGTTGGTGCCGCCGATGGATGCCGTGGCCGTGGAACTGCTGCCGCCGATGGTGGCGTTTCCGCTGCCGCCGCTTGCGCCGCCGATCGAAACCCTGGCGCTGTTGTTGCTGCCGCCGAAGGATGCATTTCCGTCAGCCCCATTTGGGCCGCCCGCATTGGCGTCGGCGCTGTTGCCGCCTACGGATACGCCGCCGAGGCCGCCGACCCCGACGCTCTGGGCGTTCGCCGGCATGGCAAGAGCAACGACGATTGCACCACTCGCCAATGTGCTGGCGAATCTTTTTACGATACTGGCCATGACACTCTCCCTGTGGTCTTGTATTTCCGCCTTGCATCATTTGTTGCGCTTTTCTAGAGCGCGTAGCTTTTGAGACAGAAATACGCCGAGAGTGCCCTTTCGGTTTCTTTAGCTATTTCGCATATGACGAATCGTAGTTTTCAAAAACGATGCTTCTGCTTTAAAAATATAGACGAAATTGTCGTGTTTTTTAGTTTTCCGGAATTGTCCAACCGGAATCCCTGCAAGCTTCAGGCGTAGGCGCGGCCTTCTTCGGAGCGCTGGAACTGCATCAGGTCAAGCGGCACCGAGGGCCTGCCGAGGACGGTAAGGCACATATGCGCCTGGCCGCGATGGTGGGTCTGGTGATTGAAGAGATGGCTGAGCGCCGGCGCCAGCCGCTGCGAAACGGTGCGCATGTCGGTGGTCATATAGGAAAATCGCCCGGTGAGCGCCTTATCGGTCATGCCGCCCATCCAGTCGACGATCCTCCTGTCCTCGGCCTCGCGTGCCAGGCGCAAGCCCGGGAAGGCGCGATAGAGGATCGTCGCAAGGTTTGAGGGCGCGTCCCCCTCGCCCGTAAAGCGCTTCATCCAGACGCGGTCGGTGACGAGCAGGTGATTGAGCGTGCCCAGCATCGAGCCGAAGAAGGCGCCGACATCGCGGCCGAGTTCCTCTTCGCTGAGATCGGCGGCGGCATCATAGATGCGCGTGTTGGCCCATTGATTGTAGGCCGCAAACATCATGAAATGCTGTTTCATTCTTCCATCCGGCTCGCAACGAATCCCGGCTCTTCGTAACCCGCAGGAACCGTAATGACCATTCTGTTCTATGATCTCGTCGGCCATGACGCAAAACGCCCATTCAGTCCGCATTGCTGGAAGACGAAGATGGCGCTGGCCCACAAAGGGCTCGATGCCACCAAGGTGCCGACGCGCTTCCTGGAAGTCCCCAAGGTGGAAGGCGGCGTGTCGAAGACGGTGCCGGTGATCCGCGATGGCGAGCGCGTGGTGGCCGATTCCTTCGCCATCGCACTTTATCTCGACGAAGCCTACCCCGAGCGGCCGATGTTGTTCGGCGGCGAAGGCGGCAAGGCGACGGCGCGCTTCATCGAACGCTGGTCGCAGCTCACCATCCATCCTTACCTCATGACGGTGCTGCTCACCGATCTGCATAGGATGCAGGACGAGGCGAACCGCGCCTATTTCCGCGAGAGCCGCGAGCAGCGGCTCGGCAAGCGGCTCGAAGAGGTGGTGGCCGGCCGCGACGAGGGGCTTGCTGGCTTTCGTGCCTCGCTCGAGCCGCTGCGCTCGATGCTCAGCTATCAGCCTTTCATCGGCGGGACATCGCCGCTGTTTGCCGACTACATCGTGTTCGGGGCGCTGCAATGGGCGCGCATCGCCTCGCCCTACCAGCTGCTCGAGACGGGCGACGGCGTTGCCGAATGGTTCGAACGCTGCCTCGACCTGCATGGCGGAATCGGCCGGCAGGTCGCCGCGGCGGCGTAAGCGCTAATCTTCCTCTTGTGGGAAGATGTCGCCGAAGGTGACAGAGTGGGCGCCTCAACAGCTGCGGCGCCTACTTGCGAGAGAAGAAGTCGGCGTCTCACGCGCGGTGCCCCGCTCTGGCCTGCCGGCCATCTCCCCCTCAAGGCGGGAATTTTCCGGCTTCATCCTTTTCGACCAGCCTGACGCAGATCGGATCGCCCTCTCCCATGCGGGCGCATTGCCATTCCGGGCCGAAGCCGAAATTCTGCTGTCCGGTTTGTGGAAAGAACAGCAGGACCAAGACGATCACGGCAAGGACCACGGCCATCAAGAAAATGCCGGCGATATCGTCGCGTTTGAGGTAGAGCCGGTTCATCGCCTCCTGATCCGCTGCCGCGGCGCTCCGGACTGCACGCGAAGCGCGCTCTCAGCCGTCTAATTATCCCGCAAACGGCCGGCCTTGACCAGAAGCCGCCTCCCCTTGGCAAGCCGCCAAGCGGCTTGTATAGAGCCCGCCACTCCAATTTCCATTCCCAGAACAAGGACGACCCAATGGCGATCGAACGCACCTTCTCCATGATCAAGCCGGATGCCACCAAGCGCAATCTGACCGGCGCCATCACCAAGATGCTGGAAGACGCGGGCCTCAGCGTCGTCGCATCGCGTCGCGTATGGATGAGCCGCCGCGAGGCCGAAGGCTTCTACGCCGTCCACAAGGATCGTCCTTTCTTCGGCGAGCTGGTCGAATTCATGTCGTCGGGCCCGACCGTCGTGCAGGTTCTGGAAGGGGACAACGCCATTGCCAAGAACCGCGAAGTGATGGGCGC
Source organism: Mesorhizobium sp. WSM3864 (assembly GCF_002294955.1). Taxonomy (NCBI): domain Bacteria; kingdom Pseudomonadati; phylum Pseudomonadota; class Alphaproteobacteria; order Hyphomicrobiales; family Phyllobacteriaceae; genus Mesorhizobium; species Mesorhizobium sp. WSM3864. The sequence continues at coordinate 80,251 of NZ_NSGD01000002.1, forward strand.
CACCAACCCGGCCAATGCGGCCGAGGGCACCATCCGCAAGGTGCATGCGCTGTCGATCGGCGAAAATTCGGTGCACGGCTCGGACGCGCCGGAGACCGCCGCCCAGGAGATCAGGTACTGGTTCTCCGACACCGAGATCGTCGGCTGAGACGCTTCGGTCCCGGCAATGAAGGCGGCTCTTGGGCCGCCTTTTTTGTTGGAGCGGGCCGGCCGGACAGGCTTTTGGGGACGGGGGATTGCGGGCGGCAGCGCCGCGGCCTCCGAGCCGGCGAGAAGTGCCATGCTCTCCTGCCTGATCACCTGGTGATCGGCAAGCGGTTGAATCTGGCCGCCATGAGATAGCCGAGCCAAGCCGACGCAAGCGACAGCACCACCACACTGACAAGATAGGTCGCGGCAAGGCCGAGGTCGCCCTCGAGAAGCAGAATGAAGGTGTCGAGGCTCATCGACGAAAAGGTGGTGAGACCGCCGCAGAAGCCGCCGGTCACGAACTGGCGGCCGGCCGGGCCGACCATCAAGCGTCCATCCGGCCGGGTCAGCGTGGAAAAGAACATGATGACCCAGGAGCCGACGACGTTGACGAACGCCGTTGCAAGCAGCGCGCTCCAGCCCAGCAGCGAGACGACGACGTAGCCGCATAAAAAGCGCGCCAGCGAACCGATGGCCGCGCCGCAGCCCACCGCCAGATAAAGCCGCATGGCTGTCTGTCTATCGTTTCCACACATGGGCCCTACCCCGCCATCCGCACGACGGTCCAAAAGCCGAAGGCGACGGCAAGCACGCAGAGCGCCGCCGAAGCCACGATGTTGAAGGCGGCGAGCCGGCGCTCGCCGTCGAGCGCGAGGTTGAGCGTCTGCAGGCAGAAGGACGAAACCGTGGTGTAGCCGCCGAACAGACCGACCACGATCAGGTCGCGCACGAGCTCGCCGGAAAAGATGCCGCCGACGGCCCGCGCCGCGCCGGCGAAGGCGCCGATGGCAAGCGCGCCGGAGACGTTGACCACCAGCGTGCCCCAGGGAAAGGTCTCGCCGACGCTGCGGCCGACAAGGCCCGACAGGATGAAGCGGGAAATACCGCCGAGGAAGCCGCCGATCAGGACCAGGGCGCAGGCCGCAAGGCTCATCGCTTCATTGCCTTTCCACAAAGCGATTCCTCGCGGGAATCGCGCCATCAAGACAGGCGTGTGCGAGCGGAAAAACAAATCCTGCCGCGCGAAAGCACGCCTGGCAGGAGTCATCAGCCCAGATACGAAAAGCTCGGGCGGTTTCGGGGGAACCCCATCCCCATTTGACGAGGGAAACTAGGTGGTCGCTGGGGCGCGGTCAATCGGGGCCAATGGTTGCGCCGCGTTTCTTCGCGCCCCCTTAACATTTGCCGAATCCGTTATGGTGGCGGACGAGAGACCGGAACTCCCGGGGCGGCCGCTGACGCAGAAGCAGCCGCGGTCCCTCGTCTCTATGCGTTTCCGGCGTGTCGGGTATCTTGCGAACCAAGCCGGGCTACGACGTTACCTTCTTCAGCACGATGGTCTGTGGCTTGCCGTCCAGCGGATCGACCTGGTGGCGAGTGTCGGTGACGAAGATCAGCCGGTCATCGACCGTTATGCGGGCCTGCAGCGCGTAGGCCCTGCCGGGCTGGATTGCCTTGGGATCGAAGCCGATCTCGAATTTGATCGGCACCTGGCCGGCCAGGACGATCTTGCGCTGGCCGAGGAGCGTCGCCGGCGCGTCGGCCAGCGAGATGTCGGCGAGCTCGACCGAAAGCACGGCATTGGGCGGCAGCGCGATGCGCTCGCGATAGGTCACCTCGCCGGCAATCGTCTTTTCGGCGGCACTGGTGAACTCCGGCACGGCAAGCACGCCGACCACCAGCGGCACCAGGCCGAAGATGAAAAATTCCGCAATCCTGTCCAGCATATGATTGCTCCCGCCCAGCAAATCAAACCGATTTGCAAGGTCGGGAAGGATTGCGGTCGTTCGATGGCCTTGGGGAGGAAATTTCGCCGGCTTGTCCCTCAGCCGGATTGCCAATCCGAAATTGCGAAGAGCAGTTCGGGGCGACCCTCTTCTCCCCAAGGGGAGAAGGTGCCGCGAAGCGCGCCGGATGGGGCGATCGCCAAGCCAATGCCGTCCTAGCTTACTTGTCCGCGGTCTTCCAACGATCCGCGGCTTCGTCGTCGGCTTCCTTGGCATCGACCCAGCCGCCTTCTGAGCCGTCGGCACGGTGCTCCTTCTTCCAGAAGGGCGCGCGCGACTTCAGGTAATCCATCAGGAAATTCGCCGCCTCGAAGGCCGCCTGGCGATGCGCGGAGGCCGCGACCACCAGCACGATGTTTTCGCCCGGCGTGATTTTTCCATGGCGGTGGACGACGGTGAGCCCCTGCAGCGGCCAACGCCCGATGGCCTCAGTGGCGATGCGGCCGATCTCGGCCTCGGCCATGCCGGGATAGTGCTCGAGCTCGAGGGCGGCGAGCGCGCCTTGCTCGTCACGGCAGAGGCCGGAGAAGGTGACCACGGCGCCGATATCGGCGCGGCCCTCGGTCAGCGCGGCAATCTCGGCGGCGACGTCGAAATCCTCGCGCTGGACGCGGATGGCCGGCACGACCGTGCTCGCCATCTCAGCCCCCGGTCATCGGCGGAAACAGCGCGATCTCGCGCGCGCCCGCGATTTTCTCGCGGTGGCCGACATGTTCCTGGTTGATGGCGACGCGAATGACGTCCGGATATTGCAGCGCGTTTTCGTATTCCTCGCCGCGCGACTTCAGCCAGCGCAACAGGTCGGCAACGGTCTCGACGCCGGCGGGCAGCTCGACATGCTCTTCCGGCTTGCCGATGCGCTCGCGCACCCAGGCGAAATAAATAAGCTTGGTCGACATCTCACTCGTCCATGATGTGCTTCAGGCCGGCGCGGAAATAGTCGTAGCCGGTGTAGAGGGTGACAAGTGCCGCGATCCACAAGAGCACCAGGCCGATTTGGGTGGTCAGCGGGAAGATCTTGTCGCCGGCCGGCCCGACGAGCAGGAAGGCGATGGCGACCATCTGGATGGTCGTCTTCCATTTGGCGAGCTGCGTCACCGGCACCGAGACCTTCAGCGCCGCCAGATATTCCCGTAGGCCCGAGACAAGAATCTCGCGGCACAGGATGATGATCGCGGCCCAGAGCGACCAGCCGGCAATGCCGGCATGGCGGTCGGTGTCGGCGGCGAGCAAGAGCAGGCAGGTGGCGACCAGGAGCTTGTCGGCGATCGGGTCCAGCATCTTGCCGATGTTGGAGGTCTGCTGCCAGGCGCGCGCGAAATAGCCGTCGAAATAGTCGGTGATGGAGGCGAGCAGGAAGATGGCGAGCGCCGACCAGCGGGCGAAGTCGGAGGACTTCAGATGGCCCTCGAGAAAAAAGCACAGCACCACCAGCGGCACCGCGATGATGCGGGCGTAGGTGAGGATGTTCGGCAGGTTGAAAGCGCGCTGGGCCATATCTGATCGGGATCTCTCTCCGCCTGCCTACTCAAATCAGAAGCCAATGTGGGGGGTCAACAGGCGAGATTCGATTGGTCAACCCAAAATAGGCGCAAGAATGGTCAGCTGTCATGAAAATGGTTGTAGACCAGCTTCGCCACGTGCTCGGAGATGCCGTCGACCTTGATCAGGTCCTCGACCGCGGCGCGGCTGACCGCCTTGGCGGTGCCGAAATGGTGAAGCAGCGCCCGCTTGCGGCCTGGGCCGATGCCGGCGATCTCGTCGAGCGGGCTCTTGACCATCTCCTTCTTGCGGCGGGCGCGGTGCGAGCCGATGGCGAAGCGATGCACCTCGTCGCGCAGGCGCTGGACGAAATAGAGCACCGGGTCGCGCACCGGCAGCGTGAAAGAGTCCCTGCCCTTGACGAAGAAGCGCTCGCGCCCGGCGTCGCGGTCCTGGCCCTTGGCGATGCCGATGGCGACGACCCGGTCCTCGATGCCGAGATCGGAGAGGATCTTGCGCACCGCCGTCATCTGGCCCTGGCCGCCGTCAATCAGGATGACGTCCGGCCATGCCGGGAAGCTGCCGTTTCCCTCGACAAGATCCTCTGCCGCATCGTCCTCGGCCTCCGCGCCCGCTCCGATTGAAGGCTGGACGTCGCCATGCTCCCTGAGGAGCCGCGAGAAGCGGCGCTCCATCACCTCGCGCATCATGCCGAAATCGTCGCCGGGCGTGATCTCGGTCGAGCGGATGTTGAACTTTCGGTACTGGTTCTTCACAAAACCTTCCGGCCCGGCGACGACCATGGCGCCGACCGCATTGGTGCCCATGATGTGCGAGTTGTCGTAGACCTCGATGCGCACAGGCGGCCTTGGGAGGCCGAAGGTCTCGGCAAAACCTTGCAATAGCCGCGCCTGCGTCGACGTTTCCGCCAGCCTGCGGCCGAGCGCCTCACGCGCGTTCTGCAGCGCGTGATCTGTGAGATCCTTCTTCTCGCCGCGCTGCGGCACCGAGATCGCTATCCTGCGCCCGGCACGGGTGGAGAGCGCCTCGGCGAGCAGCTCCTGCTCCTGCACCGCCTGGGAGAGAAGCAGCGTACGCGCCGGCAGCTTGTCGTCATAGAACTGCGCGAGGAAGGAGCCCAGCACCTCGGCCGGCTCCAGCGCCGGATCGGCCTTGGGAAAATAGGCGCGGTTGCCCCAGTTCTGGCCGGTGCGGAAGAAGAACACCTGGATGCAGGTCTGGCCGCCTTCCTGGTGGATGGCAAAGACATCCGCCTCTTCCACAGTCTGCGGGTTGATGCCCTGATGCGCCTGCACATGCGACAGCGCCGCCAGGCGATCCCGGTAGATAGCGGCCCGCTCGAAATCGAGCTCTTCGGAGGCTTGTTGCATAGCGGCCGAGATCTCGGTCTTCACCTTCTGGCTGCGGCCGGAGAGAAAATCCTTCGCCTCGGCAACCAGCTCGGCATAGCCCCGATGCGATATCTCGCCGGTGCAGGGACCGGCGCAACGCTTGATCTGGTAGAGCAGGCAGGGCCGCGTGCGGTTCTCGTAGAAGGAATCCGTGCAGCTTCGCAGCAGGAAGGCGCGCTGCAGCGAATTGATGGTGCGCCCGACCGCGCCGGCGGAAGCGAAGGGCCCAAAATAGTCGCCCCTGCGCGAGCGCGCGCCGCGATGCTTATAGATACCGGGCGAGACATGGTCGCCGGTAAGCAGGATGTAAGGGAACGACTTGTCGTCCCGCATCAGCACGTTGAAGCGGGGCCTCAGCCGCTTGATGAGGTTGGCCTCGAGCAGCAGCGCCTCGATCTCGGTGCGGGTGACGACGAATTCCATCGTCGCCGTCTCGCGCACCATGCCGCCGATGCGGGCGGTGTGGAAGCGCCCCTGCGCATAGTTGGTGACGCGCTTCTTCAGGCTGCGCGCCTTGCCGACATAGAGCACGTCGCCGGCGGCGTTCATCATTCGGTAGACGCCCGGCTGGTTGGGCAGCCGCTTGACCAAAGTCTGGATCACCTCGGCGCCGACCATGCCGTCGGCGTCGCCGGCATGCGGCGTCCAGTCGATCGCGGTGAAAGCGACCTCGGGACCGGCGGCAACCGCCTCAGGCTCGACGATTTCCTCCGACGCCTCGTCCTCGATGTCGAGATCGGGCGGCAAATCATCGGCGGCGCCGAGGGGGCTGTGTTTATGGGCAGGACTCATTCCACCATGCCTGTCACATCGGGCGTCTGCCATGCAAGATGCTGGCCGCCGTCGAGCGCGATCATCTGGCCGGTGACGGAGCGCGCCTCCCAGAGATAGCGGATGGTGGCGCCGAATTCCGGTAATTGTGGGCCGCGCTTCAGAATCAGCCCTTCGACCTGCCTGCCGAAATCTTCGTCGTCCTGGCGCTTGTTCTTCAGTGTCGGGCCGGGGCCGATGGCATTGACGCGAATGCGCGGCCCCAGCGCCTGCGCCAGCATCTGGGTCTGCGTCCACAGGGCCGATTTCGACAGCGCGTAAGAGAAATAGCGCGGCGTCGGCCGCCAGACACGCTGGTCGATGACGTTGACGATCAGTCCCTCCGCGCCGTCCGGCAAGGCGCGAGCAAAGGTCTGCGCCAGCAACGCCGGCGTCTTCAGATGAATGGCGAAGTGGCGGTCCCAGGCCTGCCAGTCGAAATCCTCGATACGGTCGTCGACGAACAAGGAGGCGTTGTTGACGAGCAGCGTGACCGGGCCAAGGGCAGCCTCGGAGCGGCCGACGAGATCGCCGACGGCTTTCATATCGGTGAGGTCGGCAACGAGCACGGCGGCACGGCCGCCCTGGTTCCTGATGCGGCTGGCCAGCGCCTCGGCTTCGGCTCCGGAACGATTGGCATGGATGGCCACGGCAAAGCCATGCGCGGCAAGGTCTTCGACGATCGCCTTGCCGATCCTTTTCGCTCCACCCGTCACCAGCACCACGCCAAAGGCTTCTTTCATGTCGTCAATCCTCTATCGGCTTCACGATTCCGGGAAGCCGGCACAATATGACGGGCCAAGCGTTAAATGCCATTTCTACCTGGGGCAGGAATGTGGCGAAGCGGCCCGTACGCACGCTGCCGACCCGGATTGCGGAAGTTTCACAATGCAATATATGTCCCCGAACCCCTTGAACCAAGCGGTGTGCAGCGCAACATGATTAGCGTGCTGACATTCGCTGTTGCGAAGATGCAACGTCACCTTTTGGCCTCATTCGCGCCAGGGAATGACCCAAGTTCAGGTTCGCTTCAGCCGTATTTCAGCACGACATTTGGAACCGTTGAACGCCAGGCCCGTTTATCCCCCCGGACGGGCCGGGGGCATTCATGAACATAAAAAGCCTCGTGTCTTGTGGCTTAAGGAGTAAACAACAATGCAAGCTAATCTCAAGTTTGCGCGGCCGCTGGCGGTTGCGCTCGGGCTCTTCGCCCTCGGTGGTACCGCTTATGCCGCAGACGCCGTCACCGAAGAGCCGCCGGCACCGGCCCCGGTCGCCGAACTCCCCGTCGCTTCCTGGGCCGGCCCCTATGCCGGTATCAGCCTCGGCTACGGCTTCAGCGGCCATGCCGACGCCCGCGACATCGGCGTCAATGTGAAGACCAAGGGCTTCATCGGCGGCGTCTTCGGCGGCTACCAGTGGCAGCAGGACAACTTCGTCTACGGCGCTGAAGCCGATCTCGGCTACAATGGCGTCAAGGGCGACAGCGCGGGCATCGATGCGAAGGGCGGCCTCGAAGGCTCGCTGCGCGCTCGCCTCGGCTATGCCGTGACCCCGGAAATCCTGCTCTATGGCACCGGCGGTCTCGCCGCCAAGAACCAGAAGATCGACGACGGCGTCAGCAGCGACAGCAAGGCGATGCTGGGCTGGACGGCCGGTGTCGGCACCGACATCAAGATCACCGACAACGTGTTCGGTCGTGTCGAGTACCGCTACACCGACTACGGCGACAAGAATTTCGACAATGTCGGCAACGTCAAGTCGAAGGACAACCGCGTCCTCTTCGGCGTCGGTATGAAGTTCTAAGTCGTCCAAGCCACGACACGGAAAAAGCCGGGCCGCGCGCCCGGCTTTTTTTGTGGTTGGCGTTGCCCCAGGCCGACACGTTTGGCCACGCCTTCAACGCAACCCGGTGGATGGCGCCTGCTGGAAAGCCTCATGGGCTGAAATCGACTGCAGCTGGTCGAGCCAATTCGCGCGCGAGCGCGTGAAGACCTGGGCGTCCGGACGGTAGTCGGCCGGGTCGGTCATGGTCGCGGCGTGAACGTGGATCTCGTCGGGCCATCTGTCGGAGCGGAAGTAGAGCCTGGTGCCGCAGGACGGGCAGAACCCGCGAAAGGTGTTCGGGCTGCTTTCATAGTGCCTGATGACGCCGGCCCAGTTCAGCTGCTCCGGCCTCATGCCGAGGAAAGCAGTGAAGGGAGCGGACGTGGCGCGCTGGCAATCGGCGCAGTGACAGACAAGATTTCGCGTGAGCTCCCCGGAATAGATCCAGGTGACCGCGCCGCACATGCAACGTCCCGCCAGAGATGCCATCGCTTCCTCCGCCGACTGCGTGCCCGGGCCGACCCCGCCGACACCGCCGATGTGAAGGATAGGCGGCGCGATCTGTTCAGGCTGGCCGCTTTGCGACCTTGGCGGGTTTGACCTTCGGCGGCAGTGTCTCGACGAAAGCCAGCGCACGATCGATCCACTCGGCGAGATCTGCCTCGGTTGCAGTGCCTTCCGGCGCGACATGGACATAGCCTTTCATGGAACGCCCGCCCATTTCCATCGGCCGCGCATGGGGCCGTGCGGCTGCGGCCGCGTGCCGTTCCTTGCCGACACGCACAAGCAAACCGCGCTTCGATGTGCCGATCAGCATATTGCCATTGATCATGAAGCAGGTGCCGCCGAACATTTTCTGTTCCGTGAAAGCGCGCCGGCCAAGGGCCGCGCGCAGGCGCTGGACCATGGGGTCGGGAGTGGTGCTGCTCTTGGTGACTGCCTTCGCCATGCTCAGCCCTCCGCAGTTTGCGCGGCATCAGGCAATCATGGAAGTGGGTCGAGGTTCAAGATGGGCGCGCGAACCGCCAATCTCCCCGCTCGTAAGGGAGATTACCAGTCCTCACCCCGGCACGCAGCCCTTCAATTCCGGAAACTTCTCGTCGAAGCGCGCGGCCCAACGTGTAAGCCGGCCGCGGCCCTTTTCCCACTGGCCGCCGAAACGCAGCGCGAGATAGCCGAGAGTGGCACGCAGCGCCAGCTGGCCGGCGGTGACCTTCTTGGGCAATTTCGGCGGGTTGGCGTTGAGCAGGTCGAGCGCGGCGGTGATCTTCGCCCACTGACGGTCGAGCCAGGGCTGATAGACCATGGCGTCGGGGCGCGTGCGCCGCTCATAGACCATCGACAGCGCGCAGTCGCAGATGCCGTCGGCCAGCGCCTCCAGCACCTCGGCCTCGAGCCGCTTGTCGGGGTTGCGCGGGAACAGCACGTTCTTCGACAGCCGGTTGAGATGCTGGGTGATCGCCCGGCTGTCGTGGATCGTGCGGCCGTCCTCCAGCACCAGCACCGGGATCTTGCCCAGCGGATTGGCCGAGATCAGCTCCGCCGGCTTGTCCTCCGTCTTGACCGGCACGAGGTCGATGGCGATGCCGGCATAAGCGGCGGCCATGCGGACCTTCGAACTATAGGGAGAGGTGGAGGCGTAGAGCAGCTTCGGCATGGATCGGGTTCCTGATTGTCCGCGCGCACTGTTGACCGAATGCTATTGCCAGAGCAACGGCCAGCGCCGCCAAAACCTACCGCCAGTTGGCCGCACCTTGTTCGAGCGGCGCGTGCCGCCGCTACTTCAGGGACCGCTCCATGATGATGGTTCGTTCGTCGTCGTGGAAGCTGTCCCGGAGCGCGCAGAAGCCAAGTCTGAGATAAAATCGCGCCGCGGTGACCGAGGACGGCACCGTCAGCACCGTCGCGCCGTTTGCCCGCGCTGCCTCCTCGATCTCCAGCATCAGCCGGCTGCCGACGCCGCGTCCCTGAAATTCAGGATCGACGAACACAGATCGAACCGTTGTTCCGTCCAGCCCCGCGGTACCGACAATTTTGTCGCCGCAAATGGCGACAAAGACTTGGCGCTTCTTGAAAAGTTGCAGCACGGCCGAGGGGCTGAAGCTCTGCTCAACGCGGGCGATGATTTGCGGCCCGTACTCCCTGGCGTTGTTTTTCCGCAGAGCGGCAACAATGACCCGGCTTACCGCTTCGGCATCGCCCTCGCCTGCCCGTCGAATTCCAAGCCACAAAGCCATGATCAACCCTTTCTACCTGATCGACGTGCGGCAGCAGCCGACATCGCCCGGACCAGAACGGATCGTGACGATGCGAGCCGGTCGCGCAACAAAAAAGCTCCCGGAAGTTTGCCGGGCGGCAAATTTCCAGGAGCTTTCAGGACAGGCCTTTGCCATCCACTTCGCCCGCTGTCATGCCGAACTGGCGAGAGGGGCGCCTCGACGGCACCCACCCTCGCCTGTTCAGGCTCGCGAGCGAAGTTACGCGATTACTTCTTGGCCGGCGCCTTCTTGGCAGGCGCTGCCTTCTTCACGGCTGCCGTCGACTTGGCGGCTGCTGCTTTCATCGGCGCCTTGGCGGCGGGCTTGGCCGCTGCCTTCGCTGCCGGCTTCTTGGCGGCGGGCTTCGCTGCCGCCTTCGCGGCGGGCTTGGCTGCCGCCTTCGCGGCGGGCTTGGCTGCCGCCTTCGCGGCCGGCTTAGCCGCAGCCTTCGCCGCAGGCTTTGCCGCTGCCTTGGCCGGAGCCTTGGCGGCTGCCTTCGGTGCCGCTGCCTTCTTCGCTGCTGCAGGTTTCGCGGCAGCCTTCGGTGCCGCTTTCTTTGCCGGCGCTTTCGCCGCCGGCGCCTTGGTTGTCGTCTTTGCCATGCGATGCCCCTTGCGTTTTGCCCAAGGTCGTGAGTGACCCGGCGTGCTCATGCATATCTGACTCGCGGCTATCTAGCCAGCGAAGCAACACAATGAATTTCAGTTATTGAATTTTGGTTACGCAAGACGCGTTGACAAGGGCATCGGCGAAAAAAACGACAGAGAATCTTTGCCCTTCGAAGTGAAAATGCGCCGTCGAGAATTCCCGATGCTCTCTATCGCCGGATCATCCAGACATCTTGATGCCGCGCAGAGCGTAGAATGTGAGCGTATTGCTCATAATGGACAACGCACACCATACAAAGCACCTCATCTTGTCCAGCGGAAAGATTTACAAGTCAAGGCGGAGCAGAACCGAACCGGCGAAGGGGCAAAGCTTGCGTGGCAAAAAGCGAGCTTACCGCTCATATTCAAAAAACTGCCGCTGGAGAGCTTGATCCGCTCAGGCTCCACTGCAGACGGCGTGAGGACTCCGCCGTTCCATCCTCCTCGCAAGTTCCGGGGGGAGAAAACCGTTGCGCACAGTCCTGGAATTGCTGTTCTTCGTTGGTCGCAATTCCGGACGGAAAACCGCTTCGCACTTTTCCTGGAATTGCTGTTCTTCCTTGGTCGCAATTCCGGACGGAAAACCGCTTCGCACTTTTCCTGGAATTGCTCCATAAAATGTGAGTATCTTGCTTATATTCTCGGGAGGCAGGTTGGGGATGTCTACTCGCATTGCAAAGCCAGCCCCGCGCATGCGCAAGGAGCCGCGCCAGGCGCGCTCGGTCGCCACCGTCGAGGCGATAATCGAAGCAGGTGCCCGCGTTCTAAGCGAGATCGGCTGGGCGGGCTTCAGCACCAACAAGGTGGCCGAGACTGCGGGCGTGAGCATCGGGTCGCTCTATCAATATTTCCCCGACAAACTTGCGCTGGTCGACGCCATCCGACGCCGCCACTTCGACCATGTGCTGTCCGTCATTCGCGAAGCCGCGGCCGAGGAGAAGCCGCTCAGGCAATTCGCGCGCGAACTGGTGCGCGGCATGATCGCCGCGCACAGCATTCACCCGACGCTGCATCAGGTGCTGCTCGACGAGACGCCGGGCGACCGCGGCTCGCGCGCCGCGCATGCCTCGTTCCAGGCCCGCTATCTCGAGCACTATGCGGCGGCCGTCGCGCAATACCGCCGGCGCCTGAAGAATACCGAGACCGTGGCGCGCGTGCTCTCCTCAGCCGTCGAGGGCGTGATCCACAATGCGGCGCGCCGCAACATGCTCGATGCGCCGGAGCTGCAGAAGCAGCTCGGCGAGCTGATCTGCGCCTATCTGTCAGGCCAGGGCGCGCGAGCGTGACGATCGCGAGACCGACGCCGTCAGGGTCGATAGCCGAGGCAGATCGCGCCCAGTGCGACGACGGCACAGGCTCCGATACGGCGCGGCGTCAACTGCTCGCCGAGGAAAAAGCGGCCGATGAAGGCCGCGAAGACGACACTGGTCTCACGGATGGCGGTGATCGGCCCGGCCGGCCCCAGCGCGAAGGCGGCGACCACCGCGCCATAGGCCAGCAGCGCGAATAGGCCGCCGCTCAAGGCCTTGCGTGTTTCCGGCGCACGCAGGTCGACAATGAGCCTGCCGCGCAGGCCGACGAAAGCCGCCGGCAGCAGGGCACCGTAGATCAGCAGCACCCAGGCGGTGTAGGCGGCGCTGTCGCCGGCGACGCGCACGCCGATTGCGTCGACCGTCGCATAGGCCGCGATGATGACGCCGGTGGCCAACGCGTAGAGGATCGATGTCACTGAGGCCCTGCCCCGCCCGACTGACAGACCCATAATGCCGCAGGCGACCAGCGCGATGCCGATGAGTTCCGGCGCGGCGAGCCGCTGGCCGGCCAGCAGGAAGCCGCCGAGCGCCACCAGCAGCGGCACGCTGCCGCGCACGATCGGATAAACCTGCCCGAGCTCGCCAAAGCGGTAGGCGGCAACCAGGAACACGCTGTAGCCGACCTGAAGGACGGCCGACAGCACGACATAGGGCCAGGCAGCCGCAGCCGGCAACGGATGGAAGAGCGCCAGGACAATAGCAGCGGCAGTGCTCGAGAAGCTCATGACTGTGACCGTCCACAGCCTGTCGGCCCCGGTCCGTAGGAAGGCGTTCCAGCTGGCATGCAAAATGGCCGCGGACAGCGCGAGCCCAACGACCGTCGCGCTCATTGGGGGACCCGCGCGCCGGCGAGGATGGCGGAAGCCGCCTTGCGCGCATTGGCGATGGCGGCATCAGCCTCCCCCATCTGGGCCAGCAGCGTCGCGCCCTCGATCAGCATCAGCAGCGCCGTGGCGACGCCCTCGGCACGCTCCGGCGGCATCTCTTCTTCCAGGATGGCGCGCAGGCGCGCCCGCAAACCCTTCTTCTGGCGGCTGGCTGCCTTGAACACCGGATGATAGGGATCGCCGAACTCGGCGAGCGCGTGCGCGAACAGGCAGCCGTGGAAGTCCGGATCGCGAAACCAGCGTTCGTGCCAGTCCAGTATCGTTAAGATCTTCGCTTCCGCCGTGTCCGCCGTCGCGGCCAGCCGGTCGAGCTGGCGTTCGAAACGCGCCGCGCGGTGCTCGAGCACTGCGACGATTAGCTCGTCCTTCGCCGGGAAGTGGCGGTACATCGTCATCTTGGCGATGTCGGCCTCGGCGATAATGCGGTCGATGCCGGTGGCGTGGAAGCCGTCGCGCTTGAACAGCGAATACGCGGTGTCGACGACATGCTGGCGTTTGGCGGAGGGCGATGCGGGCATTATGCTGCCGCGTGATGAGACAGGTCTGTCTCTTTTTAGGCGACAGTTCGACAGTTGTCAATCGGCAGCCGATTAGCCGATTTTGCCTTCCGGCAATGGCCGGCAAGCTCAGAATTATTCGCGATGGGACTGATGCCGTCGACGGGCCGAACGGAGTGGCCTGCGACCTGAAGGGCGCAGACCGGGGGAATGGATCTGCGGCTTCTTACCGAAGCACGCGGCAGCGGCCGTTATAAACCATCCAGCGGTCGAAGCCGGAGACGCAGAACTCGACATTGTCGCCGATCGAGGCGAAGCCTTGGCCTTCCTCGATCAGGTAGAAGATCGAGCGGTCGCGGCCGTCCGACAAGCTGACGGTGGCGCGGCAATAGTGCCGGCCGATCGGCCATCTCTCGCTCGACGGCAGATAGCGATGCAGGCGGATGTTATGGAAATCGGTGATCGCGACATCCGGCAGGTGCGGCACATGATGAACCTGATAGCTGAAGCGATCGGTGATCTTGCTCAGCACCCAGGCCTCGGCGCAGACGCTGCCGTCATCCTCGGTTAAAACGGCAAGGTCGGCGGCCTGCGCTGCCTGGGTGAAACCAAGCGACGTGCCAAGCGGCGTCAGAAGCGAAATCAGCGCGGCAAGGGCGGAATGGGCGAAGCGAGTCATGACAGCCTCTCAAGGTCGGTTGCACGCACTGTGCGGATTCGCTTGACGGCGGTCAAGCGGTTGTGAAGACAATGGTTTCCCAAATCATCGTTCCAGATGCGGTCCGGCTGTCAGACGGTTCCCGCCACCAGCAGTCCGCCGACGACGGCCAGGTTGATCAGGAAGCCGTTGCGCAGCACCTGCCGCTCCGGCTCTTCGGACTCCCAGAAGCGCAGCAGCGCGACGTTCGTCGCCAGCGTGAACAGGACAAGCGCACCGGCGGCGAAAGGCACGGCAAGGCCGAGCGCGAGCATCAGGCCGGCGACGACTTCGAGCGCTGAGCCGGCTGCCAGCATGACAGCGGGAGCCGGAAACTTCCGGCTCGCCAGATAGTCGCACATCGCCTTGAATTTCAGGAAGTGCTCGATGCCGGCGAAGACGAACACGCCGCCGATGAGAAGCGCGCCTATCGCCTGAACGGTATCGATCGACATGTCGACCTCCTGCCAGGCTTCCGGGTCAATCCTTCGGGATGAAAGCGGGGTTGTAGACGACTTCCCAGAGATGATCGTCGGGATCCTGGAAATAGCCGGCATAGCCGCCCCAGAAGGTCTTTTGCGCCGGCTTGGCGACGCGGGCGCCGGCCTTGACGGCCTCGGCCATCGCAGCGTCGACCTCGGCCTCGCTCGACACGTTGTGGCCGATGGTGAACTCGGTCGGACTGCGGCCGCTCTGCGGCACGGTGGCGTCGAGGGCGATGCTCGCGCGCTCGAAGATCGCGAATTTCAAGCCGCCGGCAAGCTCGAAGAAGGCGACGGCGCCGTGCTCGAACTCGCGGCCGATGATGCCCTCGGTCGGCAGGCCCAGGCCGTCGCGGTAGAATTTGAGCGACGCCTCCAGATCGTCGACGCCAAGGGTGAAGACGGTGATGCGAGCTTTCATTTCTGTCACTCCCTTCTATATTCGTCACCACATCCGCGACCGGATGCGGCGCAGTGAAGGCGCTGGACGCGCCAAGAGGCTGCATCCGTTTTGCCACGGCGGAAGCGACCCGCATTGAAGATTTCGGCCAAAATGGCCGAAGCGGATCCGCCAGAGGACGCCGAAGCAGATCGGAGAAGATATGGAAGCGGTCCTGGCGCAGACCACCGGCTTCTTTCGGGAACGGCCCGCCCCGCGAGGCCTGGCCGGCGCCTTCTCCGCCGTCTGGGTGCATCGCATGGCGAAGCAGGACGTCCCGCCAATCGTCATCACGCCAGACGCGACCATCGATCTGCAATGGATCGAAGGTCGCTTCCGCGTGGCCGGACCGGACAAGGAGCCGCAGATCGAGCGCCTTCCCCCCGGGTCGGTGATCATCGGCTTCCGCTTCCGGCCGGGCGCGGCCGCCGGGTGGCTCGGCGTGCCGGCCGGCGAAATCGTCGGCGGGCGGCTGAGCCTCCAGGACTTATGGGGTACGCGTGCCCGCGAACTGTCGGATCGCGTCAAGGCCGCGCCCGACCTCGCCGGCATGGTGCGGCAGCTGGAGAATAAAATCGGCGCGCATACAGAGGGGTGCGATGCGCTCGATGCGCTGATGGGCAGGGCCTTCGACCTCATTGATGAAGGCCTGTCGCCGGAGACGCCGCTGGTTCCCTATCTGCTCAACCGCCTCAACATGAGCGAGCGGACGCTGCGCCGGCGTTTCGAGGAGGCTTTCGGCTATGGTCCGAAGACGCTCGACCGCATCCTGCGCTTCCACCGCTTCCGGCGCCTGCAGCGACGGCATAGCGATGCCTCGACCGCGCTGCTCGCCATCGAGGCCGGCTATGCCGACCAGGCGCATCTGATCCGCGAAACCCGGCGGCTGACCGGCGTGACACCCTCGGCGCTGGCGTAACTAATCTTCGGCTGGTCCCCGATCTCACTCACCGGCCAGCCATTCGATCGTCCAGCGCGACGGCTGTTCGACGGCAAGCGCTCCATGCAAGGCCGGCAGCATCAGCCGCAATTCGACCTCCAGCGTGAAGGGCGGGTTCACCACCACAAGGCCACTGCCGTCGAGGCTCGGTTCGCTCGAGGCAGGCCGGATCTCGAAGCCGATGTCGAGCAGTTTTGGAATGCCTGTCTCCTTCAGCGCGGCGCGGAAGGCGGCGACCGCCTTGCGATCCTTGATCGGATACCAGAGCGCGTAGATGCCGCCCGGCCAGCGCCGGTGCGCTCGGCGCAGGTTCTCGACGAGACGCTGGAACTCGCCCTCCTCCTCGAAGGGCGGATCGACAAGCACGAGCCCGCGCTTTTCCTTCGGCGGCAGATGCGCGCCGAGCGCCAACCAGCCGTCGAGCTCGATCACCCTGGTCTGGATGTCGCCGGCGAAGACGGCTTTGAGCCGCGCAGCGTCCTCGGAATGCAACTCGATCGCCGTAAGCCGATCCTGCTTGCGCAGGAGATGGCGCACGATCAGCGGTGAGCCGGGATAGCGGCGGAGACCGCAGTCGGGATTTTCCAAGCGCACCGCTTCCAGATAGGGCTGAAGCAGCGCGGCCGTCCGAGGCTCGAGCGCGGCCTCGGACAGCCGGCCGATGCCGCCCTGCCATTCACCCGTCTTGCCGGCCTCCACCGACGCGAGATCGTAGCGGCCGATGCCGGCGTGAGTGTCGATAACGCGAAAGGCCTTGTCCTTCTGCTTCAGATACTCGACCAGCCGGCTGAGCACCGCGTGCTTGACGACATCGGCGAAATTGCCGGCGTGGTAGGCGTGGCGATAATTCATGCCGCCTTCACCTTTGCGAACCGCCGCGGCCCCAGCGCGGCGGCGGGGGCTGCGAGTTGGGATTCTGCGGCGGCTTGTTGCCACGCCCAAAGACCAGCGAAAGCACCAGCCCAGCCAAGCCGACGCCCATCAGCGTGTAACCGGCCGGCTGCGCGCGTTCGTCGACCGAGCCGGTGCCGGCACGCAAGATCAGGTCGACGGCGCGCATGTCGATGCCGTCCGCATCGCCCGGACCGACAGTGAAGACGTAAGCGCCCGGCGTGACCGTCTCTATCACGCCGGCCTCGTCGCGAAAGATCTTGTCGGGCAGTTGCGGGCTCACCTGGCGTGGATTGTCGGCGTGGTTGAAGGAGAGCGTCGAGGCGAGCGCCGTGCGGCCGCCGCTTGCCGCGGTCAGCGTCAGCACCGTGTGCTGCTGCGAGGCGACGCGCTCGGCACGCGCGGTGAGGTCGACCAGCACGCGGACAGGCGCGTCGCGCGCAGCGAGCCGTACGGTCGCCGGCCGGAAGCGGCCGCCCTCGTAGACGCGCCAGGTGCCGATCGCATGGCCGGAGAAATTGCTCATCGCCCAGGGATAGAAGACCCCTATGGCAGCGCCGGCGATGAGCACAAGAACCGAGAGGAAGCGCATTGAAAGCCCTGGTTAGAGTTTCTTGCGGGCGCGATCGCCACTTTTGGCGGCCTCGTCCCGGGCAGCGTCGCGAATCCGCTCCATCTCGTCCAGAAACATCTCCAGGCCAAGCTCGAAAGTCTTGTCGAAACCGCTTGTGCCAAAATAAGCCGCGGCCGCCACGACACTGGGATAGTCGCGCTGCAATTCTTCGTCGCTGACCGTGGTGACCGCCGACGGCCCCTTGGCGTAGCCGGCGGTCTCGTCGAGGATCGCCCCCATCAGATAATAACCGGCGGCGCGGAACAGACGGGCGCTGAGCTCAGGTCCGAAGCCGCCATCCTCGAACAGGCCGATGATGGCGTTCAACTTGGCGAGGCAGGGCGGCGAGTTCATGCGATAGACGACGATGAACGGCGCGAAGGCCGGATGCTCCGTCGCCACACGCCGGAACTCCTGCATGCCGATGCGCGCCCGCTCACGCCAAGGAAGGCCCTCATCGGGGATCACGAGCCCGCTCATCTGGCGATCGACCAGCGCCTCGTAGAGATGCGCCTGCGAGGGAAAGTGATGGTAGATGCTCATCGCCTCGCAGCCGAGCCTGGCGGCGAGCTTGCGCATCGAGAAGCCGGAGAGCCCTTCCCGCTCGATTACCTCAAAGGCCGCGTCCTCGATCATTTCGCGGGACAGTTTTCCGCGGGTTCGGATTCTCTTGCTCGGTGAGTCCATGGCGCCGCTTGACAACTTACACTGTAAGGTTCATGTTCCAAATAACCTTACACCGTAAGGCTCACAAAAACCAGAGGAGAACACCATGCCTGTCATTCGCATCATCTCAAGCGCGCACTCCTGCCTTCGTTCAGCCTCGCTGCTCGCCGCTATCGCGTTCACCGCGGCCTTGACCATGCCTGCCGGCGCCGACGACTATGACGACGCCATCAAGGACATCCAGTCGACCATGGGCGGCGTGCCCGGCTTCATGAAGCAGTTCCCGAAAGCCGCTCTGCCCGGCGCGTGGGCAGAGGTCAAGGCCATCGAGCTCAGCGACAATACGGCGCTGCCGCCGAAGGTGAAGTCGCTGATCTCGCTGGCGGTCGCGGCGCAAATCCCCTGCAATTATTGTGTCTGGTCGGACACCGAGAACGCCAAACGCGCCGGCGCCACCGACGAGGAGATCCAGGAGGCCGCCTTGACCCGCCACTGGAGCACCATCTTCAACGGCATGCAGGTCGACTTCGCCCAGTTTAAGAGGGAGATGGGCGGAGAATAAGGAGGGCAATGAGGAGTAGAAATAGGAATGCACGGCGTCCAGTTGTCCAACCTGGGCTACTCCTTGTGCTCCCCTTTTTGATGCACCTCAGAGTGGTGGCGATGCCGGGAGGCCATCTCGGCGTGCCGGACAGCACGGGTGCGGAGCCGTCGTCACCACGGCCGCCTAGCCCCGATCAATTCGGAAAGCGCGTTTCGCAGATAGGGCCTACAGGCTCGCCAGATCTACCTGTTGGCGAACTAAGATATACTTGCGCAATTTTCTAGCCCGAAAGACCGGCCGCAAGAAATGCCAGAGCCCGAGAGACGGCGCCAGACGCATTCCTTGTCCTTCACCTTGAAGCCTTCCGCCTCTAACGCTCGACAAGCTTTGCGTAGGCCCTGGCACGCGGTGTTTTACCGCGGGAAAACCGGCCGGAACCGACCCCTTCTATGACTCAAAGGCGCGCCTGCCTACGCTTACAGTTAACCAACCGCAAAAGACTGAAGTTAATGAATCCCTAAATTAGTTGACTATGCCGCGCACAGGTATATCTTTCTATACGTTGGGTGTGCAATTTGGGCGAGCAGTCCGCGGTGGTGGCAACCATGTTCGTGGATCGCGACTTAGGGGCAAAGGGACGCTGAGCGGCAGCACATAAGCCGTACGGCAACGACCCCGCTTACTCAGACAAAACACATCGTGTTTTTGGCGACTTCGCGCATGCGGAGGGGATCGCCATGATTTCACCTGGTCGGGCAACGCTGTCGCCCCGGCCCGGAACGACGATGCGTGGGTGTGTGCGAGTATGAGGTCGCCATGGGTAGGGTCATCAAAGTTCTGAAGCTGGACACCAAGCCGGGACGGAGGCGTGCCGATCAAGGACGCGCGCTGGTCGCCGGCGGAGCAGGATTTCTGGGTTCTCATCTGTGCCAAAGGCTGCTTGCCGATGGATATGAAGTCATCGCGCTGGACAATTTCCACACGGGCAAGCGCTACAACCTGTCAGCGATAGCGCGTGACGCGACTTTCGCCTGCATCAGGCACGACATCGTCGAGGAACTGCCGACGGACCTTGCTGTCGACGAGATCTACAATCTCGCCTGCCCGGCTTCTCCGCCGCATTATCAGGCCGATCCGATCCACACCTTCAAGACCAGCGTGCTCGGCTCGATCAACCTTCTAGAGCTCGCGCGGCGACACAACGCCAAGATCTTCCAGGCCTCTACTTCGGAGGTCTATGGCGATCCGCTGGTGCATCCGCAGCCCGAAGGTTACTTCGGCAATGTCAACACGCACGGTCCGCGCTCCTGCTACGACGAGGGCAAGCGCTCGGCCGAGACGCTGTTCTTCGATTACTCGCGGACATACGGGATCGATGTCCGCGTCGCGCGCATCTTCAACACCTACGGTCCGCGCATGCGGCCCGACGACGGCCGCGTGGTGTCGAACTTCATCGTCCAGGCGCTGCGCGGCGACGACATCACCGTCTACGGCAGCGGCGCGCAGACGCGCTCCTTCTGCTTCGTCGACGACCTGATCGAAGGCTTCGTGCGCCTGATGAACGCCGGCGTGGCGCCCCAGCACCCGGTCAATCTCGGCAACCCCGTCGAGTTCACCGTCATGGAATTGGCCGAGCTGGTCATCGACTATACGAATTCACGCTCGCGCATCGTGCACCGGCCGCTGCCGGTCGACGACCCCAGGCAGCGCAAGCCCGATATCTCGTTTGCCAGGCAGCATCTCGGCTGGGAGCCGAAGGTTGCGCTGAGCGAAGGCCTCGCTCACACCACTGCCTATTTCGACGCCGTCCTGGGCGGACGCCGGTTCATCGCCCCGCGCAGGGTCCAGGCATCAACCGCCAGGGAGGCAACGGCATGATGACCCGCCGCCCCGTTCTGGTGACGGGTGGCGCCGGCTTCATCGGCAGCCATGCCTGCAAGCTGCTGTCGGCGGCGGGCTACTTGCCGGTGGTCTACGACAATTTGAGCCGCGGCAACGAGAAAGCCGTCGCCTGGGGGCCGCTGGTCGTCGGCGACATCCGCGACCCCGAAGCGTTGCGGCGGGCGATCGAGACTCACAGACCACAGGCGATCATCCATTTCGCCGCCCTTGCCTATGTCGGCGAGTCGGTCAGCGCGCCGGCGGATTATTATGCGACCAATGTCGGCGGCACCATCGCCGTACTGGACGCCGCGCGGGCAAGCGGCATCGACAAGGTGATCTTTTCCTCGAGCTGCGCGACCTATGGCGTGCCGGAAGCATTGCCGGTGAGCGAGGCCTCGCCGCAGAAGCCGATCAGCCCCTATGGCCGCAGCAAGCTGATGGGCGAAGAAATCATCAGGGACTATGCCGCTGCCTATGGAACGAGATACGCGATCCTTCGCTACTTCAACGCCTGCGGCGCCGATCCCGAAGGCGAGCTTGGCGAGTGGCATACACCCGAAACCCACCTCATTCCGAGGGTGCTGATGGCGGCGTCCGGCATGATCGAGGCGATCGAGGTCTTCGGCGCCGATTACGAGACGGCGGACGGCACATGCGTGCGCGACTACATCCACGTCAGCGACCTCGCCCGCGCGCATCTCATGGCATTGATGCATCTCGAGGCCGGCGGCGACAGCCTGTCCGTCAATCTCGGCACCGGCCGAGGCATCTCGATAAAGGAGATCCTCGAGGCCGTCGGCCGCGTCACCGGCCGGACGGTCCCGGTCGCCTATAAACCGCGCCGGCCCGGCGACCCGGCCGGGCTGTTCGCCGATCCCAGCCTTGCACAAGAGCAGTTGGGCTTTGTGGCGGAACTTTCCGATCTCGACACCATCGTCAGGACGGCAGCGCCCTTCTTCGGGCTCCGACCGGCCCTGAAGCCGAAGGTTTTCAAAGCGTCCACCGACGTCTCGCGCGCGAAGCGCGCGCCGCGCGCATGAACGCCGCGGAAAAACGCCAGCCTGCACGGCTGGCAGTCGTCCCTGTGAGTACTGTGTCGGGGCGTGGGCTCGCTGAGCTGGGTTGAGGGCTTGTCTCAGCGAGCCTCTTAGATTTGATCCGCTGGGACAATTCCGAGCGGAAACTGCTAGAGCAATTCCAGGACGTGCGCAGCGGCTTCCGTCCGGAATTGCGTGAGCAAAGAGATAGAGCGGTTCGGCGTTTCCGTGAAACGGCCAGCCGCTCTAGGCATCTTTCTGGACGTGCTTCAGCAGCGACTAACTCTTGGGATCGACCAGCTTGCGGGCCTTTTCGAAATCGACGCTCCTGGTATCGCCCGCCTGAATTTTCTTGAGCTCGTCGGCCGAATTGTCCGAAGCGTGCCTGAAGCTGTACCACCGGCCATCCGGATCCCTCCGTTGCTGGACGGTCCCGTTCAGGACGCGATGGCTGAAACAGGTGCGGATGGGCTGTGCCGTATAGGCCGTGGACCGCCAGACGAGCTCCATGCACATCTTGCCATCATTGCTGAGATGCCATGTACCTTCGGCGAAGGACGTTGAACCAGGCTTGGACGTCCAGGCACGCATGCGCCTGTCCTGGGCGAAATAGGCGGCTCCGTCCTCCCAGTTCCAGGTGCGGTCGGCATAGAACAACTGCAACTCAAATGCCGTCGGCGTGGTGCCTGCTTGTGCCGCTGCCGGAGACCCAGCGCCGGCTGCCTGAGCAACGCCGGACAGCGCCACTCCACCGCAGAAGAGCAGAAGCATCAGGTCCGCGCGCCGCGCAGAACGACGGCACCTCACGCTCCGCGCTGGTCTGGACGGCAATATTTTTCGAACTGCAGGAATGATGAGCGATAACATTTCGACGACGCCTTTCGATCTGGCGTCACTACCCAGATTGGGTATTCGATCCCAATGCGCAGCTACCGCCCCCACGTGATATTAACTGCCGCTCGAGGAATGGTGTCAACCTTCCCGTCGCAGCGAGCCAGGATCGCCCGCGAACGGTGATTGCGGCCGCGCCAAAGCTTGTGGATGGGCAAGCCGCTGGTTTATAGGATCGGCCGCTTATGATGGAGCAGAAACGTTGAACGGGCCGGCGACCACGGAAGGGCTCGGAATCTTGGCGCCTCGCCAGGCCATTGGAAGCCGGCAAGGGAGCCGGCGGCCTGGAGCCGTCCCCGGCCGTGCGCCCGATTTCGAAATCGAAGCAATTACCCGGAGTGCGGCGGTCGGCGCCATTCGGAGAACTGGTTGAAAAAAGCATTCTCGATAATCGTCACCCTGGCGCTGCTGGCCTGGCTTGCGGCAGACTCGCGCTGGAAGATGGTGGGCGACGCCTTCGCCAGCATCACGCCCGGCGCCTTCGCTGCGGTGACGCTGGCGCTGTTCGTCACTTATGTGCTGCGCGCGCTGCGGGTCTGCGACGAGTTCCGCGACGAGGTGAACGGCCGCTTCGGCGCCTGCCTGCGCGTCATCCTCATTCACAACGCCATGATCAACGTGGTGCCGTTCCGCGGCGGCGAGACCGCCTTCCCGCTGCTGTTGCGGCAGGTGTTCGGCATCTCGATCGTGCGCGCCGGCGCTTCGCTCCTGTGGTTCAGGCTGCAGGACGCCTTCGTCGTCGGCGTGCTCGCGTGCCTGGTGTGGCCCGGTCTTCACCCGGCGCTCAGGGCCGCGGGAATAGCAGCGCTGATTGCCTCCGCCTGGTATCTGCCGCGCTGGGCGCGCGCGCCGCATGACTGGGCCGGGCGCGGCAGCATCGTGTCGAAGCTCGGCAAGCTGCGCGATATCTTCACCGAGGCCACGGGGCGCTCCCGCTACGGCTGGTGGTGGACGGTCGCCAACTGGACGCTGAAGCTTGCCGTGCAGGGATGGCTGCTCGCCATGCTGCTCGGCACCTCCTTCCAGACTGCCTTTCCCGGCGCCGTCGGCGCCGAGGCCGCCGCCATCCTGCCGGTGCAGGGTGTCGCCGGCTTCGGCACTTACGAGGCTGGGGCCGCCGCAGCGCTGCTTTATTCCGGCATCGCCATGAAGGACGGGCTGCAGGCGGCGCTGGCGCTGCATCTGTTCATCCTCTGCTCGGCCGTTGCCACCGGTGCGATCGCCTGGCTGTTTCCGTCGAAATCGACGCTGCCGGAGACGCCGGCTACGGGACCCGCAAGGAAATGACCGCCATGGACATGCTTCCCATTCCTCAGTCGGGGCTGCCTGCCGGTGCCGTCATGCCCGAGCACCAGCTTTCCATCGTCATCCCGATGTATAACGAGGCCGACAACGTCGAGCCGCTGATCGTGCGTATCCACCAGGCGATGGAGAACTACAGCCAGCCCTGGGAAGTGGTGCTGGTGGACGACGGCAGCACCGACGCCACGCCGAACGAAATTCGCCGCCTGGCGGCCGAATACGGTGCGCATGTGCACGCTGTGGAGCTGGTGCGCAACTTCAAGCAGACGGCGGCCATGCAGGCCGGCCTCGACGCTGCCCGCGGCGATGTCATAGCGACGCTCGACGGCGACCTGCAGAACGATCCGTTCGACATACCGCGCATGGTCTATCGACTGCTGACCGAGGACCTCGACCTCGTCGCGGGCTGGCGCAAGAACCGCCAGGAGGGTTTCTGGATGCGCCGGCTGCCGTCACGCATCGCCAACTCGCTGATCGCGCGCGTCACCGGGGTTCGGCTGAAGGACTATGGCTGCAGCCTCAAAGTGTTCCGCGGCAGCGTCATCCGCAGCGTCAGGCTCTATGGCGAAATGCATCGCTTCATCCCGGCCTGGTTGGCGACGGTGACGACGCCGCGCCGTATCGCCCAGGAGGTGGTGACGCATCACGCCCGCATCCACGGCCAGTCGAAATACGGCATCTCGCGCACCTTCCGCGTGGTGCTCGACCTGGTCTTCATGTTCTTCTTCATGCGCTACCGCACCAGGCCCGGCCATTTCTTCGGCGGGATCGGGATCGTGTTCGGCGTGCTCGGCTCGCTGATCCTTGCTTACCTGTTCAGCTTGAAAGTGTTTTTCGGACAGGACATTGGAACGCGCCCGATGCTGTTCACCGGCTTCTTCCTGGTCATCGCCGGCCTGCAGATGGTAACGTCGGGCGTGCTCGCCGAGATGCTGTCGCGCGTCTATCTCGAGGCGAATGTTTCGCTCGCCTATGTAGCGCGCCCGCAGCCCGCGCCTGGCGAAGGCGATGGCTGGCGTTGGCCGAGCCCGCCCGCGCAAGCCAAGAAAGCCCCGAGACGGAAATGATCCCGCCCCTGCCCTCATCCGAGGTCCGCGCATGACCATCCTTGTGACCGGAGCCGCCGGCTTCATCGGCAGCCATGTCTGCGAGCGCCTGCTCGCCCGCGGCGACGCCGTTGTCGGCGTCGACTGCATGAACGCCTACTACGACCCGGCATTGAAGGCGGCACGGCTCGCCAGGCTTTCCGGCCGGCACGGATTTTCGTTCCGCCAACTCGACATAGCCGAGCCGGGCGCGCTGGCGGCGAATCTCGAGGGAACGCTGCTGAGCGGCATCGTGCATCTCGGCGCCCAGGCGGGCGTGCGCTATTCGCTCGAAAATCCGCGCGCCTATATCCACGCCAACATCGCCGGCCACCTGGAGGTGCTGGAGCTCTGCCGTGCATCGCCCGAGATCAAGCATCTGGTCTATGCCTCGTCGAGCTCGGTCTATGGCGGCAACACCAAGGTGCCGTTCGTGGAAACCGACCGCGTCGATAATCCGGTGTCGATCTACGCGGCGACCAAGAAGGCGGACGAGCTGATCAGCTCGACCTATTCGCATCTCTTTGGGCTGCCGCAGACGGGCCTGCGCTTCTTCACCGTCTATGGCCCCTGGGGACGACCGGACATGGCGGCCTGGATCTTCACCGAGGCGATGCTCTCCGGCAAGCCGATCCGCGTCTTCAATCACGGCGAGATGTGGCGCGATTTCACCTATGTCGACGACGTTGTCGAGGGCGTGATTGCGGTTCTCGACAAGCCGCCGGCGGCCGGCCGCGAGCGCCACCGCATCTACAACATCGGCAACAGCCAGCCGGTGCATCTCGGTCGCTTCATCGAGACGCTGGAAGGGCTGCTCGGCGTGAAGGCCATCCGTGAGGATCTGCCCATGCAGCCCGGCGATGTCGAGAAGACCTTTGCCGACACCAGCGCGCTAGAGCGCGACATCGGCTTCAAGCCGAAAGTGCCGATCGAGGAAGGACTGGCGAAATTCGTCGACTGGTACCGGCGGGAATGGCGGCCGGAGGGCAAGCTGTAAAGCGAGGCGCTGCCGCCGATGCCCTGCCCTACATGCATCCTTCGATAAACGGACTGCTGACCCATAGCGAGCCGTTGGTATACATGGCGGTTCCGCTGTCGTCGGTGTAGCCATGGGATTGCTCGTCGACGTGCAGCTTGCCGTTGGGCACAAGCTGCCCGTTCACTTTGATGGTCTTGATGAAAAGGTTGCGATCGCCGGGCCGGCCGTCTCCGGCCCACTGGTCGTTGACATAACGAATTTCGATCGTCTTTGGATTGGGCACGCCGTTAAGGTTGATGTGGAACGGTTGCGCCTCGACGGCCGCCTCCGTCAGTTCCGCCACGCGCTGCTCGCCTGTCGAGGCCTTGCTCTCCCTGCCCTGGACGGCGATCTCACCAAGGCGCTTGCCGTCGGCGAAGACGTCGAAGCGAGGCTGACCCTGGTAGTCGGTGCCGGCCGCGTCGATCTCCAAGCTTGTGGCTGTGCAGCGCCCCGCGTCTCCGGCCGCGTTGGCGACAAGTGTGGCTATGCGCCGCTTTTGCGATTGCACCCAGCCGGCAATCGGCTGCAGCAGCGCCGTTCGATCGCTCAAGCCTTCGTCGAATAGGTTCGTCTTTTCGCCGGGATCGGCCTTAAGGTCGTATTCCTCGACCTTGCCGGTGGTAGCGTTGAAAATCACCTTTCGATCATTATCGCGATAACCGAGCAAGGAGCCGGCCCACGGATTGAAGAAGAAGGTCCTGTTTGGCCGTTGCTCGCTGAACAAGCTGCGGCCCTGCCACTGCTCGGGCAATGGCAGTCCCAGTATGTCCATGATCGTCGGAGCGATATCGACGATGCCGCCGACCGGATGCGCAACTTCGTCATGGAAAAGGTGCTTGTTGATCATTATCAGCGGAATGTGGACGTTCTCGTCGTAGATCGCGGTGGCATGGACGTAGTCGCCATGTTCTCCGAACGCCTCGCCATGATCGCCAAGGACGACAACCAGCGTCGAATCGAGCTTGCCGGACTGCTTCAGTGAATCGAGGATTTCACCGAACGCTGCGTCGCCGACCTTCAGGGCGTTGAGATAGGCATTGAATTTTTCGTCATCGACGTAGTGCACCGGCCCGATGTCTTTGGCGGAAGGCACCATCTTCGAGAACATCGGGCTTCCGGTGATATACGGATAATGCGTCATCGCCGTGAACATGACGCCGAAGAAGGGCTTCTGCGGATCCTTCTTCATCCAGTCGATGATCGTTTGGGCCGTGCAGAGGTCACTGTTGTAGTCCATGTTCTTCCACTGCTCGGTACTGAGCTTGAAGGTCGGGGTGGCGCATTTCTGCCCCCGATAGTCCTGGATGACGTCCAGTCCCTTGTTGAGCAGGAACTCGTCCACACGCTGGAAACGGGAATCGGCGCTCCAGAAGAACCCGGTGCGAAAATTGTGCTTGGACAGGGTGTTGGAGATCGTCTCCAGCGGCAGGTACGGATATTTGGCAGTCATCCCGTAGAATGAGATGTCGTTGTACATCGAGGTCAGCAGCGAGAAGATCGAGTAGTGCGTGGACGGCGCATGCGCATAGATCTTGTCGAACCGAATGGAATCTCCGGCATAGCTCTTTATGTTCGGCGTGATCGGATACTGGCCGCCAAAGGTCTCGATGTATTTCGACGGCACCGACTCCATCATGAAAACCAGCACGTTCTTGATCGGATTTGGCGTCGGCGCCTTGAAGCTTGAGGTTTCCGCCGGACGTTCCCCGACGCTGGCGACATCGGGATCATCGCCGCCGCCGCTCATCGCAAAAGTCACCGGCGTCGAACTGAACCACGCCGACTGAACGAAATACACGATAGGATTGTCGACCTTGGATGCTGGCAGCGACTGAGCGCGCACATAATAGCCGCTGCCGACCAGGGCCGCGCCAATGCACAGAACCAAAGCGATGAGAAACCTCTTGCGGCCTGCGGAACTCAGCCGCTGGCACAAACTGCCCGCGGCGTAGCCGAGGGCCAGCACCAGAACGATGGACCCGAAAAGGATCGCGGCATCCCTCACGTTGAGGGCGTCGCCCATCGCGCTCTTGGCGTCGGCATTCTGCAGGAAGTCGCCATAGACCAGCCACTGGAAGGTGAAAGGCTCACCCAGCA
Organism: Mesorhizobium sp. WSM3864; assembly: GCF_002294955.1. NCBI lineage: Bacteria > Pseudomonadati > Pseudomonadota > Alphaproteobacteria > Hyphomicrobiales > Phyllobacteriaceae > Mesorhizobium > Mesorhizobium sp. WSM3864. The sequence continues at coordinate 107,949 of NZ_NSGD01000002.1, forward strand.
TCTTGACGAGATTGATGTTGGCAAATCCCCAGCCGAGCGACACCAGGACCACGAGATAGAAAAGGGAGGCGACTGCCGCGGATGCGAGCCGGCTTGATTTTGTAAGGAAGAGCAGGATCAGCGTTGCCGCCGTCACTGATGTGATGAGGATCAGGTCGTAATAGCTTGCCGCCAATCCCATGGGAATGGACGCCAGGCCTTCCTGAAATGTCGTTTGCGGATCGACGATGACGGCCCGGTAGATGCCCAGCAGAAGCCATAACCACAGGCTGGTGCAAATGACGCGCAAGGACATCCGCGTGAAGCGAAGTTCCTGCGTCAATGCAGGTTTCGTCCTCGATCCCGTCTGGCCACCCTCGGACCGGCTCGCCGAGCCCATACCGCCGCCGATACTCATGAAATTGCCCACCGCCAGTCTGTGCTCCGGCCAGAAACCACGGCCGGCAGCTTTCAAACCCCGTGCGCAAAATCGGTTCGGGGCAGGAAAGAGTCAACAAAATCAAGTGTGCGTTAACGACGTCTCTTCAGAACTGGTTAACCGCAAACACTGAAAGACAATGGGTTTGCCAAAGGGCCGATCAGCGTTGGAAGCGGCGAGCTTGCGGCAACAAAGAAAGCTGAGACCGTGTTGTGCGCCGGCCAGCCGGCCCAGCTTCATTCCGACGTCAGCCGAATGCGTACAGACCGTCCGTCGAGACTGCCCTGAAATAGGTCACGAATTCCCAGTAATTCTCGATGCGGTCGACGAAAGGCCGCTGCGGCGGCTTCAGGATCTCGGTCTCGAAGTGGTCCAGTCGCTGGGAACCGCCGAGATAGGCAATGATTGCATTGCCAACCAGTGGATCGCCGATGTCGCTATAGTGGATCGGGAAATACGGCTGTCGGGTCTCGAACAGCACGGATCTGATCTTTGCGCGAAACAGATTCAGCTCGCGCAGAAACGCGTTGAAACGTTCTATGTCGAAATGCACCTTCTTTCTCGGGCTGTCGGCTGCGAACCGGTCGGTGGCATGGACTGTCCATACTCCGGATGCTTCCGCTTCGAGCAGCGAGACGAAGGACGCGATCGGATTCCTGACAAGCCAGAGCTTCTTGACGCTTTCATCTTCCAACACGGGGAGTATGGCCGCGCGTGTCTGGTCGGGAAATACGTGAAAACCGACGAAGCGAGCCGACGGATCGTCGAAGATGCGCGCGATGAACTGCTCCGGCTCGACATCTCGCAAATCGACCCGATCGCGCGGCAGATCGATTTTCTCGTGATAGTCATGGCGCAAGCCGACGAAGCTCGGATTGAAGATTTCGCCGTGCAAGACCATCCCGTCATATTGGTTGAGATGGCGATTGAGCGCTTGAGAACCGGTTCGTGGCGAAGCGATCAGCACGAACTTCTGACAAGACTGCATTCACGCCACACCCGTTGGAGTTTGCCCGAACATACACAAACGACCTCTCCGTTCAAATGTGAGCGGCCGCTTGAAACGGCAACGGCGGGCGCCCTGAAGCACCCGCCGTCGTCGGTGTCCCAGCACCTGCTGAGGGTTCAACCGCCGCGCAGGCGCGTTGGGCTGAGGCTCGCAATGGTCGAACGCTGTTCTGCAGGACAAGTCGGCAGGAACCGGCTCGCATCCGCATAGGTCATGGTGGTGACGGAGTTCTTCAGGCCGCCGCGCTTGGCGATCCAGCCGCGAACCCAGCCAGGGTAGTTCTTCATCATGAAGTCGGCCGCGACCTGGTTGCCGCGCGCCCCGGCGCCATACGGCAGGTGGAAGCCGAACGATGCGTTGCGCGTGACGCAGACCTTGCTCTTGGGCATCGCCAGGTAAAGCGTGCAGGCCGAATCGCACGCACCGTTGAAGCGCACGAAGCCGCCGCTGCGGCGCATCTTCAGCATGCGGATGGCATAGTCGATTACATAGCCGCCGCGGTCGCCGCTGATCGTCTTGACGTAGCCCTTGCCGAGATTCATGCGCGGACGCAGCAATTGATCTGCCGAGCTCGTCGAGATCATCGCGCCCGTCAAGGCGAGCGCAGCGAGAAACTTCAATATCGTTTTCATTCGCGCCTCCTGCTATGCCGTGAACGGTTAGCCGGGACGCGTAAAGATTGGTTATGCCGTGTCGATAAACTTGTAACAGTCGACTGATTGTACAGTCTTTTTAGGAGCCGCTTGATTGCACTGGTTTATCAGTGGCGCAGAAGGATGATCACTGAAAAGTAAATCCGGCAAGCCTTGCCGGTCGATTTGGGTCAGAGGAACGTTCAATGACCGCTGCAAGCAAGCCGAAGCCGAAAGGCGGTAGTCGCCGCATCTGCGTGGTCACGCCTGCGATCCGGCGTGACGCCGATAAAGACGATGCCTCGACGCCCGGCGAACTTGCAAGGCTCTTCGCCGAAAACGGAGACGACGTCACGCTGCTGTGGGTTGCCGGCCGGGACGTGCCATCCACGGACGAGGTCGCGGCCCGACGGGCGGAGTTTGAGGCCGCCTCGGTCAAACTGGAGGTTCTCGACCGGTCCGACCAGTTGCTTCCCTCGCTGGCGACGCCCGAAAGCCGATCCGCTGCGCTGCTGCATTATCTCGAGCGGTGCAGTTACGATCTGGTCTACGCGCCGCTGGAGGGTGGCCTGCCCTACTTCACCCTGCTCGCGGCTGAGACCGATGCCTTCGCCACGTCGCCGATCGTCCTCCTTGCCCGCGCTCCGCAAGAATGGGCGCATGAAGCCGACAAAACATTCATGGGCAGCACCGAGGCGATCGCCACGGCCTACATGGAAAAGTACTGCGCCGAGATGGCCGACAGGACGGTCTGTGCATCCGCCGCCCTGCGCCAATGGATGCTGTCGAGAGGCTGGAAGGTGCGGAAGGCGACGGTGCTGCCGCCACCGCTTCGGGCCGTCCGGACCAAAGCGCCGCAGCCACCCATCGCGAGCAAGGCGCGTGAGCTTGCCGCCCTGGCCGGATCGCGCTTTCGTGACGGGCTGACGCTGCTCTGCGACGCGCTCGACATCCTCGCGCAATCGGCGCCCGAAGGGCTGACCCTCACCGCGTTCGGTCCATTCGGCAAGATCATGGGCGAGCACAGCGGCGGACTGCTTCTGCGGCGCGCCGAACGTTGGCCGTTCCGGCTCAAGCTGGTGCCGCGCGCGACCCTCGAGGAGAGGCTCGACTACCTCGCACGCAGCGGCGCCTTGGCCGTTGTCCCTAGCCTTGCCGCATCGACCGGCGAGGCCGTTGGCGCATGCACCGCGGCAGGGCTGCCCTTCGTCGCAACCAATGCCGGCGCGAATGCCGAAGCCTGGAAGGCTCAAGCCGGCCAGCCGCCGCTGGTCGAGCCCGACGCGGCGCAATTGGCGGCCGCCATGCTGGCAGCGCTCGAGAAACCGCCTCGGCCACGGCGGATCGATATGACGGGCCCCTGCCGCAAGGCATGGTTGGATACACGCAATGTGCCCGCTGCCCGGAAGCGCATTCGCAAGCAGCCTCAACCGGCGCCCCTGGTTTCGGTGGTGATGGCGCATCGCAACCGGCCGCTCTATCTCAAACAGGCCATCGAAGCGGTCGAGGCGCAAACCTACGGCACTCTTGAACTGGTGCTGGTCGACGACGGAAGCGACCTGGAAGAAGCCAGGCAATTGCTGGATACGTTGGAACCAGGCTTCCGTAAGCGCGGATGGAGGATCCTGCGCCGGCCGCACAAGCATCTTGGCGCCGCCCGCAATGCCGGCGTGCGCGCCGCGCGCGGCGAACTGATCCTGTTCGTGGACGACGACAATGCGCTTTTTCCGGAAGCCGTCGAGCATTTCGTCCGTGGCATGGCGGCATCGGGCGCGGACATCTGCACGGCCTTCCAATTGCTCTTCTATGAGGATTTCGTGCCCGAGGACCGGGCCGACGGCCTGATCCAGTATCTGCCGTTTGGCGGCCCCGACGCGCTGGGCCTGATCCACAACGTCTATGGCGACGCCAATGCGATGGTGCGCCGGTCGGTTTTCTCGCAGATCGGATTTTGGCTTGAGGATCCCGGCTATGCCATGCACGACTGGGAGTTCTTCGCGCGGGCGTCACTCGCCGGGCTCAAGCTCAGGCCCATTCCAAAGCCGCTCTACTGGTACCGCTCGAAGCCGGACGGCATGTTCCGCACGTCGAATTGGTACGACAACCGCTTGCCTGTCCTGGAGGCGTTGCGGACGCTGCGATCCGATGACACCCGGCTGCTCCACCAAATGGCCATCGCGCAGAACACGGCGCGTTCCGAAGTCGACAGCGCGCGCGAGAACCTGAAATATACGCCTGCCGATCGCAAATATTTGGCTCTCAGCGACCTCGAGCCGAACGGCGAGGAAGCGATCGAGACGCTCGCCGGCATCGCCGCTTCGGTCGGCCGCCACGATACTGCCACCGCCTTGCTTGCAGACGGTCTCGCCAGGCCGCAGCCAGACGCATCAGGCAGAGCCGTGGCGGCCGGCGCTTCAGGCGCGCTCGCTTACGACGCGCTGAGGAGCGCAAGGCTGCTTACGCCGCGCACTGCCGCGCTGCCGTTGCTGCTGGTCGCGCCCGACGGCGGCGTGTTCCTGCGCCCGCATGCGGAGGGTGCGGTCGCCGCATCGATCGATCACCAATTCCCGCCCTTCTTTCGCAGAATAGAGGCCGCCATCGAACTCGCCCATGCCGAGGCTCCGGCAATCGCGTTCGGCCTGGCGCTCGCCCGCCCGGACCGGCCTATAGACTGGCAGCAGGATGTCGGCGCGCAGACAATCGGCTTTTCCGGCTGGATGACGGTCCGCGACAGATTCGTGCGCCACGCCCTGGCGGCGACGGTCAATGTCAGGCGCAAGATGCCGCTTTCGATCGTGCTCGCGGTGCGCTTCGCGGAAGGACCGAACGGTGCTCCGAGCAACGCCTTCTTTCGGACGCTGACGGTGTTCAGCGACTAAAGCAGGACGTTCGAAATCTGAACTCGACATGCTGCCGGTTCGCCTGTTTTTCGGCGCCGCATTTCTGCGGCCACGACGCGATTCAGCCCCGTCGGCGAGAAATAGCCTTCACAGGCCCAAGCAGCCGCTCAAAGTTAACCATCTCTCAAGCCGATTTCTTCCGCTATGGTTGACAAATTGCTAACAAATCAATAGTATCAACAGCCTATGGGGTGTGTAGTGGCAAGGGTGGGCGTAATGCGTAAGATACAGTCGCTACTTCTGGGCGGACTCAGTCTGCTCGGGTTGAGCGTCGCGTTTTCGAATGCGGCGCAAGCGCAAATCGAAGTTGCTCCAATCAAGGAAGCCGAGCTCGCCTGCGAGCAGGCCCTCAAGATCGGCACCATCGAGGCGCTAGAGGACTACCTGCATCGTTATCCGAATGCGCCAACGGCCTGCAAAGCGCTTGCTTTGAACAGCCTGTCGCAGTTTGCCGGGGGCGGTGGGAACGGCAATGGCGGGGATGGCGGCGGCCGCTACGGCGGATAATTGCCGGCCGCATTTTCGCCAATAGATCGTCAGATCAGCTGGCCGCGGTTTCGTGTAACCGCGGCCAGCCCGTCGCGACGAATTCGGCGTAGCGATCCGAGGTTTTCATCCAGCCGAGTTCCACGAGCTGGGCTGTGTCGCGATAGCGCACGGACCGGTCGTTGCGAAGCGAGAGCTTCGGATTGAGCTCCAGTGCTTCCATATAGGCGGCGCGCTCTTCGAGCGTCTTTTCTTTCAGTTGCGCATTCTCGCCTAGCGAGGATGCCGATTTCTGCTGGAAGCCCCAAACAAATTTGAAGTGCAGCAGCGCGACGCGGAGTTCGCTGAACCGCACCTTGCTGATGGTGTGCTGCGCCGCGTGATAATGTGTGTCCCTGCTCCACCGCACGATCGGCACCTTGGTCAGGCACGGTGGAAAGGTCTGCTTGAAGCGGCCGCGCCAGAAAACGCGCTCGCGCACCCCGCCGAACATTTGCTCGGGAGGATAAAGTCCATCCCGAGCGCGCAACCACCCCGGCTCCGGATCGAAATAGGGGGATGCGTCCACCAGAGGGATGCTGCCGTCGTAGCTGCATTCCGCCAACGGTTCGTCCGCGTACATGTCGATCATGGATCCGATCACAGCTTCGGCCCCGGTCGACTCGAGATAGTTGAAAAGCCGGCGCAGGCTGACGCGCTCGAGATCGGGATAGACGAGAAGCTCGTCGGCATCGACGGACAGACACCAGTGGCCGGAGCCGAACACGCGCATCAATGTGTTGATCCATCGCGGCGGGGTGATGTTCTCTGCGAAATGCGACCCCTCTGTGTGGAAACAATGGCTGTCCGGCTGCTCCAGGACTAGTTCTCGCGTCCCGTCCGTCGAGCCGTTGTCCAGGAAGAAGAACCGGTCGACTCCGAGCCTTCGATAATGTTCGAGAAGATGCGGCAGCAACGTCCTCTCGTTGCGCAGTGCAACGAAGCACAGAATCTCGTCCTTGCGCAAGTCAAGCGGCCTATGGTCCAGCCGCTCAAGGTGTTTTGGAGGTCGATGGGCAAGCATGCGAACGCCAATCAATACGGTTTGCGCGAGGAGCCTGGACAGGCTTGCGATGATTATCCCGGTCAGACGATTATCAAAGTGTTATCCACCTGTTGGCAAGACTGCTGCGGCTGAGGATCGAGGGGGACCGATTGAAGGTTGGTTCGAAGACGGGCGCAATCTCTACGCCTAAGCGGCAGTCAAGCCACAAACCCCGCAGGGTGTGTGTCGTTTCCGAAGTCGAGTTCGGCTCGACGGTTACCGCTGATCCAGGGTCGGCGACATATGCGCTGGCGCAGCATCTGGCGAAAATCGGCGACACGGTCACGCTGCTATGGGTGCCGAGCCCGCTCGGCAGCCAGCCCGACGAGCAGGAAATCGACAGGCTCGCCAAATGGAGCTTCGATAATTTCCTGGTGCGGCTCGAGCTGCTGCCCCGGTCACCCGAATTGCTGCGTGGCCTCGAGTCCAGCGACAAGAATTCCGTAGCCGTCTACCACTACCTCAAACAGAGCCCCTTCGATGTCGTCTATTTCGCGCTTGAAGGCGGGCTGGCGCATTTCCCCACCGTCGCCAAGCGCACGGGTGTCTTTGCCGACCCTCCCATCCTCGTGGTGCTCGCGCATGGGCCGCTCATGTGGGATCTGGAGGCTAACGCCAGGGCGATCGAACGCAAGGAGCAGATGACCGTCGCCCATATGGAGAGGACCTCCGCCGAGACCTGCGACCATCTCGTCGTCACAGGCCAGTCCCTGCTCGACTGGATGACCAAGGCGGGGTGGAGACTGCCGGCCAGCCAGCACATCGCGACGCCGTTGCAGCCGGAGGAGTGGCGTTCGAACTTCGCCGTCGATCACTACCGGCCCCGGGAAAAACCGGCCGCCGAGGTGGTTCATTTCTCGGGCACCAAGACGCGAAGCGGACTGACGCTGTTTTGCGACGCACTGGATCGCCTGGCCGAGAATGGCGTGACGGACCTGGCCGTGACGATCGTCGGCGCATTTGGTCATGTGCTCGGCGAGCATTCGGGCGGCATGATCCTGCGGCGCGCCCGGCATTGGCCCTTCAAGCTGAAACTGCTGCCCATCCGGGACGAGCCCGAGATCTTTCGTTACCTGCGGCAAAGCCATGCGCTGGTGGCAATCACGCACTCGGCCGCGCAGCTCCCGCTGGATGTGGTGACGTGCCTTGACGAGAAGATCCCGTTCGTCACGACGGACGTCGGCAGCATACGCGGGCTGCTTCAGCCGGAGTCCGCCGAGGCGGTCATGGTGGAGGCATCCCCCTCCGCGATCGCGGCCAAGATCCAATCCGTGCTCGAGAGCCGCTCGTTCGGTCCGGCAAAACCGTTGCTTGACCGGGAAGCGCGCGAGAAGGCTTGGAGCAAACTGCACGTCAAATTGTGCCGGCATCCGGCCAGAGCCGACGGCCCAAGCCGGAACCGCAGCCGACCGCCGCTGGTATCCATCATCACGGCGCACTACAATCGGGCGCGGCTGTTGCCGCAGGCGATTGCCTCGGTCCGGCGCCAGGACTACCCCAATATCGAACTGATCGTCGTCGATGACGGCAGCACGGATCCGGACGCAATTCGGCTGCTCAATGAAATCGAGCCCGAGTTCGAGCAACGCGGCTGGCGGATCATCCGGCAGAAGAACGGCTTCCTCGGCAAAGCGCGCAACACCGGTATTCGCGCCGCCAAGGGGTCCTTTATCCTGTTCCTGGACGACGACAACGCTCTCTTCCCCAACGCGGTCAGCACGTTCGTGGCCGGCATGCAAAAGTCCGGCGCCGATATCTGCACGACTTTCGCCAAATGGCTCAACGAGCCCTTCGTGCCGCCGGACACCAAGAGCGGCTATATGCTCTACTTTCCGGTCGGCGGTCCGCCGGACATTGCGCTGATTACCAATCCGTATGGCGACGCCAATGCGATGTTCCGGCGCGAGGTGTTCGACAAGGTTGGCTACCTCAACGAGGAGCGCGGCTTTTCGGCGAGCGATTGGGAATTCTTCCTGCGCGCCGATCTCGCGGGTCTGGAAATCGTCACCGTACCGGAGCCGCTGTACTGGTACCGGTCTTCGCCGGCCGGCATGAACCGCAATGCCGAGTGGCTGAGGAATCGCCGGCCGATCATCGATGTGTTTCGAAAGCACAAGTTCGCGCACACCGACATGTTCGTGCAGCTCGGCATCAGCTCGAACACTGCCGATCATGAGAAGGACCTCAACCTCTGGAACCTTGAACTGCGCGTCAAGGACGAACGGTATCTGCGGCTGAGCTCAGCCTCCCCCAACTCCGCGGACGCAGTGCAGTTGCTGGCCGAGATTGCGGCGCGAGAAGGCAGGGCCGATACGGCCATTTCGCTGCTCGCTCACGCCGGACGGTCCGACTTCACGCTGGGCGTCGTCGAACTGCTCAACGCCGCCGCTGAAGAAACAGTGCCGGAACTCCATTCCTCGCTCTACAGCGAGCGCTACCTCCCGGTCGAAGCCCTGCGCCGCGCCTATGTCGGCTCGCATCCGGCTGCCGATGCGGATCTCTTGAGCTATGTCGAGCAGTCGCCGGACCAGCTGTTTGTCCAAGCCACCGCCGGCACCGTCTCAATGGCGCTGCTGAAGGGCGTCTGTCCGGCGGGGACGATCAGCGCCAGCTGCTGGGTCTATCTCGATGAGGCACTGACCGCACCGGCGCAGTTCCAGATCGCGATCGTGGACGCGGAAAACCAGACCTTTGACCAGCTCGCCCGGCTCCTCGAGGATGGCGACGGGAACGGTTGGGCCGATGTCAGCCGCCCGCACGAACCACGCGAGATCGCAACGGGCGTCCACTCGCCTGCTCCCGGCAGACGCGACCTGCTGCTCGCCGTCAGATGCGGAGGCAATCGGCCGGACGCTCGGGTGCTCGGGGGCTTTTCAAGCATTCAGGTCCGAAATGTGGTTTCGACCGGCGGGAAGCACCCGCGTCTCAACGCGCCGCAAGAACGTCAACGCATGCGGCGGCTGACCGGCGAGGAGCTGAAGCGCGCAGCGCTTGTAACGAACTATCCGTCCGAGTTGCCGGCATTGCTGGTCGCCGGGGACAATGGCGGTATCTTTTTGCGGCCGAGCATCCATGGCCCGGTTGTCGCCGCCCTCAATTCGACTTTCCCGACCTTTGCCCGCAGTGTCATCGCTACGGTGGAGATCGCCCACGAGGATGCCTCGCCGTTCGAATTCGCCATGGCGCTGGGCCGGCCGGAGGAAAAGCTGGTCTGGAAAAACGACGCGCCGGTCGGCGCGCTGGCATTCTCCGGATGGACGCGGATTTCGAAACCTTTCGAGTTGCACGATTTGAAGGTTTCCGTCCGGGAGATCGACCGCAAATGGCTGACCATCTATCTGGCCATCAAACTGCCGCGCGGTTCGAAGCCGATGCCGTCCAACGCCTTCTGGCGCAAATTGCTGCTCCTCTGGGACTGAAGGGCGGGAGCCCGCCAATCGCGCGAACGTGACCTTTCATGGGTGCGAATCAGAGGTGCGAAGTGCGATAAGAACAGATCGGGTCAGTGTGGAAGGGCGCCAAAGAAATGAAAAGTATTGTCGGCCTTGTCCTGGGTCTTTTCATCATTCCCGTCAGCGCCGCATTTTTCACAGCCGCCGCCCAGGAGCGCGACGTCGGGCCGAAGTGCACCCAGTGGAACTCGTACCGCGTCCTGTTCAAAAAGGGCGACGGCAAGATTTCCCACGAAACCGCGAAAGGGCTGGCGGCATTCGTCAAGGACGCCGGTCGCGATTGCGGCTACCGGCTCTACGCGACGGCCAGCAAGGAAGGCGCGTACGACAAGGCGGACAGCATTGCCGGCCAAAGGCTGAACGCCACACGCGCGTTTTTGAAAGCGCAGGGCGTCAAGCCCGAAATGGTGCTGGCGCTTTCTCATTGGGTCGACGATAGCGCCAGCGATAAGAACCAGGCGCGGAGCGCTATCCTGTATACCTTGCCGAAGCAAGGGATCTCCTGCCGGCAGTATGAAAAGCGAAGCCCTGCCCAGGTCGCCCTCTTCTTCGACAGCAGATCCTCGGTGATTTCACCCCCGGTCAAACGCGACCTCGAGAAGTTCGCCAACAGCATCAAGGATTCGCGTTGCAACGTGGAACTGACGGCATTGGCCGCCAAGGAGATCACGGGCGCCAATGCGGCAAAGGCGAACAAGACTCTCGCCAAACAGCGGATCAAGGCAATCATGGACATTCTAAGCGCAGCCGGTATCGACAGCGACCGGCTGGTCGATACGAATGTTGAGTATGTCGGCGACAAGAAGCCGAATACCGCCAAAAATCGCATGGCCACCGCATCGCTGATGTAGCGCGCCTGCCGCCGGCGAATGTTACGAGTTTGAAACGCCACCCGTGCTCGGTGGGGAAATGTCCGTCGAGCAAATCAAGAAGACTTCTTCAGGGTCAAAGTGCATATCGCCGGCCAAATCCACCGACAGGTGAAGGACCTTCCACCCAGCACGAAAATCAACAAGGCGACGATAATCGACCGCTGATCACTCTCACGCCTTGCGCTCCCAGCGACGGTCGGGCGTCTGCTGCCAGTAGGTCACCGCGTGGCCGGCTTCCTTCATCGTCTTCCAGTGGCTGCGCGCGCCTTCGAGCTGCGCTGCGTCGTGGCCGTCGAACAGGAAGACGGCGCGCTCGTAGCCCGAAAGCTCGGGCGGGTGCGCACCATCGACCAGGAAGCGTATCTGGGCAGCGTTGGGATTGCCCTCCCCCGTGGTGAGCAGGATCGGCTGCTCGGCCGGATAGGCTTCGCGGTCGGTGGCGTGCGCGAGGAAGGAGTCGTCGCGAAACGTCCACAAATGCTGGTCGAGCGCGTCCCGCCGTTCCTCCGTGCCGGTCTGCACGACCGCGCGCCAGCCGCGCTCGACACTGCGCTCGAGCAGGCCCGGCAGGGCTTCCTCAAGCGTCGATTCGGTCAGGTGGTAGAACAGGATGTCGGCCACGACAGCTTACCCTTCGTAATGGTCGCGTACCAGCCTATCGAGCAGCCGCACGCCAAAGCCGGAGCCCCAGGATTGGTTGATCTCGCTCGCCGGCGCGCCCATCGCGGTGCCGGCGATGTCGAGATGCGCCCAGGGCGTGTCCTTGACGAAACGCTGCAGGAACTGCGCGGCGATGATGGCGCCGCCATAGCGGCCGCCGATGTTCTTCATGTCGGCGTTCTTGGACTCGATCAGCTTGTCGTATTCGGCGCCAAGCGGCATGCGCCACAGCCGCTCCTGCGTCGCTTGGCCGGCGCCGAAAAGCCTGCCGGCCAGCTCGTCATTGTTGGAAAACAGGCCGGCATAGTGCTGGCCAAGCGCGACCATGATGGCGCCGGTCAGCGTCGCCAGATTGACCATGAATTTCGGCTTGAAGCGATCGTTGGTGTACCAGAGCGCATCGGCGAGCACCAAGCGGCCTTCTGCGTCGGTGTTCAAGACCTCGATCGTCTGGCCCGACATCGAGGTGACGATGTCGCCCGGGCGTTGCGCATGGCCGTCGACGGCGTTCTCGACCAGGCCGATGACGCCGACGATATTGGCCTTGGCTTTGCGGGCGGCCAACGCACGGATCAGCCCGGTGACCGCGGCGGCTCCGCCCATGTCGCCCTTCATGTCCTCCATGCCGGAGGCCGGCTTCATCGAATTGCCGCCGGTGTCGAAGGTGACGCCCTTGCCGATGAAGGCGATCGGCGCGTCCTTGGCCTTGCCGCCCTTCCATTGCATGACGGCCATGCGGGCGCCGCGCGGCGAGCCCTGCGCAACGCCGAGCAGCGAGCCCATGCCGAGCTTCTTCATCTCCTTCTCGGTGAGGATCTCGACCTCGACGCCAAGGCCTTCCAGTTCCTTCGCGCGAGCGGCGAACTCGACCGGACCGAGCGTATTGGCCGGCTCGTTGACGAGATCGCGCGCAAGCAGCACGCCTTCGATAACGGCCTCTTCCGCGGCGAACGCCTTCTTGGCGGCGGAAGGGTCGGCGCAGTGGATGGTTATCTTGGCCGGCTTTGCGGTTTCGGCCTTTTTTCTCTCCGCGCCCTTGGCGTCGGACTGGCCGTCTTCCTTGTCCTTCCTGGTCTTGTATTTGTCGAAGCCGTAGCTGCGCAGCAGGATGCCGGCGGCAAGGTGCGCCGCCTGCCTGCCGTCCGGCTGGAGGTCCGGAAGATCGAGGATGACAGCGACTTCCACAGCCTTGCGCAGCGCGGCGGCAACCGCGCCGCCGAGCTTCAGCCAGGCGTAGTCGTCGAGGCTTGCGACCTTGCCGGCGCCGACGGCCACCAGCCGGTCGACAGAGGTTCCCTCCGGTGCCAGCACTTCCACCGAGCTCGCGAACTTGCCGGAGAAATCGGCGACCGGAAACGCGCGCGCCAATGCGCCAGCCGGGTCGCAGGCCTTCGCGGCATCGCCAAGGCCGCCGCCGTCGGCCGCAAGCACGAAGACGCTGCCTTTTTTGGGCGCGGCGAATTTGGCGAAGGCAATCGAAGGTCTCGAAGTCATCAGATCCTGCTTCCGGGGTGAGGCGCCGCGAACCGGCTTTCAAGCGTGCGCGACATTTGGTCGTTTTCGGCCATTTGGCAAGACTTTGGCCGAAATCGCTGTCTATATCGCCCCCGAAACCAACCAAGGATTCGTCGCGGCGGAACGCAAGCTTCATGCCGCAACCTGTTGTTAACCATCAATGTTTCGCATTTCTTATTCATTGACGCGGAGACTCCGCCGCGCCGGGCGCGTGGCGTGGAGAGGACAAACCAGATGAGCCGCCTATGGACCCGGTTGTGCAGGCGTCGGCGGATGACTACCTTGTCGGCGGGCATGATGCCGTTCGGCACAATCGAGAAAAGCCTTCATGAAGGTCGTTGAACGCTACATCATGCGTCGCGCTACCGCGATGTTCCTGGCGGCGCTGGCGTGGACACTGGCGATCGTGTGGACGACGCAGGTGCTCGCCAAGATCGATTTGGTCACCGACAGCGGCCAGTCGGCGTTGACCTTCTTCGAAGTCGCGGCCCTGATCATCCCCTCGATCGTCCCGATCGTGGTGCCGTTCGCGCTTGTGGTCGCGGTGGCGCAGACGCTGAGCGCCATGAACACGGATTCGGAGCTGGCGGTGATCAACGCCGCGGGCGCCTCGCGTTGGGCGATCGCGCGGCCGATCCTTCTGCTGGCGCTGGCGGCCAGCGTCTTTTCCTTTGCCGTCGATAACGGCGTCGATCCCTATGCCAGGCAGAAGAACCGGCAGCTGGTGGCGGCCTCGCGCGCCGACCTTCTGTCACTGATCATCCAGGAAGGCACCTTCCGTAAGATCGACGACGGCCTGTTCCTGCAGATCGGAGAACGGCTGCCCGACAACAAGCTCGGCGGCATCTTCGTCGCCGATTCGCGCGAGGAAGGCGCCAACCTCACCTATTACGCAAAGACCGGCAGCATCGTCGAAAAAGGCGACGAGAAGGTGCTGATGATGAATGACGGCGTCATCAACCGCAAATCGGTGACCGGCGACCTTTCGGTCATCCGTTTCACCTCCTACGCCTTCGACCTGTCGGCCTTCATGTCGGCGGCGAACGAGATCACGCTGCTGCCCAAGGACCGGACGACGCCATACCTGCTCGACCCGGATCCCAACGACAAGATGTACCAGCGCAATCCGGGCAGCTATACGGCCGAGGTCAACCAGCGCTTCTCCGAATGGTCCTATTCGCTGGTCTTCGCGCTGATCGCGCTTGCGGTCGCGGGCGACGCGCGCTCGCACCGCGAGGCGCGCATCCATCCGCTGATCACGGCAATCGCTATCGCCCTTTTCGTCCGCTGGCTTGGCTTCTTCGCCGCCGGCAAGGCCGACAAAGTCTGGTACTACGCCTATATGGTCTACGCCGTTCCGATCGTGGCGTCGGCGGTCTCCGCCTGGTTCATCGTCTCGTCGCGGAGCATGGAACTGCCCGCCGCCTGGGCCGACTGGATGACGAATCTCGCCGGCCGCGTCAGCGAGGGCTGGACGGCGCTCAAGCTGTGGCTCGCCCGGCGCGGCACCTCCGGCCAGGGAGCCTGACGATGGGCTGGACGCTGGGCCGCTACTTCTTCTTCCGCTACGTGTCGATCACCATCTGGTTCTTCCTCGGCCTTCTGGCGCTGGTGTTCCTGATCGATTTCACCGAACTTTCGGGGCGCACGACCGGACTGCCGGGCTTCACCTACGGCACCGCCTTCGCCATTTCGGCGCTCAGGATGCCGATGATCATGCTGCAGACGGTGCCTTTCGTCGGGCTGTTTTCGGCGATGGCGACGCTGGTCTCGCTCAACCGCCGCTACGAGCTTGTCATCGCGCGCTCGGCCGGGGTTTCGGCCTGGCAGTTCCTGTTCCCGTGCTGCGTCGGCGCGCTGATGTTCGGGCTGCTGTCGGTCGGCGTGCTCAACCCGATCGCCGCGCACGGCTTTTCCTGGTCGGAGCAGATGGAAAACCAGTTGCGCGCCGGCAAGTCGAACGCCGTCGCGGAGGACACGACGCCCTGGCTGAGGCAAAAGACCAACTCCGGCGACACCATCATCGGCGCCCGCGCCATCCTCAACCAAGGACTGGAGATGGCGGACGCGGTATTCTTCGTCCTCGACCAGCAGGGCAACATCATCGAGCGCAAGGACGCCGCGCGCGCCTTCCTGCGCGACGGCTACTGGGAATTGCAGGACGTCAAGCTGTTCAAGGACGGCAACATCCGTGCCGAGACCTCCGACCGCGTGGGCACCAACCTCAAGCCGGAATTCGTGCAGGAACGCCTGGCGCGCCCGGAAACCATCCCGTTCTACGATCTGCCGGCAAAGATCGAGGTTGCCCGCTCCTTCGGCCTCAAGGCAAATGCCTTCGCCATGCAGTTTGATTCGCTGGTGGCGCTGCCGTTCCTCCTCGTCGCCATGACGCTGATTGCGGCAACAGTTTCAATGCGATTTGCGCGGATGGGGCAGTCGGCGACGATGATTCTGGGTGGCGTCCTGGCCGGCTTTCTGCTTTATGTCGTTTCGGTACTGGTCAAGGCATTCGGGGTCGCCGGATTCGTGCCTACAATGGTGGCTGCATGGGTTCCGGTTGTCGTGGCTATGTTCTTCGGGGTGACTTTTCTGCTATACAAGGAAGACGGCTAGTGAGGGAGGCTGGTTTGCGCAGCCATAGGCAGGCCGGCCTGGCACGCCTTTATGGGGCGACAGCCTTGGCATGTTTGTTCGCTTGCGTGGTACCGACGGTGCCGGCGCTGGCGCAGACCATCACGGCGAAGCCTGTTCCCTCCGGCACACAGATGCTGCTGGCCGCCGATACGCTCGTCTATGACAACGACAAGCACACCGTGACGGCCGTCGGCGGCGTGCAGATCGACTATGGCGGCAACAAGCTCGTCGCCCAGCGCGTCGTGTACAACCGCGACACCAAGCGCCTCGTCGCCAGCGGCGCCGTCGAGCTCATCAACAGCGACGGCACCAAGATCAATTCCGAGCACATCGACATCACCGACGATTTCGCCGACGGCTTCGTGAACGCGCTGCGCGTCGAGACCGTCGAGAAGGCCTATTTCGCCGCCGAAAGCGCCGAACGCATGGGCGGCGTGCTGACGACATTCCACAACGGCATCTACACCGCTTGCGAGCCTTGCGAGGACAAGCCCGACTCGGCACCGACATGGCGCGTCAAGGCGAGGAAGATCATCTGGAACGGCGAGAAGAAGACGGTTCGGTTCGAGAATGCGAATTTCGAGTTCTTCGGCTATCCGCTTGCCTATTTGCCAGCCTTCGAGATCGCCGACCCGACGGTCAAGCGCAAGAGCGGCTTCCTGATCCCCGGCATCGTCTACAACAACAACCTCGGCGTCGGCCTCAAAGTACCCTACTATTTCGCGCTCTCGCCGACCTATGACCTGACCGTCACCGGCAGCGGCTTCACCAAGCAGGGCTTCCTCGGCGAGGCCGAATGGCGTCAGCGCTTCAACAATGGCGAATACAGCCTGAAAATCGCCGGCATCAATCAGCAGGATCCGGACGCCTTCATCGGCACGGGCAATCGCTTTACCGTCGATTCGGGAGAGCCAAACGATCCCAACAAGTTCCGCGGCATGATGGGCACCAAGGGCCAGTTCGCCATCAACGAGCGCTGGAACTTCGGCTGGGACGTGCTGCTGCAGACCGACAAGAATTTTTCGCGCACCTATAACATCGACGGCTACAACGACCTCGTCCACCAGTCGTCGATCTATCTGACGGGCCTGAGCGACCGTAATTATTTCGACGTCAGGGCAATGCGGTTCGAGGTGCAGGAAGACACGCTGTCCAGCGACCCGACGGCGCGCTCCGCCAAGCAGCCCTGGGTGCTGCCGTCGTTCGACTACGCCTATATCCCCGACATGTCGGTGGCGGGCGGGCAGTTGTCGCTCAACGTCAATGCTCGCGTCATGAGCCGCGACCGGCTGGACGCGGTGCTGGCCAATCCGCTCGACGACACTTCCATCAACAACGTGCGCGGCCTCGAGGGCCAGTCCAGCCGGCTGACGGCGGAGGCCGAATGGAAGCGCACCTTCACCACCGATGACGGACTGCAGCTGACGCCGTTGCTCGCCTTCCGTGGCGACGCCGGCTATGTGTCGACCACATCCGAATCGCTGGCGGCGGTCAACCAGATGGCGGCGAATCTCGGCGAGGATGTCGACATGCGCTCCTCGCTCGCCCGCTACATGGCCACGCTCGGCCTGGAGATGCGCTGGCCGCTCCTGTTCTCGATGTCTAACTCCAGTCATGTCCTGGAGCCGACAGCGCAGATCTTCGTGCGGCCGAACGAGCAATATGTCGGCGGGCTGGCCATTCCGAACGAGGACGCGCAGAGCTTCGTCTTCGACGCCACGACTCTGTTCGAGCGCGACAAGTTCTCCGGCTACGATCGCATCGAAGGCGGCACGCGCGCCAATGTCGGCTTCCGCTACTCCGGCGCCTATGGAAACGGCTGGGGCACCAACGCCATCTTCGGCCAATCCTACCAACTGGGCGGCGAGAACTCCTTCGACGCGCCGGACCTCGTCAATGTCGGCGCCTATTCGGGCCTGCAGACCGCCAAGTCCGACTATGTCGGCCTCATCGGCTTCAACAGCCCGAGCGGCTTCTCCGGCTCGCTCAGCGGCCGGTTCGACGAGCAGACATTCGAGGTCAGGCGCGCGGAGATCAAGGCGGCCTATTCCGGCCTGCCGGTGTCGCTCAGCGCCAAATATGCCTTCATCCAGGCGCAGCCGCTCTACGGCTTCGCCACGGACCGCCACGAGGTCACGCTCGGAGCCTCTACGCACCTGGCCGAGAGCTGGCGGGTCTTCGGCACCGGCACCTACGACCTGGAGACAAGCGTCCTGGTTAAGGACGGCGTCGGCTTCGCCTATAACGATTCCTGCTTCACCTATGTGATGACGTTCTCGCAGACGCGCGATACGGTCACCAAGGAGGTGTCGCAGAATATCGGCTTCAACCTGTCGTTCCGCACGCTCGGCGATTTCGGCTCGTCGACCAGCGGCGTCGACACGATCCAGTAAGCGGAGGCAGCGCCGGTCACGGCGTGCGCCGTCGCCGGCGTGAAGCTTGGATTGGCGCGTGATCCTTCGAAAGTGGGGCCGATTCTCGGGGGCATGCGCCGGCGACATTGTTTCGCCGCATAGGACGGGCATGGGGTCGACCACATAGCGCATGCGTTCGGAGGACGTGCGGCGCCGTCGTGGCGGATAGGAATTGGGAAGGTGAGATGAGGAAATACCTGTTTTCGGCAGGATTCGCGCTGCTGGTGGCGGCGACCTCGGTTTCGATCGCGGCAATGACGCCGCCGGCATTCGCCAGCCAGATCAAATATGTCGTCAACAACATACCGATCACCACCGGCGACATCGCCCATCGCGCCGCATTCTTCAAGCTGCAGCGCAAGAAAGGCGACGCGGCCAAGGAAATGATCGACCAGACGCTGCGGCTTGCCGAGGCCAAGCGGCTCGGCATCCGCATCACCGACCAGCAGGTCGACGCCGCCTATCAGCGTTTTGCCTCCAACAACAAGATGCCGCTCGCGAAGCTCGACGCCGTCATGGCGCAGTCGGGCGTCACCAAGGAGCATTTCAAGGAGTTCATCCGCGCGCAGATGGCCTGGAACCAGGCGCTTGGCGCGCGCTACCGCTCCGGCGAGGGTGGCTCGGTGACTGAGCAGGATGCGGTCCGCCGCATGCTCGACAAGGGCGGCTCCAAGCCGAGCGCCACGGAATATATGCTGCAGCAGGTCATCTTCGTGGTGCCCGCTTCCGAGCGCTCGGCCACGCTTGCCAAGCGCAAGCGCGAGGCCGACGCCATGCGTGCCCGCTTCAACGGCTGCAACACCACGCGCGAATTCGCCAAGGGGCTGATCGACGTCACGGTGCGCGATCTCGGCCGCGTGCTGGCGCCGCAATTGCCGTCGGACTGGGCCGAGCAGATCAAGGCGACCAAGGTCGGAGGGGCGACGCCGACGCGCGAGACCGAACGCGGCGTCGAGTTCATCGGTATCTGTTCCTCGCGCGAGGTTTCCGACGACAAGGCCGCCCAGATGGTGTTCCAGGCCGAAGGCGGCAGCAACGACAAGGACGCCGACGAGCTCAGCAAGAAATATGTCGAGGAACTGCGCAAGAAGGCCACCATCGTCGAGCGATAGGCCGTTGCGGCGCATGACAGAACAAGGCTCGAGCCACCCGCCCTGCTTCGAAGCAGGTATGGCGCCCCACGTGACGCCATGAGCGCAGGTAGGACCGACGCGCCGCTGGCGGTCAGCGTCGGCGATCCATCCGGCATCGGGCCCGAGATCGCCATCACCGCCTGGCAGGCGGGCGACAGCGCCGGCGTGCCGCCCTTCTACCTGCTCGCCGATCCTGCCCTGATCAAGGCGCGGGCGCGTCAGATCGGGGCCAACGTGGCGATCATGGAGACCCTGCCGGGGCAAGCGGCGCATCACTTTCCCCGCGCACTGCCCGTCGTGCCACTCTACGCCCGGCATCTGGACAGTCCCGGAAAGCCGAATTCGGCCAATGCCGCGGGCACCATCGAAGCGATCGACCGCGCCGTCGCCGACTGCCTCGCCGGCGGCGCCGCCGCGGTGGTCACCTGTCCCATCGCCAAGAAGCCGCTCTACGACGCCGGCTTTCGCTTTCCCGGCCACACCGAATACCTGGCGCATCTGGCCTCGCGCCACACCGGCGCCGAGGTGACGCCGGTGATGCTGCTTGCCGGGCCCGAATTGCGCACGGTTCCGGTCACCATCCACATCGCGCTTGCCGAGGTGCCGAAGGTTCTGACGAGCGAGCTGATCGTGGCCACAGGACGCATCACCGCCGCCGACCTCGAGAGCCGCTTCGGCATCGCGCGGCCCAGGCTCGCCATCGCCGGGCTCAATCCGCATGCCGGCGAAGGCGGCGCGATGGGCGCGGAGGATCTGTCGATCGTGCTGCCTGCCGTCGAGGCGCTTCAGGCCGAGGGCATCGACGCCGTCGGGCCGCTGCCGGCCGACACGATGTTCCATCCGCAGGCACGCGCCGGCTATGACGCAGCCCTTTGCATGTATCACGACCAGGCGCTGATCCCGGCCAAGACGCTGGCCTTCGACGAGGCCGTCAATGTGACGCTCGGCCTGCCCTTCATCCGCACCTCGCCGGACCACGGCACGGCGTTCGACATCGCCGGCAAGGGCATTGCACGCGCCGACAGCCTGATCGCGGCGCTGAGGCTGGCGCGCCGCCTCGCCGACAGCGGCCGCCGGACTGCGGCGGCATGAGGCTCGATTTGAGCGGGGGGCGCACGACCATCGACGGATTGCCGCCACTGCGCGATGTGATCGAGCGCCACGGTTTGCAGGCGAAGAAGTCGCTCGGCCAGAACTTCCTGCTCGACCTCAATCTGACCAGCAAGATCGCGCGCGCGGCCGGCGACCTCAGCGAGACGACCGTGATCGAGGTCGGGCCCGGCCCCGGCGGGCTGACCCGGGCGCTGCTCTTCAACGGCGCCAAACGCGTGATCGCCGTCGAGCGCGACGAGCGCTGTCTGGAAGCGTTGGCGCAGGTGTCCGGCCATTATCCCGGCCGGCTCGAGGTCATTCCCGGCGATGCGCTGAAGACGGATTTTGCCGCGCTTGCCGGCACGACGGGCGGCAGCCCGGTGAAGATCGCCGCCAACCTGCCCTACAACATCGGCACGGAGCTTCTGATCCGCTGGCTGACGACGGCCGACTGGCCGCCCTTCTATCAATCGATGACGCTGATGTTCCAGCGCGAGGTGGCCGAGCGCATCACAGCAAGCCCGGGCAGCGACGCCTATGGCCGGCTTGGCGTGCTAGCCGGCTGGCGTACCGAGGCAAAGATCGTCTTCGACGTGCCGCCGCAGGCTTTCACTCCGCCGCCGAAGGTCACGTCCTCGGTGGTGCATCTGGTGCCGCGTGCATCTCCCCTGCCCACCGACGGCAAGAGGCTGGGGCGCATCACCGAAGCCGCCTTCGGCCAGCGCCGCAAGATGCTGCGGCAAAGCGTGAAGAGCTTGGGCGGAGAAGCCCTGCTCACCCGCGCCGGCATCGACCCGACGCGCCGGGCCGAGACGCTGAGTGTGGAAGAGTTCGTAAGGTTGACGAACGCGGTGTAGCCTGCCGGCCTGCTTCTCCCCTTGTGGGAGAAGGGGAGGCACTGCCTCTCACTCCGTCGTCTCGTCCAGCAAGCCCGAGATGAAATCGAACAGGCCCGGCCGACGGTCGCGGCGCAGGCGCTCGGCTGTAACGATTGCACGCACCTCGGCAAAGGCGCGGTCGAGATCGTCGTTGACGATGACGAAGTCATATTCCTTCCAGTGCTCAATCTCGACGCGGGCATTCTTCAGCCTGGTCTCGATGACCTGCTCCTGATCCTCGGCGCGGCGCTTCAGGCGCGCCTTCAACTCCTTCATCGAGGGCGGCAGGATGAAGATCGAGACGATGTCGGCGCGCATCTTCTCCTTGAGCTGCTGGGCGCCCTGCCAGTCGATGTCGAACAGCATGTCGCGGCCTTCGGCAAGCGCTGCTTCGGCCGGCTCGCGCGGCGTCGCATAGAAATTGCCGTGCACCTCGGCCCATTCGAGCAGCGCGTCGGAATCGCGCAACCGTTCGAACTCGCGCATGGTGCGGAAAAGATAGTGGACGCCTTCGATCTCCGAGCCGCGGCGCGGCCTGGTGGTGACGGAGACCGACAGCTCCAGGCTCGAATCGCTTTCCAGAAGATTGCGCGCGATCGTCGACTTGCCGGCGCCCGACGGCGACGACAGCACCAGCATCAGCCCGCGGCGGCGGATGCGGGACCCCAGATCCCTGGCGGCCGTAGGCTCCTTGGCAACCATCCCCGTCACTCCAGATTCTGAACCTGCTCGCGAAACTGGTCGACCACCGCCTTGAGCTCCAGCCCGATCGCGGTGACCGCGGCGGCATTCGACTTGGAACACAAGGTATTCGATTCGCGATTGAATTCCTGCGCCAGAAAATCGAGCTTGCGGCCGACGGCGCCGCCGCTGGAAAGCAGCGTGCGGCCTGATGCGACATGCGTCTTCAGCCGGTCGATCTCCTCGCGGATATCGGCCTTGGTGGCGAGGAAGGCCGCTTCCTGATGCAGACGGACCGCGTCGAGATTGGCCGACGCATCCATCAGCAGCCGGACCTGTTCGGTGATGCGCTCGCGGATCGCCGCCGGCTCGCGCGACGGGTCGGCCTCGGCCTTCAGCGTCAGCGCCTCGATGGCGTCGATATGGCCGGACAACAACTTGCGCAGCGCGGCACCTTCGCTCTGCCTTGCCTGCTCCAATCCGGCCAGCGCCATGTCCAGCGCCGACAGGATCGTCGCGTCGAGGGCGGCGCGCTCCTCCTCGGTCTCGACCGTCTCCAGGATGTCGAGCACGCCGCGCAGCGCCAGCAGACCGTCAGCCGTCGCCGGCGCGGTGCCGAACTGCTCCTGGAGGCGCTTGGCGAGTCCCGCCAGGTCCTTCAGGAACGCCTCGTTGACCACCGGCTGCGCCTGCTGGGCGGCGGCGCGCGCGACAGTCAGCGTTGCCTGGAAATTGCCGCGCGCGAAGCGCTTCTGCACGGTCTGCCTTACAGCGGGCTCCAGCCGGTCGAAACCCTGCGGCAGCCTTAGCCTGACCTCGACGCTCTTGCCGTTGACCGATTTGACTTCCCAGGCGATCGACGTGCCGTCGAGCTCAGCGACGGCTCGCGCGAAACCGGTCATGCTCTGCACGTTCATGATGCGTGTCACCCCTTGACGCAGGCCCGGCGCGATGGCCCGAGCATGCGCCCCTTGCAAAACGCCGGACCTCTGGCCAGCGTCGGATGTCCCCTCAAAACATGAATACGGCCCGGCGTCAAAGGAGGCGGGCCAGATCCGGCAATCACCGCGGCCTACTGGGCCGCGTCGCCATTCTCGCCGCTGGCGCCTGCACTTGCACCGTCGTCGGGAGCGGCCGGCGCCGTCGTCTGGCCGGAGGCCTTGGCTGCCGCATCGGCCTGCTTCTTCTGCACCGCCCGATAGCGGGCGACGTTCTGGTTGTGCTCTTCCAGCGTCGCGGCAAAGACATGGCCGCCATTGCCGTCGGCGACGAAATAAAGGTCGTCGGTCTTCGACGGATTGGCCACCGCCTCAAGTGCGGCGCGGCCCGGATTGGCGATCGGCGTCGGCGGCAGGCCCTTGATCAGATAGGTGTTATACGGCGTCTGCTTCTCGATGTCGGACTGATAGATCGGCCTGTCGGCCGGTTTGCCTTTGCCGCCGAACAGGCCGTAGATGATGGTCGGATCCGACTGCAGCCGCATGCCCTTGGCGAGCCGGTTGAGGAAGACCGCGGCCACGCGCGAGCGCTCGTCGCCCCTGCCCGTCTCCTTCTCGACGATCGAGGCCAGGATGACGAAGTCCTCCATATTGGCGATCGGCAGGTCGGGCGCGCGATGCGTCCAGACGTCCTCGACCAGCTTCTTTTGGTCGGCGACCAGCTTGTCGACCATCTGCTGCCGGGTGGCGCCGCGCGTGAAGCGCAGCGTGTCGGTCGCGATGCTGCCCTCGGGCGGCATGGCCGCCGGCATGTCGCCGGTCAGCGCCTCCTGCTCGGCCACGCGCTGCAGCGCCTGCTCAACCGTCAGCCCCTCGGGGATGGTCAGCGAATACATCACCGACTTGCCGCTCTTGAACAGCTCCATGATGTCGCGCATCGAGGCGCGCGGCTTGATGGCGTATTCGCCGGCCTTCAGCGCGGAATCGTTGCCTGTGGCACGCACCCCCAGCCTGAAGATGCGCGCATCGCTGACCAGGCCGCGCCGCTCCAGCTGGTCGGCGATCTCCTGAACGCCGGTGTTCGGCTTGACCATGAAGGTGTCGCCATTGGCCGACGGACCCGGCTCAATGAAGGCCTGCATGCCGAAATAGAGTGCGGCACCCGAGGCAAGCACGACCAGGATCACCAACGAAAGGAAGAAATTCAGGAATACGACGACCTGGCTGCGCGACGCGCGCGAGCGTTTCGACGGCGGCGGCGTGCCGGCCTCGGGGCGCAGCGCCTCGGCGGCGGTCTTGGGCACGATCGGTCCTTGCGCCTGACGCTGTCCGAATTCTCCACCGCCGCCCGGATTTGTATTCATGGCGCCCTACCGTCTGATCTTGCAACGAATCCCCTAGCCGAAGTGTAGGGGCAAATTTGGCAAAAATGACGGCAGGCGGCGGACCTGCCGGTAGGCTGAATGTTCAGCCATCGTAACGTTGGAAGACGAGCGAGGCGTTGGTGCCGCCGAAGCCGAAGGAGTTCGACAGCGCCACATCGATCTGGCGCTGGCGCGGCTTGTTCGGCACGAGATCGATCGCCGTCTCGCGTTCCGGATTGTCGAGGTTGATGGTGGCGGGGGCAATGTTGTCGCGGATGGCGAGGATCGAGAAGATCGCTTCCGCGGCGCCCGCAGCGCCCAGCAGATGACCGATCGACGACTTGGTGGACGACATCGAGATCTTGGAAGCGGCATTGCCGACCAGCCGCTCCACGGCACCGAGCTCGATCGTGTCTGCCATGGTCGAGGTGCCGTGCGCATTGATGTAGTCGATGTCGGCGGGCGAGAGCTTCGCCCGATTCAGCGCCGCCGTCATGCAGCGGAAGGCGCCGTCGCCGTCCTCGGCCGGGGCGGTGATATGATAGGCATCGCCGGTCAGGCCGTAGCCGGTGACCTCGGCATAGATCTTGGCGCCGCGCGCCTTGGCGTGCTCGAGCTCCTCCAGGACGACGACGCCGGCGCCCTCGCCCATGACGAAGCCGTCGCGGTCGCGGTCATAGGGGCGCGAAGCGATCTCGGGCGCATCGTTGCGCTCGGTGGAGAGCGCGCGGCAGGCGGCGAAACCTGCCATCGAAAGCCGGGTGATCGGCGCTTCGGCGCCGCCGGCCACCATGACGTCGGCATCGCCCCAGATGATCAGACGCGCGGCATCGCCGATGGCGTGCGCGCCCGTCGAACAGGCGGTGACGACAGCATGGTTCGGGCCTTTCAGCCCGTGCCGGATGGAAACCTGGCCGGAGACCAGGTTGATGATCTGTCCGGGGATGAAGAACGGGCTGATGCGGCGCGGGCCGCGCTCCTTCAGGATCATCGCGTTCTCGGCGATGCCGTCGATGCCGCCGATGCCGGAACCGATCAGCACGCCGGTGGCGCACTGGTCCTCATGCGTCTCGGGCTTCCAGCCGGAATCGGCCAGCGCCTCGTCGGCGGCCGCGATGCCGTAGAGGATGAAGTCGCCGATCTTGCGCAGTTCCTTCGGCTCGAGCACGGCCTCGGGATTGAAGGTGCCGTTCGAGCCGTCGCCGCGCGGAATGACGTGGGCGATCTTGCAGGCAAGGTCGTCCACCTCGAATTCGGTGATGCGGCAGGCGGCGCTGCGGCCGGAAAGCAGTTCCTTCCAGCTGTGCTCGACACCCATGCCGAACGGCGAAAGCAGGCCAAGGCCCGTGACGACGACTCGCCTCATCGCAGGTCCTCCCCGGCGATACCCGCGGAATGCCTCAGGCCGAGGCCTTATCGATATACTTCACGGCATCGCCGACAGTCAGGATGGTCTCGGCGGCGTCGTCTGGAATCTCGACGCCGAACTCTTCTTCGAACGCCATCACGAGTTCGACCGTATCGAGGCTGTCCGCGCCCAGATCGTCGATGAAGCTCGCCTGCTCCGTCACTTTGTCGGCATCGACGCCGAGATGCTCGATGACGATCTTCTTGACGCGCTCTGCGGTGTCACTCATTTGGGGCCTCGTCTTACGTTGTGTTGTCTTCGTTAGCGGGCGGAATGCCGCTAATCAAGCTGAAAGATGGTCTTGTGGGAAACGCAACGCCACAGGACCGGTTTTTGCCCGAACCGCCGGGTTGCCGGCCGCATTACACGAAAAACAGCGGGCGTCCAAGCCGAAATGGCTGTTTTCACAGGCGCCCGGGGCTCGGTCGCCCAGGTGTGTGAGATTCAGCTCAAGCCGAGCCGAAAATGGCGGCTTTCGAGGGCCGGAGCGGAAGCGCAGGAAGCCGCCGTTTGCAGGCCGGCATCACCTGAATCTCAAATACCCTAGATCATCGCCATGCCGCCATTCACGTGGATGGTCTGGCCGGTGACATAAGCCGCCTCATTGGACGCGAGATAGGCGACGGCCGAGGCAACCTCGGCGCTGGTGCCCATGCGCCGGGTGGGAATCGCCGCCATGATGGTTTCTTTCTGCTTGTTGTTGAGCTTGTCGGTCATGGCCGATTCGATGAAACCCGGGGCGACGCAGTTGACGGTGATGTTGCGGGTGGCGATCTCCTGCGCCAGCGACTTGGAAAAGCCGATCATGCCGGCCTTGGAGGCGCAGTAATTGGTCTGGCCGGGATTGCCGGTGACGCCGACCACCGAGGTGATGTTGATGATGCGGCCATGGCGGCGGCGCATCATCGGATGGGTGAGCTCACGAGTGAGACGGAACACGGCGGTCAGGTTCACCTCGAGCACGGAATCCCAGTCGGCGTCCGACATGCGCACGAACAGGCCGTCCTTGGTGATGCCGGCATTGTTGACCAGGATGTCGACGCCTTCGAGATCGGCCTCCGCCTTCTGGCCGAGCGCCTTGACCGCATCGCGGTTGGTCAGATCCGCCGGGAAGAGCTTTACGCGGTCGCCGAGCTCGCCGGCCAGCGTTTCCAGCTTCTCGACGCGGGTGCCGTGCAGGCCGACGATCGCGCCCTGGCTGTGCAGCACCCTGGCGATCGCCTCGCCGATGCCTCCCGATGCACCAGTGACGAGCGCCTTACGGCCGGTCAGTTCGAACATTGCTTCAACCTCATTCTTCCGGACGCCCCGCGAGCGACCCTCGTTCCGCATTTGTCATGTTGTCCAGGCCATATCAGAAGTTCTCGGCGCTCACGACCGATTCTTCACCAAGCCTGATCCGCTCCAGTACTTCCGCAGCCAGGTAATAGTCCTCGAGATCTTCGAGTCCACGCTCAACGAAGTCACGCAGGTATTCGGCTTTGCTTCGATCAGTCATCGCCACGAGATCGTCGAGGCGACGCTTAGGGAGAAAGACGGATGGAAGTAAGAATGCCGCACCTGCCAGCAAGAGTTCCCTGTTTATCCTAAAGTTGCCAGCGCCGCCTCGACTTCCGCCGCCGTGCCGATGGCGCCGGTCGCGATATCGCGGTTGATGCGTCGCGCCAAGCCCGACAGCACCTTGCCGGCGCCAACTTCGTAAAGCGTCGCGACACCTTTGGCGCAGAACCATTCCACCGTCTCGCGCCAGCGCACGCGGGCAACGACCTGCTCGACCAAGCGGCGGGCAATCTCATCCGGGTCGCTGGTCGGCGTGACCGAAACATTTGAGACGATGGGAACCACCGGCGCGCTTTTCGCGACTCCGCCCAGCGCCTCGCGCATGATATCGGCGGCCGGCGTCATCAATGCCGAGTGAAAAGGTGCCGAGACCTGCAGCATCAGCGCCCGCTTGGCACCCTTTTCGGTGCACAGCTTCGCCGCCAGTTCGACGGCCGCCTTGGCGCCGGAAATCACCAGTTGGCCACCGCCATTGTCGTTGGCGATCTGACAGACCGAGCCTTGTGCCGCTTCGGCGCAGGCGGCTTCGACATCGGCCTGCTCCAGCCCGATGATGGCGGCCATGGCGCCCTCGCCCGCCGGCACCGCCGCCTGCATGGCGTTGCCGCGGGTGCGCAACAGCCGCGCGGCATCGGCCACCGAAACGAAGCCGGCTGCGGCAAGCGCCGAATATTCGCCAAGCGAATGGCCGGCGACATAAGCCACCTTGTCCTTCAACGAAAAACCGCGGGATTCCAGCGCCCTTACGGCCGCCAGCGACACCGCCATGAGCGCCGGCTGGGCATTGGCCGTCAGCGTCAGGGTTTCTTCCGGCCCCTCCCAGATCAGCTTCGACAGTTTCTCGCCGAGCGCCTCATCGACTTCCTCGAAGACATGGCGCGCCTCGGGAAAGGCATCGGCGAGGTCCTTGCCCATTCCGACGGCCTGGCTGCCCTGTCCCGGAAAGGTGAATGCGACGGCCATGTTAGCGTCTCCAGCGGCTGGTTTTTCCCTGCCTCTGGCGCAAGGCGGACGGCCAAGTCAAGCCCGCAAGCGCCAGTTCAGCGACTGTTCCAGCCGGGACAACGGCCGAGTTCCCTGTTCTGAAAAGCTTTTTGGCGATCACACCTGATGAAAACCGCTCACGAATCGTTTGCTGGCTCTTCTTATTTCCGCCACAGGCGCTAGCTTTGTGTGACATTTCGATGACAGTGGCGTGACGCGAGTGGAAGACGCGTGACATGGGCCGGGGAAGCAAAGTGGCTAGGATCAGGAAAGGCGCGGCCAAACCCGCGCCGCAATTTTTGGAAGACGATCCGTCCACCGGCTATCTGCCGGGGCGCAGATGGCCGATTGTCCGCTACGGCCTGGCGACGCTGCTTGCCTCCGCCCTTCTGGTGTTCGCCATCGAATGGATCGTGCGCGGCGACTTCTTCGGCACCGTCGACTTCTTCCTGCAGCCCTTCAAGCCCGGCTGGACCACCATCATCGTTTTTTCGCTGGTGCTGATCGGGCTCGACGCCATACTCGGCCGCAGCCATCAAAGCCTGATGATCGTCGCGCCGGTGACATTGGCATTGGCCTTTGTCGGTCACCAGAAATCGCACTATCTTGGCGATCCGCTCTACCCGACCGATTTCCTCTATGCCCGCCAGATCATGGCGCTGATGCCGCTTCTGGTGCGCGAGCGCCCCTGGACGGCAGTGCTGCTTGCGGCGGCGATCGTCGCCAGCCTCGCGCTGCTCGTCTATGGCTGGCGGCTCTGGCGCCGGCGTGTGCCGATCCTCAGCCGCAAGGGACGGCTGGCGCGCTTGACGCTTGCCGTGCCGCTGCTCGCCTTCTTCGTCTCGATCATGGACTACGCCACCTTCTCGTGGACGCGCGACAGGCTGCAGATCATCCCGATCATGTGGGACCAGAAGGAGAACTATGCCTCCAACGGCTTCGCGCTCGCCTTCGCGCTCAACGTGCCGATGGCGCATGTCTCGGCCCCGCCCGGCTATTCCGAGAAGACGATGGATGCGATCGCGCGTCCCGGGGTTGCCGCCTCGGTGCCCGACCAGAAGCCCGATATCATCGTGGTGATGAGCGAATCCTTCTGGGATCCGACGGAGCTTCCCGGCGTCAGCATCAAGCCCGATCCGATCCCGACGGTGCGCGCGCTGCGCTCGGGCTCGATGTTCTCGCCGGAATTCGGCGGCATGACCGCCAATATCGAGTTCGAGGCGCTGACCGGCTTCTCCAACGCCTTCCTGCCGGCGGGCTCGATTCCCTATCAGCAATATGTGCGCACGCCGACGCCGTCGCTGGCGACTTTCCTGAAGAGCGAAGGCTATAGGGCGCGCGCCATCCACCCGGGCACCAACTGGTTCTGGAACCGGGGCGCCGTCTACGCCGATTTCGGCTTCAGCGACTTCCGCTCGGAAGAGACGCTGCCGCCGATGGAAAAGCGCGGGCCGCTGGCCTCCGACGCGGCGATGACCGACGAGATCATGCGCGAGGCCGATGCCAGCGAAGAGCCGGTATTCCTGTTCGCGGTCAGCCTGCAGAACCACGGGCCCTACGAGCCCTACCGCTATTACAATCCGACCCATAGCGTCGACGCGCCGATCAGCACCTGGGCGCGGGAATCGCTGCTCTCCTATGCCGAAGGCTCGGCCGACGCCGATCGCGGCCTGCAGCGCCTGATCGACTGGGCGAAGAAGCGCGAGCGGCCGACCATCATCGCCTTCTTCGGCGACCACCTGCCGCCGCTCGGCCCGGTCTATGTCGAGACCGGCTTCCTCAAGGACAATGTCGCGCCGCGCAAGGAACCGACGCCCGAGGCAGCGCTCGAGCATCACGACACGCCGCTGATCATCTGGTCGAACCGCTCCGGTCCGGTCGAGAATCTGGGCTCGGTGAGCCCCGCCTTCCTGCCCTATCATATCCTTACCACGGCCGGGATCACCCACCCCTATTACACCGGCTTCCTCGGCGCGCTGCGCGAGCACTACCGGGTGGTTGACCGCAACCTTTTGCTGTCGCCCTCCGGCGAGGCGACGCCCGACTGGGCGCGGCAGAAGAAGATCGATCCGAAGATCAACGATTTCCGGCTGATCCAGTACGACATGATGTTCGGCAAGCGCCGGGTCGCGCCCGACTTCTTCCCCGAGACGGTAGTCCCGCTCGTCGCGCATATGAGCTGACGAGATCGCCTTCCGACGAAATGGCCGACCTGCGGCCGGCGGGTCAGCCAATTCCCACAAGCGCCGCCAGGCCTGCGACACTGCGGAGCCGCCGGCCCTCTCTCCCGCCCTTGCCTTCCTCACGAATTGATGTATAGACGCCGGCAATCTGCCGGTCCTTGCTGGGGGCTGAACGGAGGGCCGTGGCCTTAGAGGGCCACGTCATGAAGCCAGAAGCGCTTTGGGCCTCCCGTGTCTCCGCTCTCGACCGTCTCGTGATGCTCCTTTCTTCCCCGCTCCTTCGCGACCGGGTCAGACAAGTTGCAGAGGCTTAGCCGCGAGGGCCGGTGAGAGAAACGAAGAAAGGCAGAAAAACATAATGGCTCTTTACGAACATGTGTTTCTTGCCCGGCAGGACCTGTCGCAGCAGCAGGTTGATGCGCTTGTCGAACAGTACAAGGGCGTCATCGCCGCCAATGGCGGATCGGTCGGCCGGATCGAGAACTGGGGGCTGAAGTCCCTCACCTACCGGGTCAAGAAGAACCGGAAGGCTTACTACACGCTGATGGACATCAACTGCCCGCCGGCCGCGCTCAACGAAATGGAGCGCCAGATGGGCCTGTCGGAAGACGTGCTGCGCTTCCTCACCATCAAGGTCGAGGCGCACGAGGAAGGCCCCTCGGCGATGATGCAGAAGCGCGAAGAGCGCTCCGAGCGCGGCGGCTTCGGCGACCGCGACCGTGGCGACCGTGGCCCGCGTTCGTTCGGCGATCGCGACCGCGGCGACCGTGGCCCGCGTTCGTTCGGCGACCGTGATGGCGGCGACCGTGGTCCGCGCCGTCCGCGCGAAAACGTTGAAGGGGGTGCAGAATAATGGTCGACATCAACCAGATCCCGACCCGGCGCCCGTTCCATCGCCGCCGCAAGACCTGCCCGTTCTCCGGCGCCAACGCTCCGAAGATCGACTACAAGGACGTGCGTCTGCTGCAGCGCTACATTTCCGAGCGCGGCAAGATCGTGCCGTCGCGCATCACCGCCGTCAGCCAGAAGAAGCAGCGTGAGCTCGCCAAGGCGATCAAGCGCGCCCGCTTCCTTGGCCTGCTGCCCTACGTGGTTCGCTAAGCTATTGATGCGGGCGGCTTGCCGCCCGCTTCGGCCCACGGCGACGGGCGCCGCAACGGGCAGGCTCAAATCCCGAGTTGAGGCCATAAACCTCTAACTGCCAAAACAGGCAGGACAGCGACACCGGCGAAGACGCCATTTGCTTCCTGACCTGTTCCCAAAGAATCCGCCGTCATCCGCGATGGCGCCAACCAAAGGAACGAAACCATGGAAGTCATTCTCCTCGAGCGCATTTCCCGCCTCGGCCAGATGGGCGAAACCGTCAAGGTCAAGGATGGGTTCGCCCGCAACTTCCTGCTGCCGCAGGGCAAGGCGCTGCGCGCCAACGAAGCCAACAAGAAGAAGTTCGAGGGCCAGCGCGCCCAGCTCGAAGCCCGCAACCTCGAGCGCAAGTCGGAGGCTGCGCAGATCGCCGAGAAGCTCGACGGCAAGAGCTTCATCGTCGTGCGCTCGGCAGGCGAGACCGGCCAGCTCTACGGCTCGGTGTCGACCCGCGACATCGCCGAACTGCTGACCGCCGAGGGCTTCTCCGTCAGCCGCAACCAGATCGAGCTCAACCAGCCGATCAAGACCATCGGCCTCTCCAACGTGGCGATCGCGCTGCATCCTGAAGTCGAGGTCACGGTGACGCTCAACGTCGCCCGTTCGGCCGATGAGGCGGAGCGCCAGGCCAAGGGCGAGACGCTGACGACGGCCGAAGCCATCTATGGCGAAGACATCAACGACAACGCCCGGCCGGAAAACTTCTTCGATCCGAACGCCGAATTCGAAGGCGGCGAGGACAACGCCTGATCGACAAGGCAGGAGCCGTGCTGCGGCTCCTCGTCCAGCGCCGGCTGGACCAACGCCCGGGTCTTCGACCCGGGCTTTTTTGTGCCAATAGGAACTTTTCTAATCCCTATATCTTGTTGCAGATTACGGCGTAGCGCGTCGATTGGACGCGGGCGATGCGCTGTGGCAGTTTCGATTTGGCATTCGGTCCGACTGCCGGATGGTCCGTCTGAGGGGACATTTGGTCATGAACATCCTGTTGAAACACGTTCTCGAACGGCTGGTGCGGACCGGCGACCTCAAAGTGACCGGGCCGAAAGGCACGACGCATAAGTTCGGCGACGGCAGCGGCGAACCGGTACACATCCACATCAAGACCATGCATGCCGAGCGCGCGATCACCTTCGATCCGATGCTGGCCGTGCCCGAAGCCTATATGGATGGCGAACTGGACATCCCCGAGGGCGGCGTCCTCGGGGTGATGCGGATCGCTTTCCAGAACATGGGCAGCGGCGGCATCGACGTGACCTGGTCGAAGGCCATCGAAGGTCTGCGCCATGCCTTCCGCCGCCTGCAGCAGATCAACACGGCGTCGAGATCTCGCCGCAACGTGCAGCGCCACTACGACCTCTCCGGCGAACTCTACAATCTCTTCCTCGACGAGGACATGCAGTATTCCTGCGCCTATTTCGAACAGCCCGACATGACGCTGGACGAAGCGCAGGTCGCCAAGAAGCGCCACATCGCCGCCAAGCTGAGACTTAAAGCCGGCCAGACGGTGCTCGATATCGGCTCCGGCTGGGGCGGCCTCGGGCTTTATCTCGCCAAGGCCTTCGACGTCGACGTGCAGGGCGTGACGCTATCCACCGAGCAGCAGGGCGTCTCCACCGACCGCGCACATGCACTGGGCCTGCAGGACCGCGCGCATTTCGACCTCAAGGATTATCGCGCGCTCAACGAACGCTTCGACCGCATCGTCTCGGTCGGCATGTTCGAGCATGTCGGCGTCAACCACTACCGGACTTTCTTCGACAAGGCGGCGACGCTGCTCAAGCCCGACGGCGTGATGCTGCTCCACACCATCGGCCGGTCCGGTGTGCCGTGGGCGACCAGCGCCTTCATCCGCAAATACATCTTCCCAGGCGGCTACGTCCCGTCGATGTCGGAAGTGCTGCCCGCGATTGAGAAATCCGGCCTTATCGTCACGGACATCGAGATTCTCAGGCTTCACTACGCCGACACGCTGAAGCATTGGGGCCAGCGCTTTGCCGCCAACCGCGACAAGGCTAAGGCTATCTATGACGAGCGCTTCTGCCGCATGTGGGAGTTCTACCTCGCGGCCTCGGAAGCCGCCTTCCGCTGGCAGGACCTGGTGATCTTCCAGTTCCAGATCGCCAAGAAGAACGACACGCTGCCGATGACGCGCGACTATATGGCCAAATGCGAGAAGGCGCTGGAATTGCGCGACCTCGGCCATCAGGAACCGGCGACGCCCGCCGTCAAGCCGACCCGCCGCAAGAAGGTGGAATAGAACGGCGGCGATTGCCGCTTGCCATTGCGGCCTGACGCCACGAAAAAGGTCTCGTTCGCGAGGCCTTTTTCATGAACTACCTAATCTACATCGCGGCGGCACTTGCCGAGATCGCCGGCTGCTTTTGCTTCTGGGCCTGGTGGCGGCTGGGGAAGTCGCCGCTCTGGCTGGTGCCAGGTCTGGCGTCGCTGGCATTGTTCGGCTTCCTTTTGGCGCTGGTCGACACGAGCGCCGCCGGTCGCGCTTACGCCGCCTATGGCGGCATCTACATTGCCGCTTCGCTCGGCTGGCTTTGGCTAGCCGAAGGCGTGCGCCCCGACCGTTTCGACCTCGCCGGCGCCGCGCTCTCGATCGTCGGCGTCTCGGTGATCCTGCTCGCGCCAAGAGGAGCCTGAATTGGAACTGCCCACCGCGCTCCGGCAAGGCGTCGACAGCCTGCTCGAAAAAGTACCGCTGCCGGCGCTGAAACAGGCCGCGAGAACGCTTTCGGAACGCTATCGCGCCGAGTTGCGTGACGGCCGCCTGCATATGGGCGAAGACATGGCGGTGAAGGCTTACCTGGCGACCAGGCTGCCCGCCACCTATGCCGCCGTTCGCGCCTGCCTGGACGCGCTGGCGGACGCCCGTCCGGATTTCCAGCCGAAAAGCCTGCTCGATATCGGCGCCGGTCCTGGCACCATGCTTTGGGCCACGGCCGATACCTGGCCGGAGCTCGAACGGGCGGTTCTGGTCGAGGCAAGCGCGGCGGTGCGCAAGGTCGGCCAGTCGCTGGCCGCCGGCGCGATCGCTGCCCGCGCGAGCTGGGTAGCCGGCGACGCCACCATCGATCTCGACGGTCTCGACCCGGCGGACTTGATCAGCGTCGCCTATGTGCTCGACGAGATCGCGCCGGCCTCGCTGCCAAAACTCGTCGACCGGCTCTGGCGATTGACGGCCGACACGCTGCTGATCGTCGAGCCCGGCACGCCGGCCGGCTGGCAGCGTATCCTTGCCGCGCGCCGGCAGCTCATCGACGCCGGCGCGCACGTCTCGGCGCCCTGCCCGCACGAAGCGCCCTGCCCGCTCGCTCCGCCAGACTGGTGCCATTTCTCGCGCCGCGTCGCGCGTTCGCGGCTACATCGGCTCGCCAAGGACGCCGAAGTGCCGTGGGAGGACGAGAAGTTCATCTACCTCGCCGCCTCGCGACTGCCGGCGCCGGCGCGCGCGTCACGGGTGATCGCGCCACCAAAGGGCGGTTCGGGCAGGGTCGTGCTCAAGCTCTGCCAGCCCAACGGCCATGCCGGCGAGCGCCTCTCCAGCAAGCGCGACGGCGAATTGTTCAAGGCGGCCAGGCGGGCGGACTGGGGCGACACGCTTGGCTGAGCCGCTTGTGATCCAGGGGCGAGGCGACACCGCGCAGACGAGCTTGCCACGACTGACATAGCCAGCATCGCATTTTCCTGTTTTGTTCTCGTTCGAGGCCCGCTAGGGTTGCGCACTTCGATTCGAGTCAATGACGATTCTTTCCACGGAAAAATTTCGGTTGTGAATCGCGAGCATCGAAAGCCGGTTGGAACCTTACTGTTGCAGATAAGTCAGCACCGATTTTTCCAGTTCTGATATCGAGGAAGCGGGATCGAAATCGGGGACATCATGGCTGAAGCAGCGCGCAAGCTCGGCGTGGCGGAGCAACCGCTCTACCGCGAGGCACCGAACAACATCGAGGCCGAGCAGGCGCTGCTTGGCGCAATTCTGGTCAACAACGACGCTTTCTACCGCGTCTCGGATTTCCTCAAGCCCGCACATTTCTACGAGCCGTTGCACCGCAAGATTTTCGAGGTCGCGGCCGAGCTCATCCGCATGGGCAAGATCGCGACGCCGATCACGTTGAAGACCTTCCTGCCGGCGGAAGAGAAGGTCGGCGACATGACGGTGGCGCAGTATGTCGTGCGGCTCGCCGTCGAGGCGGTCACAGTCGTCAACGCCGCCGATTACGGACGAGCCATCTACGACCTCGCCACGCGCCGGGCGCTGATCACCGTCGGCGAGGACATGGTCAACATCGCCTATGACGCGCCGGTCGATATGTCGCCTTCGGAGCAGATCGAGGACGCCGAGCGGCGCCTGTTCGAGCTCGCGGAGACCGGCCGCTACGACGGCGGCTTCGAGAGCTTCAACGACGCGGTCAAAACCGCCGTCGACATGGCCAACGCCGCCTACATGCGCGACGGCCATCTGTCAGGCATCGCCACGGGCCTGCGCGACCTCGACCGCCGCATGGGCGGCCTGCAGCCTTCCGACCTGATCGTGCTTGCCGGGCGCCCGGGCATGGGCAAGACCTCCCTGGCCACCAACATCGCCTTCAATATCGCCGAGGCCTATCAACCGGCGCAGCAGGCCGACGGCACCTTCAAAGCGGCCAATGGCGGCGTGGTCGGCTTCTTCTCGCTCGAAATGTCGTCGGAACAGCTCGCCACCCGCATCATCTCCGAGCAGACCGAAATCTCGTCATCGAAGATCCGCCGCGGCGAGATCACCGAGATGGATTTCGAGAAGCTGGTCGCCTGTTCGCAGACGATGCAGAAGATCCCGCTGTTCATCGACCAGACCGGCGGCATCTCGATCGCGCAGCTCTCCGCGCGGGCGCGGCGGCTGAAGCGCCAGCGCGGCCTCGACCTCATCGTCATCGACTATATCCAGCTGATGCAGGGCTCGAGCGCGCGCGCCTCGCAGAACCGCGTCCAGGAAATCACCGAGATCACCACGGGCCTGAAGGCTCTAGCCAAGGAGCTCGGCGTGCCGATCATCGCGCTGTCGCAGCTGTCGCGTCAGGTCGAAAGCCGCGACGACAAGCGCCCGCAGCTCTCGGACCTGCGCGAATCCGGCTCGATCGAGCAGGACGCCGACGTGGTGCTGTTCGTCTACCGCGAGGAATACTACCTCAAGAACCGCGAGCCGAAGCTCGGCACCGACGAGTACATCAAGTGGGAAAACGAAATGAACGAGGCGCGCGGCAAGGCCGAGTGCATCGTGGCCAAGCAGCGCCACGGACCGACCGGCACCGTCAGCCTCGCCTTCCATGGCGAGTTCACGCGGTTCTCGGACCTGGCCGAGGAGCATCATTTGCCGGAGAGGTTTGAGTAGTTTTTGGCCCACGTCAGCGCTCCGTCACACCCCCCTCTGTCCTGCCGGACATCTCCCCCGCAAGGGGGGAGATTGGCTGTCGCCGCGACCTTCGCCAATCGCCGCCGTTGCAAGAAGAGCGCCGGCGGCCAAGCTGCTGATCTCCCCCCTTGCGGGGGAGATGGCCGGCAGGACAGAGGGGAGTGGGCGGGAACGCCGGCCTTCGAAAATTTGCGATCGGCCCGACGCTAATGGCCAAATCGCGCGTTCAGTTCATCTGTCAGAATTGCGGCTCGGTGCATCAGCGCTGGGCCGGCAAATGCGATGCTTGCGGCGAGTGGAACACACTGGTCGAGGAAGGCACCGCGGGCGGCATCGGCTCGGGGCCGGCCAACACCCGCAATGCGCGCAAGGGCCGCGCCGTGGTGCTCACCAGCCTGGCCGGCGACATCGAGGACGCGCCGCGCATCGTTTCCGGCATCGGCGAACTCGACCGCGCCACCGGCGGCGGCTTCGTGCGCGGCTCCGCCCTTCTGGTCGGCGGCGATCCCGGCATCGGCAAGTCGACGCTGCTGACGCAGGCCGCAGCCGCTTTGGCCTCGAAAGGCCACCGCATCGTCTATGTTTCAGGTGAGGAAGCGGTCGCGCAGATCAGGCTGCGTGCTCAGCGCCTCGGTGTCGCCTCGACGCCGGTCGAACTCGCCGCCGAGACCAATGTCGAGGACATCCTCGCGACAATCGCCGACGGCAAGCGGCCCGATCTGGTGATCCTCGATTCCATCCAGACGCTGTGGACCGATCTTGCCGATTCGGCGCCCGGCACGGTCACCCAGGTGCGCGCGGCCGCTCAGGCGATGATCCGCTATGCGAAATCCACCGGCGCCGCGATCGTGCTCGTCGGCCATGTCACCAAGGAAGGCCAGATCGCCGGCCCTCGCGTCGTCGAGCACATGGTCGACGGCGTGCTCTATTTCGAGGGCGAAGGCAACCACCACTTCCGCATCCTGCGCACGGTGAAGAACCGCTTTGGGCCGACCGACGAGATCGGCGTCTTCGAGATGTCGGACAAGGGCCTGCGCGAGGTCGCCAATCCATCCGAGCTGTTCCTCGGCGAGCGGCATGCGAAGTCGCCCGGCGCCGCCGTCTTCGCCGGCATGGAAGGCACAAGGCCGGTGCTGGTCGAGATCCAGGCGCTGGTGGCGCCCTCTTCGCTCGGCACGCCGCGCCGCGCCGTCGTCGGCTGGGACGGCGCGCGGCTCTCTATGGTGCTGGCGGTGCTGGAAGCGCATTGCGGCGTCCGTTTCGGCCAGCACGACGTCTATCTCAACGTCGCCGGCGGCTACCGCATCTCGGAGCCGGCGGCCGACCTCGCGGTCGCCGCAGCATTGGTTTCGTCGCTCACCGGTCTTGCCCTTCCCGCCGATTGCGTCTATTTCGGCGAAATCAGCCTTTCGGGCGCGGTGAGGCCGGTTGCGCATGCGCAGCAGCGCCTTAAAGAGGCCGAAAAGCTGGGTTTTGGAAGCGCGGTGCTGCCGCTCGGCAGCGAGGAAGTCGTTGGCGGTAATGGGGCCGGGGGAATCGCGGCCGGCGCTTTCCAGCCCACCGAGCTTGCCGACCTGGTGGCGCGCATAGCCGGCTCACGGCGCAGCCGCGCCGACGAGGGGGAGTGATGCAGCTCATGATGTGGGGCGAAAGACATGCCGATTACGCTGCTTGACGGAATTCTCGTCGGCTTCACCCTGGTCTCGGCGATGCTTGCCATGGTGCGCGGCTTTTCCCGCGAAGTATTGTCGGTGGTGTCGTGGGCAGCGGCGGCGGCGGCGGCCTTCTTCTTCTACAAGCCGGTCCTGCCCTACGTTCAGCCCTATGTCGACAACGACAAGATCGCCATGGCCGCGGCGGCCGGCATCGTCTTTGTCATCGCGCTGATCGTCGTCTCGGTGATCACCATGAAGATCGCCGACTGGATCATCGATTCGCGCATCGGCGCGCTCGATCGCACGCTCGGTTTCCTCTACGGCGCGGCGCGCGGCATCCTGGTCGTCGCGGTGGCGCTATTGTTCTTCAACTGGCTGGCCGGCGCCAAGGCGCCCGCCTGGGTTGCCAACGCCAAGTCGCGGCCGCTGCTCGAGACGATCGGCGCCAAGCTCGAAAGCGTGCTGCCCGAGAACACGGAAGAGCTGGTCAACAAATACACGCGTAAGGTCACGCCCCAGGCCGGCGCGCCGGCGACCACCGACCAGCCCGCGGCCGAGCCGCCGGCGACCGGCGACGACAGCGCGACGGCGCCCGACGACAGCGAAGGCGAAGCGCCGGCCGACAATGAGCCGGCCCCAGCCCCCGCCCCGGCTCCCGCCGCTCCGGCGCCGGCAAACTGAAATCCAGGCCAGTTCCGGCACTGGCCTGCATTTTATGAATGCGGCATCGCATGCGTTGCGTTCGATGAGCGATCGCCTTATATGGCGGTTTTAGCGGAGCTTGAGCCCCAGATGGCAGACTCAACGGCAGACGCAGGCAAAGTCCTTTCCGCCGAGGCCGATGACCATTTCCATGACGAGTGCGGCGTGTTCGGCATTTTCGGCCGGCAGGACGCGGCTGCCATCGTCACACTCGGGCTTCACGCGCTCCAGCATCGCGGTCAGGAAGCCGCCGGCATCGTTTCCTATGACGGCACCCAGTTCCATGTCGAGCGTCATGTCGGGCTGATCGGCGACACCTTCACCAAACAGAACGTCATCGATCGCCTGCAGGGCAACCGCGCCATCGGCCACACCCGCTACGCCACCACCGGCGGCGCGGGCCTGCGCAACATCCAGCCCTTCTTCGCCGAGTTGGCCGAAGGCGGCCTTGCGGTCGCCCATAACGGCAACCTCACCAATGCGCTCACCGTCCAGCGCGCATTGCAGAAACAGGGCTCGATCTTCTCCTCCACTTCCGACACCGAGACGCTGCTGCATCTGGTCGCGACCAGCAAGGAACGCGATTTGAACTCGCGCTTCATCGATGCCGTTCGCCAGGTCGAGGGCGCGTTCTCGCTGGTCGCGATGACGGCCAAGAAGATGATCGGCTGCCGCGATCCGCTCGGCATCCGTCCGCTGGTGCTCGGCGACCTCGACGGCGCCTGGATACTTGCTTCGGAAACCTGCGCGCTCGACATCATCGGCGCTCGTTTCGTGCGCGACATCAAGCCGGGCGAGATGGTGGTCATCACCTCCAAGGGCATCGAGAGCCTGTTCCCGTTCGAGCCGCAGAAGACCCGCTTCTGTATCTTCGAATATGTCTATTTCGCGCGGCCGGATTCCTCGGTCGAGGGCCGCAACGTCTATGAGGTCCGCAAGCGCATCGGCGCCGAGCTGGCGCAGGAAAACCCGGTCGAGGCCGACATCGTCGTGCCGGTGCCGGATTCCGGCACGCCGGCCGCGATCGGCTTCAGCCAGGCCGCAGGCATTCCCTTCGAGCTTGGCATCATCCGCAACCACTATGTCGGCCGCACCTTCATCCAGCCGGGCGATTCCATCCGCCACATGGGCGTGAAGCTCAAGCATAATGCCAACCGCCGCATGATCGAGGGCAAGCGCGTGGTGCTGGTCGACGATTCCATCGTGCGCGGCACCACCAGCCAAAAGATCGTGCAGATGGTGCGCGACGCCGGCGCGAAGGAAGTGCATATGCGCATCGCATCGCCGCCGACCAGCGCATCGTGCTTCTACGGCGTCGACACGCCGGAGAAATCGAAGCTTCTGGCATCGCGCATGTCGGTCGAGGAGATGGCCGAGTTCATCCGCGTCGATTCGCTCGGGTTTTTGTCGATCGACGGGCTCTACCGCGCCGTCGGCGAGGCGCGCCGCGACAACGACCAGCCGCAATTCTGCGACGCCTGCTTCACCGGCCAGTACCCTACCCGCCTGCTCGACTTCGAAGGCCACGACAACGTGCGCACGCTGTCGCTGCTGGCGAGCGGCGGGTCGTAAGCCGGTCCACCCCACGGAATCCCTCACATGACTCTCGACCTTTCCGGCCGCGTCGCGGTCGTCACCGGCGCCTCGCGCGGCATCGGTTACTTCATCGCCAGGGAACTGGCTGCCGCCGGCGCGCATGTCGTCGCGGTCGCCCGCACCGTCGGCGGGCTGGAAGAGCTTGACGATGCGATCAAGGCCGACGGCCGCGGACAGGCCACGCTGGTGCCGCTCGACCTTGCCGACATGGCGGGCATCGACCGGCTCGGCGGCGCAATCCACGAGCGCTGGGGAAAGCTCGACATCCTGGTCGCCAATGCCGGTATACTCGGGGTGATCTCGCCGATCGGCCATGTCGAAGCAAAGACCTTCGATAAGGTAATGACCGTCAACGTCACCGCGACCTGGCGCCTGATCCGTTCGGTCGATCCGTTGCTTCGGCTCTCCGACGCCGGACGGGCGATCATCATGTCCTCCAACGCGGCGCACTCGGCGCGCGCCTTCTGGGCGCCCTACGCGGCTTCCAAGGCCGCGGTGGAGACGATGATGCGCTCCTGGGCGCATGAGACCGAGAGCCTGCCGCTTCGGGTCAACGCCGCCGATCCGGGCGCCACCCGCACCGCAATGCGCGCTCAGGCCATGCCGGGCGAGGATCCCGAGACGCTGCCGCATCCGTCCGAGATCGCCAAACGCATCGTGCCGCTGGCAAGCCCGGACTTGAAGGAAACCGGGCTGATCTTCCAGGCCAGGCACAACCGTTTCGTCGCCTATCGGCAACCGGAATAAACCTGCCTCAAGGCGGATGAAACAGGCCTCCGGCTACGTTCTTCGAATGTAGAACATTCGAAACCGGAGGACCGACATGCGCAGACTTCTTCTCGTTGCCGCCACCGCCATTACCGCCGCACTCGCCGCCACGGCAGGCGCGGCCCTGTCGCAAGATGCCAAGATGAGCTTCTTCGTCACCAGCGTCGGCTCCGGCAAGGGCGCCGATCTCGGCGGCCTCAAGGGTGCGGACGCGCATTGCGCCTCGCTGGCAGAAGCGGCCGGCGTCACCGGCAAGACCTGGCACGCCTATCTCTCCTCCAGCGCCGAGGATGCGCGCGACCGCATCGGCAAGGGTCCCTGGTTCAATGCCAAGGGCGAGAAGATCGCCGACGACGTCGCCTCGCTGCACAGCGAAGCCAACGCCATCAGCAAGCAGACGGCGCTTACCGAGAAGGGCGAAGTCGTCAACGGCCGCGGCGACAAGCCCAACCGCCACGACGTGCTGACCGGCTCCAAGCCCGATGGCACCAAGATCGCCGACCAGACCTGCGGCGACTGGACGATGAGCGGCGCGGAAGGGGCGGCCATGACGGGCCATCACGACCGCGCCGGCCTCGACGAATCGGCCGCGGCGAAGTCGTGGAATTCCTCACATGCTTCGCGTGGCGGCTGCAGCCAGGAGGCGCTGAGAGGCACGGGCGGCGACGGCCTGTTCTACTGCTTCGCTGTCGAATAAGCGTCCGGCCAGCGGTCGTTCACGGGTCTGTGACCAGGGCGGGGCAGCGTATGCCGCCGCCCCGCTTTCGCCATT
This sequence comes from Mesorhizobium sp. WSM3864, assembly GCF_002294955.1. NCBI lineage: Bacteria > Pseudomonadati > Pseudomonadota > Alphaproteobacteria > Hyphomicrobiales > Phyllobacteriaceae > Mesorhizobium > Mesorhizobium sp. WSM3864. The sequence continues at coordinate 150,286 of NZ_NSGD01000002.1, forward strand.
TGCTGGGAGTTGCTAGCATCGACCCGACTCCGACATCCAGCAAAGAGGAATTCCCATGGCTGCCACCCCCAGCGTAGCGTTGGTCTGGTATCTTGTGATCGCCGGCCCGCAGGGCGGCATGGCGGTGCTGCCCAGCACCTTCGACACCCGCGAACAGTGCACCAACGCGATTGCCGAATATCAGAAGCAGCCGACGCCGCAGGGTTGGGCCGTGCAGTGCGTGCCGAGCGCCTCGCCCTTCACCGACGAAGGGGATGCGGAAGTGCCATCGGCACAGTAGCGCCAGCTGATCTCCCCCCTTGTGAGCCAATCTCCCCCGCGACGGGGGAGATCGCAGTTCCAACGCAGCGCCAAGCCTATGCCCTTTGACTTCGGCCGCCCCGGCCATACCTTTGCGGGGGTCGTTCCCGCGGAGGTCGCATGCGGTCCAAGTTGAAGCTCCTGCCCTTCATCCTCCTGGCGCTCACAGCCTTTGCGCAGCCAGCCGGCGCCGAGACACCTGAACGGCCGACGCCGGCCGGCGGCGTGCTGTCGCTTCTGCCGCCGCCGCAGGTCACCGAGCATTCGATCACCCTTGGCGGGCGCAAGCTCGACTACCAGGCCAAGGCCGGCACGCTGTCGCTGCTTTCCGGCAAGGGCGAGGTCACGGCCGAGATCTTCTACGTCGCCTACACGCAGCAGTCGCCCGCCCTGGCCAAAGAGCGGCCGATCACCTTCGTCTTCAACGGCGGGCCGGGCGCGGCTTCCGCCTACCTGCATCTCGGCGCGATCGGCCCGCGCATCGTTGCGACCGCTGCCGACGGCCAATTCCTGCCGCCGCCACAAAGGCTCGTCGACAATCCGGACAGCTGGCTCGACATGACCGATCTCGTCTTCGTCGATCCGGTCGGCACCGGCTACAGCCGCGAAGCGCCGGGCCAGGACACGAAAGGGTTCTGGGGCGTCGACCAGGACGCCAGCTCGGTCGGCGCTTTCATACGGCTCTATCTGGCGCAGAACGGCCGCACCGCTTCACCGCTCTTCCTCGCCGGCGAAAGCTATGGCGGCTTTCGCGCCGCGCTGCTCGCCAGGACGCTGCAGGAGGATGTCGGTTTGAGCCCCTCCGGCATCGTGCTGATCTCGCCGGCGCTGGAGTTCATGCTGGTGCGGCCGGACCAATTCGACCAGTTGCACTGGGCGCTCGAACTGCCTTCGCTGGCGGCAGTGCGGCTTCGCGCCGACGGCGTCAGCGGCGAGGCGCTGCGCGACAGGCTGGCCGAGGTCGAGCACTATGCGCTTGGCGACTATCTGACGGCGCTCGCCAGCGGGCTGGAGCAAGGCGGCAAGCTCGCCAGCGGGCGCGTGGCGGAAATCACCGGCCTGCCGCTCGAACTCGTCGAGCGCAATTTCGCCCGTGTCCCTACCGGCCTGTTCACCCGCGAGTTCCAGCGCGCCAAGGGCAAGGTGCTCAGCCCGTACGATGCCACGATCAGCACCGCCGATATCTCGCCGGGCAGCGCCCGCATAGAAGGCCCGGACCCGGTGCTTGACCGCAGTGTGCCGGTGCTGACCTCGGCCTTTGTCGCTTACGCCCGTAACGAACTGAATTATCGCACGGATGTCAGCTACCGGCTGCTCAACGGCGAGATCAGTCGCAATTGGGAGTACGGCACCTCGGGGCAAGGCTATGCCGGGGCGATGAACGACCTGCAGCGGGCGCGTTCGCTCAACCCCTCGCTCGGCGTGGTCATCGTCAACGGCTATACCGACCTCGTCACGCCCTATCTCGCTTCGCGCTATCTGGTGAACCAGCTTCCCTCGCTCGCCGACGCCAAACCGATCCGACTCGATGTCGTCGAGGGCGGCCACATGATGTACCTCAAGCCCGACGGAAGGCGCGCGCTGAAGGAGGCAGCCTCCGAGCTCTATCAGGCGACGCAGTAAGCGCTTCTCGATCGGCCACGAGGGCTCTGCCCCAACGCAAGCGCCGCGCTGGAACAGCGCGGTAGAAGCTTTCGCCCGTATAGCTGGCAGAAGTGGATCCGATGGGGCGGAGCCGCCTCCACGCTGGCAAATCGATACCGCATGGCCGATGTCGTCGTCCTCGAAAGCCGCGAAAGGGTGCTGGCCGGCATCCTGTTCACCGCGGCCGCCTATTTCCTATTTTCGGCGCAGGATGCCTCGATCAAGCTGTTGGTGGCCGGCATGACGGTGTGGCAGATCATGTTCTTCCGCTCGGTCACCATCCTTGCCGCCTGCGGCGCGATCGGCGGACGGACGCTGTTCGCCGACACCGTAAACTCGCCCATCGTGCGGCCGATGCTGGTGCGCAGCGCGTTCACGCTCGCGGCCTGGCTCTGCTACTACAACGCCGCACGCTCGCTGCAGCTCGCCGAGCTCACCACCATCTACTACGCCGCGCCGATCATCGTCAGCGTGCTTTCAGTGGTGATGCTGGGCGAGACCGTGCCGCTCTTGCGCTGGGCGGCGGTGTTCGTCGGATTCGTTGGCGTCTTCATCGCCTGCGACCCGGCGCGTCTCGGCTTCTCCCTGCCGGTCCTGCTTGTGCTGGCGGCAGCGCTTTTGTGGGGCATCGCCGTGGTGCTCTTGCGCAAGACCGCGATGCAGGAGCGCACGACGATCCAGCTGGTGCTCAACAATTTCTACTTCCTGCTTTTTTCGGCAGTGCCGGCGCTGATCTGGTGGCGCATGCCCGACGCGTCGCAGCTCATGCTTCTCATGAGCGTCGGCGCGCTCGGCGGCGTCGCGCAATACATGCTGTTCGAGGGCATGAAACGGGCGCCGGTTTCGATCGTGGCGCCATTCGAATACACCTCGCTGGTCTGGGCGTTCGCGCTGGGCTTCGCCATCTGGGGCGACGTGCCGAGAACCGAAGTTTTCACGGGCGCGGCTTTGATCGTCGGCGCCGGCCTGCTGATCGTCGGCAACGAGCGTTTCCGCAAACGGGTCGAGGACTGATGACAGAAGGCTGTCAGCACGAGCGGCATAGTCTGGTGCCATGACGGATACGGTCGACATGCCTGAAAAGCTTGCCAAGGGCACCGCCGACGCCACAGCCGAGCGTATGCTGGGCGTGGTGCTAGTCTCGGCCTCGGCCGTCGCCTTCGCGCTCACCGGCGTGCTGACCAAGTCGATCCATGCCGATCCGCTGACCATCACCTGCTGGCGCGGCTTCTTCGGCTCGATCCTGATTGCTCTTTACGTGCTGTGGCGCCGCCGCCGCTCGGGCGGGCGCGAGAGCCTCAGGCTCGGCTGGCGCGGCTGGCTGCTTGCGGTCGAGGGGGCTGCCGCCAGCATCGCCTTCATCGCGGCGTTCAAATACACCTATGTCGCCAATGTCGCGGTGATCTACGCCACCTCACCCTTCATAGCCGCACTGCTTGCCTTGCTGCTGGTGCGGGAAAAATTCCGGCTGCAGACGATGCTGGCGGCGGCCGTGTCGCTATGCGGCGTCGCCGTCATGGTGGGCGGCGGCTTTGGCAGCGGCCACCTGTTCGGCGACGGGCTGGCGCTTTTGATGACCACCGGCAGCGCGCTCTACATGATCATGGTGCGCGCCTTTCGCGACTCGCCCGTCGTCTGGGCCGGCGCGGTGTCGGCCTTCCTGCTCTTCGTCCTCGGCTGGTTCGTCACCGACCCGGTTGCCGTTTCGACCCGCGATATGGTGCTGCTTGCCACCTTCGGCTGCTCCTTCGCGCTGGCCTCGATCCTGTGGACCGAAGGTTCGCGGCTTATCCCCGCTGCCGAATCCGGCCTGCTCGGCTCGGCCGAAGTGCCGTTCGCCATCCTGTTCGCCTTTCTGTTCCTCGGCGAATTCCCACCGCTGGCCAGCATCGTAGGCGGCGCGATCGTGCTTTGCGCGGTTTTCGCGCACGCCGCACGCGACTGGTCGAGAGCCAAATCGACGCGTTCGTAAATTTTTTTCGCGGTCACGGAACCATCACCCGACTCAGGCATTGTTAGATCGACGGGTCACCCCCCAAGTCCCCCCAAACCCCTCGACCCGTCCGACTAGAAGCCGACCCGCAAAAAGGTCGGCTTTTTCTTTGGGCGTTCCTGGCCGTTCAGGGCGGCAGCGCCAGGCCGGTGCCCAGAAGCTCCGCGAGATCCCGCGCCGGACGAGCCGCCTCGCGGCCGAGCCGGATGGCGAAGCCGGCCATTGGCAGCGGCGGCAGGTTGAGATCGGGGGACGCTTCCACGATACCGGAATGAGCAAGACGCCGGGTGCGCGGCGTCAGCGCGATGCCGGCATTGACCGCGCTGCGCAGGCCGGCAAGGCTGGAGCTGCCGGCAGCGATGCGGTAGCGGCGGCCGGCGGCGTCGAGTGCATTGAGCGCAGCCTCCCTGAAGCCGCAATAGGGATCGAGCAGCGCCAGCGGCACCACGTCCTGCCGCGTCGCCAGCCCTTTTTCCGAGCAGAGCCACAGCATCGGCTCGCTGATCAGGAACGCTTCATCCGGGGATGGCGCATGGCGCATGGTGATCGCGAGATCGAGCTGGCCCGCCTGCAGCGCGGACCCGAGCTCCAGGGAGCGGCCGACGCGCAGCTCGATCCTGACGCGCGGATGGCTGGCGGCGAAGGCGCGCAACAGCTCCGGCAGGCCACGATCGGCAAAGTCCTGCGTGGTTCCGATGGCGATGCGACCGCCGACGCGCGCGCCTTTCAGCGCCAGCCAGGCCTCAGTGTGGACGGCAAGGATGCGCCTGGCATGGCCGACAAGGTCCTCGCCGGCAGGCGTCAGGCCGCGGCCCCGGCCCTGGGGCGCGAGCAGCGGCTCGCCGACGATCTCCTCCAGCCGCTGCATCTGCGCCGTGACGGCGGATGGGGAGCGGCCGACAGCGGACGCCGCCCTGGCCAGGGAGCCGCCATCGACGAAGGCGAGGAAAGTTTTGAGCAGGTCGGGATCGAGAGTTTCCATACTTCGGTGATATCGAAGTAATTATCAAAGACAATTCGATTTTTTTGATGCACGGCTAGTGGCATGGTCCCTTCATCGGCGGCGCGAAGCCGTCAGAAGCGAAGGAGAGAAAAATGCCGATCATCAATGTCAGCGTCACCGGCGAGCCCGACGCAAAGCGTTCCGCCGCGATCGCGAAGGAGATTACCGAGATTACGGCCACGCATCTGTGCAAGGACCCGACCATCACCGCGGTTGCGGTCAGCTACGTCGATCCGCAGCACTGGTTCGCCGGCGGCAAGTCGCTGGCCGGGCATGGCACGAGCACCTTCTGGCTCGACATCAAGGTGGTGGACGGCACCAACACCAAGCTCGAGCTCGAAGCCTATCTCAAGGCGATTTTCGACGCGTTCGGCCGCCTGCTCGGCGGCGTCCATGAGGAAAGCTACGCGCTGGTGCATGAGGTTCCGGCGGCGGCCTACGGTTTTGGCGGCAAGAGCCAGGAGTTCCGCTTCATCAGCGGGAGACTGAAGGTGGCGTAGCGGCACGCCTTCCCTTCTCCCCCTGTGGAAGAAGGTCGATCGGCGCCCAGCGCCGAGACGGATGAGGGGGTTCTGGAAGAAGCACGGCCTCGAAGAATCGATTGCTTTCAGGCACTTGCATATTCAGCGAAGCGGTCCGTCCGACACACCTTATCCGGCCGATCTTCGCTCGGCCACCTTCTCCCGCAAGGATAGACCGGAGCGCCCTCCCAACCCCACATTGACCTTGCCCCCACTTCCGCTACCTTCTGCCACCGAAGCGGCCGCGCAAGAGCCGCACCGTGGAGGACGTTGGGAGAGAGCGGCATGATCCTGACATTGGCGCTGCTTGCCGGTCTTGTCTTTGCCTGGCTGCTGATTGGCGTGATCGAGAGGTTCCGGCTCGACCTGCGCTTTACCCAGGCGTTGCTCTACGTGCCGTTCAAGCTCGCCTACCGTATTGCCGACGACCGCATCCGCATTGCCCGCAATGCCCGCACGCCGGTGATCTATGTCGTTTCGCACCAATCGCGCATCGAGCCGGCGCTGATGCTGTCGCTCTTGCCGGACGACACGCTGCACATTCTGGACGAGGCCTCGGCCCGCTCGCCCTGGCTGGAGCCGTGGCGCGAGCTTGCCCGGACCATCGCCTTCAATGCCGAACATCTCTTCGTGAGCCGGCGGCTGGTGCGCGTTTTGAAGGGCAAGGGCCGGCTTGCGGTCTATCTGCCCGACGACGTCGAGCCGGACGTCAAGTCGTTCCGCCTGTTCCGCGCCATCACCCGCATCGCCATGCAGGCCGACGCCCGCATCGTGCCGATCTTCGTCGCCGGTGCGCGCGACCTGCCGATGTCGCTGACGCCGGCCGACAAGGCGCCGCGCCACTGGTTCCCGCGCCTGTCGCTCAGCGTGCTGGAACCGATGACCGTCGCCGAGCTGGTGGCGCGCAACCCCGACATGGCGTCGAACACCAACGCCCTGTTCGACCGGTTTGCCGAGGCGCGGCTCTACGGCAGCAATCTCGACCGCGGCCTTTTCCTGGCCGTGCGCGACGCGGCGGATCGCGTCGGCGCCTCGCATCCGATCATCGAGGACGTGATTTCGGGCGCGCTCAGCTATCGCAAGATGTTCATCGGCGCGCGCGTGCTCGGCCGCCGCTTCGAGGCGGTGACGGCGCCCGGCGAAGCGGTCGGCCTGCTCCTGCCCAATGCCAATGGCGTGGTGCTCTCCTTTATCGGGCTTATCTCGGCGGCCCGCGTCGCGGCGATGATCAACTACACCGCCGGCCCGGCGAGCGTCACCGCCGCGATCCGCACGGCGGTCATTCGCACAGTGGTCTCTTCTCGCGCGTTCATCGAGAAGGCCGCCATCGACGACATCGTCGCCGCCGTCGAGGCGGGCGGCGCCAAGATGCTGTGGCTGGAGGATGTGCGCGAGAGCGTGACCTTGCTCGACAAGGTCGCGGCGGCGCTTTTCTGGCGTTTTCCGCTGCAGCGGCAGCATGCGTCGAAACCAGCGGTGATCCTGTTCACCTCGGGCTCGGAAGGAACGCCGAAGGCAGTGGTGCTGTCGCACCGCAACCTTCTCGCCAACGCCATGCAGGCCGAGGCGCGCATCACGATCTCGCCGGCCGATATCCTGCTCAACGTGCTGCCCGTCTTCCATTCCTTCGGGCTGACCGGCGGCACGATCCTGCCGCTGGTAACCGGTGTGAAACTGTTCCTCTATCCCTCGCCGCTGCACTACAAGATCATTCCGGAGATCGCGCGCAAGGTGAGGCCGACCGTCATGTTCGGCACCGACACTTTCCTCGCCAACTATGCCCGCACTGCCAAGGACGGCGATTTCTCCAGCCTGCGTTTCGTCGTGGCCGGCGCCGAAGCGGTAAAGCCCGAGACAAGGCGCACCTACCGCGACCGTTTCCAGGCATCGATCATCGAAGGGTTTGGGCTGACCGAGGCGGCGCCAGTGGTGGCGGTGAACACCGCCATCCACAATCGCGATGGCACGGTCGGCCGGCTGCTGCCGGCGATCCGCATGAAGCTTGAGCCGGTCGAGGGCATCAGCGAGGGCGGCCGGCTGTGGCTCGACGGGCCGAACATGATGATGGGCTACATGACCGCCGACCGCCCCGGCGAGTTGCAGCCGCTCGAGGGCTGGCACGACACCGGCGACATCGTCTCGGTCGACCGCGACGGCTTCATCACCATCCGCGGGCGGGCAAAACGCTTTGCCAAGATCGCCGGCGAGATGGTGTCGCTGGGCGCGGTCGAGATGCTGGTGCAGTCGCTGTGGCCGGAACAGCGCCATGCCGCGGTGGCGGTGCCCGATAAGAGGCGCGGCGAGCGCATCGTGCTGGTCACCACGGCCGACGACGCCAATGCCGAAGAGCTGCGCCAGTTCGGCAAGAAGGCCGGCGCGGCCGAGTTGATGGTGCCCAATGACATCATCAAGGTGGAAGAGATCCCGGTGCTGGGTTCCGGCAAGACGGATTACGTGTCGGCGCGGAAGCTGGCGATCGACCGGCTTGGGCTGAGCGCGGCGGCTTAGGCCGTATCGCAAGCGCTGGCGGGACAGCGCCCCCCTCTGTCCTGCCGGACATCTCCCCCACACGGGGGGAGATCAGATGCCGTCTCGGCTTTCGCCAATCAGCATCGTTGCAGGATGCGCGGCTTGAACGAAGCTGCCAATTTCTCCCCCAAGTGGGGAGATGTTCGCCAGGACAGAGGGGGGCGCGAAGGAACTCGGCGGCTCGAAGTCGCGCCTCTCGAGCGGGTTCAGCCGATATCCGAAGGCGGCACCTTCTCGCCTTCGCGCATGGCCCGCTTCGAATAGGCTCGCACCGAGAACGGCAGGAAGACGAGGTAGCCGGCGACCGATGCTGTCAGCGTGTACCAGGGATAGGCCATCAACAGCAGGATGTAGAGCACGACGCCGAGGATGACCGGAAGCACTCTGTCTCCCGGCACCTTGACGCTCTTGCCCGAATAGACCGGCAGGCGACTGACCAAGAGGAAGGCGACGAGCACGGTGAAGCCAGAGGCAACGAAGGCCGCCCCCCGGGTCGGTTCCAGGCCGAGCCGCAGGAAGTAGAGATAGCAAGGCAGCATGACCAGCACCGCGCCCGCCGGCGCCGGGACGCCGACGAAATACTCGGTCTGCCAGGCCGGCTGGTCGGTGTCGTCGGCCAGCACATTGAAGCGGGCGAGCCGCATGCCGCAGGCAATGGTGAACAGGAGCGCCGCGATCCAGCCCGGCGAGCCGGCGCGGTCGAGCAGGAAGGCATAGAGCACCAGCGCGGGCGCGACGCCGAAATTGACGATATCGGCCAGCGAATCCATCTGCGCGCCGAATTTCGAGGTCGCCTTCAGCATGCGCGCCAAGCGGCCGTCGATGCCGTCGAGGAAGGCGGCGAGCAGCACCATGACGACGGCCGGCTCGAAACGGTCCTCGAAGGCGAAGCGGATGCCGGACAGGCCGGCGCAGATCGCAAGAACGGTAACCAGATTGGGCAGCACCATGCGCATCGGAATTTCGCGGATGCGAGGGCCGCCGCTGGCGTGTGCCTCGAACTTCTTGAAAGGCGCGCCCACCGCTCAGGAAATCCTGACCAGCGGGGCGACGGCGGTGCCGCCGAACTCGGCAAGCACCGTCTCGCCGCCCACCGCCGTCTGGCCGACGGCGACGCGCGGCACGGCGTTCGACGGCAGGAAGACGTCAACGCGGGAGCCGAAGCGGATCAGGCCAAAACGCTCGCCGATGCCGATCGAGCCGCCCTGCTCGGCCCAGCAGACGATGCGGCGCGCCACAAGGCCGGCGATCTGCACGGCGGCAACGGTGCCGTTGGGACTGTCGATGACCAGCCCGTTGCGCTCGTTCTCCGAGCTTGCCTTGTCGAGCTCGGCATTGAGGAATTTGCCGGGACGATGCTCGATGCGCGTGATCCTGCCGCGCACCGGCGCGCGGTTGATGTGGCAGGAAAAGACATTCATGAACACCGAGATACGGGTCATTTCGCCCGTGCCCAGGCCAAGCTCGCGCGGCGGCACGGCAGGCCCGACCGCCGAAACCACGCCGTCGGCCGGACTGACTACCAGCCGGTCGTCGACCGGCGTGACGCGCTCTGGGTCACGGTAAAAATAGATGCACCAGCCGGTGAGGATCAGCCCGAGCCAGAACAGGATCGAGGAGAAATAGCCGAGGAACAGCGTGGCCGCGCCGAAGGCGGCGATGAAGGGATAGCCCTCGCGATGGATCGGAACGAACGTATTCTTGATCGTATCGAGAAGCGTCATAGGGCTTGGGGCGGTCCCTGTTTCAGGTCCGGCCTCAATAGCCGAAAGCCCCCCTCCCCGCAACGCAACAATGGGAGAGGATGGACGTGTCACCGGAGGTGAACACCGCGAAAAGCGAACAGATACCTACCTGGCGGCAGCGGAGCGATCAAAGTGATTTTGGAGTTCGGACATGGTAGCCTCGGCGACCCTTTCGTCATCGTTGCCCCGCAAGAGCAGACCGCCATTCGGCGAAGACAAGAAAAGGAAGGCCCGGTTGGACGCCAACACCACCCAATTGACGACCTGCCCTTCCGCCGTTTGCACCACCGAGTTCGCTGAAACAACTGCATCCACAGGGTCGAAACCGGCCTTGCGCAGCAGCAGGTCGACTGCGGCCGGAGCATGGAATTGCTCGGCCAATTCGATAACCGTGTCGATCTCCGATCCTTCAGCATGACCAAGCTGGACGCCGATCCGTGGTGCGTTCGCTCCCAACGGGTTCTCGCCCGGGCGTACGATTGGTGGATCTTCGGGTGCGATATGTTCATATACGGCAACGCTTGCCTTTGTTTCGGCACAGAGCCGGAGTTCTTTCGCACTGGTTCGAAGCTGGAAAACCAACTGCTTTTCGCCTTCGATATCCAGCATCCTCGCCATGCCGAACGCCAGTTTGATCTCCGATGGAGATATCTTCGCGCAGGCGAGGCCGGCGCCGACTTCGCGCCGACTCAACATCTGGCTGACCAGGTTGCCAACCGACTCATGAAGAAGCCTAGTTTCGCGCTGGGGGTTGGCCATAACGAGTTGATTCATCGCTTCGTCGTAATCGTCATCATCGACAATCTGCAGATCGGGCCAAGAAGCGATCCAACGCGCAAGCAAATGCTCCATCGGCACGGCGTCATCCGCTTCGTAGAACGCATCGTCGAGCGTATCCAGGAAATCGTCGCGGCCACCCTCGAAGCCCGTTTGTCTCGCCGCTTCGTCGGGATGTTTGGCAACCCAAGCCGACATCTTTTCCAAGGTTGCCAGCTGTCCTTTTGCCCCACACGCGCTGAGTCCGGCTCTGGCATTGGCAATCGTGGTGTCGATTTCGCTGCCTGCATTATGGATGAATTGACTATGGCCGCCGTTCTTTACCTCCGAGGAATACCAATCCGCGTCAAAGACCTGCATCGCCTTTGGGTTGATCTCCGGGTAGCGATAGAGCCCTTTGGAAATCATCGTCACGGCGAATTGCATAATGGCGACGACGAGTTGAAAAGGCTGTTCACCAGCCCCTTCAATCTTCGAACGAGGCACCATAATCAAGGGTATCAATAGGCCGCCTCCTTTTTGTTCGGAAGCCAGCAATTTCTTTGTGGAATCTGCTTTGGATTTGCGTGAGAAGAACCCGAACATCGAACGCTTTTCCGTCATCCAAAGTAAAATGCGCAACTATTGCTGCCGAAACAATATCAGCAGCCGTTGGAGATAAAAGCCCCCGCCCGATTGATTGATAGGATGAGCGACGCCCGTATCGGCCGGGCGCCGCTGCGGAAGGATACACCTCATAACTCCGGCACGCGCTGGTAGTTGGCGATATCCGCCTTGACCCCGAGGCGGGCGATCGTTGCCTGAGGGCTGAAGGCGATGCGCTCGTGCGCGGCCTTGACGATCGGCACGACGTTGTCGACCGCGGCCTGACTTTCCCATTCGACCATGGTGACGATGTTGAATTCGCCGGGGCCGGAGAACTGCTCGAGCAGGAAGTCCTGGACGAAGCCGTCCTGCTGGCGCAGCAATTCGTGCGTCATCCTTACCTTGCCGAGGATCTCGTCGCGCGCTTCCGCCGGCACGACGAATTTGTCGACCCGGAACACGCTGCCAGCGCGTTGATCTTGAGTGCTCATTTCGATCGGTCTCCGTTCTTGGAAGGCTTGCTTCGCAGGGTTCGGAGACGGTTTGCAAGCTCAAGCTAGGTTGAGGTCAAGGGGATTTTGCGCCGACTTCTCCTTCTCCCCTTGTGGGAGAAGGTGTCGCCGAAGGCGACGGATGAGGGGTGCTCCAGCGAGGTGAGACGCTGACATTCCCTGGAACACCCCTCATCCGTCTCGGCGCTGCGCGCCGATCCACCTTCTCCCACAGGGGGAGAAGGAAGAGGCGCTAGCTCACCTCCGACGTCCTTCTCCGTACGATCACACCGAACTCGTCGCTTTCACGCGCAATGCGCAGGCGCTCCTCGGCTTCGGTGGCCTCGCGCTGGCGGTCCCACATCGAGGCGTAGAGGCCCTGCTGGCGCAAGAGCGCGGCGTGGGTGCCGCGCTCGGCGATCTGGCCGTCCTTGAGCACGATGATCTCGTCGGCCGAAATCACCGTCGACAGCCGGTGAGCAATCACAAGGGTGGTGCGTCCCTTGCTGACGAGGTCCAGTGCTGCCTGGATCTCCTGCTCGGTTTGGGTGTCCAGCGCCGAGGTCGCCTCGTCCAGCATCAGGATCGGCGGGGCCTTCAGGATCGTGCGGGCGATCGCGACCCGCTGCTTCTCGCCGCCCGACAGTTTCAGCCCGCGCTCGCCGACCATCGAGCGGTAGCCGTCGGGGAGTTTTTCGATGAACGGCCCGATCTGGGCGAGCTCGGCGGCCTTGCGCACCTCCTCCTCGCTGGCGCCGACATGGCCGTAGCGGATGTTGTAGGCGATGGTGTCGTTGAAGAGCACCGTGTCCTGCGGCACCATGCCGAGCACCGCGCGCAGGCTCTCCTGCGTGACGTCGCGGATGTCCTGGCCGTCGATCAGCACCTGGCCGCGCTGCACGTCATAGAAGCGGAACAGAAGCCTGGAGATAGTCGACTTGCCTGCGCCGGAGGGGCCGACGATGGCGACCGTCTTGCCGGCCGGCACCTCGAAGGAGACGCCCTTCAGGATCTTGCGGTTCGAATCATAGGAGAAGTGCACGTCGCGGAACTCGACCTTGCCGGCACTCACCTTCAACGGCTTGGCGTCCGGCTTGTCGACGATCTCCTGGGGCACGTCGAGCAGGTCGAACATGTGCTCGATATCGGTCAAGCCCTGGCGGATTTCGCGATAGATGAAGCCGATGAAGTTGAGCGGCACCGAAAGCTGCATCAGCATGGCGTTGATGAAGACGAAATCGCCGACCGACTGCGTGCCGGCCTGCACCTCGAGCGCCGACATGCACATGACGATGACCGTGCCGAGGCCGAAGATGAGACCCTGGCCGAAGTTAAGCCAGCCGAGCGAGGTCCAGGTCTTAGTGGCGGCAATTTCATAACGCGCCATCGAGCGGTCGAAGCGCTCGGCTTCCATGCGCTCATTGGTGAAATATTTGACCGTCTCGAAATTCAAGAGCGAGTCGATCGCCTTGGTGTTGGCGTCGGTGTCGCTTTCGTTCATGTCGCGGCGGATCGAGATGCGCCAGTCGCTGGCCTTGACTGTGAACCAGACATAGATCCACACGGTGACCGCGACCACGGCGACGTATTTCCAGCCATAGGTGTAGGCGAAGATGCCGGCCGTCAGTGCGAATTCGAGGATGGTCGGCGCCGTGTTCAGCATGACGAAGCGCACGATCGTCTCGATGCCCTTGGTGCCGCGCTCGATGATGCGCGACAGACCGCCGGTGCGGCGCTCAAGATGGAAGCGCAGCGACAGCTGGTGCATGTGGACGAAGGTGCGGAAAGCAAGCTGGCGCACCGCATATTGGCCGACGCGGGCAAACAGCGCGTCGCGCAGCTGGTTGAAGCCGAGCTGGACCAGCCTCAGCACATTATAGGCGATGACCAGCATCACCGGCGCGAGCATGAAGGCGGGCAGCGGCGGCGGCGTCTTCGAGGCGTGGGCGAGCGCATCGGTTGCCCATTTGAAGAAATAGGGACCGGCGACCAGGGTGACCTTGGCGACGACGAGAAGCAGCGTCGCCCAGGTAACGCGGGCTCTCAAGTCGGCGCGGTCGGCCGGCCACATATAGGGCCACAGATTGCGCAGTGTGGTGAGGGTGCCGGTTTCGGCGGAGACGGTCTTGTCGGCCATTTTGTTCTTAGCTTTCTTTCATGCTTTTGCCGCAGCAGGAATCGACCAGGGCCGCGAGCGACGCCGAGACTTCGGCGAGCGTAGCGCGGTCCACCGCGTAGCGTGAACGCTGGCGATCCGCCTCGAAGCGGACGAGCCCTGCTTCGACCAGGATCTTCAGATGCTGCGAAACGGTCGACTGGGCGAGATCGAGATGATCGACCACCTCGCGGCAGGAGCAGCAGCTACTGGCCGAGAGATGCTTCAGGATCTCAATGCGTGCCGGATGCGACAGCGCCGCGAACCGCGTGGCGATGCCGCGGCTGTCGAGGGCTCGGCTATTGAGGGCGCGGTTGACGGATAAGGATTCGGTCATCGTTCATCGCCGATAAACGATGGAGGATGAGAGGGCAAGCCAGGCGGATGGGTAGCACGGTAGGAAGTGTCGAACGCCGGCGGGGCAGCGCCCCTCTGCCCTGCCGGGCATCCCCACGAGGGGGATTGCGCTCTACTCCGTCTTTGGCGCCGTCATCTGGTCACCCATGGCCTTCATGTCGGCCGGCTCGCCTTCCTTCGACTTGCCGGGGACCTTGAAGACCTGACCGGGCCAGATGCGGTCGGGATTGCGGATCTGATCCTGGTTGGCGAGATAGATGGTCGAGTAGCGCACGCCATGGCCATAGACGCGCCGCGAGATGCGCCAGAGCGTATCGTTGCGGCGGATGATGACGGCGCCATCGACGTGTTCGAGCTTCGGCGCCATGGTTTCAGGCACGTCGGCCGCAGGATTCGCTTCGGCGACCTCGGCCGACGTGTCGGCGGTCGCGGCGGGCTTGCCCGCTTCGTCGGTAGCGGTGGCCGGCGCCGTCGTCTCGGCGGGATTGGCCGCCCCGGACTTTGCCTCCGCGGGCTGGGACCCCGCACCCTGGGCGAGCTTGCTGTCGGCGGGCTTGGCCTGGTTGGGCGCGACGGCGGCAATCGACTCGCCGGGCTCGCGTTCGAACGGGACAGCGGCGCGGGCGACGACCTTGACGCCGTCGTCGGCCAGGCCGTCGACATGAATGGTGTGGTTGCCGACCGGAATGTCGCGCGCCGCCTCGATCAGGAAATGGCCGTCAGGCGAAGTTTTCGCCTCGCCAAGCAGTACATCGTCGGCATAGGCGCGCACCTTGCGGCCGGGATCGGCCCTGCCCGCGACGAAGATCTTGCCGCCGTCGATCTCAACCGCCTCGACGGCCATCTTCGGTTCGTCTGCGGCGGCGTTCTGGGTCGCCGGAGCGGAAGGCTGATCCGTAGCTGCCGGTGCCGTTGCAGCCGGCGCCCCCGCCGGGGCAGACGCCGCCGGCGCGGTTGCGGCCGGGGCTTGCGCGTCCGGGGCGGCTGCCTGACCGGTGGCGGCAGGTGCCGCCGGCTTGGCCGCGGGCTGCGGAATGGTCAGCAATTCGGACGGCTTGCCCGGCTCCTCGACCATCGCCAGCACCTGGCCGGTCGGGCTCTGCGGCACTGAGACGACGGCGGTCTGCGCCGAGGCGACTGCGACGCCGCCAGCGGTCGAGCGCAGCGTGATCGTGTAGTCGCCGGGCTTCAGCGGATCGTCGAGCACGATGGCGAAGGCACCATCGGGACCGGCATCGGTCGAGCCGAGCACCGTGCCGCCGTTCAGGACTTCGACCTTGGCATTGGGCGCCGCGCTGCCGGCGACGACAATCGAGCCATTGCCTTCGACGCGCACGACATCGAAGGTTGGCAGCGTGGGTCCTGCGGCGGCCGGCGCCTGAGCGGCCGGCGCGGATTCCGCCGGGGCCGTCGCGTTGTTGGCAGGCGCCATTGCATTGTTGGCGGGCGCCGTCTTGTTGGCCGGCGCCATCGTGTTGTTGGCCGGCGCCATTGCATTGGCCGGGGCTTGCGCCTGCGGTACACGCGCCTCGGTGGAGGTGCTTGAGGATTCGGCCGGCTTCGTGCCTGCCTGCGGCAGCGACGCGACCTGCGGCGGATTCTGCTTGTTGATGTATGGGTCGAGCGCGCCCGACCCGTAGGCGACCGCCGCGACGACGGCAACGCCGCCCGCCGCGAACAAAAACGCCTTGGAAGAATTGATAGCCATAATCTTTTCTGCCCCTTAGCCACCTAACGCCGGTCTAGCGTGTTTTCACCAAGCTCACAAGAAAAAGCCCGTCCTTGGGCTTGACCGCGCCAACCGTCCCTATCACCAATCATGACATGAACACGATTCGATCCGTCTGCGTCTATTGCGGTTCGTCTCCGGGCCGCGACGAGGCCTATGTCAAGGCCGGCCACCTGCTCGGCCGCTCGCTGGCGAAGTCCGGCCTGCGCCTGATCTATGGCGGCGGCACCAAGGGAATCATGGGCGCCGTCGCAGACGGGGCACTCAAGGCCGGCGGCAAGGTGACCGGCATCATCCCGCGCTTCCTGATCAACAAGGAGGCGACCGAGACCGCTCTCGACAAGCTCGACGAGCTGGTGATCACCGACAACATGCACGAGCGCAAGCACAGGATGTTCGAGAAATCCGACGCCTTCGTGGCGCTGCCGGGCGGCATCGGCACGGTCGAGGAGATCGTCGAGATCATGACCTGGGCGCAACTCGGCCATCACCGCAAGCCGATCGTGTTCGCCAACATCAGGGCCTTCTGGGACCCGATGCTGGCGCTCATCGAGCACATGTCGGGCGAAGGCTTCATCCACACCGCACATAGGGTGAAGCCGCTGGTGGTCAACGACCCCGAGGCAATCGTCGCCGCCATCATGGTGGCGGGCTCGTCGGTCGATGCGCCGACGGAAGGGGTGCAGGCGGTGATCGACAAAATGTAAGGTGAATGGTGAATAGTGCGGATCGCACGAGCCGAAATCTGTCCACCGCCAGATAGTAACTATTCGCTATTCACCATTCACCGTTCACCGTCCTCCTCAAATCCTCAATCACCGCCCTCCGGTCATTGCGCCGCCAGGCGAGATGGATTTCAACGCTGCGCTTGAACCATGGCAGGTCGCGAAAGACGATGCCGGCCGGCGCAGCGCTTTGCAGGCTTTCCTGTACCGTCGCCAGGCCCAGCCCGGCGCTGACCAGGCCGAGCGAGGTCAAGGGATCGGCCGTCTCGTAGGCGATGTCGGGCACGAAACCGGCCTCCATGCAGGCCGCCAGGAACTGCGCGCGGTTGGTGTCATCGGGTTGGCGCACGACGGTGATCCAGACGCGGGCGTCAAGATGGCGGGGCCTGATGTCGCTCGCATCGACAAGCGGATCGCCTTCGGGGATCGCCAGCACCAGCGGTTCGCGCCGCACCAGCATGCTCTCGATATCCGGATCGCCTTGCGGCGCCGGCGCGTAGACGAAGCCGAGGTCGAGCACGCGCTGGCGCAGATCCTCGAACTGCGCGGCCGTGCGGCGGCTTCTCAGTTGCAGATGAAAATCCGGCCGCTCGCGGCGGAATTCCCTGAGCATCGCGGCGATCAGCCCGGCATGCACCGCCCCCTCGACGTAGCCGATGGCGAGGCTGCCGGTCGCGCCGCTTGCAAGCTTGCGGCCGAGCTCCTCCAGCCGCGCGGCATTGACGAGCAGAGCGCGCGCCTCGGTAAGGAAAGCCCTGCCCTCGGCGTTAAGATGGACGCGCTGCTTCGATCGCTCGAACAGCGTGACGCCGAGTTGTTCCTCGAGCTGCATGATCTGCCGGCTCAAGGGCGACTGCGAGATATGCAGCTGCTCGGCGGCGCGGCCGACATTGCCGGCCTCGGCGACGGCAACGAAATAGCGGATCTGCCGCAGGTCAAGCATTCTGCGTCTCTATGATCTAAGTCCTTCAAGGTCTGATCTTTAGCCTAATCAGTCTTGGACAGTCTGACCAGCCGGCGCGATATCTTCCGCATCAACCGGCCACAAAGGAGACCGCCATGCAGTTCTTTGCCCTTCTCACCCGCAACACCGAAAAGTTCAGCGATAGCGATTTCGCGCCGCTGCTTCCGGGCGAAGCCGAGCAGCGGCGCACGCTCTATGCGCAAGGCGCCGTGCGCCAGGTCTGGAACCGCGGTGACATCCCCGGCAGCGGCATGATGTTCGAGGCTGCCGACGACAAGGAGGTGCGCGGCCATCTCGCCACCCTGCCGCTTGTCGAGGCCGGAATGATGGACATCGCGGCGATCGTGCCGCTCAATCCCTATCCCGGCTTCGGCCCGAAGCGTTGAGACCGGGATGAAGAGAGGTGCTGCCGCTCACCCGGCAGCACCTATGAGCGACCAAGGAAGCGACGCAAAAGGCCCGCCCGCGACGCCCCTGTATAGCGCTTGGGCAATTGCCGGGTGAGCAGGAACTGGTCGCGCCCTTCGAGGGCGCATCCGATGATGAAGCATCTTGCCAGTTCACCAAGCGATGGCCCAGATCTCACGATCAACCGCCTCGGGTGGCGTTGAGGGAGATGAAGGCGCGCCGGGCCGAACTGTTTCGCTTCGCGCGGTCGAACAACTCAAGGTCGCGGTGCCCGATCACTCCGCCGGCGCCACTCGCAGCGTCGGTCTGCGGGCGCTGAGCCGGTCGAGATAGAGATAGACGACCGGGGTGGTGTAGAGCGTGAGAAGCTGCGAGACGATGAGGCCGCCGACGATCGCGATGCCGAGCGGCTGGCGCAGCTCCGCCCCAGTGCCGGTCTCGAGCGCCAACGGCAAGGCGCCGAGCAAAGCCGCAAAGGTCGTCATCATGATCGGCCGGAAGCGCTGGAGGCTCGCCTTGTGGATG
Source organism: Mesorhizobium sp. WSM3864 (assembly GCF_002294955.1). Classification (NCBI taxonomy): domain Bacteria; kingdom Pseudomonadati; phylum Pseudomonadota; class Alphaproteobacteria; order Hyphomicrobiales; family Phyllobacteriaceae; genus Mesorhizobium; species Mesorhizobium sp. WSM3864. The sequence goes on from NZ_NSGD01000002.1 coordinate 168,737, forward strand.
GCTTCTCGCGGCGCAAGCCCTTCCTGGCGCTCGGCCTGCAAGGCCATGTCGATCATCATGATGGCGTTCTTCTTGACGATGCCGATCAACAGAATGATGCCGATCAGCGAGATCACGTCGAATTCCATGCCGGTGACGATGAGCGCGAGCAGCGCGCCGATGCCGGCCGAGGGCAGCGTCGACAGGATGGTGATCGGGTGCACGTAGCTTTCGTAGAGCACGCCGAGCACGACATAGATCGTGGCGAGCGCGGCAGCGATCAGCAGGAGCTCGTTGAGCAGGTTGGAGCGGAAGGCGAGTGCGGTGCCGGCAAGCGAGCCGTGGATCGACACCGGCATTTTCAGCTCCGCCATGGCGCGGTCGATTGCCGCCGAGGCGTCGCCGAGCGTGGCGCCATCGGCAAGGTTGAACGAGATCGTCGTGGCGACGAAGTGGCCCTGGTGGTTGACCGAAAGCGGCGTGGTCGCCGGGCCGTAAGTGCTGAAGGCGGCGAGCGGCACCATGGTCTCGGCCGAGGTGCTGACGGCGGCGCCGCTCGAGGCGCTGCCGTGGCCGGTGACGGCGATCGCATTGGTCGCCTGATTCTGCAGCGAGCCCGACAGGCTGCCGGCCAGTGCGTTGGTCTTCTGCGTGCCGCTCGCCGCCGCGCCCGAGGTGCTGACATAGATTCCGTTGAGCGCGCTCGGATCCTGCAGATAGCGCGGCGCGACTTCCATCACCACGTGATATTGGTTGCGGGCGTTGAAGATGGTCGACACCTGGCGCTGGCCGAAGGCGTCGTAAAGCGTGTTGTCGATGCTCGCCGGCGTCAGGCCGAGCCGGGCCGCGCTCTCGCGGTCGACGGTGATGTTGGTTTCGAGCCCGGCCTCGTCGCGGTCCGAATTGACGTCGGTTAGCTCCGGCGCCTGTTTCAGCAATTCGACGAGTTTCGGCGCCCATTCGTCGAGGTCCGCGGTCGTATCGGCCTGCAGCGTGTATTGATAGGTGGCGAGGCTTTGGCGGCCGCCGACCCTGATCTCCTGGCGCGGGTTCAGGAAGAGCTGCGCGCCGGGCAATTGCCTGAGCTGTGCGCGCAGCCGCCCCAGCACCGCCTGCAGCGGCGCACGATCGCCCTTCGGCTTCAGGTTGACATAGACGAAGCCGGAATTGGTCTGGCGGCCGCCGATGTAGCCGACGACGTTCGCCACCGACGGATCGCTCTTCAGGATCGTCTCCAGCCGCTCGAATTTCTGCCGCATCAGTTGGAAAGAAATGGCCTGGTCGGCGCGCAGGCCGCCGATCAGCTCGCCGGTGTCCTGCTGTGGGAAGAAGCCCTTCGGCACGATCGTATAGAGGTAGACGTTGAGCGCGACGGCCGCGATCAGGATGATGAGCATCGCCTCGGCATTGTCGAGCGACCAGGCGAGCGAGCGGCCGTAGCCGGCGCGGACGCGCTCGAAGACGCTTTCGCCGAAGCGGGCGAGGATGGAACGGCGCTCCGACCGGACTGCACCCGCGCGCAAAAAATGTGCGCACATCATCGGCGTCACCGTCAGCGACAGCACCAGCGAAATGGCGATCGCCAGCGACAAGGTCATGGCGAATTCCTGGAACAGGCGGCCGAGTATGCCGCCCATCAAAAGGATCGGCAGGAACACGGCGACGAGAGAAGCGCTCATCGACAGAACGGTGAAGCCGACCTCTTGAGCGCCGACCAGCGCCGCCCGGCCGCGCGGCATGCCGTCCTCGATGTGGCGCATGATGTTTTCCAGCACCACGATGGCGTCGTCGACGACGAAGCCGGTGGCGATGGTGAGCGCCATCAAGGACAGATTGTCGAGCGTGTAGCCGAGCAGGTACATCGCTCCGAAGGTGCCGAGGATCGAGACGACCAGCGCCACGCTCGGGATCAGCGCCGCGCGCCAGTCGCGCAAAAAGCAGAACACCACGAACACGACCAGCAGCACCGCCAGCACCAGCGTCAGCTCGGTGTCGCGCAGCGAGCCGCGGATGGTGAGGCTGCTGTCCGACGCGATGCTGAGGCGCGCATCCGCCGGCACCGAAGCCTGCAGTGTCGGGATCAGCGCGCGCACGCGGTCGACCGTGTCGATGATGTTGGCATTGGGCTCGCGATAGAGCACCAAAAGCACGGCCGGCACGCCATTGGCGAGGCCGAGATTGCGCACGTCCTCGACCGAGTCCTCGACATCTGCGATGTCGGCGAGGCGCACCGCCGCACTGTTGCGCCAAGCGATCACCAGGTCGCGATAGTCGGCGGCATGGCTCGCCTGGTCGTTGGTGTAGAGCTGGTAGCGGAGCGCGCCGTCCTCCTCGAAGCCCTTCGGACTGCGGGCATTGGCCGAGGCAAGTGCGGCGCGCACATCCTCCAGGCCGATGCCGTAATGGAACAGCGCGCCTGGATTGAGCTCCACCCGAACGGCGGGCAGCGACGAGCCGCCGAGATCGACATTGCCGACGCCCTCGACCTGGGAGAGGCGCTGCTGGAGCACGGTCGCGGCGGCATCGTAGAGCTGACCGGGTGTGAGTGTGCGCGAGGTCAGCGCCAGGATCATCACCGGCGCGTCGGCGGGATTGTATTTGCGGTAGGTCGGGTTGCTGCGCAGATCGGACGGGAGGTCGGCGCGCGCGGCGTTGATGGCGGCTTGAACATCGCGCGCGGCGCCGTTGATGTCGCGATCGAGGTCGAATTGCAGCACCACGTTGGTCGAGCCGGTGCCGGAGCGCGACGTCATCTCGGAAACGCCGGCGATCTGGCCGAGATGGCGTTCGAGCGGCGCCGCGACATCGGTCGACATCGTGTCGGGACTGGCGCCTGGCATCGAGGCCTGCACCGAGATGGTCGGGAAATCCACCTTGGGCAGCGGCGCGACGGGAAGATTGACGTATGCGATCAGGCCCGCCGCCGCCAATCCGATGGCCAGCAGCGTCGTGGCGACCGGCCTGGCGATGAAGGGCGCGGAGAGGTTCACGGCGTGAGCCCGCCGGCCGGCGCTCTCGCTTCACGCGCCCCCGACCGCGTCAGTCTATCGAAGGCAAGGTAGATCACCGGCGTGGTGAAGAGCGTCAGCACCTGGCTGACGATCAGCCCGCCAACGATGGTGATGCCGAGCGGCTGGTGCAATTCCGAGCCGGCAAGGCCGCCGAGCAGGAGCGGAAGCGCCCCGAACAGCGCGGCCATCGTCGTCATCAGGATGGGCCGCAACCGCAGCAAGCAGGCTTCGTAAATTGCCTCGCGCGGGTCCAGCCCCTGCAGCCGCTCGGCCTGCAGGGCGAAGTCGATTATCATGATGGCGTTCTTCTTGACGATGCCGACCAAGAGCACGATGCCGATGATGCCGATCACGTCGAGATCGTGGCCGGCGAGCATCAGCGCCACCAGCGCGCCCACGGTTGCCGAGGGCAGCGTCGAGAGGATCGTCAGCGGGTGGATGAAGCTCTCATAAAGCACGCCAAGCACGACATAGACGGTGGCGACTGCCGCGAGTACCAGCAGCAGCTCGTTGGAGAGCGAGCTTTGCAAGGCAAGCGCGGCGCCCTGGAAGCCGGTAACCAGGCCGGCGGGCGGCTGCATGTCATGTTCCGCCTTGCTGATCGCCGCGGTGGCGTCGCCGAGCGAGATGCCGGGCGCGAGATTGAACGAGATGGTCGCGGCCGGGAACTGGGCAAGGTGGTTCACCAGCAGCGGCGCCTGCCGGACACTGATATTGGCGATCGCCGATAGCGGCACCTGGCCGGAACCGGAGGACGGCAGGTAGATCGAGCCCAGCGAAGCCGGCGTCTGTCCCACCGAGGGGTCGGCTTCAATGATGACGCGGTATTCGTTCGACTGGGTGAAGATGGTCGAGATGATGCGCTGGCCGAAGGCATCGTAGAGCGCGTTGTCGACGGTCGCTGGCGTAATCCCGAAGCGTGCCGCCGTCGCTCGGTCGATGGTGATGTCGACCGCAAGCCCGCTCTGCTGGCTGTCGCTGGCGACATCGGCGAGTTCGGGAAGTGCCGCCAGCCTATCGGTGAGCTTCGAAGTCCAGGTCGCCAGCTCGGCCGGATCCGAATCCTGCAGAACGTATTGGTACTGCGACGCGCTGGAGGTGGAGTCCACGCTCAGGTCCTGCACCGGCTGCATGTGCAGCGCGATGCCGGTCACGACGTCGGTCTCCCGAGCCAGCCGCCGGATGATCGCGCTGGCATCGGCCGCGCGCTCGTCGCGTGGCTTGAGATTGATCAGCATGTGGCCACTGTTGGCGGTCATGTTCTGGCCGTCGACGCCGATGAAGGACGACAGGCTCGCGACATCCGGGTCCTTCAGGATGACATCGGCGAGCGCCTGCTGGTGCGCTGCCATGTCGGCGTAGGAGGCCGAGCCCGCGGCCTCGGTGATCGCCGAAATCGCGCCGGTGTCCTGAACCGGGAAGAAGCCTTTCGGGATGACAACATAGAGATAGACGGTGAGCGCAAGCGTGGCTGCGGCGACCAGCAGCGTCAGCGCCTGACGGTCGAGCACCCACCGCAAGGCGGCGGCATAGCCATTCGCGACAGCGTCGAAGCCGGCCTCGGCGCCGCGCGCCAGCGCGCCCTGCCTGCGTTCGGACGGCGGCTTGAGGAGCCTGGCGCACATCATCGGCACCAGCGTCAGCGAGACGATGGCCGAAATGACGATGGCGATCGCAAGCGTGATGGCGAATTCGTGGAACAGGCGGCCGACGACGTCGCCCATGAACAGAAGCGGGATCAGCACCGCGATCAGCGAGACGGTGAGCGAGATGATGGTGAAGCCGATCTGGGCCGAGCCTTCGAGCGCGGCGGTGACCCGATCGTCGCCATGCTCGATGAAACGCGAGATGTTTTCGATCATGACGATGGCGTCGTCGATGACGAAGCCGGAGGCGATGGTCAGCGCCATCAGCGACAGATTGTCGAGGCTGAAGCCCCAAAGATACATGACCGCGAACGTGCCGATCAGCGACAGCGGCACCGACAGGCTCGGAATGATCGTCGCCGGAATGTTGCGCAGGAACAGGAAGGTGACGAGCACGACCAGAAGCGCCGCCGTCGCCAGCTCGAACTCGACGTCATGGACTGAGGCACGGATGGTGGTCGTGCGGTCGGTCAGCGGCTCGACGGTGACCGCCGCCGGCAGGCTGGCGCGAAGCTGTGGCAGCAGCGCCTTCACCGAGTCGACGACGCGGATGACGTTGGCGCCGGGCTGGCGCTGGATGTTGAGCAGGATCGCCGGCGAGCGGTTTTCCCAAGCGCCCAGCTTCGAGTTCTCCGGCCCCTCTATGATATCGGCGACCTCGCCCAGCCTGACCGGCGCCCCGTTGCGGTAAGCGACGACCATATCCGCATAGGTCTTGGGGTCGCTGATCTGGTCGTTGGCGTTGATGGTGTAGGAACGGGCCGGCCCGTCGAAGCTGCCTTTCGGCGTGTTGACGTTGAGCGTGCCGATGGTGGTGCGCAGATCGTCGATGTTGAGCCCCATGGCGGCCAGCGCCTTGAGCTTTACGCGGATGCGCACGGCCGGCCGCTCGCCGCCCGAGATGCTGACCAGCCCGACGCCCGGAAGCTGCGAGATCTTTTGCGCCAGCCGCGTCTCGGCATAGTTCTCGACTTCGGTCAGCGGCAGCGTCTTCGAGGTGATCGCCAGCGTCAGGATCGGCGCGTCGGCCGGATTCACCTTGGCGTAGATCGGCGGCGCCGGCAGGTCGGCGGGCAGAAGGTTGCCGGCCGCGTTGATCGCCGCCTGAACCTCCTGCTCGGCAATATCCAGGCTGAGGTCGAGGCTGAAGCGCAGCGTGATGACCGAGGCGCCGGCCGAACTCCCCGACGACATCTGCTCCAGACCCGGCATCTGGCCGAACTGGCGCTCCAGGGGCGCCGTGACTGAAGTCGTCATCACGTCCGGGCTGGCGCCGGGATAGAAGGTCTGCACCTGGATCGTCGGGTAGTCGACCTCAGGCAAGGCCGAGAGCGGCAGGAAGAGATAGGCGATCATGCCGACCACCAGGATGGTCGCCATGATCAGCGTGGTGGCCACCGGCCGCAGGATGAAAGGCCGCGACGGGTTCAGCCAACCGGAGACGAGACCGCTTGGCGTGCTCATTGGGCTTCGCCGCTGTCGCCACCATTTCCGCTGCTGCCGCTATTACCGTTGCCGTCGCGACGATGGTGGCGGTGGTGCTTGCGGCCGGCATCGCCCGATGCGTCCGCGCCGCCGCCTGCCGAGCCTTGGCCCTGGCCGCCCGACAATGCGGGCGCGTTGCCGGGGCCGACGGCAGACGTATTGCTGGTCGCGGCGGCCGGCGCACCGGCGGCCGCGCTGCCCCTACCCGCGGCTTTTGGCTGCGCGGGAGATCCAGCGCCGGCGGTCGGCGCGGCGCTGTTGTCAGGCACGGTCACCTTGGCGCCGTCCTTCAGCCGGTCGACGCCATCGACGACCACCTTGGCGCCCGGCGGAAGGCCCGACAGCAATTGCGTCACCGAGGCGTCGCCCGGGCCAAGGGAAACGGTCTTCACCGAGACGGTGCTGTCGTCGTTGAGCTGATAGACGAAAGTGCCTGGAGCGCCGTGCTGGATGGCCGCGTTGGGCAGCACCGTCACGCCGGTCAGGGTGCGCACCAGGAGATGCACGTTGACGAACTGGTTGGGATAAAGCCCGCCGTCGGCGTTAGCAAACACGGCGCGCAGCTTCACGGTGCCGGTGGTCGGATCGATCTGGTTGTCGATCGTCTGCAGGGTGCCTTCGGCGATCTGCTTGGTGTCGTTGCGGTCGAACAAGGTGGCCTTGAGCCCCGCATTGCCATGCGTCTGTTCCAGCACTTCGGCGAGGGTGTCTTCCGGCAGCGAAAACAGCACCGAAATCGGCTGCATCTCGGTGATCACCGCAATGCCGGTGCTGTCGGAAGGCGTGACGTAATTGCCCTGATCGACCTGCCTGAGGCCGATGCGGCCGTCGGCAGGTGCAACGATATGGCTGTTGGCGATATTGACCTCGACGGCCTCGATCTGCGCCTGGTCGGACATGACCGTGCCCTCGTCGGATTGCACGGTCGCGCGCTGCAGGTCGACCGCCTGCTGCGTGATGGCGTTGGAGGTCAGCTTCAGATCGCGGTCGAGGTCGAGCCTGGCATCGCTCAGCAGCGCCTGATCGTGCTTCAATTGCCCCTGCAGCTGATGCAGCGAGGCTTGAAGAGTGCGGTCGTCGACCTGGGCAAGAAAATCGCCTTTCTTCACCATCTCCCCTTCGGTGAAGGCGATCGCGGTGATCTGCCCGCTGACCTGCGGGCGCACCGTCACCGTCGACAGTGAGGTGACCGTGCCCAGCGCCTCCAGCGTGATCGGGATGTCGGCCTGCGTCACCGAGGCGACGGCGACCGGCTGCGCGCCGAGATCGCCGCCCCGGAAGCGCCCGCCGCCGCGCGCGCCTTGCTGGTGCACCGGTGCTGGATGCAGCCAGAAGGCGACGCCCGCTCCAGCCGCCACCAGCAGCAGCGCGACCATCCAGCCGCGGCGCCGGCGACGCACGACCACCGGCTTGATGTCCGTCATCGGCTCACGGAGCGGCTGTAGCCGGCTGGCGACTTCGTCGTCCACTTTGTCACCTATCCATCGAACCGGAAGCGGCCAGGTCGAAAGCGGCCAGGTCGACCACGTCCTTGGCCAGCGTCACAGGCCCAAGAAGCAGTCCGGCCGGGAACATAACGCCGGAACCCGGCCGTGCAATTGCGCGCGACATTAAATTCCCGTAAGAATTGAATGGGTTAGGTTGAAGACCACACTCAAAAATGCATGCCTGGGGCGGGCTGTTCGGGGACGTGCCCCCATCGCGTGGGAGTGACCGGCCGCGCCGCGCCGGCCAATGATGACAAGGCTTTAAGGGGTGAATCCGGCCCGTGCGGCGGACCACCTTTCGAAGGCCGGACGTCGTTCCCGTCCCGGCGGCAACCGCAGCCTCCGAGCGGGACGCCACTCCATCCCGCTCGCAAAGATGTGAACGCAGCCACGTGCGAAGCTGCCCTATTCCTCAGCTTTATCGGCAGCGGGCCGGATCGCGATCGAAGAGGGAAGCCATGACCTTTGCACGGCTGCTCGCCTTGCCCCTGCTCAGCCTGTTGGCGCTCGGCCACGCGACCGCGCAAAGTCCGGACGGGGTCACCTCGCATGACGCACAGGTCGAGGATCTGAAAGTCTTCCGCCATGACTTTCTCGAGGTCGACCGATCCTACTCGCAAGCCGCCCGCGCGGAAGCGGAACTTCGCCTGCAGGCCCTGGACGCAGCTGCAGGCTCGATCGATGCGGCGATGTTCACCGTTCATCTCTGCCAGATCGCGGCACTGGCCGACAATGGTCACACGACCTGCAAGTTGCCGCGCGCCAATGGTGTGGCGATGTCTTTGCTACCCATTGACGGCGCCTTCTACGTCATAGCGGCCAGCCCGCAAAACGGCGATCTGCTGGGCAGCCGACTCGCCGGCATCGACGGCCATCCGGCTGCTGAAGTGTCCTCGGCGCTGCGCAGCCTGCATGGCGGCGTGGCGGCATGGCGCGACATCGAGGCGACCGACGCGATCGTCCGGCCCGATCTGCTGCATGCGCTCGGGCTCGCCAATGCCGCCGGCGACGCGACCTTTCGCTTCCAGACGCCCGACGGCCGCATCATCGACCGCAAGCTCACGCCGGAGCCGCAGCGCCGCGACTGGGTGAAGATTTTTCCCAAGGGCCGCGCGCCCTGGCCGCTGCGGGATCAGGAACAGCCGTTCCGCTGGCGCGATGCGCCCGAACTCGATGGCGTAGTCGCCCAAATCAGACGCAACGTCGACGGCAAGACCGGGAAGATAGCCGATTTCCTGGCTGAGGTCGAAGCCGCCCGGGTCCGCCTCGGCCGCAAGAACCTCGTCCTCGACATGCGCTTCAACACCGGCGGCAACTTGATGCTGACCCGCGATGCGCTCAGTTCCTGGCCGTCCCGCGTCAGCCCGCCGGGACGGCTGTTCGTGCTGGAAAGCCCGATTACCTTTTCGGCGGGAATTGTCGACGTCGCCTATCTCAAGCAGGCTGGCGGGGACAGGGTCACACTGGTCGGCGAAGCGCCCGGCGACCGCATGATGTTCTTCGCCGATCAGCAGCAGGTGACGCTGCCGCATTCGGGCGTCGTGCTGCAGTCCGCGACGCAGCGCTACGACCTTCAAAACGGCTGCAAGGCCTACACCGACTGTTTCGTCGGCATGGCGCAACCGAGTTCCGCCACGGGCACGACGCCCGTGCTTGTCGCCACCATCGACAAAGGCAAGGGCCGCAAGCCGGTTGCGCTCAAGACGCTAGAGCCCGACATTGCCGCGCCATGGTCGATCGACGATCTGCTCAAGGGTCGCGATCCCGGAATGGCGGCCGTTCAGGCGGCGTTGGCGGGACAGCAAGAGTAGGACTGTTCAGTCGTGTTTTTATAGCGGAAGCGACCGGCGACATGGCGGCAAGGCTCTCGCACCGCGCGCATACGACGACGACCGAAATCGCCGTCACCACCCAGAAGCCGAGCGCCGTGTCGACTAGCGGCAGCGCGCCGACATTTATGCCGAACAGGCCGGAGATGATGGTCATCGGCAGCAGCACCGCCGTCATCACGGAGAGGATGTAGAGCAGTTGGTTCGACCGCTCGGTGAGCTTCGCCATCAGTTCGTCCTGCAAAAGCCGGGTTCGCGCCTGCAACTGCTCGCCGTCGTGATGCAGCGCCGGCATCGTCTACATGGTCGTACGGCGGCTGGGCTGGGTTTAGCGTCCTATGCGCTTGCGCGCAGATCCTCGACGACCGTACCGGCAGCGCGGACTTCCGCCTCATGGTCCGGCTCGCGCCATGTCTCGGCGAGACCGGCCGCATACCATTCGCGCATGGCAGGCAGATCGAGCAACCGCTGGGGATAAGCAGCGGCAGCGCCCTCGAATGCCAGTCCATAGGACTGTGCCCGGAAAGCGACCGGAGCGAAGAAGGCATCGACCGCGGTGAAGTGGTCTCCGGCAAGGAACGGTCCGCCGAAGCGCGCAAGGCCGTCGTTCCACAAGTCGCCCAGGCGGAAGAGATCGTGCTTCAGCGCAGCGGACATCGATGCCAGCTTGACGCGCACGCCACAGCTCATCGGGCAGTCATTGCGCAGCGCGGTAAAGCTCGAATGCATTTCGGCGGCGGCGGAGCGCGCCCAGGCGCGCGCTTTGGCATCGGCCGGCCAGACGCCCTGATGCCGCTCGGCCAGATATTCGACGATCGAGAGCGAATCCCACACCGCCCAGCCATCGTCGACCAGGCAGGGCACGCGGCCATTCGGCGAGAATGACCGGAAGATGCTGAAACTTGAACCGGTCGGGAACGGCGTCAGCCGCTCCTCGAAGCGAATGTCGAGGGTCCGCATCAGCAGCCAAGGCCGCAGCGACCAGGACGAATAGTTCTTGTTGCCGATATAAAGCTGGTACATTTGCCGCCCTCACCTCGTCGCGGGACCCGCCTGGCGAACCTCGCGCCCTCTGAACATCGACCAGCTGTACATGGCCAGCGCAGTCCAGATAAGGGCGAAAGCTATGGCCTGCGTGCTGCCGAACGGCTCATCGAAGATCAGGACGGCGATCAGGAACACCATGGTCGGCGCGATATATTGCATGATGCCGATGGTGGAGAGGCGCAAAAGCCTGGCGCCGAAGGCAAAGAGCAGAAGCGGCACCGCGGTCACCGGGCCGCAGCCGATCAACAGCGCGGTGTCGGCGCCGGTGCTGGAGATGAAATGGTCCTCGCCCGTGGCGACCAAGTAGGCGATGTAGCAAAGCGCCGGCACCGACAGCAAAAGGACCTCGAGCAGAAAGCCCTGGCTCGGCCCGATCGGCAGCGTCTTGCGGAAGAAGCCGTAGGCGGCGAAGGAGAAGGCCAATGCCAGCGATACCCAAGGCAATTTGCCGGCCTCGACGGTGAGCACGGTCACCGCAATGGCGGCCAGCGCCACCGCCGCGATCTGCAGCCGGTCGAGCCGTTCGCCGAGGAGAACCGCGCCGACCACCACGCTGACCAGCGGGTTGATATAGTAGCCGAGCGCCGTCTCGACCGTGCGGTCGACTGCGATCGCCCAGACATAGATGCCCCAGTTGACCGAGATGAGCGTCGCCGTCAGCGCCGCCATGGCGAGGCTTTTCGGCGAGCGGATCGCGGCCTTGAAGTCGGCGGTGCGGCCGGCCCAAACCAGCACGGCAGCGGCGATCGGCACCGACCAAACGATCCGGTGCGAGATCACCTCGATCAGCGGCAGATGCGCCACCGCTTTCATGTAGAAGGGCAACAGCCCCCAGAGAAAATAGGCGCCGAGCGCCAAAAGGAAGCCGCGGCGAGCCTTGGCGTCTTGATCGAGATCGGCTGTTGCGGTGACCATGGCTCAACGCTATGGCCCAGGGGACCGTCCAAGACCATCGCAAAATTCTGATGGATCAATGGACTTTTGATGATGGTTCAACCTACTCCGCCGCGACTAAGCCAGCCATATCACGGTTCTTCATCAGCTTGTAGATGATTGAATCCATCAGCGCCTGGAAGGAGGCGTCGATGATGTTTTCCGAGACGCCGACAGTCCACCAGCGGGCGCCGGTGGAATCGTGCGATTCGATCAGCACCCGGGTGATGGCTTCGGTCCCGCCGTTGAGGATGCGCACCTTGAAGTCGGCGAGCTCGAGGTCGACGATCTCGTTCTGATACTTGCCGAGATCCTTGCGCAGCGCGATGTCGAGCGCGTTGACCGGGCCGTGGCCTTCGGCCACCGACATCTTCTCCTCGCCGTCGACCATCACCTTCACGATCGCCTCGGACACGGTCTTCAGGTTGCCGTTGGCATCGAAGCGGCGCTCGACCATGCAGCGGAACGAGGTGACGTTGAAGAACTCCGGCAGGCCGTGCAGCATCTTGCGGGCCAAAAGCTCGAAGGAGGCGTCGGCGCCCTCATAGGCGTAGCCTTCGGCCTCGCGCTCCTTCACGACGGCGATGAGCGCGTCGAGCCGGCTGTCGTCCTTCGGCACGTCGATGCCGCGCCGCTTCAATTCGGCGAGAAAATTGGCCTTGCCGCCCTGGTCGGAGACCATGACGCGGCGGCGGTTGCCCACCGCTTCCGGCGGCACATGCTCGTAAGTCGCCGGCTCTTTGGCCAGCGCCGAGGCATGGATGCCGGCCTTGGTGGCGAAGGCGGATGAGCCGACATAGGGCGCCTGAGCTTCCGGCGCGCGGTTGAGCAATTCGTCGAAAGCGCGGGAGAGCCGCGAAATGCCGGTCAGTGCTTCGGCCGAAATGCCTGTCTCGAAGCGGTCGGCGAAGGCCGGCTTGAGCGCGAGCGTCGGGATGATTGTGACCAGATTGGCGTTGCCGCAGCGCTCGCCGATGCCGTTCAGCGTGCCCTGGATCTGGCGCACACCGGCCTCGACGGCGGCAAGGGAATTCGCCACCGCCTGGCCGGTGTCGTCATGGGCATGAATGCCGAGATGGTCGCCAGGGATGCCGCTCGCGATCACCTTCTCGACGATGGCCCGCACTTCCGAAGGCTGCGTGCCGCCATTGGTGTCGCATAGCACCACCCAGCGCGCCCCGGCATCATAGGCGGTCTTGGCGCAGGCCAGCGCGTAAGCCGGATTGGCCTTGAAGCCGTCGAAGAAATGCTCGCAGTCGACCATCGCCTCCTTGCCGACGGCGACCGCCGCCTGGACCGAGACTTTTATCGACTCAAGGTTCTCCTCGTTGGTGCAGCCGAGCGCCACGCGCACGTGATAGTCCCAGCTCTTGGCGACGAAGCAGATCGCGTCCGACTTCGATTGCACCAGCGCCGCCAGCCCCGGATCGTTGGAGGCCGAAACCCCTGCCCGCTTGGTCATGCCGAAGGCGACGAATTTCGCGCTTTGCGTGCGCTTCTGATGGAAGAAGGCGGTGTCGGTCGGGTTGGCACCGGGATAGCCGCCCTCGACATAGTCGATGCCGAATTCGTCGAGCAGCTTGGCGATCGCGATCTTGTCCTCGACGGAAAAGTCGATGCCCGGCGTCTGCTGGCCGTCGCGCAGCGTGGTGTCGAAGAGGTAGAGGCGTTGCTTCGTCATGGCTGTAGCTCGAAAAGTCGAGATCCTTCGCGCCGGGGGCGCCGTAGAGCACAAACCTGCATGGTTATTTGCCTGCGTATTTGTCCGTCGCCCGGATCAGCCGATCCAGAATCCCCGGCTCCGAATACGAGTGGCCGGCGCCTTCGATGAGGTGGAAATCCGCCTTCGGCCAGGCCTTGTGCAGGGCCCAGGCATAGCGCGCCGGGCACGGCATGTCGTAGCGGCCGTGGACGATGGTGCCTGGGATATCCTTCAGCTTCCAGGCGTCGCGCAGCAGCTGTCCTTCTTCCAGCCAGCCGGCATGGACGAAATAGTGGTTCTCGATGCGGGCGAAGGCGATGGCATAGTCGTCTTGGCCGAAAGGCGTGCTGGTTTCCGGCTCCGGCAAAAGCGTGATCGTCTCGCCTTCCCACAGACTCCAGGCAAGCGCCGCCTCGACCTTCGCCTTGCGGTCGCTGCCGACCAGCCGCTTGCGGTAGGCGGCCATCATGTCGCCGCGCTCGGCCTCGGGGATCGGCGCCAAAAAACGTTCCCACTTGTCGGGAAACATCTCGGAGACGCCGAACTGATAGTACCATTCGAGCTCGGCGCGGGTCAGCGTATAGATGCCGCGCACGACGAGCTCGCTGACGCGCTCGGGATGCGTTTCGGCATAGGCGAGCGCCAGCGTCGAGCCCCACGAGCCGCCGAACACCAGCCATTTGTCGAAGCCCGCCATCTCGCGCAGGCGTTCGATGTCGGCGACGAGATGCCAGGTGGTGTTGGCTTCCAGCGAGGCGTTGGGCGTCGACTTGCCGCAGCCGCGCTGGTCGAACAGGATGACGTCGTAGAGTTTCGGGTCGAACAGCCGCCGGTGTTTCGGCGAGATCGTGCCTCCAGGGCCGCCATGCAGGAACACGGCTGGCTTGGCGCCTTCGGTGCCGCAGCGCTCCCAATAGATGGTGTGGCCATCACCGACATCGAGCATGCCTGTTTCGAACGGCTCGATCTCGGGATAGAGCGTGCGCAAGGAACTGCTGTGGATCGTCATAGTTTCAGTCCCTGCTGCGGCCAGTTGGCCGTCTCGTCATCGGGATGCTGGAAGGAGATGATCTGCTCCTGCCGTCGATAGTAGTCGGGGTCGTCGTGGACCGGCGCCTCGAAGATCTTCTCCACCCAGGGCAGCCGCACCGCGTAGTTGACCTGGATCTGCGGCGCCAGGTCCGAACGCTCGTCGAACGCACCGATGGCGATCTCCAGCCCACCCGGCTGGCGGTAGGTGAGCGGCGTGCCGCAGCGGCGGCAGAAGCCGCGATCGATGTTGACCGAGGACTGGAAATAGCTCGGCTCCTCATGGGTCCATTCGACGCCATCCTTCGGCACCGTCACCAGGGCGCCAAAGAAATTGCCGAACTGTTTCTGGCACATGCGGCAATGGCAGATGGACGGGCGCCCGAGCTTGCCGTGGACGCGGAAGCGCACGGCGCCGCACTGGCAGCCGCCGGTTCGAATTTCATCGGTCATGGTTTTTCCTCCGGCGGCCATTGGTCCGTGTCGTGATCGGGATGTTGATAGGAGACGAGCTCGACGAGATAAGGCGCCGACGAAACATCGCCCATCGTCTCCTCGGACGGCAGTCTCGAAACGCCGTCGACATAGGGCAGCTTCGCTTCGACGCCCCACTGGATGGTTGGCGCGATGCCGGCCGGGTCGTCGAAGGCGGCGATCGCCAGCGCCACGCCGTCCGGCGCCTCGAAGGTCAGCGGCGTGCCGCATTCGGCGCAGAAGCCGCGCCATGCCGCGTTGGACGAGCGGAAGCGCTTCGGCCCGCCGCGCGTCCAGTCGAGCCTGGCGCCGCGCACCGAGACCAGCGGCAGATAGAAATTGCCGCTCGCCTTCTGGCACATGCGGCAATGGCAGACCGAGGCATCGCCCAGCGCACCCTCGACGCGGAAACGTACGGCGCCGCACTGGCACCCGCCCGTATAGACCGGCCGGTTATCAAGGCTCATCGATCCCTCCCATCGAGCTCACTCCGGATCATGGCAGACCGCCTCGACATTGTTGCCGTCGGGATCGAAGACGAAGGCGCCGTAATAATTGGGGTGGTAATGCGGACGCAGCCCCGGCCCGCCATTGTCCTTGCCGCCGGCCGCAAGGGCCGCGGCATGGAAGGCGTCGACCTCGGCGCGGCTGCGCGCGGTGAAGGCGACATGCTGATGGTCCTTCGGCTTCTCCTTGCCCGCGCTCAGCCAGAACACCGGCCGGTCGCGGCCATAGCCGCCGACCTTGGCGCCGCCGGTATATTCCTCCGGCACCATGTAGAGCAGCGAAGCGCCAAGCGGCGCCATCGCCTGGTCGTAGAACGCCTTGGACTTTTCGAAATCGGAAACGCTGATGCCGAGATGATCGATCATGGAACGAGCTCCTGCGTTGCGGTCTCCGGCACTTCGGCGCCGGCCAGGCCGGCCGCAATAACGATGTGCTGGCAGACATTGTCGATATCGCGGATCACGTCGTCGTTCCAGAAGCGCAGCATGGTCCAGCCTAGGCCTTCGAGCTTGGTGGCCCTCGCAGCATCGGATGCAGAAGCGTCGGCACGAGCGTGCTGAGACCCGTCAATCTCAACGATCAGTTTTTTGGTCGGACAAGCAAAGTCGACGATGTAGCCCGCAATTGGCATCTGTCGTCGAAAGGAAAGGCCCATAAGCCTGTGCGCTCTAACTTCATTCCAGAGCTTCAATTCGGCATCGGTCATTTGCGTGCGCATCTTGCGCGCGTTGCCGCGATTGACGGAGGGCACTGGATAATGCGTCATCGCGAGGCACCCCCCTCTGCCCTGCCGGGCATCTCCCCCTCAAGGGGGGAGATTGGCGGTTTCACCGACGGCGCCCAATCTTCAACGTCGGAGTTTAGCGAAAGCCGGGGTGACGTCCGATCTCCCCCCGTGAGGGGGAGATGTCCGGCAGGACAGAGGGGGGCGCCTGGCGCCAGCCTCTCCATTCCCGTCAAGTAAACAGCCACCCTCACCGCTTGATCTCCCAGGTCGTCACCCGCTGGCCGGTGACTGGATCCTTGCCGTCCTTGAGCTGAACGCCTTGCGCCAGAAGCTCGTCGCGGATGCGGTCGGCCTCAGCCCAATTCTTCTCGGCGATGAACTTCAGGCGCCTGGCGATCGCCGCAGCGATCGCTTCCTCATCTACCTTCGCCGCGCCGACATCGAAACCCAGAAAGGCAAGCGCCGCTTTCAGCGAAGCCGCGGCGGCGTTCTCGCCGGCGCCAGTGAACTCCACCGCTTCGCCGGCAAGCTGCGTCAATCGCTGAAAGGCAGCGTAGGTGGCGAGGTCGTCGGACAGCGCCTCCAGCACGTCTGCCGGCAGGTCCCCCGCCGCCGCGGGCGCTAGATCGGCCGCACGCTTCCATTTGCGCAGCGTGTTTTCCGCCTCTTCCAACTTGCGCACGGAAAAGTCGATCGGCTCGCGGTAATGCGTCATCAGCATCGCCAGCCGCAGCACCTCGCCCGGCCATTTCCTGCCGCCGAAAGTCTCGGTCTCCAAGAGCTCATGGATCGAATAGAAATTGCCGAGGCTCTTCGACATTTTCTGGCCCTCGACCTGAAGGAAGCCGTTGTGCATCCAGACATTGGCCATGACCTTGGTGCCGTGGGCGCAGCGCGACTGGGCGATCTCGTTCTCGTGATGCGGGAAGATCAGGTCGAGACCGCCGCCATGGATGTCGAAGATCTCGCCGAGATAGGCGGCCGACATGGCCGAGCATTCGATGTGCCAGCCCGGACGGCCCCTGCCCCACGGGCTTTCCCAGCCGGGCTCTTCCGGCGTCGAGAGTTTCCATAAAACGAAATCGCCGGGGTTCTTCTTGTGGGCGTCGACCGCGATGCGGGCGCCGGCCTGCTGCTCGTCGAGATTGCGCTTCGAAAGCTCGCCATAATCGGGCATCGAGGCGGTGTCGAAGAGCACCTCGCCGCCGGCGACATAGGCGTGGCCGCGCTCGATCAGCTGCGCGATCAGCGACAGCATGTCGGCCTTGCCGTCGGCGCGGGGCGCGACGAACTCGGTCGCCCGCGGCTCGTAGGTCGGCTCCAGGCAGCCGAGTGCCGCGACATCCTTGTGGTACTGGTCGGCGGTCTTTTCGGTGACGCGCCGGATCGCGTCGTTCAGCGAAAGCTTCCCGGCTTCGATCTCGGTGCCGAAATCGCGCAGGGCGCGCGCATTTATCTTGTCGTCGACATCCGTGATGTTGCGCACATACGTGACGTGCTTTTCGCCATAGAGTTGGCGCAGCAAACGGTACAGCACGTCGAAGACGATCGCCGGCCGCGCGTTGCCGATATGGGCAAAGTCGTAGACGGTCGGGCCGCAAACATACATGCGCACGTTTTGCGGATCGATCGGAACGAAACGCTCCTTCGCCCGCGTCAGCGTGTTGTAAAGGCTGAGGCCCTTCGATGCGTCAGACATTCGTGCTCTTCCGATCCCTTATGTTGGACGGAGCCTCCCCGCGCGCGGGCGCAAATCGGGCTCCAGCCTGCTGGCCGGGGCGTTTGTCCAATCTAGGGGAAGATAAGGCGAAAACGTCCGGACCAGCGCGAGGCTAGCCAATAATGCAAATGCCACAAATGGCGAAAGACGTTTTCATGCCCGGCTTTATCGCGTCCGCAGGTGTTGCCGTCAAGTCGCTCAACTCGGGAAAGCTGTCGTTCCATCACAGGTAAAAACGGGCCGAAACATTTTATTAAGCATCTCGGCACAGTGATGAAACATTATCGGACTAGACCGCCAAACGTCACGATTTGGTCCGAATCGACCACCAAACCCAGACACGAAAACGTTACCAGGGAAGAGAACAATGCCTCGAAGTAAGCAAGAACAAAGCCGACCGGCGCAACAGCCGCTCGCCAGCCACTACCGCGCGATCGGCCCTGCGGCCATCGTCGCAGCCCTTCTTCACACCGCGAAGAAGAAGAAGCCGGCGCAGAAGATCATCTCGCCGCGCGCCGCCTGAAACGGCAGGACCGGCGCAGTCTCCGAAGATCGGAGTGCCGGCAATGAGGGCGACGCCAATGCTCGTCCTGGAGATGGAAGGCCTCCGCTAGCAGCCTTCGCTAAAACAGGGTCATCTGGTTTTCGCCCGCGCCGGGTTTCTGGCGCCTAACCCTGTCGGGGTGAGGCCCGACCATGCCCCTCTCCTGAATCTCCGGCCCGGTGTTGGCGACCTTGTTGACGAGGTCGGAAACCGGAATCGCCTCGAAGAAATCGGGCTCGGCGGGCTTGAGGAGGTCGAGCACGTCGCGCGGCTCCTGCGTGCGGCAATCCAACCAGCGGGCGAAATCGCGTTCGTCGATCACCACCGGCACGCGGTCGTGGATATGGGCGGTGCCGGCGTTGGCCCGCGTGGTGAGGATCGCGCCGGTGTCCATCTCGGAACCGCCCGGCTCGGCATAAGTCTCGATCAGACCGGCGAAGGCGATCACCCCGCCCCGCCGCGGCCGGATCCAGTAGGGCTGGCCCTTGGCGCTACCCGACTGCTGCCATTCATAAAAGCCGGAGGCCGGCACAAGGGCCCGGCGATGGCGCATGGCGGTCTTGAACGAGGCCTTCTGCAGCACGCCTTCCGAGCGCGCGTTGAAGAGCAGCGGAAATTCCTTCGTATCCTCGACCCAAGTCGGGATCAGGCCCCAGCGCACCAGCATCGCCTGGCGGTCTGGCAGGTTGGAGCCTGGCGCTCTTGGCGGACCGGCGAACGCCATCAGCACCGGCTGCGTCGGAGCGATATTGTAGCGGGCCGGAAACGCCTCCAGCTCCGCCAGGCCAAGAATGGCGGCGGTCTGGTCCGGCGAGGCGGTCAGGGCAAAGCGTCCGCACATGGATTGGCTCTTCGGTCGGGATCGCCATGAAAGTGGCGATGGAACCGCCGCGCCGCAACCGCTAAAGCTGTCCGGTCCACAACCAAGCCGGCAGCCGGCGCGATTCGCAACGCATGAACAAGGTTCGCAAGATTATCCCGGCAGTCTCCGTCGCCGTCGTGCGCGGCAAGACGGTGCTGCTTGTCAAGCGGGCGCGGCCGCCTTCGCAAGGGCTCTACGCGTATCCCGGCGGCAAGGTCGAGCGGGGCGAGACGCTGGCGCAAGCCGCGGCGCGCGAACTCAAGGAGGAAACCGGGCTCGAGGCGACGGATTACCGCCCGCTGCGCGACATCCATATCGACGGCCGCGCTGAGCACCACGCGGTCGACTATCTGCTGACGGTGTTCGGCGCGGCCTATGTCGGCGGCGAGCCGGCAGCGAGCGATGACGCCGAGACGGCGGCGTTCTACACGCTGGCGGAAATGGCGGCGATGCCGCTGGCGGGCGATGTGTTTGAAGTTGCCGAGGAGTTGCTTGGCCCTGTGCAAGCCGCCGAGCGGTGACCCCAGAATGGCCTTGCAGGCGACAAAATGTTTCGCCACAAAGCCTTGCTCTTCCATCGCAAGGCCCTGATGACCCGCGCCTCCCCCTTTCTCGCCGCAAGCCTCGCCATCAGCATGGCCGTCACGGTGCAGCCGGCATCGCCGGCCGAGGCGCCGTTCGAGCCCGGGCTAATGCGGCTTGCCGAGGTGCTGGGTTCGCTGCATTTCCTGCGCAACCTCTGCGGCGAGAAAGGCGACCAGTGGCGGCTGGAGATGGAAAAGCTGCTTGAGTCGGAAAATCCCGATCCCAACCGGCGCGCCCGCTTCATCGCCTCCTTCAATCGCGGCTACCGCTCCTTCAGCGGCACCTACACGCAGTGCACGCCTTCGGCCACCGAGGCCATTGCCCGCTACATGAAGGAAGGCGAGACGCTGTCGCGCGATATCGCTTCCCGTTACGGGAATTGAGGACCGGCATCGATCGCGACTATCCACCGACAAATCGCTCCAATGTGGCCGGCCTTATTGTATCAGGCTGCGCCTTGGTGCAATCATCTGTTGCGCTTGTGCAACAATGTTAATGAAACGTTAGTGGACAAATGCGGAATTAACTCAAACTGAAGGTTTTAATGCCGCAAGTTGGTCTAATCGGCTAAGCTCGGTCGGAATTGATCGCAGCCTTGCTCGATATGTAGATTGCGACTGCAGAAATGTCGTATTTACAAGCACTTGTACGAGCAGCGCATGAACTGGCAAGTCAAGCCCGGTGCCTTGCCGGACCGAGCTTGAAAAGGTGGACATCGCAATGGAACATGGCGTCAGCGACATCGACGCGTTGGTCAGGGAAGAAAAGCGCCTGACCGCCGTGGAGAGCCACAGTGAAGCCTGGGCGGAAGGATTGTCGGCCGGCATCGAGCCCGAAATCATCGCCGAGGCTGCGCTGGAAACCGCCTTCGGCGAGATGCTGCGCGCCAATGGTGAGACCTCAGCGCTGGCCCTGCTCGACCGCATGCGCGAAAAGGTGATCTCCGGCGCCTTCGAGCCGGAACGGCTCAGGCACTAGCCCGCCCGCTTTGGCTGCTTTTGACGGCGACGCGCCGTTTGGGCATCATACCCGCCGCCTAGCCATTAGTCTTTTTCGCAATTCCGGACGGAAACCATTGCACAGTTTCCTGGAATTGCCCTAGCGAGCCCGGAACCATGGAGAGGCAAGGGGTGAGATTTTCGTTGGCAGGCAGGCCGCGCGGGCTGGCTCTTAGCATCTGGATCACTGCTTCCTGCGCCGGACCATTGGCAATCTGCCTCGCCAGCACGCCTTGCTATGCGCTAAGCGAGATCCAGCGCGAGGATTTGCCTTCGCCGGTCACTCCGCCCACCAGTGACGAAACGACCGCTCCGGGGACCACCGTGCCAATGCCGGCCGCGCCCGGCACCAAACCCTCCGACAACAGCCAGCCGGCCGACGAGACGGACAAGAGCGCGCCGGAAGCGCCAACCGGCAGCGGCGGCATCACCAGCCCGCGCTCCGACCCGGATTCGCCGCCGCCGCCCGTCGTCTACGACCTCGACAAGCTTCCCGAGCCGGTCAAACGCATGCACGGCCTGATCATCGAGGCCTGCAAGAGCGGCGACATCGAGAAACTTCGGCCGCTGATCGGCTCGGGCGAATCCATGACGCAGCTTTCGCTCGGCGACATCGAGGGCGACCCGGTCGCTTTCCTCAAGGGACTCTCCGGCGACGGCGACGGCCAGGAGATTCTCGCCATTTTGGAAGAGGTGCTCAGCGCCGGCTATGTCCATGTCGACACCGGCACCCCGCAGGAGCTCTATGTCTGGCCGTATTTCTTCGCGCTGCCGCTCGACAAGCTGGATCCCAGGCAGCGCGTCGAGCTGTTCAAGCTCGTCACCGCAAGCGACTATGACGACATGAAGCAGTTCGGCGCCTATATCTTCTACCGCGTCGGCATCACGCCCGCCGGCCAGTGGCTGTTCTTCGTCGCCGGGGATTGAGCCAGAAGCTCATCCCTTGCCAATTTTGGTCTGCGGCCATATGCGGTTTGCCTCCTCTCGCAGAGCCGGAATCGCATCGGCTCCCACCGTCGGCATTTCGAGAAGAAAATCGACGAGGGCAAGTTCCCGCAGCTGCAGGCACTGTTAATGCAGGGCGCGCTTAAGAAATCCAACGTGGCCTAAGCCGCCAGCGCCTCGGAAAACTCCACCGCCCTGCCCTGGCCGGGCGTGACGATCTCGCCGTCCCACATTACCCGGTTGCCGCGCACGATGGTGCCGACCGGACAGCCGGTGACCTCTTTGCCGTCATAGGGCGTCCAGCCCGCCTTGGAGCCAGCCTGCGCGTTGGTGATGGTCTCGCGGCGCTTCAGGTCTACGACGGTGAAATCGGCGTCGTAGCCGGCGGCGATGCGGCCCTTTCTCGCCATGCCGAAGATGCGCTGCGGACCGTGACTGGAGAGATCGACGAAACGCCGCAAAGTGAGCCGGCCGGCGTTGACATGGTCGAGCATGATCGGCACCAGCGTCTGCACGCCCGTCATGCCCGAAGGCGAGGCAGGATAAGGCTTGGCCTTCTCGGCCAGCGTGTGCGGCGCGTGGTCGGACCCCAGCACATCGACGATCCCTTGCTCGATGCCGTGCCAGACGCCGTCGCGGTGGCGCGCCGCGCGCACGGGCGGGTTCATCTGGATCAGCGTGCCGAGCCGCGCATAATCGTCAGCCGAGAGCGTCAGGTGATGCGGCGTCGCCTCGCATGTAGCGACGTCCTTATGCTGCTCGAGGAAAACGATCTCCTCGGCCGTCGAGATGTGCAGCACATGGATGCGCGCGCGCGTCTGTCTCGCGATGCGCACCAGGCGTTCGGTGCAGCGAAGCGCCGCGATCTCGTCGCGCCAGACAGGATGCGACGAGGGATCGCCCTCGACGCGCAGACCGAGCCGCTCGCGCAGACGGAACTCGTCCTCGGAGTGGAAAGCGGCGCGGCGGCCGGTGTTGCGCAGGATGGAGGCGACGCCTTCGTCGTCCTCGACCAGCAGGTCGCCGGTGGACGAGCCCATGAAGACTTTTATGCCGGCAGCTCCTGGCAGCCGCTCGAGCTCGCCGACATCGCCGGCATTGTCGCGCGTGCCGCCAACCCAGAAAGCGAAGTCGCAATGCATGCGGCCGGTGGCGCGCCGCACCTTGTCGGCAAGGGCCGCCTCGCTGGTGGTCAGCGGATTGGTGTTGGGCATCTCGAAGACCGCGGTGACGCCGCCCAGAACCGCGGCGCGAGACCCGGTTTCCAGATCTTCCTTGTGCTCCAGTCCCGGCTCGCGAAAATGCACCTGGCTGTCGACGACGCCGGGCAGGATGTGCAGGCCCGTGCAATCGATCGTCTCGCCGGCCGACGCTTGGCCGAGATCGCCTATCGCGGCAATACGCCCGGCCTTCACGCCGACATCGCGCCGGCCTTCACCGTCATGGTTGACTACCGTGCCGCCTGTCAGGATGAGGTCGAAGGTGGTTGCCATGGACTGGTCCAATCTCTTGCGGGGGGAGTGTGGCCGGCTTACGTAATGACCATCATTTTTGCAAGATCAGGCCGACTTCACGCCCATGCCCTTTGCCCTGCTGAAAGACCGCGCGCTCATTTCCGTGTCAGGCCCGGATGCCGAACATTTTTTGCAAAACATCCTCACCACCGATCTCGATGCGCTCGGCACCGGCGAGGCAAAGCCTGGCGCGCTGCTTTCGCCGCAAGGCAAGATCCTGTTCGATTTTCTCATCTCTCGCGTCGGCGAGAACGGCTTCCGGCTGGAATGCCGGACCGACATAGCCGATGACTTCGTGCGCCGGCTGATGCTTTACCGGCTGAGGGCAAAGGCCGAGATTGCCAAGCAGGATCAGGCGCTTGTCACGGTTGCATGGGGCGATGATTCAACCGCCTCACTTGCCGACTCAACTTCGCTCGCCGACATCCGCTTCCGCGAGGTGGAGGTCAGGCGCACCTATGACCGCGCAACACAGGACGACGGTGATGCCGGCGCATGGCAGGCCCTGCGTATCGCCAACGGCATCGCCGAAAGCGGCAGCGACTACCAGCTCGGTGACGCTTTCCCACATGACGTTCTGCTCGACCAGTCCGGCGGCGTCGGCTTCAAGAAAGGCTGCTATGTCGGCCAGGAAGTCGTCTCGCGCATGCAGCATCGCGGCACCGCGCGACGCCGCGTGCTGATCGCCACAGCCGGGGGTTCCCTGCCTGCGCCCGGTACCGAGCTCACCGTCGCCGGCCGGCCGGTCGGCACGCTGGGTTCGGCAAGCGGCGGACGCGGCCTCGCCATCGCCCGCATCGACCGCGTCAAGGCAGCGCTCGATGCCTGCGACCCGATCATGGCCGGCGATGTCCCGGTGACGCTCGCCATCCCGGGCTGGGCGAAATTTTCCTTCCCGCAAGACACCGTCAGCGCGGAGGAGGCCTGATGGCGGCCGACAGGGCGGG
Organism: Mesorhizobium sp. WSM3864; assembly: GCF_002294955.1. Lineage (NCBI taxonomy): Bacteria > Pseudomonadati > Pseudomonadota > Alphaproteobacteria > Hyphomicrobiales > Phyllobacteriaceae > Mesorhizobium > Mesorhizobium sp. WSM3864. The sequence goes on from NZ_NSGD01000002.1 coordinate 192,708, forward strand.
AGCGCCGCCGCGCGCCTGGCAGCGCATGCTGTCCGGCCGGCGGCTCGACCTGCTCGACCCCTCGCCGCTCGACATCGAGATCGCCGACATCGCGCATGGCCTCGCCCGCGTCGCCCGCTGGAACGGCCAGACCAGCGGCGAGCACGCCTTTTCGGTGGCTCAGCATTCGCTGCTGGTCGAGGCACTCTATGGTGAGCTGGTGCCGGCCGCCTCCGCCGAGGCGCGGCTCGCGGCGCTGCTGCACGACGCGCCCGAATATGTCATCGGCGACATGATCTCCCCCTTCAAATCGGTGATGGGCGGCTCCTACAAGGACTGCGAGCTCAGGCTGCAGCGCGCCATCCATCAACGTTTCTCGCTGCCGGCCGAGCTCGGTTCCACCTTGCGCAAGGACATCAAGCGCGCCGACCAGATCGCCGCCTATTACGAAGCGACGCTGCTTGCCGGCTTCTCGACCGCGGAGGCGACGGAGTATTTCGGCCGGCCGCGCAGCTTTTCCGCCGACCATTTCGACTTCACTCCACACTCGGTGACCTGGGCGCAGGCGGCATTTCTGAAACGATTCGCGGCGCTGGAAGCTAAACGCCAGCCTTTTCTTGCTGCCAATTCCGTCAAATAAAAGAACGCTAAATTAACCGGCGGCCACGACAGTAAACTGTTCAGTCACCGTCGGCAGGCGCGCTCATGCCCGTTGCTCATGTCAAGGCTGGTTCGGCCGCAGTCAGGCGGAAGGCAACCGGTATTGGCCCGGTTCGACGAATAGCGGAGGAGCTTCGCGCACAAAACGAACGCTTTTCGGCCGCCGTCGAGAACATGTCGCATGGCCTGTGCATGTTCGACGCCGACGAGCGCATGATCATCTGCAACCGAAACTACATCGACCTCTTCCGCCTCGACGCCAAAGTCACGAAGCCCGGCATTCGCTTCTTCGACATCTTGCAGCACAGCGTCGAAATCGGCATCGCCTCGCAAACCGCCGAGCAGCTCTACGCCGTCCGCAAACCCTATATCGACGGCGCTAGGCCCTCGACTTATGAGGAGACGCTGGCGGACGGGCGCATCATCGTCATCTCGCATCGGCCGCTGGCCTCCGGCGGCTGGGTGTCGATCTACGAGGACGTGACCGTGCAGCGGCGCGCCGAAGAGGAACTGAAGGAGCAGCATCGCCGCTTCGACGCCGCTTTGGCCAACATGTCGCAAGGCCTGCTGATGTATGACGCCGACGGCAAGATGATCGTGCGCAATCAGCGCTTTCTCGACCTCTACAAAGTCGCCGCGACAGATTTCCCTTTTGGAACGACACACCGCGACGCGCTCAAACGACTGCTGGAACTCGGCATCTACACCAAGATCGACGTCGACAGCGAAGTCACCAGGACCGAAGCCTGCCTGCGAGCAGGGAAAATGCAGTCGGCTTACCGCTATCTTGCCGACGGCAGGACTTTTCTGGTGGTTCGGCAGCCGATGAGCGGCGGCGGCTGGGTCGTGACCTTCGACGATGTTACCGAGCGTCGCCGCGCCGAAGAGCGCATGACGCATCTTGCGCATCACGACACGCTGACCAACCTGCCCAACCGCTCGATGTTCCGCGAGCGCCTGGACCAGGCATTGAGCGAGGCCAAGGCCGCGCCGGTGGCGATCTTCTCGCTCGACCTCGACCGCTTCAAGGCCGTCAACGATACGTTCGGGCATCCGGCCGGCGACTGGCTGCTGAAAAGGGTGGCCGAGCGCCTGCAGCGCTGCCTGCGCAGCGACAAGGACGTGGTGGCGCGTTTCGGCGGCGACGAATTCGCCATCATTCAATCCAATATCAGAAACGCGGTCGACGCCGAAAAGCTGGCCAAGCGCATTATCGAGGTGATCGGCAAGCCTTATCGCGACAAGGGCCGCGAAATGCATGTCGGGGTGAGCCTCGGCATCGCGCTTTATCCCAGCGACGGGCAGGATGCGGATACGCTGCTCACCAATGCCGACATGGCGCTCTACCGGGGCAAGAGCGAGGGGCGCAACATCTACCGTTTCTTCGAGCCGGGCATGGATGCCATGGTGCGGGAGCGCCTGGCGCTCGAGGCCGACCTCGAAGCTGCACTTCCGAGACGCGAGTTCGAACTGGATTTCCAGCCGATTCTCGACATCGCCTCCGGCGAGATCGTCGGCGCCGAAGCGCTGATGCGCTGGCGCTCGCCGTCGCGCGGGCTGGTGCCGCCGCAAGACTTCATCGCCGCGGCCGAAGAAACCGGGCTGATCGTGCAACTCGGCGACTGGGCGCTGCGCAAGGCCTGCGGCGTGGCGGCGGGCTGGCCGCAGGACGTGCGCATGGCGGTCAACGTCTCGGCGGCCCAGATCAAGAGCGGCGGCTTCGCCCGCAGCGTGATTGCGGCACTCGCCTTTTCCGGCCTGCCAGCAAGCCGGCTGGAACTCGAAATCACCGAAACGGTGATGATGGACGAGAGCGACAGCGTGCTGAGGACGCTCGGCCAATTGCGCGGGCTTGGCGTGCGCATCGCGCTCGACGATTTCGGCACCGGCTATTCTTCGCTCGGTTATCTGCGGCGCTTCCCGGTCGACAAGATCAAGATCGATCGCTCCTTCATCCACGATCTCGACAAGCGCGACACGGCGGCGATCGTGCGCACGGTCATCGGGCTCGGTGCCGAGCTCGGCATCACCGTCACCGCGGAAGGCGTCGAGGCCGAAGCGCAGCTCGACATGCTGCGCAAGGCCGGCTGCGGCGAGGCGCAAGGTTTTCTGATCGGCGCGCCGGCCAGGGCCTCGGAGATGAGCCGCCTGCTGCGCTCGCAGGAAAAGCTTCGCCGATCCGGTTGATGCCGGGCACCGGTCAGCGCAGCGTCTCGAAGTATTTCTCGTGGAAGCTCACATAGCCGGGTTCTACCACTTTGAGATGCGGCGCGATCAGCCGATGAAAAGCCGGCAATTGATGGAACGGCACACCCGGATAGGCGTGGTGCTCGGCATGGTAGGGCATGTTCCAGGCGAGCTTGCGCACGAACCAGTTGGTCAGCGTCGTCCTGGTGTTTTCCAGCATATTGGCGACGAAGGGGCAGCGGCCATGCTCGGCCAGCAGATAAAGCCTGAGAAAGGGCTGCCCGAGCAGCGCCGGTACGAGCCAGACGTAGAGGATCACGGTCGCCTCGAGCCAGATCGCAAGCGTCAGCACGACGAGGTAGAAGGCGATCATCGCCCGCGCTTCGGCCTGGACTTTCGGCAAGCCTTTCGGGGGCACATAGCTGTCCCGGCAGCGGCCGCTGGCATTTCTGTAGAGCGTCTTGAAATGACCCCACCACACCGGCAGGCCAGACACATGGACGATGTACTGTCGCAAGGTCTCGGGCTTCGGGAAAGCCAGCTCCGGATCGTTCTGCGGGTCCTGAGTGAAGCGATGATGGGCGAAATGGAAATAGCGGAACCAGTCGGCGGGCAGCGCGATCGCCAGGCTGCAGAGCCGCGCGACGGCATCGTTCAGCCACTGCGTCTCGAAGGCCGTCCTGTGCACGGTCTCATGCAGCAGCGTGAACAGGAACACGATCAGGATGCCCTGCGGCAGCATCAGAACCGGCCAGTATGGCACCTTGGCCGCGATCAGCGCGCCGAGAGCGACGATGGCGCCGAGATGAACGGCGAATTGGATGATGCCCGGCAGATCGGACTTGCCGGTCAGCCGGCTGCGCTCCTCATTGGTCAGCGAGGCGATGACGTCGCGGTGGTCGATGGTGTGGTCGATGGCGCTCATGAGGCTACCGTACTGCAGAAAGAAAGCTTTCGAAAAACGAGGAATTCTGCAAGATAGATAAGCTCAGCTTATCTTTTCGGGTCGCCATGGTCGCACTTCCCTCCCTGCGCGGACTTCAAGCCTTCGAGGCGGCGGCGCGCAGCGGCAGCTTTGCCGCAGCGGCGGAAGAGCTGTCGATTTCGGCGGCGGCGGTCAGCCAGCTCATCCGCACCGTGGAAGAACAGATGGGCCGCAGGTTGTTCCACCGCGTCAACCGGCGCGTCGTGCTCACCGAAGCCGGCGTCGAGATGTTGCCGAGGCTTACCATGGCCTTCCAGGAAATCGGCAGCGTCGCGCGGGATGTAGGCGGCGATGCGTTCCGGCCGAGGCTCGTCATCTCGGTGCCGCCTTCGATGGCGATGGGCTGGCTTTCCGAACGCCTCGCCGGCTTTGTCGCCAGCCACGGCGCCGCGGATATTTCGCTGAGAGGCGAGGACGACCCTGTGCCGTTCGACCATGAGATGGTCGACATCCGGCTTTCCTACGGCCCGCACTATCGCGAGCACCCGACCGAGGAGATCGCCCGGGATGCGGTCTATCCCGTCTGCGCGCCCAGCCTTGCCGGTGCAGTCAAGCCGGAAACTCTCGCCGGCCTGCCGTTGATCCACACCGACTGGGGCCCGACCGGTGCCGCCTTTCCGTCCTGGCGCAACTGGTTCGGGACCGCAGGCATCGAGCCCGGTCGGGCCGTCAAACTCGGCCTCTCCGCCAACTCGTCGCGGACGGCACTCGACCTCGCCATTTCAGGACTGGGCGTCGCGCTGGCGCAAGGCATCTATTGCGCCCGGGCGCTCGAAAATGGCAGGCTGGTGCGGCCCGTGGCCCGATCCCTGGAGCTGCGCCAGCCCTATTGCCTGACGATCCCCGAACGCAGCGCAAGGCGCGACGTCGTGGCGGCGTTCCGCGAGTGGCTGATCGAGGAATGCGTGCGCGCGGTCAGGTCGCCGGCGCTCGGTGCCTAGCAGTCAGAGATGCCCGGCCAGGGCCGCGACCATGTCCTTGCTGGTGGCTACCGGAACGATCTCGAACTCCACCAGATCGGCCCATTCGATGACCCAACGCTGCAGCAGCGTGACGTCATCGGCTTCGACCTGCAGGAAGCAGCGGCTCATGTCGCCTGCGATCCAGCTATGGTGAACGACAAGCGCGTCCGGTTTCAGCCGGCCCCGATCGCGGAAACGCCGGTAGATTTCCTTGCGGTCGCAGCCGCGAAAATCCTCGATCACCAAAAACAGCATCTTGCCCCCATTCAGTTGATTGTCTTAGCCGTATTCAGCGACGCCAGCCGATCCCGTCCGGATGCAAAATGCTTTAGCGACCAGTGCGCTCCAGCCGCTCCAGGAACCATTGCGTAAGCCGCACCCAGAGCTCGTCCTTCTCGCCGGAATCCTCCCAGCCATGGTCGAGATTGGGGTTATCGTTGACCTCGATGACGAAGACGCCGTCCTTGGTTTCCTTGAGGTCGACGCCGTAGAGCCCGTCGCCGATGCAGCGCGCCGCCTTGACCGCCGTCTCGACCACGTGCGGCGGCGTCTGCTTCAGCGTGAAGGTCTTGATGCCGCCCTGATCGGGCTTGCCGTTGGCCTTGTGGTTGACGATCTGCCAGTGTTTTTTGGCCATCAGGTAATGCACGGCAAACAGCGGTTGGCCGCCGAGCACGCCGACGCGCCAATCATATTCCGTGGGGATGAATTTCTGCGCGATGAGGAGGTCGGAATCCTCCAGCCACTCGGTCGCCAGCTTTGTCAGATCGGCAAGGTTCTCGCATTTCTTGACCCCGCGCGAGAAGGATGAGTCCGGGATTTTCAGCACCAGCGGAAAGCCCAGCGTCTGGGCGGCGAGCTCCAGATCGGAGGTGCCGGCAATCATCACCGTCGGCGGCACCGGCACCTTGTTGTAGGTCATCAGCTCGTTGAGATAGACCTTGTTGGTGCAGCGGATCATGGACAGCGGGTCGTCGATCACCGGCATGCCCTCCTGCTGGGCGCGGCGCGCGAAGCGGTAGGTGTGGTTGGAGATGGATGTCGTCTCGCGGATGAACAGCGCGTCGTAATTGGCGAGCTTGGCCAAATCCTTCCTGGTGATCGGCTCGACCTCGACGCCCATCTTCTCGGCGATCCTCGCCCAGTAGCGCAGCGACGAAATCTCCGAAGGCGGCAATTCCTCATGCGGATCGACGAGCGTCGCGAACGTGTAGCGCGCCGGCGTGCGCCCCTTGGTGTCGCGCCACTCGCGGTTGGTGTAGGTCTCCAGGCACTGCAGGAAGACTCCTTCTTGCTCCTCGCTCATGCGCGCGAGCGGCAGGAAGCCGATCTTGCGGATCGAAGCCCATTCGGCGCTGTCCTTGATGTGGACCTCGAGCGCCGGCGCGCGAAACCAGTCGAACAAGAGCTTGGTGAACCGGTCCCAAACTTTCGAGGGCCCGATGCCGAAAAAGACGGCGACCTTCGTCGGAAAGGTTCCGTCGAGATCCTTGCGGCATTTATTGAGCGCGAGCTCGAGTTCCGGCAACGCATGCTCATAGAGCTTGCGCTCCGACAGATCGATCATGGTCTCGACGGTCGGGATCACTTTGTGGCCGCGCGATCCGGCGAGCAGCGAGGCATAATAGCCGCGGCTCTGATAGCCGTAGTTGTTCGACAGGTTGATCACCTTAGGGCGCTGGCCGCGAAACAGCGCCGGATGCGCGAGATAGTCGCGGTTGGTGATGATCTTGTGCGGCGTCGCCACCTGATCGAGATCGTTCTGCCTGCCTGTTAGGATGACCCAGGTCATTGTGTCAGCGTTTTCCCAGGTTGATGGCGGCGCGCAACCCGTCGCGGCCGAACTGAGCCATGTTCATGAAGATGCCATAGGGCACGGGAATGTTGGCGGCGTCGAGGATGGTTTCCTGCCTTTCGTCTTCGACCCAAGGATCGTGGATGAGGATATGGTCGCCGTCGTCGCCGATGGCCAGCACCCAATGCGGCACCTTCTTGCCGAACATCAGGAAGCCGCTGATCAGCACCAGCACCAGCTTGCCCTCGGCAAGGGCGGCGCGGATGTCGTCGATGCCGAAAGGACGGTAATTCACCGGGATGCCGTAAAGTTCCGCGCGCCGGCGGAAGTCGACCTGGGCGAGCTCCATCACCCGGCGCTTGTCCTCGCTGCGCACCGACTGCAGGAACAGCGCGCCGTGAAAGGATACGAAGATCTCGGCGGCAAGCCCGCTTTCATAGCCGGCCACGGCCAGGCCGAAAGGCTCGCAGCCGCCCGGCCCCGACATCATGAATACCGTGGTCGCCTCGCGCCACAGGCGTATTTCCATGATCGGATCGGGCACGAAGCCGGAATCGAAGTTGGCCATCGCCATCATCAGGCAGCACGGACCGCAGGTGAACTCGCAGGTCTGCTGGTAAAACGGCACCCCGGTGCTGGTCGGGACATCGCCGCGCAGCGTCTTTTCGTAACGCAGCGCGGTGGCGCCGTCCTCGTAATAGTCGGGCTCGCGGCCGATCTTTCGGTAGCCTGCCTGCTCGTAGATGCCGATGGCGCGCTGATTGTCCTCGCGAACCTCGAGCCGCAGCATCATGCGATCGTGTTCATAAGCCGCCTCTTCGGCCGCGGCCAGCAATTGGCGGCCGATGCCGAGATTGGCGAAGAAGGGACCGACGGCGATGGAATAGAGCCGGGCCACACCGCTGCCCTTGCGAAACAAGACCACCGCGTAGCCGGCGACATGGCCGTCATTCTCGGCCACCAGCATCTCGGCGGTCTCACGCTCGATCAGTTGGCGAAAGGAGCGGCGCGACAGGCGATCGCTTGAGAAGACAGCCTTCTCGATGGCGGCGAGATCATCGACGTCCGACGCGCGGGCCTTGCGGATCTCGGCAGGCATGCGGGGTTTGGGAGAACCTCGATTGGATTAAAGGAAACGGCCCCGGTCAAAAGCAGCACCCCGGCCGAAGCGCCGGTCTTCATCAAGCGCTATCGCTCCTTGATTAGGGCCGAATTGTGACAGGTTCCGCGGCGGCAGAAAAGCACCACGGCTTTGAACTGAACCACTAATTCGAAACAGCGTAGGCCGTTGAAAACAGCCGCCTCCTCAGCTCGAAATACCGGCCAGAAGCTGGCCATAGGCGCTCTTGGCGACCTCCGACAGACGCTCCGGCGGCAATGTGCCGACGACGGCGCAGCCATAGCCCTTGTCCAGCCAATACACCGCTTCCGGACCGTCAGCCTCGGCCGTATAGGTTCCCTTGGTGGTCTGCGATGATTCGGCGGTGACGAAGAGCGAGATGCGCTCGCCCTTGGCGTCCTCGTAAAGCAACATCGCGGCCTTGCCACGCTCGCCCGCCGGCAACAGCCGGCCGCCGACGAGTGCGAAGCCCTCGGCCGCGAGATCGGGCGCCACCAGCTTCAGCCCTACCCGGTTGGACAGCCAGGTCTGCAGATGGTCCTTGTCGCTTGCCGGCACCTCGACCGCGTGACGCTTCTCGGCGGCGTAGATGAGATGGGCGGAAATCGCCTGCTCCGCGAGTTGGTCGTCGCTCTCACCGCTGCGGCCAATGCCGTCGATGCCGGCGAGATAGCCACCGAACCCGCCGACCATCAGCACGGCTGCCGCCGCCGCCGAAAGCCACCAGCGCGAGCGCCAGGCAGGCGTCCGCGCCGGCGCTTCGCCAAGCACGGCGTGCCGTAGCCGTGCCGGCACCGGTTCGTCCATCACGCCGGCCAGGGCGGCGCGGAGCGTCGCACCGTCGGCTATGTAACGGGCACTCTTCGCCTTCATTTCGGGATTGGCTTCGAGCCAGGCGTCATAGGCCATGCGCTCCTCGCCCGGCAGTTCGCCATCGAGGGCCATGTGGATATCGCGTTCGGTGAAATCGCGCCGGGTCATCGCTCGACGATCCTTATCGAGCGGCGGCGCGAGGAGTCGTCCAGCAGGCCGCGCAGTTCCTCGCGGCCGCGCGCGATGCGCGACATCAGCGTGCCGGCCGGAACGCCCAGGATGTTGGCGGCCTCGGCATAGGAAAAGCCTTCGATAGCGACCATGACCAGTGCCGCGCGACGATCGGGGCCGATCGCCTGCAGGGCATCCATGATCTCGCGCGAGGCTATGCTTTCGACCTGATCGGCGGGCGCGGCCTGGGCTTCGCCGGCTTCCAGAGGCAACATTGCCGCCTCGCCTCGCCGGTTAACCTTGCGCATCTGGTCGATGAACAGATGATGCATGATCGTAAACAGCCACCTCCTGGGGCTTTCTCCAGTTTGCCAGTTGTCGAGCCGCACAAGCGCCCGCTCGAGGCAGTCCTGGACGAGATCGTCGGCGGAATCGCGGTCGCGCAGCAACGAGCGCGCGTAGCGGCGCAGACGCGGTATCTCGCTCAGGATCGCTGCCTTCTTGTCGTCCATGACCGCTTGTTTCGTGGTCGTCTTCCATTCGATTGAACGCGCCTTCCCGGCGCGGCGCAAGCAGCCAGCACGAAGCGGACCACCCGCTCCGGTACCCAAGCACCTGAATAACGCCGGCGGATGCCGGTTTATTCCCGGCTCGAGCGGAAGCGGAACCAAGGTTGAATACCGGTTCTGGCCATCGTATATTCGTCATTGAATATCTTGGATATTCATGTTAGAATATACGCCGGAGGAATTCGACAATGTCTTTGTATATCCGCGATGACGAGGTTGACGCGCTGGCTCGTCAGCTGCAGTCCGCGATCAAGGCGCCCACGAAGACTGAAGCCGTGCGGATCGCGCTCAAGCGTGAGCTCGAACGGGCACATGCCGTCCTCCCACTAAGCGAGCGCATTAGAAAGTATCAGGACGCAGCGAGGGCGCTCGGTCCGGACGACCCGGACTTCGACATGAAGAAATTCATGGACGAAGGATGGGATGACCTCTGATGTTCCTCGATGCTTCCGCTATCATCGCTATCATATCGGAAGAGCCGGATGCGAACCGCCTTCTTAGGAAAATGGAAGCCGCCGAGAAGCTTTATTTCTCGCCGAGTTCCGCATTCGAGGCGATTGTTGGGATAGCTCGCAGGAAGTCCGTAGCGGAAAACGACGACCAGCTTCCGACACCACCCGCCCTGATCGAACGATGTAAAATGATCGTCTTGGGTTTCCTGGCCGAACTCAAGGCCGTTGAGGTCCCGCTGGACACACGGATCCGAGAACTCGCTGTAAGGGCCGCGCAAGATTATGGTCGATATGTGGGCCACCCAGCCAAACTGAATTTCGGCGACTGCTTCAGCTACGCATGCGCCAAAGCCTATCGCGTACCTCTGCTCTACAAAGGCAACGACTTCTCGCAGACCGATCTGGCCTGACCTTTATTCGGCTCCTAACCTCGCCGCCCTTGTCAGCAGACGCTGATAGAAAAGTCCGATGCCGATCAGCACGGCGCCCAGACCGATGAAGGAGAGTGCGCGCAGCACGCCTTCCAGCTCCGACATGTCGAAGAGGAAGACCTTCAGCACGGCGACCGCTATGAGCACGGCCGAGGCAATGCGCAGCACCTGCGACCTCAGCCAGACGCCGGCGGTCAGCAGCGCCACGCCGATGACCAGCCAGAGCGCCGAATAGGTATAGGTCTCAAGCTGGCCGAGGCCGCTCCACAGGCCGATGAACTCGCCCTTGAACAGGCGCCGGACCGACAGCGTGGCGTAGGCGAAGGCGAGCAGCGAAGCGACCAGCGCCAGCATCGCGGCATACCATCTCGGGCGCCTCTCGCGAACATAAAGCGCCAATGCTCCTGCTGCGACCGCCGGCAGCAGATAGGCGAGCAACAACAGGTTGAAGAACGGGACGGCGCCGGTCGATTCATCTGTCAGCAGCGGGTTCAGCACCACGAAATGCCGGATGAGGATGAAGGCGACCGAGAGCACGCCGGCGGCCATTGAGCCATAGCGCAGCACCGGGCTCGGCGAGCGCAGGTCGATGGCGACCAGTATGGCGCCGGCGCCGAGCGCGATCAGCGTGTAGATCGCCTGCTCGGCAAGGGTGACGGGGCCGGTGTCGATGACGCCGCCATGCATGGCATGGCGCACCAGCATCGCAATCGTGAGCAGGCCGAACAGCGCCGAGGCCGCTTCCATGGCAAGACGCGGCCGTCCGTTGGTGGTGCGCGCGAGTTGCCAGGCGGCGAAGCCGAAGGCGAGCGCCGGAACGCCATAGCCCGGCAAGAGCCAATTGAAGACCGGCGTCGTCGACAGTGCCGCCGCGCCCACGATGGTCCGATCGAAGGCGACGCGGCCGAGCACAGCGACCGCCGCGCCGACCGCGATCCAGCCCAGCACCGGGAAGCTGCGCCAGCGCGTCGCGAGCGCCGGCACGACGGCGGCGGCGCCGAGCAGCACCGTCGTCCAGCCGGAGCCGAAGGCCATGTGCAGCATCAACAAGCCTGCGACGCCGCCGCCGCCGAGCGCGAAGGAGACGGCGGGGCCGCCGCGGAGCGGCGGTTCCTCGGCGCGCGCGATCCACTCGCCGCCGGCGGCAAAGACGACCACCAGAAGCAGGGCTGGCAGCGCGTAGCCAAAATCGCGGTCGATGTCGCCGAAGGTGAGCCAGAGCGCGGTGAGCACGACCAGCGGCACAATGACACCCCATGCCGCCCAGGACGCGGCGCGGATAGGCGCAGCAGCCGCAAAGCGGCGCGCGGCCCAGAACCCGGCTGCGACGAAGACCAGGGCAAGCGCGATGCCGAGGCGGAAGGTCAGCGTGTCGGATGCGGCCAGCGGCTCGGCGCCTAGGCCGACATCCAGCGCATCGGCGCCGATGGTGGCGGGCGGGATGATGCCAAGATAGATCAGCGCCGTCGCCAGGCCGGCGGCGAAGAGGAGCGGCAAGGCGCGCGGCCGGTAGAGCGCCACTGCCAGCAGAGCGGCGAGCAGCACCGCGCCGTGCGAGGCATAACCCGCCTTGGCAAACACCGGATCGACCGACAGCCCGAGCGCGGTCAGCGCAACGAAGAAGCCGGGCGCGATTGATGGCCAGTCGAAGCCGGGCTCCGCGTCGTCGCGGCCAGCAGTCAAGAAATCGGCTAGCCAGACGAAGGCGAGCACGGCAAGCGAGGCCAGGCTGATGAACAGCACCGTCGAGAGATTCACCTCCAGTGCATTGGTCATGTAGACGATGGTCCAGATGCCGGTGCCGGCGAAGGCTGCCGCGACAAGCGCCTTCCAATCGCGGATGCGGGCGATAGCGGCCGTGGCGGCAAGCACGATCGCCAGGTAGACGAACAGCGCCCACGGGTTCGGCGCCTCCGAGGCGACGAGCGCCGGCGTCACCATGGCACCGACGAGGCCGATGCCGGCCAGCGCCAGGCCGTGGACCAGCGAGACGGCAATGGTGGCGACGCCGATCACGCCGAGCAGCGTGAAGGCGAGCGCGGGGCCGATAAAGCCGTAGATGCCATAGGCTGCATAGACGGTGCCGAACAGGATAAAGGCGCCGGCGCCCGTCAGAATCGCCGGGATGTAGGCGCCGGCGGCCCCCTGCACCGGCACCCGGAAGCCGGTGCGGCGGATGAACTCGGCGCCGGCAAGCAGCACAAGGCCGAGAACGCCGGCCATGGTGAGGCGCACGCCGGGGCCGAAAATGCCGGCCTCGATCGTGTAGCGGATCAGGAACAGGCCACCCAGCGCCAGCGCAATGCCGCCGACCCAGACCGCCCAACGCGTGCCGAGCGCCGTCTCGACATCGCGGGCGGCCCTTGCAGGTACTGCCGCTTCGGCCGGCGCGGCAGGTTGCGTCAATTGTCCCTCTCCGGCGGGTTCGGACGGAGTCCCCTCGCCCGCTTGAGCTGGCGCTTCGGCTTTTGGTTCGTCGGGCGTCGCGGCGGCTGTGGCCTGCGGGGCTGCTTCACCTGCCGGCGGCGTGGCGGCTGCGGGAGCTTCGCTTCCAGCAGCTCCGCCCGCGGCCTCGCCAGTCCTGTGCGCGGGCTGCGGGACACCCGAAAGCACCAGGCTGCGCAGCGCGCCAAGCTCGCGCTCGATCAGTCCGATGCGCGTTTGCTGGCGTGAAATGATGACGAATAGAGCGATGACGGCGGCAATGGCGATCAGGCCGAAAAACATGGCGGTTTCCCCTCAAAACCGTGCCAGTCGTGGCCGACAAATGCGGCGATGAGACGGCTACCCAATCAGCGCGCTGCCGACCTTGCAAAGATCGAGCATGTTTCGGCGCCGATTGCCAGCGACCGCAGGCTTTATCCAACGGCGATACGTCCAAGCGGCTGAGGCTCGGGCCGCAAATTGCCGGCCGCTGGCCGCGAAATACTCGTGCTATTCTCAAAAGAATTACCAAGAGGATGACCGATGCCGCAACGAAGCGCGGGCCTGCTGATCTTCAGGCAAACCGCCGGTGTGTTCGAGTTTCTGCTGGTCCATCCCGGCGGACCATTCTGGGCAAGGAAAGATGAAGGGGCCTGGTCGATCCCGAAGGGGCTGATCGACGATGGCGAGGAAGATCTCGTGGCCGCTCGGCGTGAGGCCGAGGAGGAGCTAGGCGTCGCGATCGACGGCAATTTCCAGCCAGTCGGCAGCTACAAGCAGCCGGGCGGTAAAATCGTGATCGCCTGGAGCGTCGAAGCGGACATCGATGTGAATGCCGTCAGGAGCAACATGTTCACCATGGAATGGCCGCCAAGGTCGGGAGCCATGAAGGAATTTCCCGAAGTGGACAAAGCCGGCTGGTTCTCACTCCCCGAGGCGGGTCTCAAGATCCTGAAAGGCCAGCGTCCCATCCTCGACGATTTTCTGGAGCGACGGCGAGCCGACTAGATCCTCGCCTTATTCGCCGGCAATCACCTTCACCGCCGCCTGATGCCGGCGCAGAGCCGCGAGGAAGCCGGCGCGGGCGTCGGGCGGCTCGATGCCGCGCGGCTCATAGACGTGGCGAGTGAAGAAGAAGCCGGTCAGCCGGAAGGCGTCCTCCAGCGCCGCGGCATCGGCGCGCACGCCGGAGCCGCGCTGCAGGAAGGCGGGCAGCGCCAGCATCTTGTCGTGCCATGCCGCCCCAGCAGCGCGCGAGACGGCGCGTCCGGATTTCGGCGACACATAGGCGAGATCCTGCCGCGATCCGGTCGCCGCGCACTGGCTGAGGTCGAGGCCGAAGCCGAGCTCATCCAGGATCAGCAATTCGAAGCGCGCCACCAGCTCGCCCGCGGCATCGGCATCTCCCAGATGGGAGATCATCACCGCAAGAGCCTCGTAGAGGCCGCCATGGGCATCGCGTTCGGGCAGAAGCCTGAGATGCGCGGCCATGGTCTGCAGGCCGTAGACGGCGACTGCGCTGTCCATCAGCCGGGCGGCGTTCATCTCGATCGCCTCGGCCTGGAAGATGCCGAGATGCTCGTCGAGACGTGCCCGCCACAAAAGGTCGACGCGATTGCCGGGCTGCAGCACCGGCTGCTGCTTGCGCGAGCGGCCGCCCCGCACCAGGCCGAGATGCCGGCCATGGGCGCGCGTCATCACCTCGAGGATGGCGCTGGTTTCGCCATGCCTGCGGGTGCCGAGAATGATTCCCTCGTCGCGCCATTCCATACGTCGAGCTTTTCACCTGTTGGGCGGCGAAATCAAGATTGCCGCCCGTAACCCAAAATCTGTCCTGACAGTGATGGCAGGCAACATCTGCCGCTGCCGCCGAGGCGGCAATATCGGAAAATTCTCAGAAACCGTTCGGGATTTTTCGGCCGCGCCGGCGCCAAATACAGGCGCGTTGACCGGGTGAACCGGCGCAGACCGCCGAGCGGCTCGGCTGGCCTTTTCCCGAAGCGTCGACCTCTCTCGGGCAGGCGACCACTCCTAACAATGGCCCGATGAGAGGATCGATATGAGCTCCTTCCTGGGCGTGGTGCGCGGGCACCAGTTGACCATCTTCTTTTCGCTGGCGCTCGGCCTGACATGGCTGGCGTTCATTCCCTTCTATCTGTCGCATGGCGAGAGCATTCCCTGGTTCACCTTCGGACCGGCAATCTCATGCTTCACCGTCGCAGGACTCGCCGGCGGCTGGGGCGCGGTAAAGACCATCTTCGCCTCGATGGTGAAATGGCGCGTTCGCCCGATCTGGTATCTGGTGGCGGTCGGCCTGCCGTTCGGGACGCAGCTCGCCTCGATCCTGATCAATCCGTTCCTCGGTTCGGCGGAGCCGTCGTGGGGGAACATTCCGGCCTTCTCCGAGGTGGCGCCCATGATCGCGCTCTATGCCGTATTCAGCGGTCCGCTGGGCGAGGAGCCCGGCTGGCGCGGCTTTGCGACCCCGCATCTTCTTGGCCGTCGCCCAGCACTCGCCGGCAGCCTGATCCTCGGCGTGATATGGGCAATCTGGCACTTGCCGCTCGGCCTGCTTGGCGATCTCAGCCTCTACAGCACGATCAACGTCGTGCTGGCCGGGATCGTCTTCACCTGGCTTTACCAGAACACGGGCAGCGTATTGCTGGCCATCCTGATGCATGTCTCACACCAGAACAGCGTACGCTTCCTCGCCAAGGTGTTCGTCGACGGCGACTATATCCAGCAGCAATGGCTCGGCGTCGCGATCTGGGCGGTCATCGCGATCACGATCGTTGCCTATTACGGCACGGAAAGCTTTATGCGACGGCCGGCGAAGCGACTTGCCACTGCATGAATACTCGACCGGTGACGGCGCCTGCTTGGCGCCGTCATCCCAATTTGCGATGATCGGCGAGCACTTCGTCGATCACGCGGCGCTGCCTCCCGACCTCGGCCTGGTTGGCGTCGTGACCGGCAACGGTGATGAGCGCCTTCCACAGCGTCCAGCCGCGTCCGCGCGCCCAGGTCGCGTCATCGACGTCGATGCGCGCGCGGAATGCCTCGCGGCTCTCGCCCTCGAACAGCGTCCAGGCAATCGCGAGATCGCAGGAGGGATCGCCGACGCCCGACGTGCCGAAATCGATGACAGCGCTCAGACGGCCGTCCTCGACCAGCAGATTGCCTGAGGCGACATCGCCGTGGAACCAGACGGGCGAGCCGTGCCAGCCGGCAGCAAGCGCCGCCTTCCAGACGGCAGTGGCGGCTTGCGTATCGATCCGGCCTTCAAGCGCAGCGATGGCCTGTCTCGCCTCGTCGTCATAGACGGCCAGCGGGCCGCCGCGATAAAAATTGTGCTGGCCAGGTGCCGGCCCCGCGGTCGGATCGATCCGTTTCAGGGCTACGAGGAACTCAGCCAGCGAGACCGCGAACGCGCGAAGGTCGGCGATGTGACCGGCTTTCGCCGTCTCGCCTTCGATCCAGCGGTAGACGGACCAGTGCCAGGGATAGCCCGCCGCCGGCTCGCCCATGGCGAGCGGCTCGGGAATCGGCAGCGGCAGAAGCGGCGCAAGCTTGCGCAGCCAGCGATGCTCCTTCTCGACCTGCAGCGCATAGGGAGCAGCACTTGGCAGCCTGACCGCCATCGCGTCGCCGAGATGGAACGTACGGTTGTCCCAGCCGCCCAACGCGACCGGCTTCACAGGCAGATGCCGCCATTCGGGAAACTGCGCGTCGACGAGCCGCCGCACGAGAGCGGTGTCGATATCCATCTTCGGGCTGTGCATGTCGTTATCCCAAAACTGCGTCGTTTTTGGGCGACATGGATCAGTTGGGAAACTCCAATCCCATCTCGCGATAGCGCTCGGGGTCATCGCCCCAGTTCTCGCGCACCTTGACGAACAGGAAAAGATGCACCTTCTGCTCGAGGATCTCGGCGATCTCGGCGCGCGCGGCCTGGCCGATGGCGCGGATCGTCTCGCCCTTGTGGCCAAGCACGATCTTCTTCTGGCTCTCGCGCTCGACATAGATGACCTGCTCGATGCGCACCGAGCCGTCCTTCTTCTCCTCCCACTTCTCGGTCTCGATATGCGAGGAATAGGGAAGCTCCTGATGGAGCCTCAGATAAAGCTTTTCGCGCGTGATCTCGGCCGCGAGCTGGCGCATCGGCAGATCGGAGATCTGGTCTTCCGGATAGTACCAGGGACCGGCTGGAAGGGTCTCGGCAAGATAATCGAGCAGGTCCTTGCAGCCGGAGCCGGTGAGCGCCGAGACCATGAAGGTGCGCTTGAACGGCACTCTTTCGTTCGCTGCCGCGGCCAAAGCAAGAAGCGTCTCCGGCTTGACCCGGTCGACCTTGTTGAGGACGAGCAGCATCGGCTGCTTGACGTCCTTCAGCCGGTCGAGGATGGCGTCGGCATCGCCTTTGATGCCGCGTTCGGCATCGATCAGCAGCACCACCACATCGGCATCCTTGGCGCCGCCCCAGGCGGTGGTGACCATGGCCGTGTCCAGCCGCCGCCTCGGCTTGAAGATGCCGGGCGTGTCGACGAAGACGATCTGCGCGTTGTGATGCGTGGCGATGCCGCGCACGATGGCTCGGGTGGTCTGCACCTTGTGGGTGACGATCGACACTTTCGCGCCGACCAGCTGGTTGACCAGCGTCGACTTGCCGGCATTGGGCGCGCCGATCAGGGCGACGAAGCCTGAGCGCGTAGGAGGCGTTTCGGAGGTTTCGGTGGCGGTCATGCAGCGCTCCATACGCCTTCGCGCAGCAGCAACGCGGCCGCCGCCGCCTGCTCCGCTTCCCGCTTGGAACGGCCGCTGCCGATCGCCGGCGCGAAAGAGCCGACCTTGACGCTGACGGTGAACAGCGGGTCGTGGTCGGGCCCTTCGCGAGCATCCACCCGGTAGGCCGGCACCGCGCCCGACGCCGCCTGGTGCGCCCACTCCTGCAACTCGGTCTTGGCATCGCGGCGGGCAGCACCGATCGCCTGCGAGCGCGGCTGCCAGTAGCGGTGGATAAACGCGCGGGCGGTCTCAAGGCCACCATCCAGGTAAAGCACGGCGATCAGCGACTCCAGCGCGTCGGCACGCAGATTGGTTCGCTTGCGGCCTTCGAGATTGCGCACGTCGGAGCCGGCGCGGATCAGCTCCGGCAGGCCGATCTCCTCGGCGATCTCGGAGAGCGCCTCGGCATTGACAAGCGCGTTGAGGCGGAGCGACAGCTCGCCCTCGGCGGCATCGGGAAAGGCAGCGAGCAGCATGTCGGCCACGACCAGGCCGAGAACGCGGTCGCCCAAAAATTCGAAGCGTTCGTAGTCGACGCCGGCATGCGTCGAACGCGCGCTGGCATGGGTCAGCGCGCGCTGCAGACGCTGGCGGTCGGCGAAGGCGTGGCCGGTGCGCTCGACAAGCGCTTCGGCAAGGGCATCGGCGGTCAAACGCTTGGTCGCCGCCATGACCTTAGTGGACGAGATGGAACAGGCGGCCGGCACGCATCAGCGACGGCCACTTCCAGATTTCCAACGGGCTGGCGCCATCGGCGATCGAGAAGAAGATGACGTTGGCGCGGCCGACGAGGTTCTCGGCCGGCACGAAACCGACGGTGAAGCGGCTGTCGGAGGAGTTGTCGCGATTGTCGCCCATCATAAAATAGTGGCCGGGCGGCACGTCGAACTCGCGCGTGTTGTCGCCGATCGAATTGGGCGTCAGATCGAGCGTGTCATAAGTGACGCCGTTGGGCAGCGTCTCGCGATAGACGTCGACGGGACGGTCGACCTCGGTGATGTCGGGATTGTCGATCTGGCCGACCTTTTCGCGCGGCACCGCGGTGCCGTTGATGAAGAGCTGGCCGTCCTTGACCTGGATCTTGTCGCCGGGCAGGCCGACGACGCGCTTGATGTAGTCGACGGACGGATCCGGCGGGAACTTGAACACGACCACGTCGCCGCGCTTGGGCTCAGAGCCCCAGATGCGGCCGGAGAAAATATTGGGGCCGAAGGGCAGCGAGTAGCGCGAATAGCCATAGGCCCATTTGGTGACGAACAGATAGTCGCCTTCGAGCAGCGTCGGCCGCATCGAGCCGGAGGGGATGGAGAAGGGCTGGAACAGCAGCGTGCGGATGACAAGCGCGAGCAGCAGAGCCTGGATGATGACGGAAAAGGTTTCCCCAAGCCCGCCGGATTTCTTCTGCGATTTTTCAGCCACGCTCATGTCGTCCTCGATTGTGCGTTGGTTGGTATAGAGTCTCGGCGCGCGCTGGGCAACGTCATGCCGCCCGTGGTCAGATGGAATCAATGTGGCGCTTGTTCGGCGGGCACTGCCTCGATGATCACAAAGGCTTGAGCAAGCGGAAAATCGTCGGTGATGGTGAGGTGGATCAGCGCATAATGGCCCTTGGGCAGGATTTTTTCCAGCCTGGCGGCAGCGCCACCGGTGAGCGCCATGGTGGGCGCTCCGCTGGGCAGGTTGACCACGCCCATGTCGCGCCAGAAGACGCCCTCGGCCATGCCGGTGCCAAGCGCCTTGGCGCAGGCCTCCTTGGCGGCGAAGCGCTTGGCGTAGGAAGCGGCACGGGCCGCGCGCTTCTCCGATTTGGCCTGCTCGACCTCGGTGTAGATACGCTGGATAAAGCGCTGGCCGTGCCGTTCCAGGGACTTCTCGATACGTCTGATGTCGATCAGGTCGCTGCCGATGCCGATGATCATTCCGCGGGAACTTCCCGTCCGCCCTGCCGAGCCTTCCCGGCTCGCTCGGTCATTCGCCGCTGCCGTTGCGCGCGAAAAGCGGTCATGCCCCACCGCGTGACACCATAGAAGACGAGCCCGAAGACCAAGCCGAGGGGCACCGCGCCGAGAAGCATCGGCTCCAGGATCGGGTGCCACAGCTTGGCGAAGGAAAGCGTGTGCATCATTTCCCCGAGATGCTCCGGCGGCCCATGCCTGGGCAGATGTTCATGCAGGATGAGCTTGCCAGTCTCCCAGGACGCGCCCCAGAGCAGCGGGAAGGACAGCGGATTGCCGAAGAACACCGCACCGAGGGCTGCCGCCACCAGATTGCCGGCGATCACCCAGCAGAGCACGGCGGCGATGATGAAGTGGAAGCCTAGCGGGAAGAAGGAGGCGAAAACGCCTGCCGCGACTCCGGCGGCCACCGAATGGGGCGTCGCTTTCAGCCGCAGAATGCGCTTGGAGAAATACTGAACGGAGCGCGAGAACGAGCGGCGCGGCCATAGGTAAGTACGCACCCGCTCCAGGAGGCCATCAGGCTCTCGGCGTCGAAAAAGCACTCTGTTTCGGTTCCTGGTCCAACACACGCTTCCCTGCCAGCCGGGTCGCGCCAACATATCTTGCGCTTCAACGGCGCAGGAAGGCAACAAAACTTTGCTATAGCGGCGATTGCCAGACCACGGAACAGCGAAACGTCGCCGCGATGGTCTGCCGCAGGCTCTTACATGAGCGCCATTCTGGCGAAACTGAGGAAGACTGGGCAAAGCATGTTTGGCCATTCGTCCTTGCGCGACCGCGGCGCCGAGGTATCGGACGCGGTCAGCCCGGGCTTTTCAGCTAAGTTCGATATTCGCTGACCTCGACCAGGTTGTCGTCGGGATCCCGGAAATAGACCGACATCATCCTGCCGCGAGCACCGGTGCGCTCGACAGGTCCGACTTCGACCGCCACACCGTTGGCTTCGAGGCTGGCGCGGATGTCGGCAAGAGGCACCGCAGCAATGAGGCAGAAATCGCCGGAGCCCGGCGTCGGCGCCTTTGCCTTCGGCTCAAAGGTGCGAGCGACCTCGTGCAGATTGATCTTCTGCGATCCGAACAGAAGCGCGGTCGGCCGGCTCGGCTCGTCCAGCCGCCCCATGCCAAGCACGCGCTGATAGAAGTCGCAAGTCGCTTCGACAGACCGGACCGTCAGGACGAAATGATCGATGCCGGCTATCATGGGCCTCTGCGCGCTTCGCTGGCAAAGAGATTCAACCGGCACCCTCAGGTGCTTGTTTTCATTCATCGCCAGGTCAGATATTTCGGCTTCCCGGCTTAACGGCAGGGATGGCGGCAAGTTCCGGCGGCAGGCGGTCGGGCGGGTAGGCCGGCACCTCATATTCGGCGAGCGCAATCAGCGGCACGCCGACATCGGTCTTGCCGGCCGAACGGTCGATGATGCAGGCGGCCGCCACCACCTCGGCGCCGAGCTGGCGCAGGCAGTCGATGGTCTCGCGTATCGAGAGACCCGTGGTGACGATGTCCTCGACAATGACGACGCGCGATCCCTTGGCGATCTCGAAGCGACGCAGCCGGAACTCGCCCCCTTCCCGCTCGACCCAGACCGCCGGCGCGCCGAGATGGCGCGAGGTCTCGTAGGCCGGGATCAGGCCGCCGATCGCCGGGCCGACGACATAGTCGATCCTGCCCGTCACCGCCTCACGAATCTTTTCGGCCAGCGCCTTGCACAGGCGCTCGGTCTTGTCGGCATGCATGAAGACGCGCGCCTTCTGCAGGAAGATGGGGCTGCGCAGGCCGGACGTCAGGATGAAATGCCCTTCGAGAACCGCGCCAGCCTCGCGGAAAATACCCAGCACTTCATCGGTGTTCATTGTTCGCTCCATGCTCTTGGCGAGTGGTGAGTAGTTATTAGTGAGTAGTGAGTCGAAGGATGAATGGTGAATGGTGAATGGCATTGAGAGCAACCTATTCACTATTCACTATTCACTATTCACCCATTCACACGCCGTGCGTCGCTGACGCTCGAATTGTCCTTCAGCTGTGACAGCAGCCGGTTGAGGTGCTTCAGGTCCCAAACCTCGAGGTCGATCAGCATCTCGGTGAAATCGGGCGCGGTGCGCACCATCGACAGCGTGTGGATGTTGGCATCGTTGGACGCGACGACCTGCGCGATGTCGGCGAGCGAGCCCGGCGCATTGATGGCTGTGACCGAGATGCGGGCCGGGAAGCGCTCCTTGGTCCGCTCGTCTATATCCCAGCGCACATCGATCCAGCGCTCGGGCTGGTCGTCGAAAGCCTGCAGGGCCGGCGACTGGATAGGATAAATGGTGATACCGGTTCCTGGCTGGATGATGCCGACGATGCGGTCGCCGGGCACCGCCCCTTCCGGCGCGAAGCGCACCGGCAGGTCGCCGCGCACGCCGCGGATGGGCACCGCACCGTCGCGCTGCTGGTCCTTGCCCTTGCGCGCGGCGCGGCCGGGCATCTGGAACAGCATGCCGGCGGCGTTGCGGATCTTCGACCAGCCTTCCTCGCGCTGCTTGGGCGCCGCGACTGTGACGCGCTCGTCCTTGTAGTCGGGGAAGACTGCTTTCATGACATCGGTCGAGGCAAGCTCGCCGCGGCCGACAGAGGCCAGCACGTCCTCTATGTCCTTGCGCGCCAGGCGATGCAGAACCGGCTTCAGGCTTTCCTTGGTGAAGTTCTTGCCGGCGCGCTCGAAGGCGCGTTCGAGGATGCGGGCGCCGAGCCCGGAATATTGCTTGCGGATGGCATTCTTGGTGGCGCGGCGGATGGCGGCGCGCGCCTTGCCGGTGACGACGACCGATTCCCAGGCTGCCGGCGGCACCTGCGCCTTGGAGCGGATGATCTCGACCTCGTCGCCGTTCTTCAACTCCGTCATCAGCGGCATGATGCGGCCGTTGACCTTGGCGCCGACACAGGTGTCGCCGACATCGGTGTGGACGGCATAGGCGAAGTCGATGGGGGTGGCGCCGCGCGGCAGAGCGATCAGCATGCCTTTGGGCGTGAAGCAGAACACCTGGTCCTGGAACAGCTCGAGCTTGGTGTTTTCCAGGAAATCCTCGGGATTGTCGCCCTCGGCCAGTTGTTCGATGGTGCGGCGCAGCCAGGCATAGGCGTTGGTTTCCTTGGAGATCGCGTGCGCTGCGCCGTTCGGCTTGCCGCCGCTGTCCTTGTAGATCGAATGCGCGGCAACGCCGTATTCGGCGATCTTGTTCATCTCGCGGGTGCGGATCTGCAGTTCGACGCGCTGGCGCGAGGGGCCGACAATGGTGGTGTGGATCGAGCGGTAGTCATTCTGCTTCGGCGTCGAGATGTAATCCTTGAAGCGGCCAGGCACCATCGACCAGGTGGTGTGGATGGCACCAAGCGCGCGGTAGCAGTCCTCGACGGTGTCGACGACCACACGGAAGCCGAAGATGTCGGAGAGCTGCTCGAAGGAGAGCGCCTTGGCCTCCATCTTGCGGAACACCGACCACGGCTTTTTCTGCCGGCTTTTGACGCCGGCTTTGATCGCGTGTTTTTCGAACAGGCCGGACAGCGCCTTCTCGATCTCGTCCAGCACCCCCTTGTTGCGCTCGAAGATCTCGGCGAGCCGCGCAGTGACGGCGCGATAGGCTTCCGGATTGATGTAGCGGAAGGCGATCTCCTCAAGTTCCTCGCGCATGCCTTGCATGCCCATGCGGCCGGCGAGCGGCGCATAGATGTCCATCGTCTCCTCGGCGATGCGCAGGCGCTTGGACTCGGGCATATGGTCGAGCGTGCGCATGTTGTGCAGGCGATCGGCGAGCTTGACCAGCAGAACGCGAATATCCTCGGAGATCGCCAGCAACAGCTTGCGCAGGTTCTCCGCCTGCTCGGCCTTCTTGGAAACGAGGTCGAGCTTCTTCAGCTTGGTCAGTCCCTCGACCAGCTTGCCCATCTCGGGGCCGAACAATTCATCGATCTCGGCCCGGGTCGCGGTTGTGTCCTCGATCGTGTCGTGCAGCAGGGCAACAGCGATGGTCGCCTCGTCCATATGCATCTCGGTGAGGATGGCCGCCACTTCCAGCGGATGCGAGAAATAGGGATCGCCCGAGGCGCGCTTCTGGTGGCCATGCTTTTGCATGGCGTAGACATAGGCCTTGTTGAGCAGCGCCTCATTGACGTCAGGCTTGTAGCGCTGCACGCGCTCGACAAGCTCATACTGACGCATCATGGGCGGGATCTCGCGGTGATGAAATGATTGATGCGCCGCACCGGCGTGCGACGCATCCCATAGATAGCCACGAAACTGACGATACGGAAGTCCCGGATGCTTGATCCAGGCCCGTGTCCAAGAGCTTAGTAGTCGTCGCTCTTTTCCGGCGGCACCAGACCCTCGATGCCGGCGAGCAGGTCTTCCTCACTCATGCGGTCGAAGGCGATGTTCTCTTCGGCATCGTCGGTGTCGGCAGCAGCGGTGGCAGCGCCGGTCTGGTTGGCGATGGCCTCGCCCTCGGCCTCCGGCTCGTCGACCTCGACATGCTTCTGCAGCGAGTGGATCAGGTCTTCCTTGAGGTCGTCCGGCGACAGCGTCTCGTCGGCGATCTCGCGCAGCGCAATGACCGGATTCTTGTCATTGTCGCGAGGAACGGTGATCTGCGCGCCCTGGCTGATCTGGCGGGCACGGTGGCCGGCGAGCAGCACGAGCTCGAAACGGTTGTCGACCTTGTCGATGCAATCTTCAACGGTTACGCGGGCCATGGACTGCCCCTTTCATGCGTGGATTTGATGGAAAACTGGCGGGCTCCATAACAAGGACGCCGCCGAAATACAAGCTTTATGGCGGACACCGCCGAAGCACGAGCCCTTGCCCGGCTCAATACCGGACCTCGCCTTGCTTACCTGGTGCCGATCACAATTGCTTGCAATGCGCGCCCTGCCCTTGGATATCCATAAATCTGGCGTTATCTCGAAAGGGGCGGGAAGAGGGACCATTATCGGGCCTACCCGTCACGTCCTTTTAGACGACAGAAATTTTTGAAAAGGGATATTTTTCAATGTTCGATCCCCGTGAAAAGATCGCTCTTTTCATCGACGGCGCC
The DNA here is from genome assembly GCF_002294955.1 of Mesorhizobium sp. WSM3864. NCBI lineage: Bacteria > Pseudomonadati > Pseudomonadota > Alphaproteobacteria > Hyphomicrobiales > Phyllobacteriaceae > Mesorhizobium > Mesorhizobium sp. WSM3864. Next base: position 217,067 of record NZ_NSGD01000002.1, read on the forward strand.
AACCTCTACGCCACCTCGCGGGCGCTGGGCTTCGACATAGACTACCGCAAGCTTCTGTCGAGCTTTCAGAAACGCGGCTACCTGCTCAGGGCCTATTACTACACCGCGCTGGTCGAGGATCAGGAATATTCCTCGATCCGGCCGCTGATCGACTGGCTGGACTATAACGGCTTCAAGGTGGTGACCAAGCCAGCCAAGGAGTTCACCGACTCGACCGGCCGGCGCAAGATCAAGGGCAACATGGACATCGAGCTCACCGTCGATGCGCTGGAGCTTGCCGATGTCGTCGACCACTATGTCATCTTCTCCGGCGACGGCGACTTCCGCACGCTGGTCGAGGCGCTGCAGCGGCGTGGCCGCAAGGTGTCGATCATCTCGACCATGGCCTCGCAGCCGCCGATGATCTCCGACGACCTGCGCCGCCAGGCCGACCACTTCATCGACCTCATGACGCTGAAGAATGAAGTCGGCCGCGATCCATCGGAACGGCCGGTCCGCCGGCCTGAGCCGGCTGAAGCCGACGAGGACGATTATTGAGCGCGGCAGCCTTGAGCGCCGCGCCCTCCCCCGAGCCTGACCGCGATTGTCCGCTTTGCCCGCGGCTGCACGACTTCATCGCCGCCTGGCGCCAGCGCGAGCCGGGCTGGTTCAATGCACCGGTGCCGACCTTCCTGCCGCCGGAAGGCGAGGACTCGGTCAGGCTCCTCATCGTCGGGCTGGCGCCCGGCCTGCGCGGCGCCAACCGCACCGGGCGTCCCTTCACCGGCGACTATGCCGGCGACCTGCTCTACGCAACGCTGATCGCTCAAGGGTTGGCGCGAGGGGAATTCAAGGCCAGGCCCGATGACGGGCTGGAGCTCGTCGGCACCGCGATCACCAATGCGGTGCGATGCGTGCCGCCGGAAAACAAGCCGGTCGGCGCCGAGATCGCCACCTGCCGGACCTTCCTCAAACCGACGATCGCGCGCTTTGCCAATCTGCGGGCCATCCTGACGCTGGGCTCGATCGCGCATCAATCGACGGTGCGGGCGCTGGGCGGGCGCGTCGCCACCCTTCCGTTCCGCCACGGCGGACGACAGCAGGCCGGCGGCATCACGCTGTTCTCCAGCTATCACTGCTCGCGCTACAACACCAACACCGGTGTGCTGACGGAAGCGATGTTCGTCGATGTGTTCAAGGAGATAGCGGCGTTCCTGAAGAGCTAGAATCCGGCGCCACGGCAAACAGCTCGGAGAGCCTCGCCGGCCCGCCCTTCAGCACATTCAGGTCGACGTCGCCGTCGATGCCGTCGACACGGCCTGTGTCGAGATATTGCCAATAGACCCAGTCGTCTTCGTTCAGCGGCCCCCGCACAGAGCGCAGCCAGCGCTGTCGAACCGCGATATGAGCGGCATAGGTCGGCGCCGTCTCATCGGTAATATAGAAAATGGCCGGCTTGCCGTAAGCCGCCTCGACCGGGCCAAGGAATGCCAGCAGTTCGGCGTTCAGCTCGGCGGGCGAAGGGCGTCGCGGGCAATTGCCGTGGAACTCGATGTCGACCACCGGCGGCAAGAGCTGCTCGCCGCGCGGCACGACCGAGATGAAATTCCTGGCCTGGTCGGCACCCGGGCGGCAGAAGGTGAAGAAATGATAGGCGCCGACAGCGAGGCCAGCCGCGCGGGCCTGGCGCAAATTCTCAGCAAAGGCGTCATCGACATAGTCACCACCTTCCGTCGCCTTGATGATGGCGAAGACGACATCGTCGGCCGCGACGCGCGGCCAGTCGATCCTGCCCTGGTGATGCGAAACATCGATGCCCCTTAAGGGGAATTTGCCGCGATCCGGCGGGAAAGCACGGTGCCGGAAGAAGCCCTCTGCCCATGTGGCAAGCGCCAGAAAGACGAAAGCCAGGGCCAGGGCAATCAAGCCGTTCCTCAAGCCTTGGCTCCCTGCTCGCCTTGCCCCGCATATCGAAGGTGGCTTTATCCGCGCTCCTTAAGGAGCCGTCCCTTCTCGCGCGACCAGTCGCGCTGCTTTTCGGTCTCGCGCTTGTCGTGCAGCTTCTTGCCGCGGGCGATGGCGAGCAGGAGCTTGGCGCGGCCGCGATCGTTGAAATAGATTTTCAGCGGCACCAGCGTCATGCCTTCGCGCTCCACGCTCTGCGCAAGTTTGGCCATCTCGCGCTTGCTGACGAGCAGCTTACGGCGCCGGCGCGGCTCGTGGTTGAAGCGGTTGGCCTGGAGATATTCCGGCAGATAGGAATTGATCAGCCAGATCTCGCCGCCTTCGGCGGAGGCGTAGCTCTCCTGGATGTTGGCCTGGCCCTGGCGCAGCGACTTGACCTCGGTGCCGGTCAGCACCAAGCCGGTCTCGATCGTGTCGAGCACCTCGTAGGAAAAGCGCGCCTTGCGGTTTTCGGCGACCGTCCTGTTGTTGGGGTCGGCTTTCTTGACTTGATTCATAATGCGGAGAGGTGGCGCCTCATCCCTAATTAATCAAGCCGGCGTGCTTCAGCGCCGCGTCGAGCTTCTCGGCGGTCGAAGCTTCGACCGTCACCAGCGGCGAGCGGACCACGTTCTCGACCTTGCCCAGCTTCGACAGGGCGTATTTGGCGCCGGACACGCCGGGCTCCACGAAAATTGCTTTATGCAGCGGCAGGAGACGATCCTGCAGTTCTAGCGCCTTGGCGCTGTCGCCGGAGAGCGTCGCTTCCTGGAACTCGGCGCAAAGGCGCGGCGCGACGTTCGACGTCACCGAGATGCAGCCGACGCCGCCATGCGCGTTGAAGCCGAGCGCGGACGCATCCTCACCGGAAAGCTGGATGAAATCCTTGCCGCAGGTCATGCGCTGTTCCGAGACGCGCTCGACCTTGCCGGTCGCATCCTTGACGCCGGCGATGTTCTTGAAGTCGTGGCGCAGCCTGCCCATCGTCTCCGGGGTCATGTCGATCACCGAGCGCGGCGGGATGTTGTAGATGATGATCGGCAGCTTCGTTGCCCTGGCAACGGCTGCGAAATGCTCGTAGAGGCCGCGCTGGGTCGGCTTGTTGTAATAAGGCGTGACGACCAGGGCTGCATCGGCGCCTGACTTTTCGGCATACTGCACCAGGCCGACGGCTTCCTCGGTGTTGTTGGAGCCGGCACCGGCCACAACTGGAACCCTGCCCCTGGCGACCTCGATGCAGACCTTGACGACATTGCGGTGCTCGTCATGCGACAGCGTCGGCGACTCGCCGGTGGTGCCGACGGGCACGAGGCCCTTGGTGCCCTCGGCGATCTGCCATTCGACAAACGCGCGAAAGGCTTTCTCGTCGAAACGCCCGCTCTTTTCGAACGGTGTCACGAGCGCAGTCAGCGAGCCTCTCAGCATATTGTCCAAACTCCTTGGGACTTTGTTGGTCCAAGCATGTCGCTCTCCCAAAGCCGGGTGCCCACTTTGGGCGACATGCATCAGCGTTTTGTCGATGCGTTAATTTCGGCGCCTTCTAATCGAAAGCGAAGCCGCGCACCATAGTCTCGACACGGTTCAGCGGCAAGCATTGCTGTAGTGCCAGCAAGCGTAATTCGAACGGCCTCGATAACCTTTTGTTTACGAGCCTTTCACGACCTAAGTTTAGGCTCCGGGTCGGCCTCGAAGGCCCTGCCTGCTGACAATGTGCCGGGGTGGAACAATGCCGACAAGTCGGCCTCATCTGTTCGCGCTTTTGAGCGCGGCTGTCGCGCTGATACCGGGTATGGCGATCGGCGGCAGCGTCGACGTGCGCGTGACGGCGGCGATTGCCGCGCCGGGCTCGCCGTCGGCCGCGGACCAGGCGCAGCAGCTTCAGCCTCCGTCCAGCATCGGGCAATTGAAGAGCGGACTCGACGCGCTCGCGGTGAACAACATCGCCGCGGCGCGCAATGCCCGCGACACGTTGCCCTCCACCTCGCTCGACCGGCACATTCTGGCCTGGGCGATCGCGCTGTATGGCGGCGACCAGGTGCCGAGCGGCGAAATCGCCGATGCCGCCAAGATGCTGCCTGGATGGCCGGGCACGATCGCGCTGCGCAGGAACAGCGAGCGCGCGCTCTATCGCGAGAACCCGCCGCCGCAAGTGGTGGTGCGGGCCTTCGGCCGCAGCCAGCCGCTGACGCCGGAAGGCGTGATCATCCTTGCCCGCTCGCAGGTGGCGCTGGGCGATCAAGCGGCGGCGCGCGCGGTGCTGGTGCCCTTCTGGCGCACGGAGAAGCTGGATGCCCAGGACGAAACTTCCATCATCAAGGAATTCGGCACGCTGATCCCCGCGGCCGATCATCGCTATCGCATGGAGCGCATGTTCTATGCCGACCGGCCGTCCTCGGCGCTGCGCGTCGCCGGCCTTGCCGGCGCCCAGCAACTGGCGGATGCCTGGGTGGCGGTCGATAAAGGCGAAAAAAACGCGGCGAAACTGTTGAAGGCGGTGCCGGCTACGCAGCGTTCGGCCGGCTATTTCTTCGCCGAGGCAGAATATCTGCGCAAGCAGCAAAAAGTTGCCGATGCCGCGGCAGTCGTGATGAAGGCGCCGACCAATCGCGACGCGCTGGTCGATCCCGATGCCTGGTGGGTGGAGCGGCGCGTTCTTTCGCGCGAGCTGGTCGATCAAGGCGACATAAAGACCGCCTACAAGATCGCCTCCATGCATGCGGCCGAAAGCGCGGCCAGCGCCGCGGAAGCCGAGTTCCATGCCGGCTGGTATGCATTGCGCGGTCTCAACGATCCGGCAGCGGCCGCCTCGCATTTTTCACGCATCGCCGAGCTCGCCCAGGGACCGGTGTCGCTGTCGCGCGCCTATTACTGGCTTGGCCGCGCCGCGGAAGTCGGCGGCCCGGGCAGCGCCAAGGACTATTTCACCCGGGCAGCCAGCTACGGCACCACCTTCTACGGCCAGCTTGCCGGCGAGCGTGTGGGCCTCAGAACCTTGAGCATCGTCCATCCCACGCCCAGCGCGGCCGACCGCCAAAGCTTCGAGGGCCGCGAGGCGGTGAAAGCGATCAAGCGGCTGCAGGAGGCAGGCTATGACCGCTATGCCGAGACGCTCTACCGCGACCTCGCGGGGCAGCTGACCAGCCCCGGCGAGCTTGCGCTGCTGGCGGGGCTTGCCGAAAAACAGGGCAACCATTTCATGGCGCTGAAGGTCGGCAAGATCGCCGCCCAGCGCGGCATCGATGTGGGTGCGCTTTCGCATCCGTTGGGTGTCATTCCCGATTCGGCCGATATCTCCGGCTCCGGCAAGGCGCTGGCCTATGCCATCGCCCGCCAGGAGAGCGAGTTCAATGTCGCGGCGATTTCCAGCGCCGGCGCGCGCGGCCTCTTGCAGTTGATGCCGGGCACCGCCAAGCAACTGGCGAAGAAGGCCGGCATGATCTTCTCGCAAACGCGGCTGACGACCGATGCCGGTTACAACGCGACGCTGGGGTCCGCTTTTCTCGGCGAGCAGCTCGACCGCTTCAACGGCTCCTATGTGCTGACCTTCGCCGGCTACAATGCCGGCCCAAACCGCGCCGCCCAGTGGGTGGCGAAATATGGTGATCCGCGCGGCAAGGACGTGGACGCCGTCGTCGATTGGGTCGAGAGGATCCCCTACACGGAAACAAGAAGTTACGTGCAGCGCGTGATGGAGAATTATGAAGTCTACAAGATGCGTATTTCCGGCAAATACGACATCGTCGGGGATCTGGTGAACGGGCGGAGTTGATCGCCGTGGGGCGTATGCAAGCCTCAGGTTGGCGATCCTTCGCGCCCCCTCTGTCCTGCCGGACAGCCCCCGCACTTGGAGATTGGCAGTTTCGCTGCCGGCTCGTTCATGCCGCTTTGGCGATGGGTAAAAGCTTAGATGACAGTCAATCCCCTTGCGGGGAGATGTCCGACAGAACAGAGGAGATGCTGTCCCGCCAGCGTGGCAAGGTTGTGTAACGTGCCTTCCCATCATTTGACCGCGGCCGCCCTCGCCTGTAGCTGTCGGTCACCTCAGCGAGGAGCAGCATCCGGATGGCGAGCGACGGTTTCTCCGACTTCTTCTATGCCGCACCCGATGGGCTGAAACTGCATGCCCGCATTTATGGCGAGCCGAACAGCGGTGGCTGGCCGGTCGTCTGCCTGCCCGGCCTCACCCGCAATGCGCGCGACTTCAATGAGCTCGCGCTTTACCTCTCCGGCAAGGCGAAGACGCCGCGCAAGGTCGTCGCTTTCGACTATCGCGGCCGTGGCCGATCCGACTACGATCCCGACATCAGCCACTACAATGTCGGCGTCGAAGCCGGCGACGTGCTCGCTGGCTTGTCGGCGATGGGTATCGAAGAGGCTGGCTTCATCGGCACCTCGCGCGGCGGACTCATCATCCATGTGCTCGGCGCGCTGAAGCCGGCCGCGTTGAAAGCCATTGTCCTCAACGATATTGGCCCGGTGATCGAGGCGGAAGGTCTGGCCCATATCCGCTCATATCTCGATCGCGCGCCGAAGCCGAAGACATTCGCCGAGGCAGTCGATGCGCAGCGGCGCGTGCATGGTGGCGGCTTCCCGGCGCTCACCGATGCCGACTGGGCGCGTATGGTTGGCGCCATCTGCCGCGACACGGATGCCGGGCTGGTGCCCGATTTCGATCCTGCCCTGGTCGAGACCCTGGCCAATGTCGACTTCAGCAAGCCACTGCCGGATCTTTGGCCACAGTTCAACGCGCTTGCCGCCGTGCCGTTGCTCGCCATACGCGGCGGCAATTCGACGCTTCTCTCCACCGCGACGATCGAGGAGATGACAAAGCGTCATCCCGGCATGGAGACGATCACGGTCGAAGGCCAGGGACACGCGCCCTTCCTGGAAACCGGCAACCTGCCGAAGAAGATTGCGGATTTCCTCGATCGCGCCGAAGCCAAGTCCACGTAAAGTAAAGCCCGAGACTAACTCCGCCCCGGGCTTGTTTTTGAAATGTAGATTTCCCGACGCGTGGCGCGCGCCTATTTGCCCTTCGAGCTCTTGCGGCGTGCCTTCGCGGGCTCCGAGCCGCTCTCCTTGCGAGCGGCTTTGGTCGATGACGGCGTGGTCAACGGGGACGCAAACACCGAGTTCTCTGCGGGCCGCGGCGCCTCTTCGGCGCGCGGCTTCTCCAGCACCACGACGCAGCCATCGAGGTCGTTGGTGGCGAGGTGCGCGTAACGCATGGTCATCGACAGCGTCTGGTGACCGAGCCACATCTGCACGCGCCGGATATCGATGCCGCCCTGGACGAGTCGCGAAGCGCAGGTGTGGCGCAGGATATGCGGCACCACCTGCTCATCGGCGCCGAGACCGACTTCGGCCTTCGCCTCGTTCCAGATGGCGCGGTACTGCGCCTGCGTGAGCTTGGTGAACGGACCCTTTGGCCGGCGGCCTTCGGTGGTCGGCGGCAGCTTGATCACCTCTTTGACCCGTTCGGTCATCGGGATGGTGCGGCTGCGGCCCGACTTTGTGATCCAGAAGCTGACGCGGTGTTCCTGGATGTCGTTCCAGATCAGGCCGAGCGCCTCGCCGAGACGGCAGCCGGTGTCGACCAGGAAGACCGAAAGTCTGTAAGCATCCTCGCTGCGGCTCTTGATGGCGGCGAACAGCCTTGTCTCTTCGTCCCTTTCGAGGAAACGAATCCGTCCCGCCCGCTCCTTCTGGCGGCGGAACTCGGGCAGGCTGTGGATATCTCCCATCTTATGAGCCTTGCGCAGCAGCTTGCTGAGTGCAGCCATCTTGCGATTGATGGTTGCGTTGCTGTTCCCGCGCTGGCGCAAGGTACCGATAAGACTGTCCAGGGTGTTCTGGTCAAAGGTGCTGAAACGCTCTCCCAGTAGGATCTCGTCTATTTCACCAATGAATGAGCTGACATTGTATTTATGCCGCCCATCATCCCAGAGTATATCCCGGTATGCTGTAAAGAGCTCACTGACCCTGTACGATTTTACTTCCCGGATCTTGTTATAGGTGTACCTAAACTTCGAATTCTGAGAAGAAAATACCGCAAAATGACCAGAGGGCTCCCCCTCTTGAATCGCTTCATTCGACATTTTTAGCCACACCCCCTGTGGTTAAGGGACCAGCCCTAACCGCTCGGGAGCATCCTTTCAAGAGTTTTCGAGTCTGGCCTCCGACCCCATCCGCCGCCGGCGGATCCCACAAAGTCGCTCTACAGACCCGATCAGCTTACCGTATCACCCCCATCCTTTCGTTGCGTTGATCCATCGCGAAAAGCAAAACGGCCCGGGCGTAGAGATGCCCGGGCCGGATTTCAGTTGCAGCAGTCCAGCCCTTAGAAGGAGCGCTGGAAGCGGACAATACCACCCCAGCTGTTTTCCTTTTCGGCGCTGGTCCAGTTGGAGTCCGGGAAGCTGCCGGCATGGTTATAGTCAACTTCGGCCGTGACCGTGAAGCCTGGAACCACGTCATAGGCAATGTTAGCAGCAACGCCCACGTTCTTGTCGTCGTCAGCCGACACCTGGAGGTTGAACGAGGTCTTCTCGTTGAACTTGTAGGTGCCGCCGCCCCAGACCGCCCAGTTGCCGCCCCACAGCTTGTACATGCCGCGGCCACCAGCGGGCAGGAAGAAGCCCGGATCATTGTAATTGTCATCGGTACCGTAGCCGGCCATGATGAACAGCGAGATCGCGTCAGTGGCATTCACGTCCAAGCGGACCTTGCCGGCGACTTCTTCGTAGTTGCTGTCATAGGCGACGACACCGGTGATGGCACCCCAACCCTGCGTCCACTTCACGCCACCAACGACATGCGGGACGTAGCTGTCGATCGTGAAGGGACCGTAGCCTTCTTCGAGCGAGACCACTGCCGAGAAGCCGTTGCCAGCATCGAAGTAGTACTGCACGACATTGGTGTCGAAACCACCGTACGGGACCAGCGTATCCTGGATGACGTTGCCGGCATAGCCGATGAACGTGTCGAAGGCCGACTCATCCTTACCGACGCGGAGACCGCCGAGCTGGATCCAGGCGAAATTTAGCGAGACCCCCTTATTGTACGCCCCATTGCCAAAGGCGAATTCATCGGCGGCCGTAGCCGGATCATCCGGAGTATAACGACCGCTGAACCGCGTGTTGCCGAAGTTGAAGCGGGTCTCGGTGTACGTCTTCAACGTGCCGAGCTCGGTTTCCTGGCCGGTCCAGGTCTTCAGCGTGAAGCGGGCATTCTTCAGCCAAGTGCCATTGTCGCTGCCGTCCTCGACGTCAGTCGCACGAGCGCCATCGAACGAGCCGACATCGCCAAAGCCAATGTCGTAGCGGACATAGCCGCCGATGCGCAGGCAGGTTTCGGTGCCAGGGATGTAGAAGTAGCCCGAACCGTACACGTCGCAGATCTTGACGTATTCAGCCGGTTCCGGCTCGGCGACGGTCACCGCGTCGGCGGCGCGAGCACCGGAAACTGCGATCAGGGCCGCAGCTGAGCCGAGAAGAAGGCTCTTGATGTTCATTTTCTGACCTCCAGTCAAAAGTTAAAAAACGGGTCTGGGTATTTTTTGCTGAAGGACAGCGTTCCCTGCCCCATCCCCACTTACCGAAAAAGATGCGCACCGCGCCGCTCCTTCGAACGTGACCTTTACCCAGGCGGCGGCGGCGTTCAACCATGATCGTATCGGCGAAAGCCCAGTCCGGACGCTATCGCCGAACGTTGTTGCACAAATGACACGATTTGGCCTCACTCCGAAAGTTCTCATTAACCATTACGGCCTTGCGACCGGTCGAATCCGGCGATGAGCGGCCGAAATTGCGGCGCCAGCGTGCGAGTCGCCGGGCAGGGAATCGCCATGGAATCGCCGCATGGGAACACTCATCCTGCTGCCCCGCGCGGAATTTTCAGTGATTACGGCGCGGGAATGTTGATTGTGCCGATGCTTTTCTTTATCCAGCGGCGCGACGGAGAGGTGGCCGAGTGGTCGAAGGCGCTCCCCTGCTAAGGGAGTAGAGGTCAAAAGCTTCTCGTGGGTTCGAATCCCATCCTCTCCGCCATCCTGCTTCGCGCTGCGCGCTTCGCAGGACAAGCCCTACAGTTCGTGCGAAGCAGGATGGCGGAGAGGATGCCCTCCGAAGCCTTGGCGAAGGAGGGCCGGTCCGTGTGGTGCGTATACCCGATTGAGAGCGAGGCTTTCGTAGGCGAGCGTTATATCGGCATAACATCGGACCTGCGGCGACGAATTGCTGAGCATAACGCCGGAAAGTCCAGTCACACTTCCAAATTTCTCCCGTGGCGAATCGTGACCTACATGGCCTTTTCAAGCCGAGCAAAGGCGACTTCGTTCGAGCGCTATCTCAAATCGGGATCCGGGCACGCGTTCGCCAGCAAACGTCTGTGGTAGCGGCCACTCGGCAAAAAAATACAGCAATAACAAAGCACTGACACCGGTGACAGTCGAGTGAAATCGACGCTGCCGTTCGATTCTGACTGGAGGTCAGAAAATGAACATCAAGAGCCTTCTTCTCGGCTCAGCTGCGGCCCTGATCGCAGTTTCCGGTGCTCGCGCCGCCGACGCGGTGACCGTCGCCGAGCCGGAACCGGCTGAATACGTCAAGATCTGCGACGTGTACGGTTCGGGCTACTTCTACATCCCCGGCACCGAAACCTGCCTGCGCATCGGCGGCTATATCCGCTATGACGCCGCTGGTGGCGACCTCGGCTCGTTCGACGGCGCCCGCACGAGCGATGTCGTAACCGGCAAGGACCAGGGCACCTGGCTGAAGAACACCCGCTTCACGCTGAAGACCTGGACCGGCCAGGAAACCGAGCTCGGCACGTTGAAGACCTACACCGAAATGCGCATGAACTTCGGCAACCGCAACGCAGATCTGGGCGGATATGACCCCGTTTCAGGCAGCTACCTGCACAACGACGCCGGCAACAAGACCTTCGACCTGCACTTCGCCTGGATCCAGCTCGGCGGCCTGCGCGTCGGTCTCGACGAATCGGCCTTCGACACCTTCGTCGGGTATGCCGGCAACGTCATCAACGACACGCTGGTCCCCTACGGTGGTTTCCAGACCAATGAAATCCAGTACTACTTCGATGCTGGCAACGGCTTCTCGGCAGTGGTCTCGCTTGAAGAAGGTTCGGGTGGTTCCATGACCAATTACAATGGTTATGGTCAGGGCACGATCGACAGCTATGTCCCGCATGTCGTCGGCGGCGTGAAGTACACGCAGGGTTGGGGCGACATCGTCGGTGTGGTTGCCTATGACAGCAACTACGAAAACGTGTCCGGCAAGGTTCGCCTGGATGTGAACGTGACCAATGAACTGTCGCTGTTCGGCATGTTCGGTTACGGCAGCGACGGCAAGCTTGGCGATGTTGGGCTCGCTCGCTCCTTCTACAAGCCATGGGGCGGCCATTGGGCCTTCTGGGCCGGCGGCACTTACAAGTTCAGCGACAAGGCCTCCTTCAACCTCCAGGTGTCGGGCGATCAGTTCAAGAACTACGGCATTGCAGCTAACGTTGCCTACACCGTCGTTCCCGGCCTCACGGTCACGCCCGAAATTGACTTCCTGCACGATGGCAGGTTCGGCGATCTGGACAATTCCAACTGGACCGGTGCCACCAAGAAGAACAGCGTCGGCGGTATCATCCGTTTCCAGCGCGACTTCTAAAACCAAACATTTCTGGGGAGACAGGAAAACCCGGCGGGGGCTACCGCCGGGTTTTTTCTGTTTTGAGTGCCTGTCGAGGTCCCAATCGCTGCGCAGTTTGGGTGTTGCAGCAATGTCCGAGGCGCCTTTGGCGTTCGACACGATATAGGTAGCGGCGGTGGAGAGCTTGTAGATTCCGGCGGGACAGCCGCCCCTGTCCTGCCCGACATCTCTCCAATTGAATCGAGATCGAATTTCACCGCCGCATATGCCAATCGCCAGCATCGCAGCATGGAACGGGATGTCGAAGCTGCCAATCTCGCGACTTGTGGGAAAATGTTCAGTGCGGCCCGCAGTTGCTGCCGAAGGTCCGGCAGGACAAAGGGGGCGCGAACGGTCATAACCGATCCGCCTTTGCGTCGCCGCATTTCCTCGACCAAAGCGACCAAGCCGTCAGTATCTCCCGATCGAGCAACTGGCTCGCCGGGAGCGGCTGCGCCCAGCGATCGAACTCAAACCTCGGCAAGGTCACCCAAGGCTTCAATCAGGGGGGTGATCTCGGCTTCGAAATTCTTCCAGCGTCTCACAGACGAATTGTAGATCGGCTGACGAACCTGCCAGCGGCTGGGGGTGGTAACCGCCCCTTCCCTATCGAAGAAGCGTAGGCATGCGTCATCCCAAGGCAGGCCGAGATAATCGATGAGCCGCCGCGACTGTGCCTCCTGGTTCTCCACAAGTGTCTCATATCGATTCTCGAAGATACGGCCTGGGAACACCTCGTTCCAGTGACGCATCAAACGGTCGTATTCGCGATAGTAGAGGCCTAGCGCCTGCAGGTCCGTATTGTAGCTGTGTGCGGAGCTGAACGGCAGGACATAGCAGGATACGCAGTTGTCGATTGCGTCGCGGCGACAGTGAATGATTCGCGCCTTGGGGAAGAGAAGGCTGAGGAGGCCGATCAATTCGAAATTGTGCGGCATCTTGTCGATGATGCGCTGCGCCGTCGGAGCGCGCTCCCGCAGATAGGAAAGATGCTCTTCTGCCAACGTCTTGGACAAGTCCTCGGTGATTGTCGTGATCGATTTGCTGAAATCGGAGGCAGAGGTTTGCAGACCGATTGCATTCGCCACCCGCCTTAGTTTGCTCAACTCTCCCGCCCCGTGAATCTCGGGATGACTGGCGCATATCTGTTCGGTAAGCGTGGTGCCCGAGCGCGGCATGCCCACCACGAATACCGGCGCTTCGGACGGATTGCCGTAACCGGACCTTGCGGCAAAGACATTTGGCGTGAAAGTTTCAATCGTCAGGTCTATGAAACGACGATACTGATCGATGTCGAATTTGTAACCTTCCGCTTGCTTCGCCTTCTTGAAGTGGTCGAAGGCTTGCGCATAACGCTTGAGGTCGTTCTCCACCTTACCGGCCGCGTAGTTAAGACTCGCTTTAGCCTCCGGCTTAAGCCCCGGACTGTTCAGCTCGCGAAGGATCGACTGGAGTTCGGCGGGCTCCTCAGTGAACTTTCGGGTTTGCATCAGATCGTAGTACGCGGCCGCCACATCGATGCGGCGTTCGATCGCTTCTTCGAGATAGGAAGCGGCCTCATCCATGCGCCCGAGGCCAGCGAGCGCGGCCGCTATTCCGATCCGCGCCTTGGGATGGTCGCGGTTGATCTTCAGCGCCTTTTCGTACAGCGGCAAAGCCAGATCAGGTTTGTCGAACTGTGTGTAGACGCGCCCCAGGGCACAAAGCGCCTCTACGAGATCCGGCTGCACTTCCAAGGCATACTGAATATGATTGATCGCTGCCGAATATTCACTCAGCTTGCTATAGGCCTCGCCGAGGCTGAGATGGTAGTAGGGGTTCTTGGGCTCCTCAGCGATCGCACGTCCGAAATAGCGTAACGCCGCCTCGTCGTCGTAGCCGAGACAAACGGTGCCCATGATGTAGAGAGCCAACGGATGGTTTGGCGTTCGAGCCAGCACCTGGAAGCACAGATCCTGTGCTTCATTGAGTCGTTTGGCTTGTTGACACTCATAGGCTTTCTTCAGCAAAGCGTCGTCGGCCTGTACGCGGGCAAGCGAATTTATCTTCTGGAGGCTCGGCTGCGGCGGACTTGCCTGGGGCCATCGGGGTTTGGGCGTAACGCCAGATTTGAGGTGTTTGGACCAGGCCGGCGGCAGACGATTGTTCATGGCGTCTGCTAGCAAAAAGCACCGACGGAATCCAGTCCAAGCGCTATGTGCGGACGGCGGCTTGCACCCACCCCTCGCTCAAGCTAGCAAGAAGCCTCCTCTCAACCGAGCCATCGCCATGCTTAGTCGCCCTTCCCTTACGCCGATCGTCGGCGCGCTTCCAACCACGGTGCCGTTCGTCGGGCCGGAGGCGCAAGAGCGCGAGCGCGGGCGGCCTTTCCGCGCCCGCATCGGCGCCAATGAAAGCAGCTTTGGGCCCTCGCCGCGCGTGATTGCCCGCATGGAGAGCGTCGCGCGCGACCAGTGGATGTATTGCGACCCCGACAATTTCGAGCTGAAGGTCGCGGCGGCCGCGCATCACAATGTCGGCGTCGAGAACGTGGTGGTCGGCGAAGGCATTGACGGACTGCTCGGCCTTGTCGCGCGCATGTATGTCGCGCCGGGCGACGCGGTGGTGACCTCGCTTGGCGCCTATCCCACCTTCAACTTCCACATCGCCGGCGTCGGCGGCCGGCTGGTGACGGTTCCCTACACCAACGACAAGGAGGACCTCGACGGGCTGGTTGCCGCTGTCGCCAGGGAAAGAGCGCCGCTCGTCTATCTCTCCAATCCGGACAATCCGATGGGAAGCTGGTGGGAAGCGCCGGACGTCGTCGGCTTCATCGAGGCGCTGCCGGAAACCACCATGCTGGTGCTGGACGAGGCCTATGGTGAGCTCGGACCGGCCTCGGCGCTACCGCCGATCGACGTCGCGCGGCCGAACGTCGTGCGCATGCGCACCTTCTCCAAGGCCTACGGGCTTGCCGGCATTCGCTGCGGCTATGCGGTGGCCGAACGGGAAGTGATCCGCGACTTCGAAAAGATCCGCAACCATTACGGCGTCAGCCGCATGGCGCAGATCGCCGGGCTCGAGGCGCTGGCCGATCAGGACTATCTGAATTCGGTGGTGGCGCGCGTGGCCGCGGGGCGCCGGCGCATTGCGGCCATCGCCGAGGAAAACGGGCTGAAGCCGCTGCCCTCGGCGACCAATTTCGTCACCATAGACTGCGGCCGCGACGGCGCCTTCGCGCTGAAGGTGATGCAGGCGCTGCTCTCGCGCGACGTCTTCATCCGCAAGCCGATGGCGCCGCGGCTCGACCGCTGCATCCGGGTCAGCGTCGGCCTCGACCATGAGCTCGACATCTTCGCCGAGGAATTGCCTGGCGCGCTGGCGACGGCGCGGGGGAACTAACGGCGATCCACAGCCGTTGCGTTTGCGCGGCGCCGAGCCGGATTCCGTAAGGCTTCGAAGGCGGAGACGAGCATGGTCGAGCAGAGGAGAACCGTTCGGGCGCGCATCTCCGGCAAGGTGCAAGGGGTCAGCTACCGGGTTTGGGCGCGGGACGAAGCCGTGCGCCTCGGACTGACGGGCTGGGTGCGAAACGAGCACGACGGTTCGGTCACGGCGCTCATCGCCGGCGCCGACGCAGCGATCGACTCGATGGTTGATCGGCTGTGGCGGGGGCCTAGGGGCGCGACGGTCATCAGGATCGAGATCGAAGAACGCACGGACGACAGTGCACCTATCGACTTCAGGATCATCGCCTAGGCAAGTCCGCCGAAATCAGCTTCCATCCACCGATCGGCAAACCGTCCGACATTGCTTCTGGTGCGATACGCACACGATATATGTGCGTATATTCCGATTTGTTACTTTAGCGCCGCATGATGAACATATTTGCTCCATAGCCGGAAAGGCGGGTGACGGAGATCAGGGGGCTCACCAAACAATATCAACGGGGATATCCGATGCCGCAGCACAGTGCCAACGAGCAGTATCTGCTCGAGCTCATCAATGCTGAGCGCGCCAAGACCGGCGCCCAGCCCCTGGCCTTCGACAACGATCTCAGCGAAGCCGCCGAGGGCCACGACAAGTGGATGCTGGCCACCGACACATTCTCCCACACCGGCTCCGGGGGTTCGTCGCCGACGACGCGCATGACGAATGCCGGTTATACGCTGAGCGGCTCATGGGCCACGGGCGAGAACATCGCCTGGGCAACGACCCGCGCGCCGACCGGCTATGTCGACGAGGTCAAGCTTCTCCACACCAATCTGATGAATTCTCCCGGGCATCGGGCCAACATCCTCAATTCCAACTTCCGTGAAGTTGGGCTCGCCTTCGAGGTCGGCGACTACAAGGGCCGCAGCAGCGCCTTCGTCACCGAGGATTTCGCCAAGAGCGGCACGGATCTCTTCCTCACCGGCGTCGCTTTCGACGACAAGGACGGCGACCGTTTCTACGATCCGGGCGAAGGGCTGGGCACCATCACTGTGACCGCCAGGAACTCAGCCGGCCAGACCTTTAAGACCACGACCTCGGCCGCCGGCGGCTATGATCTAGCGCTGAAGCCCGGCACCTATAACGTCACTTTTTCGGGCGCCAATATCGCCACTTCGACGCAGACGGCGACAATCGGCACCAAGAACGTCAAGCGCGACCTGATCGACCCGGCAATGAAATCGGGCACGCTCGCGGCGACGGCATCGGCAGAAGATTCAGGATCCGATTCAAGCCACGCCCCGGCCGCGCCGACCAGCGGACCGAACACGGGCAACGGCACCAAAAACTGGCTCGCCGACTTCTTCGGCAAGCATCCTGTTGGCGACCGGGGCACGCCTGGTCTCACCGACTCCGACGCGCCCAAGCATGATGCGGTGGCCTTGGACAGCGACCAATTCTTGTTCCGTCACGCCTCGCACGCCAATCCGGACAACGCGCCGGATCCGTCGGACCATGTCCAGCAGGCTGTGGAACGGGCAGCAGCGGGGCTGCACGACCACCTGCCGGCCGACAATCCGGTCTTTGCCAACGCGGCCGATGCGGCGCAGTCCGCGATCACCAAGATCCTGGCGCAGATTGCCGGCCATTCCGACCATCAAACGACGGCACTCGTCGGCTGATCTTGACCGCGGGCCGCGCCTCGATCGCGGCCCGCCAACCCGCCTCAAGCCGGGCGCGGTTTTTTCGGGGGTAACCATCTGACACGCTCGCCTTTAGCTGACCTGAAACCTTCCGAGCTTCGCAAGGCGCTCGCCTCCTTCCGCGGCCCGTATGCGGCCGTCGCCGGCCTCAGCGGCCTCATCAACGTGCTGATGCTGTCCGGTTCGCTGTTCATGCTGCAGGTCTATGACCGCGTTCTGCCTAGCCGCAGCGTGCCGACGCTGGTGGCGCTGATCATTCTGGTCGCCGTGCTTTATGCCTTCCAGGGCGTCCTCGAAGCGATCCGTGCGCGCGTGCTGACACGCATCGGCGCCGGCATCGACGAGCTCATCGCCGGCCGCGTCTTCAACTGCCTCGTGCGGCTGCCGCTCAGAACGCCTGATCGCGGCGAAGGCCTGCAGGCGCTGCGCGACCTCGACCAGGTCAGCGGCTTCCTTTCCAGCCCCGGCCCGGGTGCGCTGTTCGATCTGCCATGGATGCCCCTCTATGTTGTGATCTGCTTTCTTTTCCATCCGTGGATCGGCGTCGCGGCGCTCATCGGCGCGCTGCTGCTGATCGCGCTGACGGCACTCACCGATCGCCTGGTCCGCGCCCCGACCAAGGCAATGTCCGGCTTCGGCACAAGGCGCGGCGCGATCGCGCAGGCGAGCGCCCGCAACGCCGAAGTGCTGGCCGCCATGGGTATGGGCGAGAGGCTGGCCGGGCGCTGGAGCCAAGCAAACAACGCCTTCCGCGAGGCGCAGGCGCAGGCGAGCGACCTGACGAGCGGATTGGGTGCGGCTTCGCGCATCATGCGCATGATGCTGCAGTCGATGGTCCTGGCGCTCGGCGCCTATCTGGTCATTTACCAGCAGGCCACGCCCGGCATCATCATCGCCAGTTCCATCCTGACATCGCGGGCGCTGGCACCGATCGAGCTCGCCACCGCGTATTGGAAGCACTTCCTCAGCGCGCGCCAGAGCTGGCAGAGGCTGGTCGATCTGTTTGCCGCCTTTCCGGTCGACGATGGCGGCATGGAGCTTCCGGCGCCAAACGCGACACTCGCTGTGGAAACCGTCGGGGTGACGGCGCCTGGTGGACGGCGCATCCTGCTGGAGGATATCGACTTTTCGCTCGACGCCGGCTCCGGCATGGGCCTGATCGGCCCGAGCGGCTCCGGAAAATCCTCGCTCGTGCGCGTGCTCGTCGGCGTATGGCCCACGATGCGCGGCAAGATCCGTCTCGACGGCGCTGCAATCGAGCAGTGGCCGGCGCAGGCGCTTGGCCGCCATATCGGCTATCTGCCGCAGGATGTCGAATTGTTCGCCGGTACGGTCGCCCAGAACATCAGCCGCTTCGACGAGAACGCCATGCCGGAGGCGATCATCGAGGCCTCCCAGGCTGCCGGCGTGCACGACATGATCCTGCGCCTGCCCGAAGGCTATCAAACCGAGATCGGCGAGAGCGGCGCGGCACTTTCCGCCGGACAGCGTCAGCGTGTAGGCCTGGCGCGCGCGCTGTTCGGCAATCCGTTCCTCGTCGTGCTCGACGAGCCGAATTCCAACCTCGATGCCGCGGGCGACCAAGCGCTGACGCGTGCCATCGAAGGCATCAAAGCGCGCGGCGGCATCGTCATCGTGGTCGCGCATCGTCCCAGCGCCCTCGCCGCGCTCGACCACTTGCTGGTGCTGAATGGCGGCAGGCAGCAGGCATTCGGGCTGAAGAGCGAGATCGCACGGCAGGCTTTGCAGCCGGTGACAAAACCGCTGCATGCGGTCGGATCGGCGGGCTGAGATGAGGTCGGCAACGCCCGATTTCAAAGCCGATGCGTTGCGCGTGGTGCGCGACATCGCATTGTCCGCCAGGGCGCGCGCGATCGCGCTGCTCGACCGCGGTTCGAAGCCGATCGAAGGTGCTTCGCCCCAGCAGCAGCGCTTGCGTCAGGCCATTCGCAGGAACGTCCGGGCGGGAGCGATCGCAGCGGCGCTGCTTGTCGGCGGGCTCGGCCTTTGGGCGGCATCAAGCAGTCTTGCCGGAGCCGTGGTCGCAGGCGGCCATCTGGTCGTCGGCTCGAACGTGAAGTCCGTCCAGCATCCGCAAGGCGGCGTCGTCGGCGCTCTCAACGTGCAGAACGGCAGCACGGTCGAGGCGGGCGACGTCCTGGTGCGGCTGGACGACACGGTGGCGCGTGCCAATCTCGCCATCGTCGACAACGGTCTCGACGAGCTCTCTGCCCGCCGCGCCCGGCTGATTGCCGAACGCGACGGCGCCCAGGCGGTGCTCTATCCCGAGCAGCTGTCGGGAAACGCGCATGCCCCTCAGATCGGTCATCTCATCGACGGCGAGAACAGGCTGTTCGCGCTGCGGCGGCAGGCGCGCGAGGGCAAGATTTCACAGCTACGCGAGCGCATCGTGCAGTTCCGTCAGGAGATCGCGGGTATCGAGGCCCAGCTTAGGAGCAAGCAGCAGGAGATATCCCTCACCAAGATCGAGCTCGAGGGCATGCGGGACCTCTGGAAAAAGAAGCTGGTGCCGATCTCGCGTCTGGCCGATCGCGAACGCGCCGAGGCAAGGCTCGACGGCGAAAACGGGCAGTTGATCGCCGCCGCCGCGCAGACGCGCGGGCGCATCAGCGAGATGGAACTGGCGATCATCCAGATCGATCAGGACCTGCGCAGCGAAGTGGCGGGCGAACTGAGGGAGATCGACGGCAAGATGAGCGAACTGCGCGAGCGTCAGATCGCGGCCGAGCAAACGCTGAAGCAGATCGATATCCGCGCCCCGCAATCGGGCCGGGTGCATCAGCTGGCCGTGCACACGATCGGCGGCGTGATCGCGCCCGGCGAGGCGATCATGCAGATCGTGCCGAGCGCCGACGCGCTGGTGGTCGAGGCGCGCGTCGCGCCGCAGGACATCGACCAGGTGCGCATCGGACAGAACGCCACGCTTCGCCTTTCGGCCTTCAGCCAGCAGATCACGCCGGAAGTCGAGGGCCAGGTTGACCGTATCTCGCCCGACCTCATCGAAGACCAGAAAGCCGGGGTCGCCTATTACGCGGTGCGCATCGTGCTGACGCAAAGCAGCCTCAAACAGGCGGGATCGCTGGAACTGAAGCCGGGAATGCCGGCGGAGGCGTTCCTGAGAACCGGCGACCGCACGGTGCTTTCCTATCTGCTTAAGCCCCTGACCGATCAGGCGAGCCGCGCTTTCCGCGGCGACTAAGTCGCTCCGCTCTACAGATCCAGCCGAGGCTTGCGTCAGACCGATTGCAGGCCATTGCCCTTCGGCCTGAACACCATCGCTTGCCCGCTTGAATTAATTGAACGTTCGTTTTATTATCTGCTTCGCAGAGGCAAACATGGCACGCACCACGGGTTCAGACGGAGAAAAAACCGAGGCGGCCGTTCGCGAGGCGGCGGTCGGGCTGATCGCGCGGCTCGGCTATGAGGCGATGTCGATGCGCCAGCTGGCGACCGAAGTCGGCGTGCAGGCCGCCGCGCTCTATCGCTATTTTCCCACCAAGGAGGATCTGCTGTTCACGCTGATGCGCGAGCATATGGAAGGCCTGCTCAAGGCCTGGGATGACGCGCGCCCGGCACCGGCCGATCCGGCGGCGCGGCTCGCCGCCTATGTCGAGAACCACATTGCCTTCCATATCGAGCGGCGCCGCGCCACCCATGTCTCCAACATGGAATTGCGCAGCCTCTCGCATGAGCGGCTGACGCAGATCCTCAAGATGCGCACGGCCTATGAGAAGGAATTGCGCGCGATCCTGCGCGACGGCGCCGACGCCGGCATCTTCGAGATCGACGATGTCGGCCTGACCGCCATGGCGCTGATCCAGATGATGACCGGCGTCATCGTCTGGTTCCGTCCGGGCGAGCGGCTGTCGATCTCTGAAGTCACGGAGACATATCTTTCGATGACAAGGCGGCTCGTCGGCGCGAAGATCGGCGCCGGCAGCGCAACGCGTCCCGTCCGACGCGCAAAGGAGGCCACGGCACTTTGATTTCGCGCATTATCCTTATCGAAGTCGATTTCGGGGTCATGCGCCGGGAGGAACGCCATGTACACGAATACGCTGAACTTCGGGCTTGATGCCGACATTGAGGCGTTGCGCGATACCGTAAGGCGCTTCGCACAAGACAGGATCGCGCCGATCGCGGCCGATATCGACCGCTCCAACGAATTCCCGGCACATCTGTGGGGGGAGCTCGGCGCGCTCGGCCTGCTCGGCATCACCGCCGATGCCGAGTTCGGCGGCAGCGGTATGGGCTATCTCGCGCATGTCGTGGCGATGGAGGAGATTTCCCGCGCATCCGCCTCGGTCGGCCTCTCCTACGGCGCGCATTCCAATCTCTGCGTTAACCAGATCAACCGCTGGGCAACGCCGGCACAGAAGGAGAAATACCTCCCTGCGCTCTGCTCGGGCGAAAAGGTCGGCGCGCTGGCAATGTCGGAGTCCGGATCAGGCTCGGACGTCGTGTCGCTGCGGCTGCGCGCCGAAAAGCGCAACGACCGCTATGTGCTCAACGGTTCGAAAATGTGGATCACCAACGGACCCGATGCCGAGACCTTGGTGGTCTATGCCAAGACCGATCCGGAGCGCAATTCGCGCGGCATCACCGCCTTCATCATCGAAAAAACCTTTGCCGGGTTTTCGGTGGCCCAAAAACTCGACAAGCTCGGCATGCGCGGCTCGAACACCGGCGAGCTCGTCTTCGAGAATGTCGAGGTGCCGTTCGAGAATGTGCTGCATGAGGAAGGGCGCGGCGTCGAGGTGCTGATGTCGGGCCTCGACTATGAGCGCGCCGTGCTCTCCGGCGGGCCGATCGGGCTGATGGCGGCCTGCCTCGACGTGGCGGTGCCTTACGTGCATGAGCGCAAGCAGTTCGGCCAGCCGATCGGCAGTTTTCAGCTGGTGCAGGGCAAGCTTGCCGACATGTATTCGACGATGAACGCGGCGCGCGCCTATGTCTACGCCGTGGCCGGTGCCTGCGACCGCGGCGAGACCACGCGCAAGGACGCCGCCGGCTGCGTGCTCTTCGCGGCCGAAAAGGCGACGCAGATGGCGCTCGATGCCATCCAGCTGCTCGGCGGCAACGGCTATATCAACGATTATCCGACCGGGCGGCTTCTGCGCGACGCCAAGCTCTACGAGATCGGCGCCGGCACCAGCGAGATCCGCCGCTGGCTGATCGGCCGCGAGATCATGGCGGAGGGAGTGTGATGTCTCCCTCCGTCACCTCAGCCGAACGCCTTGGGCAGGTCGTCGGTCGGCTTGGCGACGATCTGATGCTCATCGCGCCACAGAACCTCACGCTGGCGCCGGGACGTGATCGAGCGCACAGGCAAGCCGCCCTCCTCGATCAGCCAGGCGCAATAGCGCGCACGGCTGATGGCTTCCTTGGCGTTCGGGTGGAACCAGCAGACGCCCCAAATCGACTCACGGCGCTTGAAATGCCGCCCAACCCGGCCAGGAATGGGCAAATGCCGATTGAACCAGTCGAACTGATCCTCCAGTTCGCCATGGATCCAGTCCGGGCAGCCATTCCGGTACAAGTACCAGGACGCATGGAAAAAGCCGCTCTCTACCCGGCTCTTCGGATGGATCAGCGGCGTTACAAACCGCACATACATAGTGACACCCACAGCGCTTGCAGGCGCCGTGTTCCTTTTGCTCGAATCCGGGACGTGGAAAGCCGCCCTTCGGCGGCGTCAGGCCATGGCCGAGGGGAGACATTTGGTGAAACGCATATCGATGCCTTTCATCGTCGCCTCCTGAGGTGTCATTCGTACAAAAGATGCCGCGCTGCGCACGCAGCATCCGGGTGCGGGCTGTTACACTGGTTGCGTTGCGGCATCAAGAGGTGTGAGGAATAACGTGGCCACACTCCAAACCCAAATCTCCCCCTCCTCGGAAAGCTTCGGCGCCAATGCCGAGCGCATGCGGGGGCTGGTCGACGATATCGCCGAGAAGGCGGCGGGCATCGAGCGCGGCGGCTCGGACGAGGCGCGCGAGCGCCACCAAAGCCGCGGCAAGCTGCTGCCGCGCGAAAGATTGGCGCAACTGCTCGACACCGGCTCGCCTTTTCTCGAGATCGGCCAGTTCGCGGCATGGTCGATGTATGGCGAGGATATTCCGTCGGCCGGCATCATCACCGGCATCGGCCGTGTCGAAGGCCGGGAGGTCATGGTCGTCGTCAACGACGCGACGGTGAAAGGCGGCACCTATTATCCGGTGACGGTGAAGAAGCATCTGCGCGCGCAGGAGATCGCGCTGCAGAACAAGCTGCCTTGCGTCTACCTGGTCGACAGCGGTGGCGCCAACCTGCCCAACCAGGACGAGGTCTTCCCCGACCGTGAGCATTTCGGCCGCATCTTCTACAACCAGGCCAACATGTCGGCAGCCGGCATCCCGCAGATCGCTTGCGTCATGGGCTCCTGCACGGCGGGCGGGGCCTATGTGCCGGCGATGTCGGACGAAACGATCATGGTGCGCAACCAGGCGACCATTTTTCTTGGCGGCCCGCCGCTGGTGAAGGCTGCCACCGGCGAGGATGTCAGCGCCGAGGAGCTCGGCGGCGCCGAGGTCCACACCAGGCTTTCCGGCGTCGCCGACCACTATGCCATGGATGACGAGCACGCGCTGGCCATTTGCCGACGCATCGTCAAGAACCTGAATCGGAACAAGGCCGTAAGCCTGAACTTACAGAAACCGGTATCGCCGCTTCACGATCCGCATGAACTCTACGGCATCGTGCCGACGGATTTGCGCCAGCCCTACGACGTTCGCGAGGTGATCGCGCGTCTGGTCGACGGTTCCGAGTTCGACGAGTTCAAGCAGAATTACGGCACCACCTTGGTCACCGGTTTTGCGCATCTGCACGGCATGCCGGTCGGCATCCTCGGCAACAATGGGGTGCTGTTCTCGGAAAGCGCGCTGAAGGGCGCGCATTTCATCGAGCTCTGCTGCCAGCGCGGCATTCCGCTGATCTTCCTGCAGAACATCACCGGCTTCATGGTCGGGCGAAAGTATGAGGCCGGCGGCATCGCCAAGGACGGCGCCAAGCTGGTCACGGCGGTCGCCACGGCACGCGTGCCGAAGCTTACGGTGATCATCGGCGGTTCGTTCGGCGCCGGCAATTACGGCATGTGCGGCCGCGCCTATTCGCCCCGCTTCCTGTGGATGTGGCCGAATGCGCGCATTTCGGTGATGGGCGGCGAGCAGGCGGCAACGGTGCTCGCCATGGTCAAGCGCGAGGGCATCGAGCGCAAGGGCGGTGAGTGGAGCGCCGAGGAGGAAGCGAAATTCAGGAAGCCGATCCTGATGAAATACGAGCATGAGGGTCACCCGCTCTATTCTTCGGCAAGGCTTTGGGACGACGGCATCATCGATCCGGCCAAAACACGCGAGGTGCTGGCGCTCAGCCTCTCGGCGGCGCTCAATACCGGGGTCGAGGAAACGAAGTTCGGCGTGTTCAGGATGTGACGATGAGCGGCGTCAGCGATAGGATCCGCGTGCATACCGGCGACATCACCAGGCTTAAGGTCGATGCCATCGTCAATGCCGCCAATTCCTCGCTGCTCGGCGGCGGTGGTGTCGACGGCGCTATCCACCGCGCCGCCGGGCCGGAGCTGGTCGCCGAATGCCGCACGCTGAACGGCTGCAGGACCGGGGATGCCAAACTGACGAAAGGCTACCGGCTGCCGGCGCGCTATGTCATTCACACTGTCGGCCCGGTCTGGCACGGCGGGGGCGAGAGCGAGGCGGAGTTGCTCGCCTCCTGCTATCGGCGCTCGCTGGAGATTGCCACCGGTAAGGACTGTCGAACGATAGCATTTCCGGCGATCTCGACCGGCATCTACGGCTATCCGAAAGATCAGGCTACCGAAATAGCCGTCGGCACGGTTGCTGTTTTTCTAGGCGAAAACGCCATCCCCGAGACCGTGACTTTCTGCTGCTTCGACGATCTGACTGCCAAACTATACAGCTCAACCGTTGCTGCGATTGGGGGAGCCTGAACTTTATGACAAAGACGTTCCACCCGTTCACGAGATCGAGATTCTTGAGTGACCATCTAGCGACGCCGGCAAATATTCGATATTGCTCATCCTGCATTGTCTCATGGGGATTGGGTAAAAATGACACGAGAATATCTGCGGAAAGCTTCCGCGTCGATACTTGCAGGAATGCTTATATTCGCCTCGTGCGGCGCTGTCGTCGCCGGGTCGCTGGCTGGAAGCGAGGGGGACAAGCGCTTTCCACCTTACATCCCACGCAATCCCAAGGATCCGTGCAACAGGGCGTACAAGGCCTATCTGGCGGCGAGCGGCCATTCAGCCTACGCGACCACGCCTTATGCCCGGATCATGTCGTCTTATATCATCTGTGGTGGACACCTGAATGCGCCGTCCCAAAAGGTTGCGGAAGAGCTGGCGATGAAATCCTGCCTGGCCACGCGCGCGCACTACAAGGTGACTACGGGCGGCGCCTGCGAGATCGCCGCATCGAAGTAGGCCCGCGCCTGCCGAATTGGCGCTGCCCGTCGCAAACTCGGGAGGCTCCATGTTCGGCAAGATCCTGATCGCCAATCGAGGCGAGATCGCTTGCCGCGTCATCCGCACCGCGAGCAAGCTCGGCGCGCGAACAGTCGCCGTCTATTCGGATGCCGACGCGCGAGCGCTGCATGTCGAGATGGCCGACGAGGCGGTGCATATCGGCCCCTCGCCGGTCGGTGACAGCTATCTGCGCGGCGACAGGATCATTGCCGCGGCGCTTGCCACAGGCGCCGAGGCTATCCACCCCGGCTACGGCCTCCTTTCGGAGAACCCCGACTTCGTCGACCAGGTGACGGCAGCGGGCCTCATCTTCATCGGCCCGTCCGCCGCCTCGATCCGCGCCATGGGGCTGAAGGACGCCGCCAAGCGGTTGATGGAAAAGGCCGGCGTTCCGGTGGTGCCCGGCTATCACGGCGAAGCGCAGGAGATTGTGCTGCTTGCCACAAAAGCGCGCGAGATCGGCTACCCGGTGCTGATCAAGGCGCGCGCCGGCGGCGGCGGCAAGGGCATGCGGCGCGTCGACCATCCGGACGACTTCTCCGAGGCGCTGTCCGGAGCGCGGCGCGAGGCCAAGGCTGCCTTCGGCGACGACCGCGTTCTGGTCGAAAAATATGTCGACAAGCCGCGCCACATCGAAGTCCAGGTGTTCGGTGACAATTTCGGCAATGTCGTGCATCTTTTCGAGCGCGACTGCTCGGCGCAGCGCCGCCACCAGAAGGTGATCGAGGAGGCGCCCGCCCCCGGCATGACGCCGGCGCTGCGCAAGGCGATGACGGAAGCGGCGGTGAAGGCCGCCAAGGCAATCAGCTATTCGGGCGCCGGCACGATCGAGTTCATCGTCGATGCTTCCGAGGCCCTCAAAGCCGACCGCTTCTGGTTCATGGAGATGAACACACGGCTGCAGGTCGAGCATCCCGTCACCGAGATGGTCACCGGCGTCGATCTGGTCGAATGGCAGCTTCGTGTCGCCGCCGGCGAAAAACTGCCGAAGGCGCAGAACGAGATCGCCCTTGCCGGACATGCTTTCGAGGCGCGCATCTACGCCGAGGACGCGGCCAAGGGATTCCTGCCGGCGACGGGCACGCTTTATCATCTCAAATTCCCCGACACGCCGCCGGAGGATGCCGCCATGCGCATCGAGACCGGCGTGCGGTCCGGCGATGCGATCTCGCCCTTCTACGATCCGATGATCGCCAAGCTGGTGGTGCACGCCAGGGACAGAACCACCGCGCTTGGCGCGCTGCGCAAGGCGCTGGCCCGAACCGAAGTTGCCGGCTCGACGGTCAACACAGCCTTCCTTGCAGCACTCGCCGCCGACGCCGATTTCGCGGCGGGCGATATCGACACCGGCCTGATCGGCCGGCATCAGGACGCTCTTGTCGCTGTTCCCGCGCCAAGCGATGAAGCGATCGCCGCGGCGGCGCTGGCAGCGACCGACGCAAGCACGGCGGGTCCGGCCGCCGATCCGTGGTGCTCGCTCGCCGGCTATGCGCATTTCCATACGCTGGCGCGCCGCACCCGGCTGCGTTACGGCGAGGAGAACATCCTGGCCCGGGTTTCGGCGCGGCCAGACGGCCGCTTCCAGGTGGCGCTGGAGGCGCCGCATGACGCGCTCAACGCGCACGACCTCAGGAGCATGCCGCGCAGCGCGCGCTGGCCGGGCCATGTCACGGTGTTCGAAGGAGCGGTCGGATATACATTCACGGTGCCGGATCCGCTGGCCAAGGCGGATGAGGCCGCGGCCGCGTCGGACAGCCTGCGCGCGCCGATGCCGGGATTGGTCAAGCTGGTGCGCGCGGCAGCGGGCGATGCCGTGATCAAGGGCCAGCCGCTCCTGATCCTCGAGGCGATGAAGATGGAACATACGATCGCCGCACCCCATGACGGGGTGATTGCCGAGATCGCGGCCGAAGGCGCGCAAGTGAGCGACGGCACGGTGCTGGTGCGGTTCGAGGACGCACGGGGCTGAGCTGCCGGTCGCCTTGGATCGGCAACGGGACAAACTGGCTGGGGCGGCAGGACTCCAGGGGGACGCCGTAGAGCGCCGAACTGGCCTCCAAATCAGTGCCAAGGCACATACGAAAACGGCCGAGACAAATCCCGGCCATTTCCAATCGATCTGCAGAACGAATTACGGCTTGATCGGCGCGTATTTGCCGTCGTGCCACTGGTTGATGTCGTAGCTGGCGTTCTTCAGGTCGCCCTTCTCGTCGAAGATCACATCGCCGACCACGGTGCTGATCGGCTTGCCGTCCTTCAGCGCCTCGGCGACCTTGGCCGGGTCGTCGGTGCCGGCGCGCTTGACGCCTTCGGCCACCGCCTGGATCACTGCATAGGAGAACAGCGTGAAACCTTCCGGTGTGAAGCCGCCTTGCTTGATCTTGGCCACGGCCTCCTTCGCTTCCGGCTTCGACTGCGGATCCGAGGGGAAGACGAACATCGTGCCTTCACCGGCCGGGCCGGCGATCTGCCAGAATTCCGGCGAGGCGATCGAGTCCGGCATGATCAGCTGGAACTTGACGTTCTGCTCCGCTGCCTGGCGCAGGATCAAGCCGGCCTCCGGATGGTAGCCGCCGAAATAGACGACGTCGGCCTTGAGCTCTTTCAGCTTGGTGACCAAAGCCGAATAGTCCTTCTCGCCGGCATTGATGCCTTCATAGTCGACCTCCTTGAGGCCGCCGGCATTCATGGTCGCCTTGACAGCATCGGCAACGCCCTGACCGTAGGCGCTCTTGTCGTGCAGGACGACGACGTTCTTGCCGGCATATTTCTTGGCGATCCATGGACCGATGAAAGCGCCCTGCGCATCGTCACGCGTGTAGAGGCGCATGATCGTCGGCCAGCCGGCCTTGGCCGCGGCGTCGGTCAGTTCCGGATTAGACGAGGCCGGGCTCATCATCAGGGTGCCGGCTTCGGCGTAGACGGCGGAAGCGGGAATGCTCGAGCCCGAGCAGGCATGGCCGTCGACGAACTTGACGCCGTTGGCAACGATGCGATTGGCAACCGACACCGCCTGCTTCGGATCGCATTGGTCGTCCTGGATGTCGATCTTGATCTTGTTGCCATTGACACCTCCGGCGGCATTGATGGCATCCGCCGCGGCCTGCGCGCCCTGCTTGAACTGGTCGCCGATGTTGGCGAGCTGCCCGGTCATCGGGCCGACCACCGAAATCGTGATGTCGTCGGCGAAGGCAACCGATGCGCTCATCGTCAGGCCCAATGCGGCCGCGCTCAAAATACCCAATCTTTTCATGACAATAGAACTCCTCCACTTGCGCGCGGCCGTTCCGGCCACGCTTCTTCCAGAGAGCCGGGACAATTTCACCCTTCGCCGGAACTGTCGAGAGCACAATGTATCGGGATTTGGTTCATTCCGACGGGGAGTTCTTGGGCCAAGCCGCCGTTCCCATACAGCCGGAGACTGCGCAAATGCAAAAGCCGCGCCGGCCTTGTCCCGGCCGGTCGCGGCTTTTGCAGTCGAGCTTCCCGGCACCCCGCGCGCCTGAACCCGCTCGCTTCCCTGTGTTGTCGCACGGCTTGAGTTCGTTGACCTGCCGCGTTCTTGGTCTGGTTAACCGGCCGTCTTTTTGCGGCCTTGTCCCTTAAGAGCTTTCGGGCCTTACCCCGCAAAATCAGTGCATCGTCATCCATTCGCGCGCTTCGCGCAGCGCCTTGGCGATCTCGGCCTTCGACATCGATGCCGACAATTCCGAGCGCAGCTCGGCGGCGCGGAGCGATCCCTTGATCGCGGCGATGTTGAACCATTTGTGGGCGGCAATGACGTCGGTCTCGCAATCGCGGCCGGTCGCATACATCATGCCCAGTTCGAAAAGAATGTCGGCCTGGGCAGTTGCCCCCATGGCGCCGAAGCCGGCTTCAAGCATTTCAAAACGTGCCATTTCAATCCCCTGTCTGCTCCCGAGAGCTGCCTCCTTCTGTCCCTGGAAGTCCCCGGGCGGGCCGCTCTTTCGATGCTTTCGAGGATGACGGCTCGCCTTGAATCCGTCGTTAAATGGCTTGCTTAATTTGAAGAAAACAAAGCTAAAACAAGAGGTAAACGCGAAGAACCGTTAAGCATAGGAATCCAGCAATTCAGCCGATCTGCGCCAAATTCGTCGAAAATTTGAGGCGCGGGAATCAAGACTTCGCTAACCACGGAAACCGAAGCCTTTTTCGCCATCCGTTCATTTCCAGCGACCGACGCGGCCGAAATCCTTGCAAGCTTCCGTCGCGGCACGGCTTTCGTTTTGGCGATGGCTGGATTAGCTTTACGTTTGCGTAAGGGACAGAAAGGCGGAACGAGGCCCGCCGGAACCCTAAAGGGAGGACAAGCATGTTTCGAAAAGTCAGCCTGGCCCTGGCGGCCACCTTGATAATGGCAGGCGCCGCGTCGGCCGACCCGATCGAGGGCAATTGGAAGACGCAGGCCGGATCGACAGCGGCGATCGCCGGCGGCGGGGCGTTTTCCATCACGCTCAAGTCCGGCAAATATGCCGGCAAGACGATCGGCTCCTTCAAGGCGGCCGGCGACAACAAGTACACCGGCACCATAACAGACCCGGAAACCGACAAGACCTATTCCGGCAAGGCGACGCTTTCCGGCACCTCGCTAAAGATGAGCGGCTGCGTTCTGGGCGGACTGATCTGCAAGACCCAGACCTGGCACAAGCTCTGACAGTCGAACGGATGACGATGCAAAAACGGGGCCCGGCGCCCCGTTTTCTTTTTGAGCGCCGTTTCTGAGCGCAACGCTGGACAAGGCATTTCGCAGGCCTTGGCCGGGTCATGACCCCATCAGCCAATTTGAACCGCAGATGAATACCGGTCTCAGAACCGGTTCAGAGGCGCTCGGGCATTCTCCTCGCATTGAAGGAGAGACCAATGCTTGTCCGCCGCTTCACCATCGTGTGCCTGCTGATGAGCCTGTTCGGCATGTTCTTCGCCATCCTCGTGGCCGAAGCCGGCCGTCCGGCGCGCTCACCGCGAATGGCCGATACCTGCCGGCTGGACTGCATGAACCATTTCGGCCGCTGAAACGACCAATACTCGAAACCGGAACGACCACCATGAACCGCATCGCTGCCTCCACCCTCAAAGCTCTTCGGCTCCTGCCGCGGGCGATGCTCATCCTGATGGTGCTTGCCGCTCCTGTGCTGGCGGTGCCGATGATGCGCGCCGACGCCGGTTCGGTCATCGAGGCGCCGGCGCCGAAGAAGGCAGGCATCGGCTTCGTGCTGCTGGTCAGCCTGCAGCGTGGCTGACACGGCCAGAGAAAAATACTCCGCAAGGCGGGCTTCGCGCCCGCCTCCCCCTCCCAAGCGCTCTTCCAAATCCCTATATTGGGCCATGGAAAAGCGAATCTACCCCCAAGCCATCGAATCGGTCGTCATGCCGGAGCCTTTCGGCAGGCAGAGTTTTGACGACGCCAAGAAGGCGGTCGCGGCGCTGGAGGCGCTCTACGACCGCAACACCAAATTCCTGCGCGATTCCTTCGCCAAGCTCGCCGCCGGCGGCGACGAGAGCAGGCGCTACCGGGCCTTTTATCCGCAGATCGGCGTCACCACCACCTCGTTCACGC
Organism: Mesorhizobium sp. WSM3864; assembly: GCF_002294955.1. Taxonomy (NCBI): domain Bacteria; kingdom Pseudomonadati; phylum Pseudomonadota; class Alphaproteobacteria; order Hyphomicrobiales; family Phyllobacteriaceae; genus Mesorhizobium; species Mesorhizobium sp. WSM3864. The sequence continues at coordinate 247,940 of NZ_NSGD01000002.1, forward strand.
AGATCGACTCGCGCCAAGCCTACGGCCATATGCCGACGCCCGGGCATTTTGCCACCACCATCACCCAGCCAAAGCTGTTCGAGAACTATCTCGTCGAGCAGCTTCGGCTCATCATGCGCAATCACGGCGTCCAGGTCACGGTGTCGGAATCGACGACGCCGATCCCGCTGCATTTCGCCTTCCTGGAGGGCACCTATGTCGACGGCACGGCTGCCGAGCGCATCAGGCGACCGATCCGCGACCTGTTCGACGTGCCGGATCTCGACGGCACCGACGACCAGATCGCCAACGGCACATTCGAGGTGGCGTTCGGCGAGCCGAGGCCGCTGGCGCCGTTCACGGCCCAGCGCATCGACTATTCGCTGCACCGCATGACGCACTACACGGCTACCAGCCCGCAGCATTTCCAGAATTTCGTGCTGTTCACCAATTACCAGTTCTACATCGACGAGTTCGTGGCGCGGGCCCGCGAACTGATGGAGAGCGGCGGCGGCGGTTACAGCGAATTCGTCGAGCCGGGCAATCTCGTGACCAAGGCCGGGGCCGGCGCGGCGAGCGAAGGCACCCCGCCACAGCGCCTGCCGCAAATGCCGGCCTACCATCTGAAGAAGTCGGGCCATGGCGGCATCACCATGGTCAATATCGGCGTCGGCCCGTCCAACGCCAAGACCATCACCGACCATATCGCGGTTCTTCGGCCACATGCCTGGGTGATGCTCGGCCACTGCGCCGGCCTGCGCAACACGCAGGCGCTGGGCGACTATGTGCTGGCCCATGCTTATGTGCGCGAGGATCATGTGCTCGACGACGACCTGCCGGTCTGGGTGCCCATCCCGCCGCTGGCCGAGATCCAGGTAGCGCTGCAGGAAGCGGTCGCCGAAGTAACGGGACTTTCCGGCTACGATCTCAAGCGCATCATGCGCACCGGCACCGTCGCCACCATCGACAACCGCAACTGGGAACTGCGCGACCAGCGCGGACCGGTGCAGCGCCTTTCGCAGTCGCGCGCCATCGCGCTCGACATGGAATCGGCGACGATCGCCGCCAACGGCTTCCGCTTCCGCGTGCCCTACGGCACGCTGCTGTGCGTCTCCGACAAGCCTTTGCATGGCGAACTGAAACTGCCCGGCATGGCGACGGAATTCTACAAGCGGCAGGTGGCGCAGCACCTCACCATCGGCATCAGGGCGATGGAGAAGCTGGCCGAAATGCCGATGGAGCGGCTGCATTCGCGCAAGTTGAGAAGCTTCTCCGAGACTGCTTTCCAGTAGCCGAGGCAACTCATCGTCTTGCCCGGGCCGCAATTTTGCCGATAAGCAGGCCTGAGCGAGACTATGTCGCTGCAAAAAGATGCCGGCGACATTCGGCAGAACACGACTGACATGACAACAGGCGGCGCGCGCTCAAACATGACGGCTGGGGTGGCATTCCTGGCGATGACGGCACTCACGGCCGCGCTGCTGGCCGGATTCCTCGGCGCGCTGCATCCAGCCCTCGATTCGTTCTCGCATTTTCGTATTCATCTGAGCGTGCTCACGGCGCTGCTGGCGGTGGCGCTGCTTGCCAGTTCGTACCGGCTGCAAGCGGCAGCAGCGCTGCTCTTCGCCCTAGCCTGCCTCGCCACGACGGCCAGCGCGCTGCCCAGGTTGTGGCCGCAGCAGGCGGTCGCCAAACCTGCCGACCGTATCGTCTACAGCCTGCTGCAGATCAATCTTCGCTTCGACAATCCGACGCCCAAGAAGGTGCTGTCGCTGATCGGCCGCACCAACCCTGATGTGATCACCCTCGACGAGGTGTCGGGAATGTGGACGAGAGAGCTCGGCTATATCACCGGCGCCTATCCGTACCGCATCCTCTGCCCCTACCCCAACGGCGTATTCGGGGTCGCGCTGCTCTCGCGGCGGCCTTTTGCCGCCGGCACGGCGCCGCATTGCGAGCCGCGCGGTGCGATGGCTACCGCCACGGTCGATTTCGGCGGCACCGGCGTCGATGTCGCGGCAATCCATTTGAGCTGGCCGTGGCCGCGCGAGCAGTACTGGCAGATCGGCGAGCTGGCGGAGCCGCTTGCCGCGCTCGGCGAAACCGCCATCATGGCCGGCGACTGCAACGCCGCGCCGTGGAGCGCTGCGGTGCGTCGTGTCGCCTCGCTCGGCGGACTGAGCGTGATGCCGTCGGCCGGGCCGACCTGGATTCACCGGAAGCTGCCGGATTTCATCCGGCGCTTCGCCGGCCTGCCGATCGACCAGGTGTTCAGCAAGGGGGCCGTGACAATCCATTCGGCGACGCGGCTGGAAGACGCCGGCTCCGACCACTTGCCGGTGCTGGTCGAGTTCTCGTTGCGGTCCGACGGCCGAGAGCCCGAGCACGAGCATCAGTCGGCGCTGGCGGCAAACGCACAACTTGGCAAGACGGGCAGTTAGCGTCGCATTGCTTCCCGCCGCATCGCCGGTTTCTGCTTGTGCCGCTAGGGCCTGATCAAAGCAGCGACCAGGTGCTCGACATGACCGCCTTCGCGGTGCTCGCGGGCATCGAAGGCATTTTGCCTGGCCTCGTATTCGGCATAGACAGCCTGGATGCGCCGGCGCGCCTCGCTGCGCGCCTTGTAGCAATAGGGGTCGTTAGCGACCCTAAGACCGGTGATCGAGCGATCGGTGACGCGCATCATTTCCCGGGCAATGCGGCCATGGGTTCCCTCGTGGGCGCGCACGCCGGCGAAGAACCGGTTCCAGCGCTTCTTCAATGCAGGCGTGGCTGGCGACGCCAAGCGGGGGAAAGTGTAGAAGAGACTGAGCGTTCCGTTTGCCTGCCGTATCCGGCACGAGCCCTTGTCCTGGATAACGCCAAGCTCCCAGTCGGCCGTATAGGCGGTCTGGGCGATGGCATGCGTCATGAAGCCGTGCTTGGGACCTTTGCTGCCCATCGCCTCGATGAGCGCCGCGCCCGAATTGCCGGCAATGTCATAGGTGCGCGTCTGGACCAGCACCCTGGTGCCGGCCGAAGCCTGCGGCGCGCAGAGCGCGCCGAGAGCGACAAGGCATGTCAGAACCGCCATGCGCATAACCGTCTCCTCCCTATCCTTAGGGAAAGGGAACACAAGCAGGCAGCGGATTCAACAGCCTTGAGGTTGCGCCGTCGCAACCGGTATTGCTCGTAGGTGCCGCCTGTTACCCGGCTCTCGCCAGCCGCAGGATGGCGGCTGTCGAGCCGGCCCGGCCAGACGTGGGGCTCACATGCCTTGGTAGACCGGCCCCTCTCCGCCTTGCGGGGGCACCCAATTGATGTTCCGGTTCGGGTCCTTGATGTCGCAAGTCTTGCAGTGGACGCAGTTCTGCGCGTTGATGACGAAGCGCACGTCCTTGGCGGACGGATCGGCAGCGGCATTGCCGTCCTTGTCCAGCCACTCATAGACGCCGGCCGGGCAGTAGCGGGTCGATGGCCCGGCGAACACGTCGTGCTCGGAACGCTGCTGCAGCGCCATGTCGCCGACGATGAGGTGCACGGGCTCATTTTCCTCATGGTTGGTGTTGGACAAAAACACCGAGGAGAGCCGGTCGAAGGTCAAGACGCCATCCGCCTTCGGATAAGCGATTTTCTGGTGCTTGGAGGCGGGCTCGAGCGTCGCATAGTCGGCCTTGCCGTGCTTCAGCGTGCCGAAGGGCGAGAAGCCGAACAGCGTGTTCAGCCACATGTCGAGACCACCGATGCCGACACCGACGATGGTGCCGAAGCGCGACCACAGCGGCTTGACGTTGCGCACCTTCTTCAGATCCCTGCCGATGTCGCTGCCGCGCCAGGCGTCTTCATAGGAGGCGAGCTCGTCATTGGCCCGGCCGGCGGCAATGGCGTCCGCGACATGCTCGGCGGCCAGCATGCCGGACAGCACCGCATTGTGCGAGCCCTTGATGCGGGGCACGTTGACGAAGCCGGCCGCGCAGCCCATCAGCACGCCGCCGGGGAAGGAGAGTTTCGGCACCGACTGCCAGCCGCCCTCGGTAATGGCGCGCGCGCCATAGCCGATCCGCTTGGCGCCCTCGAAGGTGCCTCTGATCGCCGGATGAGTCTTGAAGCGCTGGAATTCCTCGAAGGGGGAGAGCCAAGGATTCTTATAGTTCAGATGGACGACGAAGCCGACCGCCACCTGGTTGTCTTCGAGATGGTAGAGGAAGGAGCCGCCGCCGGTTTTCATGTCGAGCGGCCAGCCGAAGGAGTGCTGCACCAGCCCCGGCTTGTGGTTCTCAGGCTTGACCTGCCAGAGTTCCTTGAGGCCGATGCCGAATTTGGCGGGCTCGCGGCCGTCGGCAAGCTGGTATCTGGCGATCAGCTGCTTGGCCAGAGAGCCGCGCGCGCCCTCGCCGATCAGCACGTATTTGCCCATCAGCGCCATGCCCGGAGCGTAGGCCGGGCCATGCGTGCCGTCCTTCTCGACGCCCATGTCGCCAGTGATCACGCCGGTCACGGCGCCGGCGTCGTTGTAGACAAGGCTCGCCGCGGCAAAGCCCGGATAAATCTCGACGCCGAGCGCCTCGGCCTTGGTCGCCAGCCAGCGGCAGACATTGCCAAGCGAGACGATGTAGTTGCCGTGGTTGTTCATCAGCGGCGGCATCAGGAAGTTGGGCAGGCGGAAGGACCCGGCGGGGCCCAGCACCAGGAAATGATCGTCGGTGACAGGCGTCTTGAAAGGGTGCCCTTCCTCCTCGCGCCAGCCCGGCAAAAGGCGGTCGATGCCGATCGGGTCGACGACGGCGCCGGACAGGATATGGGCGCCGACCTCGCCGCCTTTTTCCAGCACGACGACGGAAAGGTCGGGGTTGAGCTGCTTCAGACGGATCGCCGCGGCAAGGCCGGCCGGACCGGCGCCGACGATGACCACGTCGAATTCCATGCTCTCGCGTTCGATTTCGCTCATCTGCCCCTCGCTGGCTTGCCCTATTCTCGCATTTTGCTGGCTCACGCGCTGCATAGCGCATCAATTCGCGACGCGAAACCGGCGCTGACGTGACAAAGCCGATTTCGACAAAAAGTCGCGGTGTTCCATACGAAACGGCCATCGGACAGGCGACGGCGAAGCATAGGCCAGGGCCATGCAGTTGGAAGGCCAGGCCCGTCCGGCACGTTTTTAATTGTTCGACGGCTTGCTTATCGGCAATACTTGGCCCCATGCGCACTCCCGAGCCAACCGGCTTTTCATTGAAGCGCTTACTCTTCACGCCCGGCGTGCTCTGCCGCGCGGTTCTTCCGCTCCTCTTTTCGCTCGGCGCGGCCCAGGCCGATCCGCAGAAAGTCTGGGCGGCCGGCGCCTACTCCTTTTCCGACGAGCTCGGCGGCTTCCGCATCACCGGCGCTTCCGGAATCGGCACCAAGGATGACCCGCTGGTCATCACCGAGGAGCTGAATTCGGCGACGCCAGTGACGCTGACCATCCGCGCGATCAGGCCGATCGAAGCCTTCGGCAGGGCCGGCAACGTGGCCAATGGGGTTATGTACATGCGCATCGACGTGCTCAACAACAGCTCCCTGCCCTGGGTCGAGTTCCAGTTCGAGCTGCAGGAAATCCTCGACCAGCCGAGCGTGTTCGGCGACGGTCTCTCCTTCGACCAGCGCAACAAGAGTCCCGACAACATCGTCTCGAGCAACTTCGCCGATTTCGACCGCCAGTTCGAACCCTATGACCGGCTCTTGTTCAAGAACGGCAAGGTCGACCCGCTGAAGACGGCGACGTTCGAGTTCCTGATCACCGACTACACGCCGCGCTGGACATTTTTCCTGGTGCAGGATCCGCGCATACCGACGGGCTGACAGACATTGCGCTGAATGGCGAATTCCGAGCGGTTGCAAATCTTTGCCGCGCGGACGATGGTGGCGCCATGACTGCCGCCTCCCCCAACAACCCGATCGATATCGCAGAGCTGCTGGCCTTCTATGCCAGCGCCGGCGGTGACGAGGCGCTGGAAGACACGCCTGTCAACCGCTTCGCCGAGGCCAAGCCGAAGCAAGCCGAGCGCGCGCCTGCGCAGGCCGCGATCGCGCGTGAAAGCATGCCCCTGGAGCGGCCGGCATCGGAGCCCGGATTGGAGGCAGGCCGGGCGGCGGAACGGCCGGCGGCATCGATGGGACTTGACGCAAGCCAAGTGCCCGATGCGCCGCGGCGCCCGACGCTCACCACCGCCACGGTCCCCGACGAGGGGCAGATCAAGCTTGCACGGCAGCTGGCGGCGAGCGCCTCGACGCTTGACGAGCTGCGCCAGCAGATGGCGGCGTTCGACGGCTGCAATCTCAAATTCACCGCCAAGAACCTGGTCTTCGCCGACGGCAACCCGAATGCCGACCTGATGCTCGTCGGCGAGGCGCCGGGCCGCGACGAGGACCTCGAAGGGCTGCCCTTCGTCGGCCGCTCCGGACGGCTGCTCGACAGCATGCTGGCAGCGATCGGCCTCGACCGGACATCGGCCTATATTGCCAACGTCATCCCGTGGCGCCCGCCGGGCAACCGCACGCCGACGCCGCACGAGACGGAGATCTGCCGCCCGTTCATCGAAAGGCAGATCGAGCTGATCAATCCGAAGGTGCTGGTCAATCTCGGCGGCCCTTCCGCCAAGACGCTGCTCAACACGACCGAGGGCATCCTGCGCCTGCGCGGCAATTGGCGCGTCCACACCACCCAGTCGGGCATTGCCATTCCAGCGATGCCGACGCTGCATCCGGCGTATCTGCTTCGCACGCCTGCACACAAGAAGCTGGCGTGGCGGGATTTTCTCGAGGTGAAGGCGAAGCTGAGGGCGTTGGGGTGAAGCACCTCCCCTTCTCCCACAGCAAGGGAGAAGGGGAGCGATAACCTCCCAGGTAATTGAATTACTCCGCTCGCCGGCCTACTCATCCCCCATGACAACACCCGACGTCTCCGCCGGCAGCCTCATTCGCGAGTGGCGCACGCGCCGGCGCATGAGCCAGCTCGACCTCGCCATGGAAGCCGATATCTCGCAGCGGCATCTCTCCTTCGTCGAAAGCGGCCGCGCCCAGCCTTCGCGCGAGATGGTGATGCATCTGGCCGAGCAGCTTGCCATTCCTCTACGCCAGCGCAACCAGCTTTTGCTCGCGGCCGGCTTCGCGCCGAGCTTCAGCGAAAGGCCGCTGACCGATACGACGCTGGCGCCGGCGATGGCTGCGGTCGAGACGGTGCTCAAGGGCCACGAGCCCTTCCCGGCGCTGGCGGTCGACCGGCACTGGAACCTCGTTTGCGCCAACGCGGCGATCGGCCCGTTCCTGGCCGACGTCTCGGAGCCGTGGCTGCTCAAGCCGCCGGTCAATGTGCTGAGGCTCAGCCTGCATCCCGGTGGCGTCGCGCCGCGCATCGTCAACCTCGCGGAATGGCGCGCGCATCTGCTCGAGCGCCTCAAGCACCAGAACGACGCCACCGGCGACTCCATGCTGATCGAGTTGGAGAAGGAATTGCGCGGCTATCCGTCCGGGCTGAGGAGCAGCCGGCCGGCGCCGGTCGAGCCAAGCGGCATCGTCCATCCGCTCAGGCTCGCGCATGGCGATCAGGTGCTGTCCTTCATCAGCACGATCACCGTCTTCGGTACGCCGCTCGACGTGACGCTGTCGGAGCTGGCGATCGAATCCTTCTTCCCCGCCGACGAGCAGACGCGGACCGTGCTGGTGCGGCTGGCGAAGGAGCGGACGGCCGCTTCGTAGGCTTACCCCTGCGGCGGCGTCGCCCTTCGGGTGCGCGTGCGCTCGAGGCCAAGTTGCCTTTCGCGCCAGATGATGAAGATGCCGGCGGCAACCACAATCACGCCGCCGATCAGCGTGTTGAGCGACGTCACATCGCCGAACACAAGATAGCCGATGACGACGCCGAGAATCATCGAGCTATATTCGAAAGGCGCCACGACCGAAGCCTCGGCGTGGCGGTAGGCGGCCGTCATCAGGATCTGACCGAGCCCGCCGCAGAAGCCGGCCATGACAAGCAGCGCGGCTTGCATCGGCGTCAGCATCTGCCAGCCGAAAGGCAGGGTGAGCAGCGCCAGCACGCTCGCCGTCGAGGAAAACCACAGCACGATGGTCGCCGTCTTCTCGGTCTGCACGAGATTGCGCACCAGAAGCATGGCGACGGCCGAGATCGCCGCGGCGATCAGCGCCGCCATGACGCCAAGCACCTCCTGGTCGTCGAGCGCCTCGTCGGAATTCAACAGCGTCAGTTCCGGCCAGGAAACGATCAACAGGCCGACGAGGCCGAAGGCGACCGCGCTCCAGCGATAGACGCGGATCGTCTCGCCCAGGAAGATCGAAGAGAACACCACGACCAGCAGCGGCTGGGCATAATTCAGCGTGATCGCTTCGGGAAGTGGCAACCTGGTCAGCGCGAAGAAGCCGAGCCCCATGGCGCCGACGCCGACGACGCCGCGCGCGATGTGGTTGAACGGCCGTTTCGTGGTGAATGCGGTGGCGAGCTGTCCCTTGAAGGCCAGAAAGGCGATGATCGGCAAGATGGCGAAGAAGGAGCGGAAGAAGACGATCTGTCCGGCGGGCACGGCGCCGGCCGCCTTGATACAGGTCTGCATGCCGACAAAGACCGCCACGGAGACGATCTTCAGCGCAATGCCGCGCAGCATATTGTGGCCGACGGCATGATCGACGGTCATCTTGCCTCGTGACGATGGTCGGAAAACGAAGCCCAGAAATAGACCTTGGCGCAGTTTTGTCGAGTGACCGTTTGGTGTAAAGAGCGCGGACTTTAGAATTCCCCCACCAGCAAAGCCTGCTGCCCACCCGAATTGATAGGAAAAACGACGGAATGCGCACAGATACCGGCCATGTCTTCAAGCTCGAAGACTACCGCCCCAGCGACTATCTCATTCCGCGGACCAGCCTCGATTTCCGTCTGTCTCCGGATGCCACCCGCGTCACTGCCGTGCTCACCGTCGAGCGACGCCAGGGGGTCGCCGCTTCCACGCCGCTGGTGCTCGACGGCGACGGGCTGAAGCTGCTCGGCGTTGCCATCGACGGGCAGGTTCTCCCGGAAGCCGACTATCAGGCTACGCCCGACCAACTGACCATTCCGACGCCGCCGGCGGCACGGCGCTTCGAGCTTCGTCTCGAGACCGAGATCGCGCCGTCCAGCAACGAGTCGCTGATGGGCCTTTATCGCTCCAACAATGTCTATTGCACCCAATGCGAAGCGGAGGGGTTTCGCCGCATTACCTATTTCCTCGACCGTCCAGACGTCCTCTCGGTCTACACCGTGCGCATCGAGGCGCCGCACGCCGAGGCGCCGCTGCTGCTGTCCAATGGCAACCCCGTAGAAAGCGGGGCGCTCGCGGATGGCCGGCACTATGCCGTCTGGCACGACCCCTTCCCGAAGCCTTCCTATCTCTTTGCGCTGGTGGCTGGCGCGCTCGGCAAGGTCGCGGGAAGCTTCACCACCCTATCCGGCCGCAAGGTCGAGCTCGGCATCTATGTCGAGCCCGGCAAGGAGCGGCTCGCCGGCTACGCGATGGATGCGCTGAAGCGCTCGATGAAATGGGACGAGGAAGCCTTCGGCCGCGAATACGACCTCGACGTCTTCAACATCGTCGCCGTGTCAGACTTCAACATGGGCGCCATGGAGAACAAGGGCCTCAACATCTTCAACGACAAATATGTGCTGGCCGACGAGGAGACGGCGACCGATGCCGATTTCGCCAACATCGAGGCGATCATCGCGCATGAATATTTCCACAATTGGACCGGCAACAGAATCACTTGCCGCGACTGGTTCCAGCTCTGCCTGAAGGAAGGGCTGACGGTTTACCGCGACCACGAATTCTCGGCCGACCAGCGCTCGCGCGCGGTAAAGCGCATCGCCGAGGTGCGCACGCTGCGCGCGCATCAGTTCCCCGAGGACCAGGGGCCATTGGCGCATCCGGTCAGGCCGCGCCGCTACCGCGAGATCAACAACTTCTACACTGCAACAGTCTACGAGAAGGGCTCGGAAGTGGTGCGCATGATCCGCACCATCCTCGGCGCGGAGACCTTCCGCGCCGGCATGGACCTCTATTTCGAGCGGCATGACGGCGAAGCGGCGACGATCGAGGACTTCCTCAAAGTGTTCGAGGACGTTTCTGGCCGAGACCTCACGCAGTTCGCTCTCTGGTACCATCAGGCCGGCACGCCGAACCTGACGGTGAGTTCCTCCTACAATGCGGCGGCCAAGGCATTGACGCTGGAGATCGAGCAGTCGGTGCCGCCAACGCCGTCTGAAAGCCGCAAGCGACTGATGCATATTCCCCTAGCCTTCGGCCTAGTCGGCGCCGGCGGCAAGCCTGTCGCCTGGACAGCCGTCGATGGCGCCACCGTCGAGGACGGCATCATCCATGTCCGAAAGCGGCGGCACACGGTGCGCTTCTCGGGGGTTTCGGAGCGGCCTTCGGTGTCGCTCAACCGCGACTTCTCGGCGCCAATCACGCTCTCGGTGCAGCAGAAGGCCGACGACCAGTTCTTCCTGGCCAGCCATGACAGCGATCCTTTCTCGCGCTGGCAGGCCTTCAACACGCTGCTCACCGACGCGCTCATAGCAGCGTTCCGCCAGCTGCTGGGCGGCAAAGAGTCGGCCTTCGACGCAAAGCTCGCCGAGCTTGCCGGAAGCATTGCCCGCGACGAGACGCTGGAGCCGGCCTACCGGGCGCTGGCTCTGTCGCTGCCCGGCGAGGCCGATATTGCGCGCGACATCGGCCAGGGCATCGATCCCGACGCCATTTTCGCCGCCCGCGAGGCGCTGGCGCGGACGATTGCCATGGCGAACCGCGAGATCTTCTCGGCCCTTTACGCCAGCCTGGCCGACAACGGTCCGTTCACGCCCGACTCGGCAAGCGCTGGGCGCCGCGCGCTGCGCAACATCCTGCTCGATTACCTGTCGCTCCTGCCCGAAGGCACGGCGCTTGCCGCGCGGCATTTCAACGCCGCCACCAACATGACCGACCGCGCCGCGGCGCTGACCGTGCTGGCACACCGTCATGCCGGCTCCGCGCAAGCGGAGGAGGCACTGTCGGCCTTCGAGATGAGATACCGCGGCGATGCGCTGGTGCTCGACAAATGGTTCCAGATCCAGGCCGGAGTGCCGGGACCGCTGACCGTCGAAAACGTGCGCGCGCTGATGCAGCACCCTGCCTTCTCGATCGCAAATCCGAACCGGGTGCGCTCGCTGATCGGCACCTTCTCCAGCGCCAACCAGACCGGCTTCCATCTCGCCGACGGTCAGGGCTACCGCTTCTTCGCCGAGACCGTGCTGGAGGTCGAGAAGCGCAACCCGCAAGTGGCAGCACGGCTGGCGACGGCGCTCAGGTCCTGGCGCTCGCTGGAACCGGTCCGGCAGAACAAGGCAAGGCAGGCACTGCTGCACATCGCGAACGCCGACAACCTGTCGGCCGACCTGCGCGACATCGTGGAGCGGACGCTGGTGTGATTAGCACTCTTCCCCCCTGGTGGGGGAGATCAGCAGTTTCGACGAATTTCAATCAACTTTTAATCTTTTTTGGCCGCGCCTCTGGACAAGGCGAATCACCTTTGATTCCTTATTGACGATTCGGACGTGCGGCGTAGCCGGATCGTCAAGTATGCGGCAAATCGGGGAGTGCCATTTATGGCGAAGACGGACGCGTGGGGCGCGCCCGGAGGGAGAGCTTTTGCGCGTCGCGAGGCAAGGAGCGGCGGGCCTGCCGGCAATGCGCGTCTGATCGCCGAACCCGCCTACCAGCGGCTGCTGGCGGCGGAACCGCTGCTGCGCCGCTCCATCCCCGCACTGATCATCATCTTCCTGATTGTCATCGCCGCACTGCGCTTCCTGTCGCTGGTGAACGACCGCGACGAGGTCGAACGCGACGCCAAGTCGGTGCTGGCGTTAGCCGCCGGCCAGATGGCACAGGCGATTGCGGCCGACCCGAACGCAGCCGGCGTGAATGCGACGGACCTTCTGGAGAAGACCAGCCGCCAGGGCGCCATGGGCCGCAGCCACGTGCTGGCCATCACCGACGGCGCTTTCAAGATCGTCGCGGTATCGCCATTGTCGACCGGCTGGCAGGGACGCTCGCTGGACAGCCTGGTGCTCGGCGGCCAGCCGCTGTTCATGTTCGGCGACCGCGCCGGCGTTATGGATGTCAGCATCGGCGGCAAGGACTGGTTCGCCGCCGTCAGCCTCACCGGCGACCGCAACAACGCCGCGGCGGTGCTGGTGCCCAAGGAGGCGGTGTTCGACAGCTGGCGCAAGACGGTGTCGCTCAACGTCACGTTGTTCGTGCTGACGGCCGGCGTGCTGATCGTCATCCTTTACGCCTATTTCGGCCAGGCGGCGCGCGCCCAGGCGGCCGACCGCATCTATCTCGAAGCGCATCAGCGCATCGACATGGCGCTGGTGCGCGGCCGCTGCGGGTTGTGGGACTGGGACATGGTGCGCGGCAAGATGTACTGGTCGCGCTCGATGTACGACATGCTGGGCTACGAGCCTTGCGATACGATGCTGTCCTTCGGCGAGGTCGACGAGATCATCCATCCCGACGACGGCGACCTCTTCGAGCTCGCCAACCGCATCGTCGAGCGCGAGATCGACCATATCGACCAGGTGTTCCGCATGCGCCACGCCGACGGGCAGTGGGTGTGGATGCGCGCCCGCGCCCAGGTGATCGACCCGGAAGCGCCCGAGATCCAGCTGATCGGCATCGCCGTCGACGTCACCGAGCAGCGGCATCTCGCGCTGCGCTCGGAAGCGGCGGACATGCGGCTGCGCACGGCGATCGAGAACATCAACGAATCCTTCGTGCTATGGGATGCCGCCGAACGGCTGATCATGTGCAACTCCAAATTCCAGCAGGACAACGGGCTCTCGGACCGCGACGTGATGCCGGGCGCAACCCGCGACATGCTGGAGGAGCGCATGCTCGCCTTCGCCTCGGAGCGCAGGCTGGCCAACGCCAACGGGCCGCATGGCGGTGTGACGCTGGAGCGCCAGCTCGCCGACGGACGCTGGCTGCAGGTCAACGAGCTCAGGACCAGAGACGGCGGCATCGTCTCGGTCGGCTCCGACATCACCCAGATCAAGCTGCATCAGGAAAAGCTGGTCGACAGCGAGCGCCGCCTGATGGCGACCATCCACGATCTTAGCCTCGCCCGCCGGGCCGAGGAGGAACGCGCCAAGGAGCTGGTCGAGCTCAATCGCAAATACATGAAGGAAACCGAGCGCGCCGAGGCCGCCAACCGGGCGAAGTCCGAATTCCTCGCCAATATGTCGCATGAACTGCGCACACCGCTCAACGCCATCATCGGCTTCTCCGAGCTGATGCAGCAAGGCCTGTTCGGACCGCTGGGTTCCGAGCGCTACGAGGAATATGCCAGCGACATCAACGGCAGCGGCAAATACCTGCTCGGCGTCATCAACGACATTCTCGACATGTCGAAGATCGAGGCCGGCCAGTTCTCGCTTGACCGCGAGGAAATCGACCTCTGCCCGCTGATCAGGGAAACGGTTCGCGTCATCTCGCTGCAGGCGGCGGAGAAGTCGATCACGGTAGAGACGCGCATCGCCGATGCGATGCGGCTCTACGCCGACCGCCGCGCGATCAAGCAGATCGCCATCAATCTGCTCTCCAACGCGGTGAAGTTCACCGGACAGGGCGGCAAGATCACGGTCAGGGCGCGCAGCGCCTCAGGCGCGCTGGTGCTCACCATCGAGGACAATGGCTGCGGTATCCCGAAGCAGGCGCTGAGCAAGCTCGGGCGGCCGTTCGAGCAGGTGCAAAACCAGTTCTCCAAGAACCACACCGGTTCCGGCCTGGGCCTCGCCATCTCGCGTTCGCTCGCCGAATTGCAGGGGGGCGCGCTGAAGATTCGCTCCACCGAAGGCGTCGGCACCATCGTTTCGGTGCGCATCCCGCTGAAGAAGGCGCCGCCCATGGTCAAGGTGGCGGCTTAATTGGCGCGCTGAAATTCGAAACGCCGGCGCCAAGGAATGACGCGTGAATTAACCTCGCGAGATCGACGCTCCCGCGCGAAGCAGAAGCTCGAAATCCTTCCGAACCTTCTGCGACGTCTCCTTGAGATGCGCTTCGAGCACACCGAAATCCGGCAGGTCGGTGGCCGCCAGAAGCAGATCAGAAAGCCCCGGCGGAACATCGTCGCGCTGGAACTCGCCGGTAAGGCAGAGCCTGATCATCTGGGTCAGCGCGAGATAGAGTCTCCAGGCCTCGCAAAGCTCCTGCCGAACATCAGGCGCCGCGTAACCGGGGGCCAGCCGCGCCAGCACTTCCGCCGTCGCGGTTGCCCGCCTGCCAGCCTCGACCGCGCCGGTGATGACCGCGACCTGGGCGATGAATTCAAGATCGATCAGGCCGCCGGGGATCAGCTTGATGTCCCAGAGATCGCGCGGCGGCTTTTCCGTGTCGATCAGCGCCCGCATCTCGGAGGCATCCGCCTTCACCTTGGCGCTTTCGCGCGGCTGGGCGAGAACCGCCGCAACCTCGTCCTGGACCTCGGCGCAAAGCGCTGCGTCACCGCCGATGGCGCGTGCTCGTGCCAGCGCCATATGCTCCCAGGTCCAGGCATCCTGCCGCTGATATTTCTTATAGGCGTCGACATGGGTGGCGACGGGCCCCTTGTTGCCGGAGGGGCGCAAGCGGAGATCGAGTTCGTAAAGCACTCCCTCGGCCGTCGGCGCCGAGACGGCGGCGATCAGCCGCTGCGTCATGCGGGTGTAGTAGTGTGAGGGCGCCAGCGGCTTCTCGCCATCGGAGTCTTCCGCATCCGCGTCGTGGTCATAAAGCAGGATCAGATCGACATCCGAGCCGGCAGTGAGCTCGCGGCTGCCCAGCTTGCCCATGCCGAGGAGCGCGACCCTGCCCCCGGCAATCCTGCCATGGCGCAACGCGAACTCGGCGATGACTGCGTTGAGCGCCGCTTCGATCGTGAGGTCGGCCAGGTCCGAGAAGGCGCGACCGGCGCGCCCGGGATCGATGGAGCCCGCAAGCAACCGCACGCCGATCAGGAATTTCTGCTCGGAGGCGAAGATGCGCAGCCGGTCAAGCACATCCTCATAGGCGCGGTCTCCGTCGATGAAAGCCGCAAGCCGCGCCGACAGATAGGCACGGTCGGGCAGTTCCGCGAGCAACGCCGGATCGAGCAGACCGTCGAACACATGCGGGCGGCGCGTGATGATGGCGGCGAGCCGCGGCGCGGCGCCCATGATCGTCGCCATCAGCTTGAGCAGTGCCGGATTGGACTGCAAAAGCGAGAAGAGCTGGATGCCAGCCGGCAGGCCGGCGAGGAACTCGTCGAAGCGGATCAGCGCCTCGTCGGCGCGGCGCGTCTGGCCGAAGGCTTTCAGCAGCGCCGGCGTCAGTTCCGTCAGCCGCTCGCGCGCCTCCGCCGACTGGGTGACGCGGTAGCGGCCGAAATGCCAGCCGCGAATGACACGGCAGATGTCGCTCGGCCGCTGAAAGCCGAGGCGATGCAAGGTCTGCAGCGTGTCGGGATCGTCGACATCACCGGTGAAGACCAGATTGCCGACGCCGGCCGACAGTTCGGGTGCCGTCTCGAACAGCGCCGCATAATGGCGTTCGACCTGCTGCAGCGAGGCGCGGAAAGCTTCCGCGAATTCCGCCTCGCCGGTGAAGCCGAGCATCAGCGCAATACGCTCCAGCTCCTCGTCCTCTTCCGGCAGGACATGCGTCTGCTCGTCGGCCACCATCTGGACGGCATGCTCGACACGGCGCAGGAACCAGTATTGCCGGGTGAGCGCATCGCGCGCATCGGCGGTGATCCAGCCGCGCACGGCGAGCGCGTCCAGCATCGGCACCGTTTCGCGGCCGCGCAGTTCCGGGAAGCGGCCGCCGGCAATCAGCTGCTGCGTCTGGACGAAGAACTCGATCTCGCGGATGCCGCCGCGGCCGAGCTTGACGTTGTGGCCTTTCACCGCGATCTCGCCGTGACCCTTGTGGGCATGGATCTGGCGCTTGATCGAATGGACGTCGGCGATCGCGGCGTAATCCATGTATTTCCGCCAGACATAGGGCTGCAATTCCTTGAGGAAGGCCGAGCCCGCGGCAAGGTCTCCGGCCACTGGCCGCGCCTTGATCATGGCGGCGCGCTCCCAGTTCTGGCCGCGGGCCTCATAATAACGAAGCGCCGCCTCGACCGGGATCGCCAGCGGGGTCGAGCCGGGATCGGGGCGCAGCCTCAGATCGGTGCGGAAGACATAGCCATGCTCCGTGCGGTCCTGCAGGATGCGCACGAGACGGCGGGTGAGGCGCGAGAACAGCTCCGTCGCATCGAGCGGATCGACCACCGCCGGCGCCTCCGGATCGAAGAAGACGACGAGGTCTATGTCGGAGGAAAAATTCAGCTCATGCGCGCCGAGCTTGCCCATGCCGAGCACAATCCAGCCCGAGCCGCGCGCCGGGTCTTCCGGATGGGGCAGCTTGAGCTTGCCCTGCCCGTGCGCGTCGAGCAGCAGGAAATCGACGGCGGCGCGTGTGCAAGCATCCGCCAAGTCGCTCAGACGGCGCACCGTCAGCGCGGTTTCGGCCTCGCCGGACAGATCGGCCAGCGCGATCAGGAAATGCGCTTCGGCCTTGAACTGCCTGAGTTCCATCATCAGGCTCGATTCCGAGACATTATCGGCCCGCGCAGCGCGATCGACCGCCTCGCCGATCTCGTTGAGACGCGCTTCGATGGTCTGGTCGAACAGCGTGTCGAGAATGGCCGGCCGGCGGCGGGCCGTATCACGCAGGAACGGCGACAGGTCGAAGATGGCGGCGAGCAATTCCTGCAGTGCTCCCTTGCCGGCGAGGAACGCGGCCAGACGCGGAAGGCCGTCTTGCTCGGCCGCGTCAGCGATCTCGGACAATTCCCTCCGGGCATGGTCGCCGCCGAGCGGGCGAAGCGCCAGCGTCGGTCGGAGTTGCCATTCCGTATCGATCTTCTTTTTTGCCATCCTTGCCGCCATCAATGCGTCTCCCGGGCCGGGAAACTCATGACTACGGACAATCCGGGATTGGCGGGCAGAAGATCAAGCCTGCCGTTATGGAAAGTCATGATCGCCTTGGCGAGGCTAAGGCCCAGACCCGAACCCGGCTGCGAACGGCTCTTCTCCAGCCGCACGAAACGCTCGGTGACCCTGGCGCGGTCGGCATCGTCGGGAATGCCAAGGCCATTGTCGGAAACGGCGAGCTTGACCTCGCCGCCGATGCGCTCCAGCGTGACGCGCACTTTCGGGCTCTCGGCGGCGCCGGTCGAGTATTTGATGGCGTTGTCGACGATGTTCGACAGTGCCTGGCCGATCAGCTCGCGATTGCCGTTGATGGTCACCGCTTCCGGCACCGAGGTTTCCAGCACGACGCCCGCCTCTTCCGCCACCGGCTCGTAGAGCTCGACGACATCGCTCACCGTGGCGGCGAGGTCGACCGGGCCGGTTGTCTCGGAGGAATAGCCGGCCTCCAGCCGCGAGATCATCAGGATGGCGTTGAAGGTCTTGATGAGCTGGTCGGACTCGGCGATCGTTCCCTCCAGCGCCTGACGGTAGTCCGTCGTCTTGCGCTTGCCGGCAAGGGTGGCTTCGGCGCGGTTGCGCAGCCTGGTCAGCGGCGTCTTCAGATCGTGAGCGATGTTGTCGGAGACCTGCTTCAGCCCCTCGTTCAGCATGGCGATACGGGCAAGCATCGTGTTGAGGTTTTCGGACAGGCGGTCGAATTCGTCACCGGCGCCGGTCACCGGCAGCCGTCCGCTAAGGTCGCCGCCCATGATGCGGCGGCTTGCGTCGGAGACGCTGTCGATGCGTTTCAGCGCGGCGCGCCCGACGAAGAACCAGATCAAGAGGCCGCCGAGCCCCATCATGCCTAGCGCCAGCATCAGCGCGCGGCGGATTACGGCGCGGAAGCGCTCGGGCTCGCCAAGATCGCGGCCGACCAGCAAGATCATCTGATTGGGCAGTCGCAGCACCAGCGCGATAGCGTTGTGGCCTTCCTCGCCTTCCGACTGAGCGCTGCTGTCGCCCGGGGACGGCGGGCTCTGATCGGTGCCACCGCCACGCAATCGGTCGAGTTCGCCCTCACCGAAGCGATGGTACGAAAAGGGTTCCGTCGTCCAGCCCTCGGTTTCGATGATTCCCGGCTCCAGGCTCTGCACATTGCCGGTCAGGATCTGGCCGTTGGCGTCGGCGATCAGATAGAGGTTGGCGCCAGGCTGGCGCGAGCGGGCTTCAACCACGCGCACCAGCAACGGCAGGCCGCCATTTTTGTATGCGCGAGCCAAGCCGAGGATCTCGTCATTGATCGTGTCCTGGGTCTGCGCCGTCAGCATGCGCGCCGAGAGCGACGTCATGTAAAAGACGAGCAGCACGGCGCAGAGCGCGAAAAGCAGAAGATAAAGCGCCGAGAGCCGGGCCGCCGTCGTCTTCATGATGGCCGGCAGGGAAAGAGCCATGTTCGCCTAGATCAGGATGACGATTGGCTGCACGGTAACCCCTTGTTGCAGCATCTTTTCCGAAACGTTCCCTGACTTTCGGTTTGGGATCATGCTCTAGCCGCCTTTCAGCATGTAGCCGGCGCCGCGGATGGTGTGCAGGATCGGTTTGTCGAAACCCTTTTCGATCTTGCCGCGCAGGCGCGAGACATGAACGTCGATGACGTTGGTCTGCGGATCGAAATGATAGTCCCAGACATTTTCCAGCAGCATGGTGCGTGTCACCACCTGGCCGGCGTGGCGCATCAGATATTCCAGCAGGCGGAACTCGCGCGGCTGCAGCGTGATCTCGCGGCCGGCGCGCTTGACCGAATGCGACAGACGGTCGAGCTCGAGATCGCCGACGCGGTAGACGGTCTCGGTTTCCCGGGCGCCGGCGCGACGGTTCAACACCTCGACGCGGGCAAGCAATTCGGAAAAAGCGTAGGGTTTGGTGAGATAATCGTCGCCGCCGGCGCGCAGCCCGGTGACGCGGTCGTCGACCTCGCCCAGCGCCGACAGGATCAGCACCGGCGTGGTGTTGCCGCGCGAGCGGAGCGCTGCGATCACCGACAGCCCGTCGCGGCGCGGCATCATGCGGTCGACCACCATCACGTCGTAGTCGCCGGCGTCGGCAAGCGCGAAGCCGGTCTCGCCGTCCCCGGCGACATGGGCGGTGTGGCCCGCCTCGGCGAAGGCTTTCTGCAGGTAGTCCGCAGCCTCGCGGTCGTCTTCCATGACGAGAATCTTCATGGAGCCGTTATACGCGATTTCACTGGAAGGTTGAGGGGCAGCCATGACTCAGCGCCTTTGCGTTCGCCAGCCGCATGTCGTGATCCCAGACCGGTACCCACTTGCGGGCACCGTGCTTGGCAAGCGGCAGCGGGTGATGGGAAACCCGCTGCCGCAGGAGCGAAACACGGTGACTGACTGACGTGCTCGGCCCCATGTTTTCCCGGCGGCGGCTCGGGGGTGTTGAAACCGCCGCAAGGAAAAGTCGCTGAGCAATTCCAGGAAAGGCGTGAAGCGGGTTGCCGTCCGGAATTGCGTCAAACAGAGAGTTAGAGCGGTTCTGCGTTCTCGAGGAGCGATTGAACCGCTCTATCAGATCAGCCCTTACCGACCGGCAGCGCGACGAAGCGGTTGCTATCGTCGCGGGTGATCTGCATCAGCACGGCCTTGCGGCCCGACTTGGAGGCATCGGTCATGGCCTTGGAAACGTCGTCGGTAGTGTTCACCTCGTTCGAATTGATCGAGGTGATGACGTCGCCGGGCTGAATGCCGCGGTCGGCCGCATCGCTGTCCGGATCGACATCGGTGACCACCAGGCCCTTGCCGTTTTCCGACTTGGTGACGGTGAGGCCGAGATCGGCAAGCGTATCGGCCTTGGCGGGAGCCGCCTGCTTGTTGCTGCCTTCGTTCGAGGCCTGCTTGTCGCTCGAAGGCAACGTGCCGAGGTCCACCTTGACCGTCTCGTTCTTGCCGTTGCGCCAGACAGTGACATCAACCGACTTGCCCGGCGCATAAGCGCCGATCATGCGGGCGAGTTCCTTCGGCGAGGCGACGTCCTTGCCGTCGACCTGGGTGATGACATCGCCGGCGACGATGCCGGCCTTCTTGCCGGGACCAGCGTCCTGCGCGCTCGAAACCAGCGCGCCCTTGTCCGACTTCAGGCCGAGCGACTCGGCAATGTCGGAGGTGACCGGCTGGATCTCGACGCCGAGCCAGCCGCGCTGGACTGAGCCGTTCTTCATCAGGTCTTCGACCACCTGCTTGGCGGTCGAGGCCGGAATGTCGAAGGCGATGCCGACACTGCCGCCCGACGGCGAGAAGATGGCGGTGTTGATGCCGATCACCTGGCCGTTGAGATTGAAGGTCGGACCGCCCGAATTGCCGCGGTTGACCGAGGCGTCGATCTGGATGAAGTCGTCATAGGGGCCGGCGCCGATGTCGCGGCCGCGGGCCGAAACGATGCCTGCGGTGACGGTGCCGCCGAGGCCGAACGGGTTACCGACCGCGACGACCCAGTCGCCGATGCGGATCTTGGAGTCGTCGGCGAAGTCGACATAGGTGAACTTGCCGCCGCCATCGACCTTCAGCACGGCGAGGTCGGTGCGCGGATCGGTGCCGATCAGCTTGGCGTCGAGCTCCTTGCCGTCATTGGTGACGACGGTGAAGTCGGAGCCTTCCGAAACCACGTGATTGTTGGTGACGAGGTAGCCGTCCTCGGAAATGAAGAAGCCCGAACCTTGAGCCACGGGGCGCGGCTCGCCATTGCCGTGGTTGCGGTGGTTGAAGCGGGGCATGCCGAACTGGCCGCCCTGATCGCCGAAGCCGCGGAACTCCCTGAAGAAGCGACGCAGCTGCGGATTGTCGGGCAGGTTGTCGAAGCCGTTCTGATCGTCGGAGCCGTCATCGGCCGTCGGCTGGATCTTGGCCTTCACCTTGACGCTGACCACCGCCGGCGAGACGCGCTCGACGACGTCGGCGAAGCTCGGAACCTGCGGAGCCTCGACACGCACAGCATCGGCCAGCACGGGCGCAGTGCCGGTGGCAAGCGCGCCTGCGCCGACCGCACCAATGACGGCCAGGGACGCGACAGCCGCCATCAGGCGCTTGCGGGTGCTTGAATATGAATCGGGGGCAATATTCATGGGTCTCGTTTCCTCTTTCGAAGTGGATGCGCTCAGGAGAGCATCCTCGGAAAAGAGACTTAGTGAGGCGCACATTACGGCGCCATTTCCGATATATGAAAATTTTGTAATGTTGGCGCTTTAATCGCGCAGCAGCTTGTCCAGCGCCGCCTGTTCCTCGGCGCTGAGCGTGCTGCCCGGCGCGCGGCGGCGCGAACGGGTGCTGAGCACGATGAAGATGCCGCCGGCCAGAAGCAAAAGCGCCGGGGTGCCCCACAAAAGCGCGTTGCGCAGGCTGAAGCGCGGCTTCAAGAGCACGAACTCGCCGTAGCGTGAGACGATGTAATCCATCACCTGCTGGTCGGTATCGCCGGCGACGAGGCGCTGGCGCACGAGGATGCGCAGGTCGCGGGCCAGATCGGCGTCGGATTCGTCGATCGACTGGTTCTGGCAAACCATGCAGCGCAGGCCTTCGGAAAGCGCGCGTGCGCGAGCCTCCAGCGCCGGATCGGGCAGCACCTCATCGGGCTTCACCGCCTGTGCCGTGCCGGCGAAGACCAACGCCAGCAGGAGGATCAGCGGGGCGAGCGAAAACTTCGCTTTCATGTCGGGCTCGCGGGTAAGGCAGCGGCAGCCGGCTTGCGGCGCCTCGCGGGGGCGCCAACGCGCAGGCGGCGGTCGAGCAGCGACATGGCGGCGCCCGCCATCATCACCAGTCCGCCGCCCCAGATCAGCGTCACCAACGGCTTCCACCACAGGCGCACGACGACCGAGCCGTCCTTGCCCTCATCGCCGAGCGACAGATAGAGCTGGTTCAAACCCAGCGTCCTGATGCCGGACTCGGTCGTTACCGTCTGCCGCACCGGATAGAAGCGTTTAGCCGAGGTGATCTCGCCATCGGCGTTGCCATCGGCGCCAATCAGCAGGAAGCGGCCGCGCTCCTCAGTGAAGTTTGGGCCTTTCTGAGGAAACAGTCCTTCGAAGCGCAGCGTGTGGCCGGAAAGTTCCACCGTCTCGCCCGCGCGCATGGTGAGAATCTTCTCGGTGCCGAACGAAAGCGTGCCGACGATGCCGAGCAAGGTGAGCCCGAGGCCGAGATGGGCAAGCGCGGTGCCGAAGACCGAGCGCGGCAGGCCGGCAAAGCGTCTCAGCATGACGGCCGGCGCCACCGAGCCTATGCCCGACTTGACGGCAAGGTCGGTCAGCGCGCCGGCAACAAGCCAGACGGCGAGGCCGACGCCAAGCGCAGCGAAGACCGAGGCGCCATCGACGAACAGGCCGGTGACCAGCATCGCGGCGATCGCCAGCCCGAAGGCCGCCATCAGGCGCTGCGAGGCGGCAAGGACGTCGCCGCGCTTCCAGGCAAGCAGCGGACCGAACGGCACTATGGCGAGCAGCGGCAGCATCAGCGGGCCGAAGGTCAGGTCGAAGAAGGGCGCGCCGACCGAGATCTTGCCGCCGGTGATGGCCTCAAGCGCCAGCGGGTAGAGCGTGCCGACGAGCACCGTCGCGGTCGCCGTGGTCAGGAACAGATTGTTGAGCACGAGCGCGCCTTCGCGCGAGATCGGCTGGAACAAGCCACCTGCGGTCAGGGTGGAAGCGCGCAGCGCAAACAGCGCCAGCGAGCCGCCGATGAACAGCGTCAGGATGCAGAGGATAAAGACGCCACGCGCCGGATCGGTGGCGAAGGCATGCACGGAAGTCAGCACGCCAGAGCGGACAAGAAAGGTGCCGAGCAGCGACAGCGAGAAGGTGAGGATGGCCAGCAGCAGCGTCCAGATCTTCAGCGCCGAGCGCTTTTCCATTACGATTGCCGAATGGAGGAGCGCCGTGCCGGCCAGCCAGGGCATGAAGGAGGCGTTCTCGACCGGGTCCCAGAACCAGAAGCCGCCCCAGCCAAGCTCGTAATAGGCCCAGTAGGAGCCCATGGCGATGCCGCCGGTCAAAAACATCAAGGCGACCAGCGTCCAGGGCCGCACCCAGCGCGCCCAAGAGGCGTCGATGCGGCCTTCGATCAGGGCTGCGACCGAGAAGGAGAAGCAGATCGAGAAACCGACATAGCCGAGATAGAGCAGCGGCGGATGGATGGCGAGACCGAGGTCCTGCAGGATCGGGTTGAGATCGCGGCCCTCGATCGGCGCCGGGTTCAGCCGGATGAAGGGATTGGACGTCGCCAGGATAAACAGGAAGAAGGCGGCGCCGATCATGCCCTGCACGGCCAGAACATTGGCTTTGAGCGTCGCCGGCAAGTTGGAACCGAAGACAGCGACGAGCGCGCCGAAGAAGGTCAGGATCAGCACCCAGAGCAGCATCGAGCCTTCGTGGTTTCCCCAGGTGCCGGTGATCTTGTAGATCATCGGCTGCAGCGAATGGGAGTTTTCCCAAACGCACGCCACCGAGAAATCGGAGCCGGCATAGGCGGTGGCAAGAGCGGTGAAGGACAGCGCGGTGAGCGCAAAGCCGGTGACCGCGACCGGGCCGCCGACCGCCATCAGCCGCTGGTTGCCGGCGCGGGCGCCGACCAATGGCACCAGCATCTGCACCAGCGACAGCGCGAAGGCGAGGACGAGCGCGAAATGTCCGGTCTCAACCATTATTGGCTCTTGCTCTCCTGCCAGACGCCCTTGGCTTTCAAGCCGTCGGCGACCTCCTTGGGCATATAGCGCTCGTCGTGCTTGGCTAAAACGCTATCGGCGACGAAGACGCCGTCCGGGCCGAAAGCGCCCTCGGTGATGACGCCCTGCTCCTCGCGGAAGAGGTCGGGCAAGATGCCGGTATAGGTGACCTTGACCGATTTCTGCTCATCGGTGACCGAGAAGGCGACGGTCGCGCCCTGACCGCGAACGATGGTGCCTTTTTCGACGAGCCCGCCAAGACGAATGCGCTGTCCGGGCTGGACGGTTGCGGCGGCGAGGTCGGCGGGCATGTAGAAATACGAAGCCTTCTGGCCGAGCGCGTAGAAGGTAAGACCGGCAGCAGCGCCGAGGAAGGCCAGCCCTGCGAGGATCACCGACAATCGCTTCTGCTTGCGCGTCATGGCCTACTCCGTCGCCGTCACGCCGAGGGAGGCGGCAAAGGCGGTGAATTTCTTGGCCTGCTCGCTGTCGGCGCCGAAGACGGCAACCGCGCGACCGAGCGCGTCGCGCGCCCGGTCGGCCTTGCCGAGCACAACATAGGAACGAATGAGCCGCATCCACCCTTCCTCGTCGCGCGGATTTTGTTTCAGCCGGTCGTCGAGGCTGGCGACCATGGTCTCGATCATTGCCTGCCGGTCCTGCGGCGCCATCTGCTGCGCCGCCTCGACCTGCCCGGCATCCGGGCCGGTCGCCGGCTTGCCTGCCGCCGCCGGCGGCTCGGCCGTTTCGGCGAGCGCCTGCTGGACGGCGCTGCGCCAGGGCGAATCGGGCGCAAGCTGACCGAGCATCTTTTGCCAGGCGGCGGCGGCTTCCGCCTTCCTGCCTTCCTGGGCCAGGCCCATCGCCAGATAGAAATTGGCCTTGGCGTTGGCGGGATCGAGCTTCAAGGCCGCGTCGAAGGCGCCCTGAGCCTCGGCCGTGACGATCCCGCCGGCAGCGTTGGCGATCGCCTCGCCAAGGCCGGCCTGGCGCACGGCGCTGTCGCCGTCGAGGCGGATGGCGTTGCGATAGGCGGTCACCGCGTCGGCGTAGCGCTGCAGGCGCAGATAAACCGGCGCAAGCACGTCCCAGCCCTTGCCGTCCGAAGGGTTGGCGGCGAGATGCGCCTCGGCGCGGGCAACCAGCTCGTCGACCGAGGACTCGGCAGGGTTCTTGGCCAGCCGTTCGGCCAGCGGCTGGGAGGGCAGATCAGGCGAGCCGAGTGAGCCGTAGAGCCCCCAACTGACCAGCGGCACCGCCAGCACGGCGGCGGTGGCGACCAGCCTTGCGGCGCGCGAAGGGCGCGGCGCTCGCGCGCTTGGCTGGCTGTCCGAGCCGAGACGCAGAATGCGGCGGCCGATCTCGGCGCGCGCTTCCTCCGCCTCACCCGGCTGGATGAGACCGCGCGCCATGTCGCGGTCGAGTTCCGAAAGCTGGTCGCGATAGACTTCGAGATCGTGATCGCCGGCGGTCGATGCGGCTTTCGTGCCGCCGGCCAGCGGCAAAAGCACCGCCAGGCTGGCGCCCAGCGTAAGGATTGCAGCTATGACCCAGAACAGCATGGCTATTCCAATAAAGGCAGAGCCCTGCCCTGCCAACACGGACGCCCTGCGACGCTTTGGCGGCAGACGCGCCGGCCGTCCTTGATCAATGTCAAATTGCGCCGATCGTTGCTAATTCAGGTCAGCGGCGTCCAGCTGCCGTCGGCATTGCGGCAGGCGGTGCCGCGCGCCGTGACGCCCGAACCGCTCGTGTAAACGGTGTGGGTGTATTGGCGGCAGTCCTGCGAGCCGACCCGGTAGGGCTGGGCGGCAACGACCTCGCCATAATGGGTCGAGCTGTCGCCCTTCCACGTCACCTTCTGGCCGCTGGCGTTGTATTCCAGCGCCTTGTACTCGGCCTCGAGGCCTTTGCGCTTTTCGGCCTCGCTCAGACCCGAACCGATCGATCCGCCGATGAGCCCGCCATTCATGGCCGCGACGATGCCGACTCCCACCTTACCGGCGGCCGGCGGCGTGGCGACGGGCGTGACCGGAGAGGTCGGGCCGGTCCTGCCCAGCGTGGTGCAGCCCGACACGGCCATCAGGGCGGAAACGAGCGCAACGCGAATCTTCATGCCAGCAACCGGTTCTCTTGAGCGGGATGGGCTTCTTGGGCGAAAAGCACTTCTGGAGCGAGATGGATCGGGAACCGCGCCAGCGGGAAGGATAGCGAGCCCATAGTATTGATATTTGTCGGAAATTTGGCCGCAAGCGGCCGCACGGAAACCGATAAAGACATTATTGAAGGCTCCGCAATCTTACCACCGCCCTCAAGCCGCCCATGCTGGACCGTTCCAGCGCCAGGGCGCCTCCATACTCGTTGACGAGGTCGGCGACAATGGCCAATCCAAGCCCCGTTCCCGGCTTCGTCTCGTCGAGTCTCTTGCCGCGTTTCAACACTTCCCGCGCGCTGTCCTCGGGAATGCCGGGGCCGTCGTCCTCTATGACGATTTCAAACAGGTTGGGGCTTCCGGCAACGGTGGCGACCGAGACGGCAACGGCGCTTTTCGCCCATTTCATGGCATTGTCGAGGAGATTGCCGAGCAATTCTTCAAGATCCTCGCGCTCGCCGGCAAAGACGATCCCGGCGGCCGGCGGCGACAGCGAAAGCTGTGTCTGCGGGTTGAGCTTGCGCAGCACGCGCACCATGCGCTCGACCAGCGGCGCCACCGGCGTGCGGAAGACGACGCTGTCGCGCTGGGCGGCGACGCGGGCGCGCTGCAGATAGTGGTCGACCTGCTTTTGCATCGAGGCAGCCTGCTCGGCGATGAGCTCGCCCTTGGCGCCGCCGAGCGCGCGGCCCTCGTTGATCAGCACGGCAAGCGGCGTCTTCAGGGAATGGGCGAGGTTGCCGACCTGGGTGCGCGAGCGCTCGACGATGCGCCTGTTGTTCTCGATCAGCGCATTGGTCTCGCTGGCCAGAGGCTCGATCTCGGCCGGGAAGCGCCCGTCGAGCCGCTGCGCCGTGCCCTCGCGCACCATGGCCAGCGCGTTGCGCACGCGGCGCAAAGGCTGCAAGCCGAAAAGGATGGCGATGGCGTTGATGGCGATCATGCCGACGCCGAACAGTGACAGATAGGTGAGCAGCCGGCGCTGGAAGCTCGCGATCTCCTGCTCGAGCTCGCTGTGATTGCCCATGACGCGGAAGCGCGCGGCGCGGTTCTTGGCATCGAGCACGAACTCGCTCTCGAAAACCTCCAACTCCTCGCCCTTGATGCCCTCGGTCGAATAGCTGCGCTGGAAGTTCGCGTTGAACGGCACCTCGGCGACGCTCGGCGACAGGATCGAGGAGGTCATCGAGGAGGAATGGAGTTCGCCGTGAACGTCTTCGGAGGCCGGCTCGACCGACCAGTACCAGCCGGAATTCGGCTCCGAGAAGCGCAGATCGCCAAGGTCGGGCGAGCCGATGAGCGCGCCAGTGTCGGAAATGCCGACGGAGCCGATCAGGTTGAACAGATGCGCCGAAAGCAGACTGTCGAAGCCGCGCTCGCTGGCCTGGCGGTAGAGCGTGGTTATGAGCGTGAAGATGACGACGAGCGTCAGGATCGCCCAAATCGTGGAAAAGGCGATGACGCGGAAGGTCAGCGAGCGCGGCCAGAGCCGCAGCTTTGAAAGCCACGTTCTCATCGTCGGCTTCAGCGGTTCCGCGTCACGCCTCCGGCTCTCGCATGCGATAGCCCATGCCTCGCACGGTTTCGATCATATCGATGCCCATCTTCTTGCGAAGCCGTCCGACGAACACCTCGATGGTGTTGGAGTCGCGGTCGAAGTCCTGGTCGTAGAGATGTTCGACCAATTCGGTGCGCGATACCACCTCGCCCATATGATGCATCAGATAGGCAAGCAGCCGAAACTCGTGGGAAGTGAGCTTCAGCGGCACGCCGTTGACGTCGGCCTTGGAGGCCTTGGTGTCGAGCCTCAGCGGCCCGCAGGTGAGCTCGGACGAGGCATGGCCGGCGGCGCGGCGGATCAGCGCCCTCACTCTGGCCAACACCTCCTCGATGTGAAAAGGCTTGGTGACGTAGTCGTCGGCGCCCGCATCGATGCCGGCAACCTTGTCGCTCCAGCGGTCGCGCGCGGTCAGGATCAGCACAGGCATCTTGCGACCGCCGCGGCGCCAGCGCTCGACGACGCTGATGCCGTCCATCTGCGGCAGGCCGATGTCGAGGACGACAGCGTCGTAAGGCTCGGTGTCGCCGAGGAAATGCCCCTCTTCGCCGTCATAGGCGCGGTCGACCACATAGCCGGCATCGACCAGCGCATCCGTAAGCTGCCGGTTGAGATCCTTGTCATCCTCGACGACGAGCACGCGCATGGTTCGTAGCCTGTTGAAGGGTGGAGGTATAGGCCGATTCCGCCGGCCAGGAAACTTAAGCCTGTTAAAGGGAATTGGGCGTCAGTCCAGCGGCACCACGATCTCGGTACGGCGCGGCCGCTGGCCCTCCTTGCCCGGGACCAGTACCACGATCACGCAGACCTGCTGTCCGCCGCGCGTGGCCTGCGAGGCCTTGGCGAGCGTGCCGCCGTTCTGCGCGGCGATCTGTTGGCCGATTGCATAGCAGTCGCTGGCAGCAAGCACGAGCGGCTGATCGACCGATGGCTCGACGAGCGGCATCGCCGTCGCCTGCGACGCAAAAATCCCGGCTGCGGCAAGCGCCAGCGTCGCGGCGCGAGTAAGGGAGCGGAACGTTTTCATGATCACGGTACTAACGCATTTGTGCTGAACATGAAATGAACGGTGAACGGCCGAAAATCCATGCCCGCCATACCCCCTACCCGCGAGACGAACAAATGCGAGTCCAACTGCCTGGGCTCATCAGGACCAGCATGGATTGATAGCCGGAAAATCACGGGCGCGGCTACGGTTTTCGCGGCTAGCATATGCTCTAATTTGCGCCGTAAAGCAGTTGAGGACGGGGAGAATGCCATGAGCCATGACGACCTTGCCAGTCTCTACAAGGGCTACATTGCCTGCCTCAACGAACAGGATTGGGACAATCTCGGCCAGTTTGTCGGCGAGGAGGTGCAGTATAATGGCGAGACGGTGGGGCTTTCGGGCTATCGCCGCATGCTGGAAGGCGATTTTCAGGCCATTCCCGATCTGCGTTTCAACATCGAGCTTCTGGTTTCAGAGCCACCACGCGTGGCGGCCCGTCTGCATTTCGACTGCAGGCCCAAGGGCATGCTGTTCGGCCTGGCGGTGAACGGCAGGCGAGTCACCTTCGCGGAGAACGTCTTTTATGAAATCCAGGACGGGCGAATACGCGAGGTCTGGTCTGTCATCGACAAGGCCGCCATCCAGGGCCAGCTCTAGAGAAGTCCAGCGTTTCAAGGAAACGCGGAATTGCTCTAACTCTTTGTTTTTTTCGTACTTCCGGACGGAAAACCGCTACGCACCTTTCCTGGAATTGCTGAAGAAAAAGCTGGTCTCTCAGGCACCTTCTTGCGTCAGCGCGCGGAAGCGCAGCAGCCCGTGGTGCACCGCGAGATCGTCGTCATAGCGCGCCTCGGCGAATTCCAGCGACAGCCGCGTCTGGCCACGCGGGCCGATCGAGAGGGCCGCGCCGTCGAGGCGCGCCTTGATGCTGTCCATGATGAGCCGCGTCTCGGCCTCGCCCTGCGCCTTCGACCAGATGTGGAGCGTGATGAGTTGGTCGTCGTTGTCGTCGGCGCCGGTGTCCAGGTCGAAGGCGCTGGTGCGACCGTAGGTGACGTGCGGAAATGCGGCCTTGGCGTCGGCGCGCTCGAGCAGGCCGGCGCCGCCCAAGAGCGCCGACAGCGACGCGGTCTTCAGTCGCAGGAACAAGGCCTGCATCAAATCGCCAGGCGCCGTCATATGTGCTTCCTCTCGCCTGCCTTGTCCTCATCGCAGCGTAGCCGCCTTGCACCCGTTTCGCCAGATCGTCAGGCGGCGGCTTGAGGCAATGCCATCAAGCCTGATCACCGTTGCCTGATCCCTGATCACCACAGTTACGAAACGGATGACGGCGCACAGGCGCCTCATCACCGATCTCGCGGCGATAGACAAGCAAAACCGGGCGGCTGCCGAGAGTTTCGGGGGCGAGCCGCACCATCCGCGGTTCCGGTTCGGCGGGCATGCAGGGCATCACGCGTGTCACGATGTGGGGCGACACGGTTTTTGAGGAAGGCGCCGCGCAGGGTCTGGTGGAGCAATGCGACTACGTCTACACAAGGCTGCTGCCCGGCTGGGGCGCCGGTCGCTTTCGCCGCAGGGCGCAAGCCTGGCTGACGAGCGGGGCAGACTGGCCAGGGAGGCCGGAGATGAAACTTCTGATCTTTGGCGCCTCGGGCGCGACCGGCCGCGCTCTCGTCTCGGGGGCGCTGGCGGAAGACCATCTGGTCACCGCCTTCGTCCGCACGCCGCGCAAGCTCGCCATCAGCCACGACCGTCTGAGCGTGACCGTCGGAGACGTCGCCGACTGCAAGGCGGTGGAGGGCGCGATTGCGGGTCACGACGCGGTGTTGAGCTGCCTCGGTGTCGGCGTGCCATTGAAGCACGACGCGGCGGTGATTGCCGGTATCGGCTTCATCGTCGAGGCGATGCAACGGAGCGGGCCAACCCGGCTCATTTATCAGTCCTTCCTCGGCGTCCGCGACAGCCGGCGGCAATTGGGGCCGCTGCTCGGCGGCATCGTCGTGCCGCTCGTGCTGCGCCATGAAGCGGCGGATCACGAAGCGAAGGAAAGGCTCATCACGCAGTCCGGCCTCGACTGGACGATCGTGCGACCGCCAAAGCTCGGCAACGGTCCAGCCACCGGCCGGTTCCGCCACGGCCACGGCATCCGGGCCAGATCCTTGTTGCCGACGCTGGCGCGCGCCGACGTGGCGGCCTTCATGCTCGATCAAGTCAGCGACAAGACCTATTCGCGTACAGCGGTTGCCCTACTGCCTTGACCTCACGACACCGGTGCCGCGCCGCCCTCTTCGGTGCGACGTGCGATGAACTCGTCGAGCACGCCGGCGGTGGCGGCAGCGGATGCGGGCGGCTGGAAATCGGAAAGAATCCGCTTCCAGATGCCGGTGGCGCGCTCCGTCGCGGTCTTGCCGCCGGATTGCGTCCAGTTGCCGAAATTCGACCAGTCGGCCACCAGCGGTTCATAAAAGGCGGTACGGTAGCGGGCCATGGTGTGGGCGGCCGAGAAGAAATGGCCGCCGGGCTGCACCTCGGCAATAGCGTCGAAACCGATGGCGTCGGCATCACCCGGTGTCGTGGCGCAAAGCTCGGCGACGGTCTGCAGCGCCTCGATGTCAGTGATCAGCTTTTCGAAGGAGACGCTCAAGCCGCCTTCCAGCCAGCCTGCGGCATGGATGCAGACCGTGGCGCCGGCAAGCACCGAGGCCCATAGCGCGAACTGCGTCTCATGCGCTGCCTGCGCGTCGGAGACATTGGCGGCGCTGCCGCCGCCGGAGCGCCAAGGCAAGCCGGTGAAGCGCGCGAGCTGGCCGGCGCCCAAGGTCGCCTTGATGTGCTCCGGCGTGCCGAAGGCCGGCGCGCCCGACTTCATGTCGACATTGGAGGAAAACGAGCCATAGACCACCGGAGCGCCGGGGCGCACGATCTGGGCGAGCGTCAGCCCCGCCAGCGCCTCCGCATGCTGCAGGGTCAGCGCGCCGGCGACCGTGATCGGCGCCATGGCGCCCGCCAGGCAGAAGGGCGTGATGATCGACACCTGGCCGAACCTGGCGAAGTCGATGATGCCTTGCGCCATCGGGATATCGAGCTGGCGCGGCGAATTGGTGTTGATGACGGTGTAGCAGTAGGCGCCGTTACGAAATTCCTCCTGCGAGAGGCCGCGCGCCAGCCGGACCATCTCGAAGCTGTCCTCGACCTGCGGTGTGCCGCGGGCGAAGACGAAGGGGAACTTGTCGGACAAGGTGAGCTGCGCGCGGCCGGTGGCAAAATGGCGAAAGCGCGTGTCGACGTCCTGCGGCTCGATGCAGGGGCCGAGCATATGCAGCACGTCGAAATGCTGCAGGAGCTTCATGAATTCCTCGAAGGCGGCGAGCGTGCCGGGCCGCCTTCCGCGCTCGAGATCAGTGACGTTGGGCGCGCCGGAGCCGGCGAGGAATGTCATGGACCCAAGCTCGAGGATAAGGTCACGGGAGCGGGCGCCGCCATAGGCGGGGATTGAGCGCGGCGCGGACGCCAAGCCTGCCTCGACCATGTCGCGGCCGATCCGCACCATCTGGCTGTCCTCGTCGACTAGGGCGCCGGCCTTGGCAAGAATGGCGCGCGCCTCCGGCAGCAGCACCTTGATGCCGAGTTCTTCCAGCACGCGCAGCGCCGTGTCGTGGATCGCGGCGGCCTGATCGTCGGAAAAGACCGGCTGCGGCAGGAACGGATTCTTCAGCGAACGATAGTTCGGGCGGCGGCTGGACTCGCTGCCGGCCTCGCCGGTACGTCCGCGCCGGCGTTCGCGCCTCAGATCGCGTGCGGCCTCATCAATCATGCCCAATCCTCCCTATTGCCGCATTGCCTCGCCCTTGGGGTCATAGGGCGAGGCCGCGATGACGCGCGCCGGCCGTTCGACGCCGACAATGTGTACGGAAAGTTGCGTCCCCTCCCCGGCGAAATCGTCATCGAGCAACGCCAGGGCGACGCTCTTGCCAACCGTGTAGCCATACCCGCCGGAAGTGACGAAGCCGACGCGGCGTCCCTTGCGCCAGACAGGCTCGAAACCGCTGGCGTCGGCATCGGCGGCATCGACTTCCAGGGTCACGATCCGCCGGGCGACGCCCGCCTTGCGCTCCTTGAGAGCTGCTTCGCGGCCGACGAAATCGCCCTTTTCGAAGGCGACGAACCGATCGATCCCGGTCTGGCCGGGCGTGTAGCCTTGGGTAAATTCGCGCGACCAGATGCCGAAACTCTTCTCCAGCCGCAGCACATTGAGCGCGTAGTAGCCGATCTCGGCCAGACCAAGATCTTCGCCGGCGGCGAGCAGCGTCTCGCGCAGCGTCCCATGCAGGGTGGCCGGGCAATTGATTTCGAAGCCGAGCTCACCGGCGATCGACAGCCGGGCGACCCGGGCGCGAACCATACCGATGTCGAACTCGGCGCAGGCCATGAACGGCAGGGTTTTGGCGGAGACGTCCTGGTGCGTGGTGCGTTCGACGACCTTCCTTGCATTCGGCCCGGTCACCAGGAAGCCGGACATCGCGTCCGAGATGTCGCTAACCGAGACGCCGTCCGCCATGTGCCTCTCGAACCAGCGCATGTGGAATTCGCGCAGGTAATAGGAGCCCATGATCCAGTAGTCGCCGCCGCCCCAGTTGAGCACGGTAAGGTCGCCCTTCAGCCTGCCGTCATGGCCGAGCATCGGGGCAAGCTTCGCGCGCCCAGGCTTCGGCAGTTTGCAGGCAAGCAGCCGGTCGAGCCAGGCCTCGGCGCCGGGACCGGACACGGCGTAGCGCGAGAAGGCCGTGGTGTCGACGAGGCCGGCGGCGCGGCGCACCTGCAGCACCTCATCGCCGACGATGTCGAAGGCGTTGGAGCGCTTCAGCGTCGTCTCCTCGCGAAAACCCATCGGCGCGAAATAGGCCGGGACTTCCAGCCCCCATGAGGCCGTCCACTCGGCGCCGGCCGCGCTCATGCCGTCATGGGCGCCGGGCCGCTTCAGCGGCCGGCCCGCCGGCAGCCGCTCGTTGGGGAAGGTCATGACGAAGCGCCGGGCGTAGAACTGGCGCGTGGTTTGCCTGAGATACTCGCGGTTGGCGGCGAAGGCGCCGTAGCGGGCGATGTCCATGCCGAAGATGTCGGCCTGCGGCTCGCCGTAGATCATCCATTCGGCCAGCGACTTGCCGACGCCGCCACCCTGGCTGAAGCCGGCCATGACGCCGCAGGCGACCCAGTAGTTCATCAAGCCCCGCACCGGGCCAACCAGCGGATTGCCGTCGGGGGTGAAGGTGAAGGCGCCATTGACCCATTTGCGGATGCCCGCCTTGGCCAGGCAGGGGAATCGCTGATAGGCCTTCGAAAGCTCCGGGCTGATGCGGTCGATGTCCTCGGGAATCAGCTCGATGCCGTAGTCCCAGGGCGCACCGTCCATGTTCCAATGTTTTGGGTTCTGCTCGTAGACACCGAGCAGCACGCCTTTGCGCTCCTGCCGAAGATAGGAGAAGCCGTCGAGATCGACGGCAAGGCCGAGCTCCTTGTCGAGGGCAGCGACCTCCGGAATGTCCTCGGTGACGAAATAATGGTGCTCCATCGGCGTCACCGGCAGGCCGACGCCTGCCATGAGGCCGACCTGCTTGGCCCATAGGCCGCCGGCGTTGACGACATGCTCGGCGACAATCGCGCCCTTCTCCGTAACCACATCCCAGCCGCCGTCGGCGCGCTGGCTGAGCTCGATCACGCGGTTGCGCAGGATCACATCGGCGCCGCGCTTCTTTGCGGCGCCCGCATAGGCGTGCGTCGTGCCGTAAGGGTCGAGATGGCCTTCGTTGGAATCGTAAAGGCCACCCAGCACATCGCTGACGTCGACGATCGGGCAGATCTCCTTGATCTCCTCGGGCGTCACCAGGCGGGCCGTCTCGATGCCGACCGACTGGAACACCGCCCAGGCCGATTTCAGCCATTCCCAGCGCTGCGGATCGCTTGCCATGTTGACGCCACCGGTCATGTGCAACCCGGCATCCTGGCCGGACTCGGCCTCGATCTCGCGGTAGAGCTTGATCGTGTAGTCCTGCAGCGCCGCGACATTGGGGTCTGCGTTCAGCGCATGGAAGCCGGCCGCCGCGTGCCAGGTCGAGCCGGCCGTCAGCTCGGCGCGCTCGATGAGCGCCACGTCGCTCCAGCCGAAGCGCGTCAGGTGATAGAGCACCGAGGCGCCGACCACGCCTCCCCCGATGACGACTGCCCGGTAATGCGATTTCACGAGCCTCTCCCTCTCGTTGGAGAGCCTTACGATACACATCCTGTACACAAGTGTCTAGACACAAGTGTACAGGTCGCTTGCGCGCCGCTTCCCGCCATGCCTATTGTGCGGCCATGATCATGACCGCCCCGCAGGCCGAACCGGTTCTCGGCAACATCAAGGTCACGCGCTCGGACTGGATCAATCTGGCGCTTGAGACGCTGGTTTCAGACGGTATCGAGAGCGTGCGTGTGCTCCCCCTCGGCCAGAAGCTCGGCGTGTCGCGCTCGAGCTTCTACTGGTATTTCGAAAGCCGGCAGGATCTGCTCGACCAGTTGCTCAAGCATTGGCACGACACCAACACCACTGCGATCGTCGAGCGCGCCCAGCGCCCCGCCGAAACCATCATTATGGGCGTGATGAACGTATTCGAATGCTGGGCCGACGAGCGCCTTTTCGACCCAAGGCTCGATTTCGCCGTGCGCGAATGGGCGAGGCGCTCGGCAGACGTGCGGCAGATGATCGACCAGGCCGACGACGAGCGCCTCAGCGCGATCCGTGACATGTACCGCCGGCACGGCTACGACGACGAGGACGCCTTCATCCGAGCGCGTGTGCTCTACTACATGCAGATTGGCTATTACGTGCTCGACCTCAAGGAACCGGTCGAGGCCCGCGTCAGCCATCTCGCCGCCTATCTGCGCTCCTTCACCGGCCAGGAGCCGACCGAAGCGGATGTGGCGCATTTCATGCGCTTCATCGCGGCGCGGTGATAACCACCCGCCGTTCACGGCCGATTGACCTCCATTCAACAAAGCTTGTGCTGTGGCTTCGCTGCCCTTGTGAGCAGTGATAAAATGGTCGAATAGTTTGGCAGGGTGCCACCTGAAACTGCCCGCATGCTGTTTTCGGGCGAAAGCGCATTGGGGCGGAAGTCTGGAATGCCAACTCCTTCGAAACCACGCAAGAGAAGAGGCCGGATCGCCTCGGCGGCTCTTGCCGTCGATGCGTGGCTCGATTCCTCGCTCTACGAGATCAGCTTCAAAGCGCGCGAATTCTGGGAGGCGGCAACCATCTTTTCCCGCCGCTTCCGCCTGCATGGCTGGCGACGCGCCATCATCGAGGTGCTGAGCGAAGGGTTCACCATGGGAGCCGGCGGCTTCGTGGTGTTGTTGGCGCTGGCTTTGCCGGCGTTTGAGATCACCGCCGGCGATTGGCGCAATCAGGGCGATTTCGCCGTCACCTTCCTCGACCGCTACGGCAACGAGATCGGCCAGCGCGGCATCATCCAGCGCGATTCCGTGCCGGTCGACGAGATGCCGGACATCGTTATCAAGGCGGTGCTGGCGACCGAGGACCGCCGCTTCTTCGATCATTACGGCATCGACGTTCTCGGCCTGTCGCGCGCGATCTTCGAGAATGTGCGCGCCAATTCGGTGGTCCAGGGCGGCTCCAGCATCACCCAGCAGTTGGCCAAGAACCTGTTCCTGTCCAACGAGCGCACCTTGGAGCGCAAGATCAAGGAAGCTTTCCTGTCGCTCTGGCTGGAGGCCAATCTCTCCAAGAAGGAGATCCTTCAGCTCTATCTCGACCGCGCCTATATGGGCGGCGGCACGTTCGGCATCGAGGCGGCGGCGGATTTCTATTTCGGCAAGAGCGTCAAGGACCTGAACCTCGCCGAGGCGGCAATGCTGGCCGGCCTGTTCAAGGCGCCCACCAAATACGCCCCGCACATCAACCTGCCGGCCGCCCGTGCGCGCGCCAATGTGGTGCTCTCCAACCTTGTCGACGCCGGCTTCATGACCGAGGGCCAGGTGCTGCAGGCGCGGCTGCATCCGGCAGATGTCGTCGACCGCGGCGAGCAGAAGAGCCCTGACTATTTTCTCGACTGGGCCTTCGACGAGGTCAAGAAGATCGCCAAGCCCGGCCAACACTCGCTGGTCGCCCATACGACCTTCGACGCCAATATCCAGAAAGCGGCCGAAGAGTCGGTTGAATTCCATCTCCGCCAGTTCGGCAAGGAATACAACGTTACCGAGGGCGCGGTGGTGGTGATCGAGACCAACGGCGCGGTGCGCGCCATCGTCGGCGGCCGCGACTATGGCGCCAGCCAGTTCAACCGCGCCACCAAGGCGCTGCGGCAGACCGGGTCGTCGTTCAAGCCTTATGTCTATGCCACCGCGATGGAGCACGGCTTCACGCCGGACTCGGTGGTTTCCGGCGGCGCCGTCAGTTGGGGCAGTTGGTCGCCACACAATTACAATGGCGGCTCGGCCGGAAACGTCACGCTGCTCACGGCAATCGCCAAGTCGATCAACACCGTGCCGGTGCGGCTTGCCAAGGACTATCTCGGTATCGGCCCGATCAAGGCGATGGCCGAATCCATGGGTGTCGAATCGCCGCTGGAATCGCACAAGACCATGGTGCTCGGCACGTCCCTCATGACGGTGATGGACCAGGCGACAGGCTACAGCGTCTTCGCGCAGAACGGCTTCGTCGGCTCCCGGCACGGCATCACGCAACTCGTCACCCGCACCGGCGACGTCGTCTATGACTGGGCCAAGGACGCGCCGCCGCCGCGCCGTGTGCTGTCGGAAAAAGCTCTGAAATACATGAACACCATGCTGGCGGCGGTGCCGGCGATCGGCACGGCGCGGCGCGCGCAGCTTCCCAACATCGTCGTCGCCGGCAAGACCGGCACCACGCAGTCCTACCGAGACGCCTGGTTCGTCGGTTTCACCGGAAACTACACGGCCGCCGTCTGGCTCGGCAATGACGATTTCACGCCGACCAACAAAATGACCGGCGGGTCGCTGCCGGCGATGGTCTGGCAGCGGCTGATGGCCTATGCACACCAGAACATCGATCTGAAGCCGATCCCTGGCCTCGATCATCCCTGGGTCGACCCGGAGGTCGCGGCCAAGGCCGAGGAAGAGGCGAAGAAGGAGGCCGCGGATGCCGCGGCGCAGGCAGAGGCCGAGCGCCCGCCGGTGCTTTCCAGCCGCACCACGCAGACTCTGAGGACAATGACCAAAGCCTTCCAGGCGGCGCCGGTTCTCAACGCTCCTACCCTGCCGGAGACGCTGTCCGCGCTTTGAGCCTTCGTTCGACGCATGCGCTTGCCCCGAAACCGGTCCCACTTTCGCGGGAAAGCTTAGCGGAGACTAGGCAATTTGAGCCCGACCCATTCGCCGGGTGGGATCTCGGCCCCGACACGGAAGTTGAACGACAAGACCCTTGTCGCATCGGCGTCGACCTCGCACCGGAAGCTTAGGCGGTACCATGTGGTTGCCGTGCTGAAGGCGGCCACCGAAGGGTTAAGGACATTGCCCACCTTCAGCGGAATGGATGGCAGCCACTTGGGTGAATAGGAGGCGCCCTGCAATTCCTCGTTCAAAACGCTGCCGCAAAGATTGGCGACCCGCTGGTCGCGAGGCACCTCGCTCATAGAGCTTGTGGCCAGCGCATCGCCGGTAGCGCCCTGCGAATAGAGCTTTCGAACACCCGGAAGGCCGGAATAGATCGGCGACGCAGCAACGGCGGCGCCGCTAGAACCTGGGGTCCCGGCGCTCTTGCTTCGGGACTTCGAGATCTTTGCGGGCCTGAACTTCAGCGCATTTGTGGGCTTGGGCTTTTGCTTTTCGGCCGGCGCCGGAAGATCGACTTTACCACCGCTCTTGGCATCCAACGGCGCCGGCGCCACTCCTGCTTGCTTTTCGGCGGTTGGCGCTCCTGCCTCTTGCTTGGCAGCCTGCCGTTTGTCCGTGTCCTGGGCTGCCTTCTCGTCACTTTGGGCGGGCTCGGTGTCCGTCGCGGCGATTACCGGCTTCTCGTCAGCCGTGCTGTGATCCGCCGGCTGATCGGCATCGGCCGGCGCGGCAGATTGCTTCTGTGCAGGCTTCGCCACGGCAGGCGGCGTGGTATCGTTGTCCTTGGCCGGCGACGGCGTGTTGTCCCGGTTGCCGGCTCCATCCAGGGATTTCCTGGGGCCGGTGTCCTTGTTGCCGTACTGGAAAACGGGCTTTAGCACCGCGATCGGCGGTGGCTTCGGCGGCTGCTTTTCCGGCACTGGAGGCTTTTCGACTTTTTGCTCGGGCGGTTTTTCAGCCTTGGGTTCCGGGGGCTTCTCGGCCTTGAGTTCCTTTGGCTGCGGTGCGGGCGGAGGCTTCGGCTTAGGTTGCTCGGGCGGAGGCACAAGCGCGACATTGACCGGCTGTTCCTCATCCGGCTGTTGGGCGGGCTTGGGCAAGGTATAGACCAGAAACGCTGCGATCAGCGCATGCAGCATCAGCGATGCGGGCAAAGCCCACGCCAAATTCCGACGCCGCTCTCCTGTCTCGCCCTTCATCCCGACCGATGTGGAACGAAATGGCGGCGGCTGCAAGCACAGGCATCGGATCGGCGCCTGACAAGTCAGTGATTGGATGGCCACGTGCAGCGCCGCCGAGAATCAGAAGGGGCGCGGTCCGGACTTGTCCGTGACAGGCCGGTCACCGACATGGGAACGTCATACTACTGCAGGCCGCAACCACCTGAATATCGCCATGCCCAAGGCAAGCCGGCTTGCCACGAGGCCCCGCGCCGCGATATCCCGGGCAACCTCCTCAGTTCCGGCCTTCCATGCTCAAGACCGTCTCCCTCACGCTGCTTTCGCTTGCCATGGCCATCGGCCTTGGCGGCGGCAGCGTCTGGTACGCGCTCAACGCGCAGGACGGCGTCGGCGCGATCCGCATCGGCCAATGGACAGCTTTTCCTGAAATCGGCACGGAAGGCTCCGACCCCTATTCCAAGGCGCGCGTGGCGCGTGAGGGCGTGCTGGCGCTCGGCCGGGCGGAAGGGTTGTCCTTCGTCGCCGAGCGCGACGCAGCCGGCCAGCCGCTGAAGCGGGAATGCGCCTATTCGATCGAAGGCGGCTACCCGACGGCCCGGTTCTGGACGCTTTATGCCGCCGACCAGTCGCTCGGCGTCATCGACACCGGCAAGGCGAGACAGGCGGCCCTGCAATCCTACGAAGTGCTACGCCGGCCCGACAATTCGGTCGTCATCTCCGTCGGCGACCGCCCTGCCCCGGGCAACTGGCTGCTGACGGCCGGCTTCGGCAGGATGTATTTCGTGCTGACCTTCTACGACACGCCGATCGCGAGCAGCACCGGGCTTTCCGACGTGACGCTGCCGCGCATTCTGAAGGCGGGCTGCCATGCGTAGCCTGCTGCACGCCCTGGTCCTCGGTCTGCTCGGCGCCGGCATCGTGCATATCGCGGTGCTGTTTTTGGTGCCGGAATTTTCCGAGCGCGATGCCTGGTCGCGGCTGGCAATGGCCTCCGACCTCTACAAGATGACGCGCCTGGACGCGGAGGCCGGCGGTGCACCTGTGGTGAAGTCGGTCGACCCCATGTTCTACGCGGCCGCCTGCCGCTTCAATCTCGCCGACGGGCTGGTGCGGATCCGGGCGCCCGGCAACGTGCCGTTCTGGTCGGCCTCGGTCTATGACCGCAGCGGCCATAACATCTATTCCTTCAACGACCACAATGCGAACAGCGAAAAGCTCGATGCCGTGGTGCTGACACCGGCGCAGATGATCGACGTGCGGCGCGATCTTCCCGAGGACTTGCAGGGCGCGATCTTTGTCGAGGCGCCGATCGAAGAGGGAATCTTTGTCGTCCGCGCCTTCGTGCCGGACGATAGCTGGAAGCCGATCGTGTCGCGCTTTCTCGAACAGAGTGCCTGCGAGCTGCAGGAATACTGAAGAGTCAGCTCAGTGATGCGGCACTAGTGGCCGTGACGACCCAGGCTTGTCCGGGCCGTCCGGACGCGCCGCGCCGACCTGCGGCTGTGGCTCATAGCGGACGCCGGGGAAGATGATGACAGCCGCTGCCGTGTCGGTGTCGTGGGTTACTCGATTGACGGGTGCCGCTCGCGGCACGAAAGACAAGACCATGCCCATGGTTCGCGTATTCCTCTCGGTTTGACCGGAGCACAACGCAACGCCTCCAAAGTCGATTAAGGCGGGCAGAGGGTTAACGGAGCGCTAACGGATCGCGGCTAATTTGATGTTTGTTCCCTGGAGACGCGAAACCGGCCCGGCCGGAGGCGCGGGGCCGGGTCTGTGTCGAGTATCGGGCGTATCCTCCGTGTCTTCTTCGGATTTCAGGCACATCGCTATCCGGACCGAAGCGGGAAAAGCCGAAAGGCTGTTCCGCGCCGCCGTGTCGGCCTTCTGCTCGCTGACGCGCCCGTCGCGGCGCGAAATCGCCCAACTCGAGGATCTGACGCTGCCGCTGTTCGATGAAGTCTCGGTCGAATCGCGCCGCTACGTCGCCGCCGCCCTTTCCGAATGCGAATATGCGCCGGCCGCGTTGGTGCGGCGGCTGGCCGAGGAGCCGGTCGAGATCGCGGCGCCGCTGCTTACCCGCTCGACCGCGCTGAGCGACATCGACCTCATCGCGCTGATCGGCCGCCATGGCCTGCCGCACGCGCGCGCAATCGCTCGCCGCAAGGAACTCAACGCAACCATCGCCCACCTGATCCGCGCGCTGGAGAAGCCGACGCTGGTCAACACGCGGCCGCCGGAGACGGTCACGAAACTCGCGCCGGTGAAACCGGCCGCTTCCGCAACAGAAGACAGCCGCCCGGATCCCGGCGTGTCTGAGGAAAGCGCGCGGCGACGCCTGCGCTCGATGATGCGGCCCGCCGGCGAAAGTGCCGCTGTCAACCCATTCCTCGGACAGCCGACTTATCTAAAGCTGCGCGAGACGGCGCTGACGGGCAACCTTGCTTTCTTCCAGACGGCGCTTGCCGATGCGCTCGACATCGATTTTGCCGCGGCCCGCTCAATTACCGAGCAATCGGGCTACGCAGCGCTGCTTGCGGCACTCAAGGCGCTCGACCTCAGCGAAGACAGGGCCTTCCTGATCGCGGTCGCGATCTATCCCGGCGAGTTCCCGCATCCCCAGGCAATCCGTCTGTTCCTCGACCGCTATCGGCTGCTGCATCGCGAGGCAGCGCTCGACATGGTGCGGGCCTGGAAGGCCGAAACGATGTCTCGGGCGATCCGCGGCAACGCCATCGAGACAGGGCGCCACGCATCGAACAGCGATGACAAGGCCGCCGGCCGCAAGGCGTCCTGACCCAATTCCAGGGAAGTGCACAGCGTTTCCGTGGCCGGTCGGGACGCCGGGCCGCCGCCTCTATTCCGCCTTCACGGACACAAGCTCCTCGACCGGAACGGAGCCGGCCTCGATCTCGACCACCCAGATGTCGGGATCGAATCTCTTTTCCTTTTCCAGCCTTGCATCGAATGCCGAGCTATCGTCGCCAGAATCGAGCAAGGTGAAGAAGCGCTCGTCGGGCTTGGCCGAATCGTAGCTCGTTTGCGGCGCCGGTCCGTACAGAGCCACCTCGCCCAGCCGGCCGCGCGACAACACGAAGACGGCGCCAGCCTCGGTCGCGCCGCGCTTGACCACGGCAGCAAAACCGCCGGCGATGAAGACACGGCGCAGAAGGGCCGATACCCACAGATCGGTAGTCACGCGCATGGCAGGGTTCCGGATGGCATGCGCGGTTCCTTACAGCATCGGCAATGGAACCGAAAAGCCGGCAGCCCTCAGTTTGTCAGGCCGATCTCGCGCATCTTGGCATAGACCACTTCGTCCGGCTCACCGGTTTCGGGCAGGCCGAACAGCGCCTGGAACTCCTTGATCGCAGACTTGGTCCGGGCGCCTACGACGCCGTCGAGCTGCATATCGTCATTGCCGAAGGCCTTCAGGCCAGCCTGGATCTTGACGATGCGGGCGTCGGGGGCCTGCGTTGCGCCGCTGGCCTGGGCGGAGACCGGAATGGCCGCCGGTCCGGCGGCCTGGGCCGCAGCCCTGTCG
Source organism: Mesorhizobium sp. WSM3864 (assembly GCF_002294955.1). Classification (NCBI taxonomy): domain Bacteria; kingdom Pseudomonadati; phylum Pseudomonadota; class Alphaproteobacteria; order Hyphomicrobiales; family Phyllobacteriaceae; genus Mesorhizobium; species Mesorhizobium sp. WSM3864. The sequence continues at coordinate 290,436 of NZ_NSGD01000002.1, forward strand.
GCCGGTCTCGGGGCCGGATGCGGAATGGCCGCAGTCGTTTGCCTGGCGCCAAGCTGATCGAGCAGCGCGCCGTCGATATCGCCGGAGGCGGGCAGCCCGACCTTGAGCTGATAGGCCTGGATGGCCTTGCGCGTGGCTGGGCCCGTGAGGCCGTCGACGGTGCCGTCGTAGAAATTGAGGTCCTTCAATATGCCCTGCACCTGCTGGACGACCGGATCGGGCTTGGGAGTGGGCTGCGCCTGCCGCACGATGTTGATGGTGGTCTCCGGCTCATCCGAGACGGCATGCGGGAAATTCTCGATGCTCCTGGTGGCGAAGAAGGCGCTCGTGTGTGGAAAAGGCTGGTACCAGAGCGCGTTGGCCGAAACGTAGAATAGCGTCACCAGGAAGGCGGTCGAGCCGCCGACCAGAACCGGGTTGCGCGAGATCATCTGGCCAACCGCCGCAGCGCTCTCGGCAAGCAAGCCACGCTCGGGTTCGACCACTTTAGGCCGTCTTGCGGAGCGAGCCATTGCTGTCCCCATTTGCATCCCCCTTCGGCTTTGCAATCGGCACCGGCAGCACGTCGGCCGGCGCGCCCGAGCGCCGCTTCGGTCCGTTCACCGGCAGGCTGATCGTCACCGTCGTGCCTTCGCCCGGGGCGCTCTCGATCGACATCGTGCCCTCATGCAGCGCCACCAGCCCCTTGACCAGCGACAGGCCGAGCCCGGTTCCCTCGAAGCGGCGCGTATAGTCGTTCTGGATCTGCATGAACGGCTTGCCGAGGTTGGCCATATCCTCGTCGGCGATGCCGATGCCGGTGTCGCTCACCCAGAAATGCAGCCGCGAGCCGACCCGCTTGGCGCCGATCACCACGCTGCCGCCGTCAGGCGTGAACTTCACGGCGTTCGAAACGAGATTGATCAAGATCTGCTGCACGGCGCGGCGATCGGCATTGATCTCGCCGGCGTCAGGCGCGATCTGGGCGCCGAGCGCGATGCTCTTGGCCTCCGCCAGCGGCCGCATCATCGAGCGGCACATGTCGGCCGCATCGGCGAAGCGGAACGGCTCGAGCTCGGTGGCATAGGCGCCTGCCTCTATGCGCGAGACATCGAGGATCGAGGTGACGACGGACAAAAGATGCTGGCCGGACTCCCTGACCAGGGCGACATATTCCTTCTGGCGCGGATCGCGGAAGGCGCCGAACATCTCGTGCAGCAGCATGTCGGAGAAGCCGATGATGGCATTGAGCGGCGTGCGCAGCTCGTGGCTGACCACCGCCAGGAAACGCCCCTTGGCCACTTCGGCGGCAGCCGCAGCCTCCCTCGCCGTGGCAAGCTCTTCGCGGAGCGCAGCGACCTCGTCGTTCTCACGAAGGACGAAGGTCAAGATGTCCTGCTCCCGCGCGCCGCGCAGCAATTCAAGGCGGAACGGGCGGAAATTGTCGGCCGAGCCGCCACCGTCGCGCGGCAAGCGGATGCGCAGGTCGAGCCGGCGCTTCGGCGCGCCGTCGCGCATGTCCGCGAGGGCGGTGAGATAGGCGACGCGATCGGAAAGATGGACGCGCTCGAACAAGCCGGTACCGAGCAGGAGTTCCGGCGCCAGCTTCAGAATGGAACGCGCCTTGGCCGAAGCGTCGAGTACCTCGCCCTGGCGGCCGACGCGCAGCACGACGGCATCGATCGTCTCTTCGAGACGGTCCACCGCAGGCTCAACCTGACGCGCATCGGCGGGATTGGCGAAGGCCGCCGCGCGCGGCAGGAGCGTAAGCGCCCAGGCAAGCGGCAGCAGCCAGTGCCAACCGGCGATCGCGGCCTCGCCGAGCGGCAGGAACTGGTTTGCGAAAGGCTGCAGCAGGATGGCGCCGAATGCCGCCAGCGCGCCCGAAATTGCTGCGCGGCGCGACCCGGCGATCCACCAAGACTCGACCGGCAAAGCCACGGCAAGCAGCGCGACGGGCGACGCCAGACCACCCGCCGCGGCAATTGCGCCGGCAAGCGCGAGGCCGCCCGTCGCCACCGAGGCACGGCCGGCGAGCGTCATGCGGCCGGTGGCGGCAACCAGAAGCGCTGCGAACCAGCACAGACCGAAAGCGCCGAAGATCGCAGCCACGGTAACGGCGGCACCCAGGCTTGAGGTGACCAGCGTCACCGCCGCACCCGCGGCGAGGAAGGGAGCAGCGAGCATGACGCCGATGAAGCGGCGCTGGCGCTGGCGCTCAGCCTCGTCCGTGACGGTCGGATGAACCATGCGTTCGCAGCCGGCGGCAACCGCGCCAGGCAGAGGAACGTATCTGGCCGTAATCGAACTCAACGCACTCGGACCCGGTCGTGAATTGCCCTGCTTCTGCAGGTGACTCTTGATTGGATTGAAAGTCGCATCCAGCGTTTAAGGAATGGATAAGGCAGGGAAGGCGAGCGCCCTGCCCGCGGCAAATATCGGGACGCCGGGACCCCAAAGCCCGTCGATCTGCCGCCATGGTAAATGGAGCGTTAGCCACAGCCCGCCTCGCCGAGCCTCCCGAAAACCCAGTGCCGATGCTCGCCCTTTCCAGAATTGTTCTTTTGAAACAGCCACATAGATGGTTGTTTCAAAATTAATACAGTCGATCAGATTTGAGTTAGATCAATTGCGAAACCAATCCTTTCGACTTTATCTAAAATTTGAAGAAAATTCGCGGCTTCGGCGCAAGCCACGCTTCGCGCCTTCGTGCCATTGTCATGTCCATAAAAAGAGGTCATGCCGATGGATGCATGATCCGATCACGACGAGGCATCGAGATGGGCTTTCTGATCAGGATGGCTTTCTGGTTTTCGCTGGTGCTCTTGGCGCTGCCGCTCAGCGTCGGCCCCGACGAGGATGGCCGCGAGGCGGTCGGGCCGATCCAGGCGCTGTTTGCGGCGCGCGAGGCGGTCGGCGACATTGCCGGCATCTGCGAGCGCAAGCCGGATGTTTGCGAGACCGGCAAATCGGCCATGCACACCATCACCGTGCGCGCCAAGGAGACAGCCAAGATCGCTGCCGCCATGCTTGATGACCAGCAGTCGGAAAAGACGGCCGCGCCCGCTGCGAAGGTAGCGGAGACGTCTGGCGAGACCACCGGCAGCGTCGCCGAGGACATCGTCCTGCCCGCCAAAGTCAACATCCCGGTGATGCTGACGGCGAAGAACTGAGATTCCTTTTTCTGGAAATGCTCTAACGCCGCGGGCCCGCCCGGCCTCTCGACGCCCGCGGCGTCTTTCTTTTTCCGTGACGTGGCGGCGCCGGGTCACTATATGCGGGCAATGACGACCTCGATCGAAACGATCCGCGACGATTTCTCCCTGCTCGACGAGTGGGAGGACCGCTACCGCTATGTGATCGAGCTCGGCGAGGCGCTGCCTCCGTTTCCCGAGGCGGAACGCACACCGGCCAACAAGGTGCCGGGCTGCGTCAGCCAGGTGTGGCTGACCACCGAGCAGGGAGAAGGCGTCGATCCGGTGGTCAGCTTTCGCGGCGATTCCGACGCCCACATCGTGCGCGGCCTTGTCGCCATCATGCTGGCGCTGTTCTCGGGCCGGCCGGCCAGTGAAATCCAGAACACCGATGCGGAAGTGACGCTGAAAGAGCTCGGCCTCGATGAGCATCTGTCGCCACAGCGCGCCAACGGCCTTCGCTCAATGGTCAAGCGCATCAAGCGCGACGCCGAAGCCGCCTTGAAGCAAACCGCCTGACTCTGCCCCAAGCCCGGCAACAAGCCGCACTGCGGCGGGTTCACCCGTTCGCAGCAAGACATCCCTGAAATACCTCAAAAGCAAAACGGCGCCCCGCGGGCGCCGTCGCTTTTGCCGACTTGCGGAAGCTGCTACCGGCGACCTTTGGGCTTGCGGCCGAGGCCCATCTTCTTGGCCAACTGCGAACGAGCGGCTGCGTAGTTGGGAGCAACCATCGGATAGTTGGCGTCCAGGCCCCACTTCTCGCGGTATTCTTCCGGGGTCAGATTGTAATGCGTCATAAGGTGGCGCTTCAGCGACTTGAACTTCTTGCCGTCTTCGAGACAGACGATGTAGTCGTCATGCACGGAGCGCTTCGGGTTGACGGCCGGCTTCTGCTTCTCGGCCGAAGGCAGCTCCGTCGTGCCGCCGACGCGGCCGAGCGCGGCATGGACGTCGGCAATCAGGTTCGGCAGTTCGCCGACCGGCACCGGGTTGTTGCTGACATAGGCCGCGACGACATCGGCAGTCAGCTCGATTAGCGCGTCCCCATTCCTTGAAGGTGTTTCGACGATATCCATTGTGCTCAGGCCCCAACGAGAGTTTGTTTTCTAGACTGCGCCCTTTTTCTGGATCGGGCATCGCGCGAAATTCATGCAGGCAAGCCCTGCGATTCGCGTCGCGTCATCTTAATGACCCTGTGCTGCAAGTAAGTCAATTCACCTATTGAATTATATTCGGCGATATTCATCAAATATTGCCCGTTCAGCTTCAAAAATTCGTGTGCCGTGTAACTTAGCGAGATTTTTTTGGCCGGACCAGTGCAGCCTGACGTGGCGCCAAGCACGCTTTTACACCTCTGGTCGCGTCAAAACAGGTTCTTTATGCTTGGCTAAACTAATGTTTGGCCGCCCGGTGGGCGAAGAATCCTATGGATCATGGCGCGGACATTCATCCTCGCGTCAAACAGCCAAGTCGCCTCGACGAACCTCTCAGTGGGGTTTGATGTACTTGCCGTAGACCCAGCCGGTAACAAAATCACCGTTCTGCGCCGGATCGTGCCAGACCTCGCACCAGCGGTAGCGGATCGCCTGCCGCTGCTTCCAGTGCGGTTGGCCGGCAATGTCGAGCAGATCTATCCCGCCCGTGCAACGGCCGGTCATCTGCAAGACAGTGCCATTCGGATAGGCCGCCTGTCTTTGCGATGTGTTTGACGGATACTTGCGCGCGTTGAGCGTGTCGCCGAACGGCACGCCAGCCACTTGCCAGGCCGCGAACACGGTTGCATGAGACTGGCCGGAAAAGGCCAGGACCGCCGAAGCGACAGCAAAAGCCACGGCGGCTCGAACATAGGATTTCATCTTTTCCCCTTTCGACTTACCTTGTGTAGACCACCTTAAACCCCGCCCTTTGAACCGCTGCTGAGCGACGCGTTCATTCGCCATTCAAGCAAATTTCAGGCAATTCCATAGCGAGACGCAATGACCAGAACCTCCGTCTTCCCGACCGCCATCCCGCCGCGGCCCGAGAAACGCCCCATCTTCGACGTTCATCACGGCATCACCCGCACCGATGACTACGCCTGGATGCGGGCCGCCAACTGGCAGGCGATGTTCAGGGACCCTGCACTGCTCGACGGCGCGATCCGCGCTCATCTCGAGGCCGAGAATGCCTACCAGGCAACGCTGATGGCCGACACGGCCGAGCTGCGCCGCCAGCTGTTCGCCGAGATGAAGGGGCGCATCAAGGAGGACGACTCCACCGTGCCGATGAAGGACGGTCCCTACGCCTATGGCTCGTCGTTCAAGCTCGGCGGCGAGCAACCGCGCTACTTCCGCACGCCGCGCGATGGCGGCATTGAAGAGATCCTGCTCGACGGCGATGCGGAAGCCGAAGGCAAGCCCTATTTCCGTCTTGGCGGATTCGACCATTCGGCCGACCATCGCAAGCTGCTCTGGGCTTTCGACGACAAGGGCTCGGAGTTCTTCGCGCTGCGCGTGCGGGACATCGCCAGCGGCAAGGAACTCACCGATCAGATCCCGGATACAGGTGGCGGCGGCGTGTGGAATGCCGGAGACGACGGCTTTTTCTACACCCGCCTCGACGACAGCCACCGCCCGTCAAAAGTGTTCTTCCACGCGCTTGGCGACAGTCCGGACAACGACCGGCTGATTTACGAAGAGACGGATGCCGGCTTCTTCATGGATGTCAGCGGCACGCGTTCCAACGACTGGATCATGATCGGCATCAACGATCATGAAACCTCCGAATACCGGCTTCTGCGCGCCGACGAGCCGTTCGCCGAGCCGAAGCTGGTGGCAGCGCGCGAGACCGGCCTGCAATATGACCTGGAGGAAGGTGGTGACGTCTTTTTCATCCTCACCAATGCCGACGGCGCCAAGGACTTCAAGATCATGACCGCGCCGGTCGAAGATCCGGTGCAGGCCAACTGGAAGGAACTGGTGCCGCACGAGCCCGGCCGGCTGATCCTGTCGGTGCTCGGATTCAGGCACCACATGGTCAGGCTGGAACGCAAGGAGGGCCTGCCGCGCATCGTCGTGCGCGATCGGGCAAACGGCGAGGAGCACCTCATTTCCTTCGACGAGGAGGCCTTCTCGCTCGGCCTTTCCGGCTCCTACGAATACGACACCGAAGTCATGCGCTTCACCTATTCGTCGATGACGACACCGGCACAGGTATTCGACTACAACATGCGCAGCCGCGAGCGCGTTCTCTTGAAGACGCAGGAGGTGCCATCGGGCCACGATCCGGAGCATTATGTCACGCGCCGGCTGATGGCGCCGGCTGCCGACGGCGAGTTGGTGCCGATCTCGCTGATCCACCATCGCGACACGCCGCTTGATGGCTCGGCGCCCTGCCTGCTCTACGGCTATGGCTCCTATGGCATCACGGTTCCTGCCGCCTTCAACACCAATTGCCTGTCGCTGGTCGACCGCGGCTTCGTCTACGCCATTGCCCATGTGCGCGGCGGCAAGGACAAGGGCTACGGCTGGTATGACGACGGCAAGCGTCGGCACAAGATGAACACCTTCACCGATTTCATCGCCTCAGCGCGCCATCTCGTGGCCGAGCGCTACACGTCGCACGATCGCATCGTCGCGCAGGGCGGCTCGGCCGGCGGCATGCTGATGGGGGCGATCGCCAACATGGCACCCGAAAGCTTCGGCGGCATCGTCGCCGAGGTGCCGTTCGTCGACGTGCTCACCACCATGCTCGACGCCAGCCTGCCGCTGACGCCGCCGGAATGGCCCGAATGGGGCAATCCGATCGCCTCGGCCGAGGACTACGCGACGATCGCTGCCTATTCGCCCTACGACAATGTCGCGGCGCTCGACTATCCGCCGATCCTGGCGCTGGCAGGTCTGACCGACCCGCGCGTCACCTATTGGGAGCCGGCCAAATGGGTGGCGCGGCTGCGCGACCGCAAGGCGGGCGACAAGCCGGTGCTGTTCAAGATCAACATGGAGTCCGGCCATGCCGGCGCCTCGGGCCGGTTCTCGCGCCTGGAGGAGATCGCGTATATCTACGCCTTTGCGTTGAAAGTGACCGGCAAGGCCTGATTTTTCCCTCGCAATCGCGAGCACCTCGCGCTACGCAATGCGCCTCGTTTTTGGTCGCGGCCGGTTCGGGCCGCGCCATCCGTCATTCGCAGGGTTCGTCATGCTGCTCGTCGACGTCTATCTCGACAAATCGCCCATCCAGGGCATCGGTGTCTTCGCCAAACACCGCATTCCAAAGGGCACGTTGATTTGGAAGCTCGATCCAAGATTCGACCGCCGCATTTCGGTCGACACTTATGAGAACGAAAGCGGCCCGGTGAAGTCCTACCTCGATCGGTACTCCTATCCGGACAGGCGCGACCGGAATTATATCGTCTTCGAGGCGGACGATGCGCGCTACATGAACCATGCCGACGAGCCGAACTGCGACGTCTCCTCGCCGGAGGAAACCTACGCGCTGCGCGACATCGCGCCCGGCGAGGAACTGACCTGCGACTACAACCACTTCTTCGAAAACGGCTTCGATTTTTTGGGCGACCGCCACGCGTAATCGGAGCGACCGTGATCGAAGCGTCTCACGCCGAGAGCAATTCCGGCAAGCGCTCCATGGCCAATCTGCCGCGCAGGTGTCGGATGGCGGCCAAGGCTTTGCCGGCGATGACGCCTAAAGCGACGCCGCCGGCGATCGCAAGCAGTTGGAAGCCTGGAGCCGGGAGCCAGCCTGCGACAGGTGCCATCAAAAGCTCCGGGACGAAGCGATGGACCAAGTAGATCGGGAAAGCCGCGACGGCGACCTGCGTAACCGCCCGCCCCACCCCACCAGGCAGGCGAACACGCGGCAGGTAAAGAAGAGCCGAGAGCGCCGCGAAGATCGTCAAATACTTGACCGTCGTCCCCAGCCAGACCGACTCCCAAAAGGCTAGATACCCCAATACGGCAGTGGCAAATGCGGTCACGAGGAGTTTTCTGGCGGGAGTGTCGGCCAAACCGGCGCACCAGCCGAAGACCGCAAGGTGGAAGACCCAGTAGATCGCGAAGATCTGGCGGCTGCCTAAGTCCACGAACAATGGGACTGCAAAGCGCGCAGCGGTGGCAAACGCCAATAGTCCGATCGAGAAGGCAAAGGGTCGAGCCTGGGCGAGCTTGCGTAGAACCGGAACGGCAAAGGCGAGGGCGAAGACCAACAGCGTCTGCGCATAGGCCTCGATGAACCAGTAGAGATACGGGATCATCTCGTGACGCTCCGGTTCGGCATAGCCGAAGTTGCCGGTAAGGGTCATCGAGGCCCAGGGCGCCGCCTGCCAGGCGAGGGAGTAAGCGGCGACTATGAGAAAATAAGGGATCAGGACGCCGATCGCAGGTTTCAGCGCGTACCGGATCCGACCGGCAAGCAAATGGACCGACTGAAACCGCGCAAGGCTGTAGCCGACAAGCAGCATCATGATGCCGGAGCCGCCTGGGATAGGCCACAGCGTCTCGTGATGCACGACCACCAGCAGGATGGCGAAGGCCCTCAGCACGATATCGACAGGCGTCTCGTTTGCCTGGTCCGGCATGAAAGACCGTTTCGCCGAATGAAGATTTGTCAGGTCTCCAAGGCTTAGTCGTTCCCAGCCGTCCGGCAGTTCCAAGCCGAGCGGTTCGAGTTCCAGAGCCAATTGCAAAAAGCGAAGAGAATCTCCGCCGAGCGAGACAAAACTGTCAGCGCGGCCGACCGGAAGCGGATAGAACACGCGGGCATAGGCTCCGGGCACGCCGCCACGTTCGGAGCGGATTTCCGCCCGTCCCAGCAACATCTCGCGTTGCAGGCAGCTATAGTCGATCTTGCCCGAGGCTAGCCTGGGAAAGTCGCCGCGCGTCGAAACTCGAACCAGATTGGCGGGCAAGCGGCTGACTTCGGCCAGGATACGCTGTGCCCTGCCTGCCGAGCCGACGCCGGTCACATAGGCTTCTAGGCCTCGATCGTCGCCGAGCACCGCGGCCGCAATGCCCGCCCGCTCCAGGGCCCGCTCCATGATATCGAAGCCGATCCTGAGGCCGGCAATCTTGGCAAAGCGGCTCTTGCGCCCGACGATGCGGAAGAAACCTTGCTCGTCCTGGACGGCAATATCGCCGGTGTTCAGGATCTCGACCTCAGCCCCGCGCGCCAGATCACAACGCTGCTCGGCGTAACCCATCATGACGTTCGGGCCGCGATAGACAAGTTCTCCAGGGATGCCCGAGCGGCTGACCGGCTCCCCCCTGTCGTCGACAAGGCCGAGGCTGCCGCCTGGGATCGCGACGCCGATCCGCTCCTCCCGGTCGGAGAGGCTCTCCGGCGGCACGAAAGCGATACGCGCCGTCGCCTCGGTTTGACCATACATGACGAAGAAACGCCCGCCCACGGCGCGCAAATGATCCCTGTACAGGCGGATGACGTCGGGGCTGAGCTGTCCACCCGCCACCGTCATCATGCGCAAACCCTTGAGCTTAGCGTCGCGGAAACGCATCCGTTCCAGGAGTTCGTAGGAATACGGGACGCCGGACAGATTGGTGCAGCCACCGTCGGCGATTATCTGGAGGAAATCGCCGTCCATCGCGGAAACACCGGGGAAGAGGATGCTGCCGCCGGCAATCAGATGCGAATTGAGAACCGACAGTCCGTAGGAATAGTGCAGCGGCAGCATGAGAGCGGCCCTGTCGGCGGACGAGAGTTCGAGATAGGTCGTGATCGCGCGCGCATTGGCTTCGAGATTGGCATAGGAGAGCCTGACCGCCTTGGCGGCGCCCGAGCTGCCGGACGTCATCATCAGCAGCGCGAGATCGGGATGCAGCGGCTCAATGTTTCTCGCGGGCCAGGCTTCCTTCACGAGACGCCAGCGGCCATCGGCTCGGCGATAGGTGAAATCCGGCTGGAAGGCCGCCAGGAAATCGTCCCAGACCCTTTTGTCGCAAGGCGGCAGCATGGCCACCGCATGACCCGCCCGCAGGGCTCCAAGATAGGCGACGACCGCATGCTCGGAGGGTTCCGCTGAGATAGCCACGAGCTGCTTTCCCTCATCCCCCAGCCGCGTGGCGAAGTGCTGCGCAAGGTCGTCAAGCTCCGCATAAGACAGGCTGCGCCCGTCGGCGAAGAGAAGTGCTGCGCGCTGCTCGCCACAGGCGAATTCAGACACAAGGTCGAGAGAGTGCATGGGCAAGGCTTCGGTCCGCCTGGAAACTGGCCGAAGCGCGTATGATACATGACTATTAAAGTCAACTAATATGGACTTGAGACATCACAGGCAGATCGCATCGATGGTGTCGCGCAGCCGATATGCATCGGTCAGTTCGCCGGCTTGCGCGCCGGATAGCCGTTGGGATGCGGCGGGACGGCCTTCAGATAGGCCGCGATCGCGGCGCGGTCATCGGCCGTCAACTGAGCTATGTTGCGCTGCACGTCGACCATGGCACCGCCGACGGAATCGAAATCCGGCGTGAAGCCGGTTTCGAGATAGTTGGCGATGTCGGCCTCCGACCAGTCCTTCGTGCCGCCCTGCGGGGTGATATTGGGCACCACGCCCGAGCCCTCGGCGGCCACGGCTCCCGCCAACCATTCGGCCTTCTTGACGCCGCCGGCAAAGTCGCGCGGCGTGTGGCATTCGCCGCAATGCCCGGGGCCCTCGACCAGATAGCGGCCGGCCAGCACCTTGTCGGGCGCGCCCCCGGGCAAGGCAATGACCGGTTCAGGGCTGACATAGAGCCGCTTCCAAAGACCAATGCCGCGACGGATGTTGAAGGGGAAGGAGAGTTTGTGGCCGGGCGCCTTGCCGGCGACCGCCGGCAGCGTCTTCATAAAAGCATAGAGGTCGGCGATATCGGCCGGCTTCATGCGAGCATAAGAGGCATAAGGGAAGGCCGGATAAAAATGCTCGCCGGAGGGCGAAACGCCTTTCAGCATCGCATTGGCGAAGTCCTCCTCGCTCCAGGCGCCGATGCCGTCCTTTTGATCCTGTGAGATGTTGGGCGGTACGAAGGTACCGAACGGCGTCTTCAGCTCCAGCCCGCCGGCAAGCTCTAGGCGGGCATCACCCTTGGACCCCGGTTTGGCGTGGCAGGATGTGCAGCCGCCGGCAAAGAAGATGCGCTTGCCTTTCGCAGCATCACCGGGGCTAAGCTGCGCGACGGCCGCGGCATCAAGCCTAACGGGCGCTGACAACGCCCAGCCGGCGACCGCGCCGGCGCCGCCCAGCACGATGACGGCGCCGACGAGCTTCTTCAGCCACGCCATATCAGGCGATCAGCCCTTCTTGATCCTGTAGGTCTCATGACAGGCGCCGCAGTCGCCGCCGATGGTGTTGAGCTGCGCCTTGAGCGCATCGACATCGGCCGGCGGCGAAGCCACTGCCGCCTTGACGTCGGCCAGGAACTTGTCCCCGGCCGCCTTGAAGCCCGGCATGTCTTCCCAGATCTTCGGCGCCGCCGTGGTGTCGCCCTTGTCGCTGCCGGCCGGGAAAAGTTTCTCGGCATCGAATTTTTCGGCGTTCGCCTCCAACGCCTTTAGCGCCGTCAGCACAGCGGCGGCGTCGAAAGCCTCCTCGCCTTTGACGACCTTGGACAACTGGCCGGCGAGCTTGCCGCGTTCCTTCATCAGGGCCTGGCGATCCTTGATCGGGTCGGCATAAGCGGCCGAACCGGCAAAAGCGAGCAAAGAGATGGCGATGACAAGCTTTCTCATTCAATTGGCTCCATGGTGAAGAGAGTTCGCGACTAGACGTTAACGGGCGTTGCAGTGGAATTATTCCCTCCGCGCCGCAACGATTTTCTTGACTGGAATTGCCCTCCTGCGCCGGCAAAAGAAAAGCCCCGGTCATGCCGGGGCTTTTGTCGAGATGGTCAGCCTTTCGCCTTCTCGTAGAGTTCCAGGACATAATCCCAGTTGATCAGGCTGTCGACGAATGCTTCGAGATATTTCGGCCGCGCGTTGCGGTAGTCGATGTAATAGGAGTGCTCCCACACGTCGACGCCGAGGATCGGCGAAGCGCCATGGACCAGCGGGTTCTCGCCATTGGGGGTCTTCGAGATCGTGAGCTTGCCGTCCTTGACCGAAAGCCAGGCCCAGCCGGAGCCGAACTGGGTGGTGCCGGCGGCGACGAAGTCCGCCTTGAACTTGTCGTAGCCGCCGAGATCGGCATCGACGGCCTTCTGCAGCGCGCCCGGCAGCTTGTTGCCGCCGCCGCCCTTCTTCATCCATTTCCAGAAATGGATATGGTTGTAGTGCTGGGCGGCATTGTTGAAGAGCCCGGCATTCTTGCCGAAGGACTGTTTCACGACCTCTTCGACCGACAGGTCGCCCATTCCAGCCTCGGCGGCCAGCTTGTTGCCGTTGTCGACATAGGCTTTGTGGTGCTTGTCGTGGTGATACTCCAGCGTCTCCTTCGACATGTAAGGCTGCAAGGCCTCGTAGTCGTAGGGCAAAGCGGGCAACTCAAAAGCCATGGATGGTACTCCCTCAGGAAAAGTCCGGTGAAACTACCGGACTAAGATAGGTCTGGAATGGGTTGGGACAACTCCGGAACGAAGCGCCAATCGCCTTTTTATCCGCTCAGGCGGCGGAAGTCGAATGCGCCCAATCCCAATAGAGCTCGCGCGCCTTCTTGGCGACCGGTCCAGGCTGAAGGCTGCGGTCCTCGATGCGCGTGATTGGCACCACCTTGGAATGGTTGCCGGTCGAGAAGATCTCGTCCGCCTCGAGGAAATCGCGGATCGACAGCGTCTTCTCGGTGGTCCTGAAACCATAGTCGCCGAGCAGGTTGATCGTGCGCGAGCGGGTGATGCCGGAAAGGAAGGTGCCGTTCGCGGCAGGCGTCATCACATGGCCGTCCTTGACCAGGAAGATGTTGGAGGTGCCGGTCTCGGCGACATTGCCCAGCATATCGAGCACCAGCGCGTTGTCGAAGCCGCGCATCTTGGCCTCGAGGATGGCGCGGCCATTGTTGGGATAAAGGCAGCCGGCCTTGGCGTTGGTCGGCATGGTCTCGATGGTCGGCCGCCGGAACGGCGAGACGCCGATCGAAAAGCCCGAAGGCGGAATCATCGGTGACTCGTAAAGGCAGAGACAGAAGCGGGTCGAGGACGGGTCGGCCGGCACGCCCATATAGCCGCCATGCTCGGCCCAGTACATCGGCCTGATATAGACGGCGGTCTTGCCGTCGAATTTCTTCAGGCCGTCCCAGGTCAGCCCGACGATTAGCTCCGTCGTCATGGAAGGCTTCAGGCCGAGCGCGATCGCCGAGGCGTTGACGCGCGCCGCGTGACGATCGAGATCGGGCGCCACGCCTTCGAACCAGCGGGCGCCGTCGAAGACGCTGGTGCCCAGCCACATGGCGTGGCTGCGCGGTCCCAGAATGGCGACATTGCCCTCGTACCAGTCGCCGTCCACATAGGTCCATGTCGCGGACTGCGCCGCCGCCGCCAGTGTCATCGTTTGCCGTCCGTATGGATGAGTTCCGGCCGCCATAGGACGATGCTTTGACGGCCGGCGTCAACCGACATCGGAAAAAATCCTTGAGGCCAGAGGCACTTAAAGCACGGCGCACGGAAAGGGATGGGCCATGTGTGTTGGGTTTTTGTGTTATGCGATCCTTTCCGAAAACCGCTGCCCACTTTTGGGCGACATGCATTAACCGCAATCAGCGCTTGCGCGGCAAGGCCGGGCGCCGCAAAACTCTTCCTATGCATCATGCAGCCTATGTCTTCGACGCCTATGGCACGTTGTTCGACGTGCACGCCGCGGTACGCCGCCATGCCGGCGAGATCGGGCCGGACGGCCAGCTTCTCTCCGAAATCTGGCGCGCCAAGCAGCTCGAATACTCCTGGGTGCGGACGCTGATGGGCGCCTATGCCGATTTCTGGCAACTGACCGAGCAGGCGCTGGACTTCGCGCTGCGCAAGGTGCCGTCGGCCGATCCGGCGCTCAGGGCAAGGCTGCTGGAAGCCTATTGGCGGCTCGACTGCTATCCGGAAGTGCCGACGGTATTGAAGGCGCTGAAAGCAGCGGGAGCGAAGCTCGCGATCCTGTCCAACGGGTCGCCGGAAATGCTGCGGGCGGCGGTGAAATCGGCCGCCCTCGACCAGATCCTCGACGACGTCTTCTCGGTTGACGAGATCAAGCGCTTCAAGACCGATCCTTCGGTCTACGACATGGTGGTCACCGGCTGGCGGCTCTATCCGGGGGCGGTGTCGTTCCAGTCCTCCAACCGCTGGGACGTCGCGGGCGCCGCCAGGTTCGGCTTCCGCACCGTCTGGATCAATCGCGCCAATCAGCCCGACGAATACCGGGACTTTCCGCCGGGGCTGATCCTGCCCTCGCTCGAAGGCCTTCTGGCAGGGGTTTGAGGGTGCTGTTGCTGCAGTGCAACAGATGTGTCGCAGTCACAGCTTCGCCTTTGTTTGTCCACCCTGAGGCCAGAATTGGAACCGCCTATCACCGCCGACTGTTAACAGCTGCCGGCGGCCGGCCCGCGGATTCATGCATTCTTGCGATTAAGACCTAGAAAAGGCAACCATGTCAGACGCTTCCTTCCGCATCAGCCGCCGTGGCTTCCTCAATCTCACGGCTCTTGGAGCTGCTTCGGCGGTTTCCGCCTGCTCGACCACCGGTCCTCGCCCGGCAGCCGTGCAGCCGCCACCGCCGGCCTCTGTCGAGCCGCCGCTCGGCGACTACGCCACCATGTATGGGCCGATGTCCGACAACGGCTTCGACCTGCCGGCCATCCCGGTAAACAAGATCGACCACAGATATTTGCGCCAGATCGTTCCCGATCCGACCGGACAGCGCCCGGGCACCATCGTCGTCGATACCACCAACCACTTCCTCTATCTGGTGCGTGAGGGTGGCCAGGCGATCCGCTACGGCGTCGGTCTCGGCCGCGCCGGCTTCGAATGGTCGGGCGATGCGGTCGTGCAATGGAAGCAGAAGTGGCCGAAATGGACGCCGCCGGACGAGATGGTCGCCCGCCAGCCGGAACTGACGGAATACAGCGCCAAGAACGGCGGTATGCCCGGCGGGCTCAAGAACCCGCTCGGGGCGCGTGCGCTCTACCTCTTCAAAGGCAACCAGGACACGCTCTATCGTCTGCACGGGTCGCCGGAATGGTGGTCGATCGGCAAGTCGGTCTCGTCGGGCTGCGTGCGCCTGATCAATCAGGACATCATCGACCTCTATGACCGCGTGCCCAACAAGACGCCGGTCGTGGTCACAGCAGATGTCGGCCAGCCGATGGCCGATATGCCCGAACGCCGGGCCATTCCGATCGACAACGGCGTGCCGGACGACTCTGTCCTGCTGGGGCCGGTGCCGCAGGAGAGCAACGAGGTCTTTTGATCCGGCGTTCGTCAGCGGTGCCTGGCGAGGATGTCCGCCAGCACCGCAACGCCGCGTCGCAACGCCTCCGCGTCGAGACCAGCATATCCCATGATGAAGCCCGTCGTTTCGGGCCGCGGCTCGGCCGGATCATAGAGCGGCGATACCGGATAGAGGCCGATCCCCGCAGCACGTGCGTCGGCGACGATCGCCGGCTCGCATCCAGGATCGATGCCGTTCAACCAGGCCACGAGGTGCAGGCCCGTGTCGGCCCCAGCAACAGTCACCTTTGGCCCGATATGATCGGCCAGCGCCCGCAGCAGGACCTCTCGGCGCTCGGCATTTTTCCTGCGGATGCTGCGGACGTGGCGCTCGTAAGCGCCGCTCGTCAGCAGGTCGGCCAACACATCCTGCTCCAGCATCGGAGCATGCCGGTCGGTCAGGCGCTTTGCCTCGCTGAAGGCCCGACGCAGGCCGGCGGGGACGACGAGATAACCGAGCCGCAAGGTGGGCGAGAGTGTTTTGGACAGCGTGCCGACATAGATGACCGAGCCTGGATCGAGCGTCTGCAGAGGCGGGATGGGGGCTATGTCGTGGCGGTATTCGCCGTCGTAGTCGTCTTCGACGACATAGGCGCCTGATGCCGTGGCCCAGGCCAGGAGGGAATGCCGCCGCGTCGCCGAAAGCACGCCGCCGAGCGGAAACTGGTGCGATGGCGTGACGTAAGCCAGACGGGCCGGCGGCAGCGCATCCGTCCTTATCCCGTCAGCGTCGACCGCAACTGGCACGGCGACGCCGCCCGCAGCCGTGAAGGCATGGCGGGCCAGCAGATAGCCCGGATTCTCGATCACGAACGGATCGCCGGGGTCGAGCAGCAGCCGCGCGCAGAGGTCGAGCCCCTGCTGGGAGCCGTTGACGACGGCGATCTGGTCTGGCGCGCAGCTGATGCCGCGTGCGCGCCAGAGATAGGTTTGCAGGGCGCTGCGAAGAACAAGCGATCCCTGCGGGTCGCCATAGCGCAGCCGCGCGCCGCGCCGCAGAATGGCTTTGTTCGAGGCCCGTCGCCAAGCCAGGACCGGGAAGTCCGCCCCGGACAGGTCGCCATAGCGGAAATCCGCAACCTTGGCCGGCTGCTGTTCCACCGGCGAAGGCAGAGCCAGCAGCCTGCGCGCGAACGTCGAGAGGTTGCGTGGCGAGGCAGCCGCGATGGAAGCCGCCCCTGACGGCCTCTCCAGTCCCGGAGCCACAATGGCACGCGCGCCCTGCCGAATGATCAGATAGCCTTCGGCGTCGAGCTGGTTGTAGGCCGCCGTCACCGTGGTTCGCGACGCGCCCCATTCGGCGGCAAAGGCCCGCGATGACGGCAGCCGATCGCCGGGCCGGTAAACGCCGCTGTGGATCTGCGCCTTGATCGCCGCGATGATCCGGCGCGCCACGCCTTCCTGCTCCAACTGGACCATCGAAAACCTGCAAAACTGGATGTTCCAAGCAAGCCAGCTTTCCTGCATCTTTAAATGCAATGCAAGGAGTTTCCGCCATGTACATTCCGCCCGCCTTCCGCGATGACGACAGGGAGAGCCTCATGGCGACGATCCGCGCGGCACGGCTGGCGACGCTGGTCACCGCCACGGCGGAAGGACCGCAGGCGACGCCATTGCCGCTTTTGCTCAACGAGAGCGAGGGCGAGCATGGCACGATCTACGGCCATGTTGCGAAGGCAAATCCGCAGTGGCGCGCACCGGTTCTGGGCGATGGCCTGGCGATCTTCATGGGGCCCGACGCCTACGTGACGCCGGCCTGGTACCAGACCAAGCAGGAGACCGGAAAGGTAGTGCCGACTTGGAACTACCTCGCCGTTCATGCCTATGGGCCGATCGAATTCTTCGAGGATGCCGACAGGCTGCTCGAGATCGTTACGCGCCTGACCAATCTGCATGAAGGCGGACGCCCCTCGCCTTGGTCCGTATCGGATGCGCCGCCGGATTTCATCCAGGCGCAACTCAAAGGCATTGTCGGCTTGCGCATGCCGATCACGCGGCTCCAAGGCAAGCGCAAGATGAGCCAGAACCGCAACGCGGCCGATCGCGCCGGTGTCGCCACCGGTCTAGCAGCGAGCGACCGGCCTTCGGATCGCGACGTCGCCCGACTCATCCCGTCATGAGATACGATCCAGTCCAATTGCCAGCGAGCCGATCATGCCGGACCTGACACAATTCGCCTTGTACTTCGCCGCGGCGCTGCTGCTCGCCATCACGCCCGGACCGGGCATCTTCTATGTCGCCGCGCGCACCCTGGCCGGAGGCCGCGCTGAAGGCATCGCCTCCAGTTTCGGGACGGGCCTGGGCGGCATGGTTCATGTGCTTGCCGGAAGCCTGGGCGTTTCCGCCCTCGTGCTCGCGAGCGCCGAACTCTTTACGGCGCTGAAGCTGATCGGCGCCGTCTACCTCGTCTGGCTCGGCTTGCGCACCTTCCAGTCCGCCCGCCGCGAGGCAAAGGCAATGCTGGAAGGTGGCGCGCCGACGCCTGCGGTCGGCGCTGGCCGAGCGTTTCGCGAAGGGGTGCTGGTCGAGGCTCTGAACCCGAAGACGGCCGCCTTCTTCCTGGCCTTCATTCCGCAATTCGTGGATCTCGGCGCCGGCCACGTCGCCTTGCAGTTCATGGTGCTCGGCTTCGTGTCGGTGACGCTCAACACGCTGGCCGATATCGTGGTCGCCTTCGCGGCCGGCCGCATCAGCGATGGCGCGGCAGGCCGGTCCGGCATGGTACGTCGGCTCCGGGAGGCGTCCGGCGGCGCGATGATCGCGCTGGGCATCGGCCTTGCCGTAGCCAAGCGCCCTGTCCTCTGATCGCCGCGCCTCAGTTGGGCGCTACCGCCCGCGCGCCAGGCTGCCTAGTATCCCGCGCACGATCGCGCGGCCGACGGAAGAGCCCACCGAACGCACCACCGACTTGATCGCGGCTTCCGCCACTGTCTGACGGTTGGAGGACCGGCGGCCCGACCCTCCCAACACATCGTCGAAGCCCGGAATTGTCCAGCGCGATCCGCCGGTGCCCGCCTGCTGCGCCTGCGCTTCGGCTTCCTGCGCCTCCCTGGTCTTCTTCTGCAGTATCTCGAAGGCCGAGTCGCGATCGACCGCTTGATCGTACTGCCCAGCGACCGGGCTCTCGGCAAGGACCTTGCGGCGCTCGTCGGGTGTGATCGGCCCGAGCCGCGACGACGGCGGACGAATCAATGTGCGCTGGACCATGGCCGGCACGCCCTTGTCCTCCAGCATCGAGACCAGCGCCTCGCCGGTGGCGAGCTGGGTGATCGCGGTGGCGCAGTCGAAATCCGGGTTGGGCCGGAAGGTTTCGGCCGCCGTCCGCACCGCCTGCTGCTCGCGCGGCGTATAGGCGCGCAACGCGTGCTGCACGCGGTTGCCGAGCTGGGCCAAAACCTTTTCCGGAATGTCGAGCGGGTTCTGGGTGACGAAATAGACGCCGACACCCTTGGAGCGGATCAGCCGCACCACCTGCTCGACGCGATCAACCAGCACCTTCGGCGCGTCCTCGAACAAAAGATGCGCCTCGTCGAAAAAGAAGACCAGCTTCGGCCGCTCGAGATCGCCGACCTCGGGCAGTTCCTCAAACAGCTCCGACATCAGCCATAGCAGGAAAGTGGCGTAGAGCCTGGGATTCATCATCAGCTTGTCGGCGGCCAGAACGCTGATCGCGCCGCGGCCGTCGCGGGTGGTGCGCATCAAATCGGCGATGCGCAGCGCCGGCTCGCCGAAGAAGTTCGCGGCGCCCTGCTGCTCAAGCACCAGAAGCGTGCGCTGGATGGCGCCGACGGAAGGCTTGGTGACATTGCCGTAGCGTGCGCTGAGCTCGTCGGCACGCTCGGCGATGTTGGCGAGCAGCGCCTGCAGATCTTTGAGATCAAGCAGCAGCAGGCCCTCTTCGTCAGCGATGCGGAAGGCGATGTTCATGACACCTTCCTGCGCTTCGGTGAGGTTCATCAGCCGCGACAAAAGCAGCGGCCCCATTTCCGAGATGGTGGCACGGATCGGGTGACCCTGCTCGCCGAACAGATCCCAGAAGATGACCGGGTATTCCTGAAACTGATAGGGATCGAGCTTCACCTGCTCTGCACGCTTGACCAGGAAATCCTTGGCCTCGCCCATCATGGCGATGCCGGAAAGGTCGCCCTTGATGTCGGCGCAGAAGACCGGGACGCCGGCATTTGAAAAGCCCTCGGCCAAGACCTGCAGGCTGACCGTCTTGCCGGTGCCTGTGGCGCCGGTAATCAGGCCGTGGCGGTTGCCGTAGCGCAGCAGGAGTTCCTCGGCGCGCTGGTAGGAATCATCAGGCTTGCGGCTGGCGCCGATGAAGATGCTGTTGTGGTCAGCCATATGTCTGGTCTCCGCAATCTCTTCCGCCAAAAAACGCCCGGTCTCATGGAGGATAGTAACGCGATCGGCGGGCGACAATGCCCATCATCAATTTTGGCGCTATTCGAATTTGACGCTGGCATCGAAATCACCTTACTGAGCTTGCGGATTTTGCGCATGTTTGGCAATCGGTTAGCGGCTGCCGGAACAACCGCGACGGATGTCGCATTGTGATATGCGGCGGGGGACCATAGACTGGTGGCTGATGCGGCCGAGAGACGAGGAGTGCGATGGGCGCCGGCGCCTTGACTAGGGATGTCGACCTTCCCAACCCGGACGCCAGGCGCTGGCTGGCGCTGGCGGAAAAAGCGCTTGCCGGCGGCGCTTTCGAAGAGAAGCTTGTTTCGCACACGGATGACGGCATCCGCATCGAGCCGCTCAGCGAGCGTTCGACGACAGCCGAGCCGCTGGTGCGCACCAATCCGAAGTCGCCATGGATCGTCAGCCAGCGCATCGACGATCCCGATCTCGCCCGCGCCAGCGCCCAGGCGCTGCAGGACATCGCCGAGGGCGCGACCGGCCTGTCGCTGGTTTTCGAGGGTGCGCCGAATGCGTTCGGCTACGGGCTGCCGAGAACCGCGGAGGCGCTGGAAACGGTGCTCGACGGCGTGCCGCTCAACCGGGTCCAGGTGCGCATCGATGCGCATCCGTGGAGCCGCGCCGTGGCGGATTGGCTGCTCGCCTTCCTGACCCGGCGCCGCTCCGATCCGGCGAAGCTCAACCTTTCCTTCGGCATCGACCCGGCGGCGATCTTCGCCGGCACCGGACGGCTGCGCACCTCGATCGAGGCGCTGCAGGAGTCAATGCCGCAATCGCTGGCGCATTTCTTCTCGATGGGCGTGCCCGGCGTGCTGCTCGAAGCGGACGGCCGCGTCTTCCACAATGCCGGCGCCACCGAAGCGCAGGAGCTCGGCACGATGATGGCTTCCGCCGTGTCCTATCTCAGGATGTTCGAGAAGGCGCGCCAGCCGCTGGTCTATGCCGCGCCCTATATCGGCTTTGCCCTCAGCGTCGACCAGGACCAGTTCCTGTCGATGGCCAAGGTGCGGGCGTTGCGCAAGCTCTGGGCGCGGATCCAGGAAGCCTGCTCGATCCCGGCCTCGACGGCGAACGTCCACGCCGAGACCTCCTATCGCATGATGGCGATGGCGGATCCGGAAACCAACATCCTGCGCACCGCGATTGCCGCTTTTGCCGCGGCGACCGGCGGCGCTGATTCCGTCTCGATCCTGCCGCATACCATCGCGCATGGACTGCCGGCCGGTTTTGCGCGCCGCGTCGCCCGCAACGCGCAGCTGATCCTGGCGCATGAGAGCCATCTCCATCACGTGGCCGATCCGGCCAGCGGCTCCGGAGCGGTCGAGGCGCTGACCGACGGTCTTTGCGCGGCGGCCTGGGAAGAATTCCAGCGCATCGAGGCCGAGGGCGGCGTGCTCAACAGCCTGCAGCAGGGCTATATCCAGAACCGTGTGCAGACGGCCGCCGCGAAGCGCAATGCCGTCTATCGGGCCGGCGAACGCGGCATCATCGGCACCACCTTGTTCCGCACCGGCAGCGAGCGCCCCGTCGAGACATTGAAAGCCGAACGCCGGCCCGCGCTGACAGAGGGCGTGGCGACCTGCGAGCCGCTGTTTCCAGTTCGCATCGATCAGTCGATCGGAGCCGGCTCATGATCCCGGATTTCAGCCAGATCGGCTGGTCGGCGCCGCGCCGCGCGCCGCTCGAGCTCAAGGGCCAGCGGATGACGCCGGAAGGCATCGCCGTGAAACACCTCTACGCGCAGGGCGACCTCAAGGGCCTGGCTAATCTCGACAGCTATCCGGGCCTGCCGCCCTTCGTGCGCGGCCCCTACCCGACCATGTATGTCCAGCAGCCCTGGACGATCCGGCAATATGCCGGCTTCTCGACGGCGGAGGAATCCAACGCTTTCTACCGGCGCAACCTCGCTGCCGGCCAGAAGGGCCTGTCGGTCGCCTTCGACCTCGCCACCCATCGCGGCTATGACAGCGACCATCCGCGCGTCGCCGGCGATGTCGGCATGGCGGGCGTGGCGATCGATTCCATCCTCGACATGCGCCAGCTGTTCGACGGCATTCCGCTGAACGAGATGACGGTGTCGATGACCATGAACGGCGCCGTGCTGCCGATCATGGCGCTCTATATCGTGGCGGCGGAGGAACAGGGTGTCGCGCAGAAGGACCTTGCCGGGACCATTCAGAACGACATTCTGAAGGAGTTCATGGTCCGCAACACCTACATCTATCCGCCGAAGCCTTCGATGCGGATCGTGTCGGACATCTTCGCCTATACCTCGCGGCACATGCCGAAATTCAATTCGATCTCGATCTCCGGCTATCATATGCAGGAGGCGGGCGCGACGGCCGACCTCGAGCTCGCCTACACGATCGCCGACGGCATCGAATATGCGCGCGCCGGCGTCGCCGCGGGTCTCGACATCGACCGGTTCGCGCCGCGCCTTTCCTTCTTCTGGGCGATCGGCATGAACTTCTTCATGGAGGTCGCCAAGCTCAGGGCCGCGCGGCTGCTCTGGTCGAGCCTGATGAAGAAGAATTTTGCGCCGAAGGACGAGCGCTCGCTGTCGCTGCGCACCCATTGCCAGACGTCGGGCTGGTCGCTGACGGCGCAGGATCCCTACAACAACATCACCCGCACGATGATCGAGGCGATGGCGGCAACGCAGGGACATACCCAGTCGCTGCACACCAATTCCTTCGACGAGGCGATGGCGCTGCCGACCGACCATTCGGCCCGCATTGCCCGCAACACGCAGCTCATCCTGCAAAAGGAATCCGGCACCACGCGCATGATCGACCCGTGGGGCGGCTCGGCCTATGTCGAGCGGCTGACGCATGATCTGGCGGCCCGCGCGCTGGCTCATATCGAGGAGGTCGAAAACCTCGGCGGCATGGCGGCGGCGATCGAGAAAGGCATTCCGAAGCTGCGCATCGAGGAAGCGGCGGCGCGCACCCAGGCACGCATCGATTCCGGCGAGCAGGTGCTGGTCGGCGTCAATGCGCATCGCCCGGAAGCCGATATCGAGGTCGATGTGCTGAAGATCGATAATGCCGAGGTCAAGGCCCGGCAATTGGCGAAGCTGCAGCGGCTCAAAGGCACGCGCGACGTCGCGGCCCTGGAGGATGCGCTAACCGCCCTCACCCGCGCGGCTGAAAGCGGCGAGAACCTGCTCGAATTCGCGATCCGCGCGGCGCGGGCCAATGCGACCGTCGGCGAGATCTCGCTGGCGCTGGAGAAGGTGTTCGGGCGCCATGCAGCCACCGTGCAGACCATCTCCGGCGTCTATCGCGACGCGCTCGGCGACAATCCGGCGGTCGATCGGCTCAAGGAAAAGCTCGAAGCCTTCGAGAAGAAGTTCGGTGCAAAGCCGCGCATCCTGGTCGCCAAGATGGGCCAGGACGGCCATGATCGCGGCCAGAAGGTGATCGCCAGCGCCTTTGCCGATCTCGGCTTCGAGGTCACCGTCGGACCGATGTTCCAGACGCCGGAGGAGATCGCAAAGCTGGCGGTGCAGCATGATGTCGACATCATCGGCGCGTCCTCGCTCGCGGCCGGACATCTGACGCTGATCCCCGAGCTCAAGGAGGCGCTGAGGAAGCTCGGCCATGGCGACATCCTGATCGTCGCCGGCGGCGTCATCCCGCCACAGGACTACGATGCGGTGCTGAAGGCGGGAGCGGCCGAAATCTTCCCGCCGGGCACCGTCATCCCGCAAGCGGCGGACAGGCTGATGGATCGATTGCTGGCGGTTGGATAGCCTACATCTTCGGCATCGCCAGGAACCGTGCCTTTGTGGACGGGAACAAGCGTACGGCGATGGTCGCTGCCGGTGCTGCATCAACGGCTACCACCTTACAGCTGATAACGGCACGATCTACGAATTCGTGATGGATGTCGCGGCAGGTGAAATGAGATCGGAGCCGCGGCGTTTTTCCGCGACTGTACAGTCAAGCTCAAGGTCTAGTTCTCGGCCTTGTCCGACAGCTTGACGATCTCCCACTCCTTGCCGTTGACGGCAACGACCTCGCCGACCTTCTTGCCGAACAGGGCCATCGCCATCGGCGAGACATGGGAGATGCTGCCTTTCGACGGGTTGGCCTCGTCCTCGCCGACGATGCGCCAATGGACCTTCTTGCCGTCGCCGTTTTCCAATGTGACGCCCATGCCGAAGCGGACCACATTGCTGCCGGACTCCGGCACCGAAAGCTCCGCGCTCTCGCGCCGCGCGGTCCAGTAGCGCAGGTCGCGGGACACTATTGCGAGGCGCTCGCGATCGCCGCGTCTTTCGGCCTTGGCCATTTGATCTCGCAATTCGGAGAGATTCTCTTCGATCATCGCGAGTCCCCGCTCCGTTACCAAATTGCGGTGCGGACTGATCGGCCGTTCGCCGACACCGGCAATGGCGTTTTCGCTGTCTTCCTCGCGGGTGAAAGCTCTACTCATAACATGAACTTAAGCTTGGTCAGGCAACTGCACAAGCGGTTTGCCTGCGAGCTGGCCTTGGCACGATTCCTGCGACGGAGCGGTTGAAACGCCAGGACCTGTGCCGATGTTGAACAGACGAACGCTGCTTGCCCGCACCACCGGCCTCGCCGCTGCCGGCCTCTTTGCCGGCAAGGCATCGGCGAAGATGCTGCCCGGCATCGAGAAGGCCACGATGCGCGGCTCGATCAATGCAATCGAAATCGGCTTGCAGCCGGGCGCGCTGGACGACCAGAGCAAGGCCTTCGCCAAGATGCTCGGCGACGCCAGCGACCGCGATGCGCCGGTGTTTCTGCCGCCCGGGACCTATCTTGTCTCCAACCTGAAGCTGCCTGCCCGCGTGCGCCTTTCGGGCGTCCCGGGCGCGACCCGCATCGTCTATGGCGGCAACGGCCACCTGATGATGGCCGACCAGGCCGAACATATCGAGCTCAGCGGGCTGGTGCTGGACGGCAGCAACCGCTGGCTGGCCGACTATACGCAAGGGCTGCTCGATCTGCGCCGCGTCGCGCATCTCGCCATCGACAATTGCCAGGTCACAGGCAGCGGCAAGAACGGGCTGGCGCTGGAACATGTTTCAGGCCGCATCGGGCGCTGCGATGTTTCGGGCGCGGCAGACGCCGGCATCTATTCGGTCGAGGCCGGCGGGCTGGAGATCTCGGGCAATACCGTCTCAGATTGCGCCAATGGCGGCATTCTGGTGCATCGCTGGCAGCAGGCGGAGGACGGCACCATCGTCAGCGGCAACCGCGTTCAGCGCATCGGCGCGAGGAGCGGCGGCACCGGCCAGAACGGCAACGGTATCAACGCCTTCCGCGCCGGCAATGTCATTATCTCCGCCAACGTCGTGTCGGACTGCGCCTTCTCGGCGATCCGCGCCAACAGCTCCAGCAATTTGCAGATCACCGGCAACACCTGCTCGCGCTCGGGCGAGACGGGGATTTATTCGGAATTCTCCTTCGAGGGCGCGATCCTCAGCAACAATCTGGTCGACGGTGCCGCCAACGGCATCTCGATCGTAAACTTCAACGAAGGCGGCCGCATCGCCGTGTGCTCGAACAATATCGTGCGCAACCTCTCGACGGTCGGCCCCTACACCGCCGACCCGCCGGGCTTCGGCGTCGGCATCAGCGCCGAGGCCGAGACCTCCGTCTGCGGCAATGTCGTGGAGAACGCGCCCCTCTACGGCATGCAGCTCGGCTGGGGACCTTATCTGCGCAACGTGGTTGCAACGGGCAACATCATCCGCAAGTCCGGCACGGGCATCGTCGTCAGCGTCGTCGAGGGTTCCGGCAGCGCCGTCATTTCGGACAATATCATCGACGCCGCGCAGAACGGCGCCATCATCGGCCAGCGCTGGGCCAATCCGGTGACGGGCGATCTGGCAAGATCAACCTTTACCGGCTACGCGCATCTGACCGTCGAGCGGAACAAGGTCAGTTAGGCCAGCGCCGCCGTCGGCCGCAGCAAGCCCACCTTGGCGCCGATACGGCTTTCGACCGGCGGATGGGCGAGTTCGGCAAGCTTTGCCGCGAGCGCTTCGTCGCTGCGCAGCAGCTTGGCCAGCACGGCGGCGATCATCACCTCGGAGGCGCGGCTGGCGCCGTCATCGCATTTCAAGGCGATGCCGAGACCGTGCTCGGGCAAGGCCGCGCAATAAACACCCTCGGCGCCGGTCTTGACGAAGATGCGGCCGGGGGCCGCCCGCATCAGCGCGAGGTCCGCCTTACCGGTGCCGGCCACCAGGAACGGTTCGGCCATGCAGGCCGAGAGCAGGCGCTTCGCCGCCTTAGCGCGTTCGGGCGCAAAGCCCCCGCCCGTCGCCATACGCGCAAAGCCCAGCGCAAAGCTCTTCAGCGGCACGGCATAGGTCGGGATCGAGCAGCCGTCGGTGCCGCAATGGTCGACATCATGCGCGGCGCCGGTCACCGATTGCATCGCGTCGCGCACCATCTCCTGCAGCGCATGGCCGGCCTTGACGTAGCCGCCATGGGCAATGCCGGAATAAACGCAGGTACAGAGGAAACCGGCATGCTTGCCGGAGCAATTGTTGTGGAGCGGGTTGGGCGCGCTGCCGGTGCGCGCCAGCGCGATCGTCGCAACGTGGCTCGACGGCCAGTGCGCGCCGCATTCGAGCGCCGTCTTGTCGAGACCGGCCTTGGCGAGCATTGCTTGCGCCAGTTCGACATGCGCCGGCTCGCCTGAGTGCGAGGCGCAGGCCAGCGCCAATTCGCGATCGCCGAAGCCGTAGGCGTCGGCAGCACCGGATTCGAGCAGCGGCAGCGCCTGGATCGCCTTCACCGCCGAGCGCGGAAACACCGGTCGCGCCGTATCGCCGATCTCCCAGACGGGCTTGCCGTCGGCGTCGAAGACAGAAACCGCGCCCCGATGGGCGCTTTCGACCACCGCGCCGCGCGTGACTTCGACCAGAACCGGATTTGCCATGCTGCCTCCCGCACGCGCGCGCCGGCGGCGGCGCTTTGATGCGGGCCGCTTCTACCTGATCCGATCGAGGATGGAAACGTAGTTGGCCACCGCAGCACCGCCCATGTTGAAGATGCCGCCGAGTTTTGCCCCAGGCACCTGAATACCGCCGGCCTCGCCGGTCAACTGCATGGCGGTGAGCACATGCATGGAGACGCCGGTGGCGCCGATCGGATGGCCCTTGGCCTTCAGCCCGCCGGACGGATTGACCGGCAGCCGGCCGTCCTTGGCCGTGACGCCCTCCAGCGCGAGCTTCGCGCCCTCGCCGGGCTTCGCCAGGCCCATCGCCTCGTATTCGATAAGCTCGGCGATGGTGAAGCAGTCATGCGTCTCGACAAAGGAGAGGTCGTCGAGCGTGACGCCGGCCTTCTTCAGCGCCTGTTCCCAGGCCCGCTCGCAGCCCTCGAAGGCAAGGATGTCGCGCTTCGACATCGGCAGGAAATCCTGGACGTGCTCATTGGCGCGGAAGGTCACGGCGCGCCGCATCTTCAGCGCCGTCGCGGTGTCGGTGAGGACGAGCGCCGCAGCGCCATCCGAGACCAGCGAGCAGTCGGTGCGCTTCAGCGGACCGGCGACGAAGGGGTTCTTCTCACTTTCCTGACGGCAGAACTCGTAGCCGAAATCCTTGCGCATTTGGGCATAGGGATTTTCGACGCCGTTTTTGTGGTTCTTGGCGGCAATCATGGCGAGCGCATCCGACTGGTCGCCATAGCGCTGAAAATAGGCCTGAGCGATCTTGCCGAAGACGCCGGCAAAGCCGGCCGGCGTTTCGCCATCCTCGGGCAGATAGGAGGCTTTCAGCAGGTTTTTGCCGATCTCGGGCCCAGGTGTGGTGGTCATCTGCTCGGCGCCGACCACCAATACGACGCGGGCGGCGCTGGAATCGATGGCGCGGACGCCTTGTCTCACCGCAGCCGAACCGGTGGCGCAGGCATTCTCCACGCGCGTCGCCGGCTTGAAGCGCAGCCGGTCGTCGGCCTGCAGCACCAGGCTCGCGGTGAAATCCTGCGGTGAGAAGCCGGCGTTGAAATGGCCGAGCACGATCTCGTCGACATCGTCAGGGCCGATGCCGGCATGATCGAGCGCGTCCACGGCGACCTTGGTGATCAAGCTCTCCAGGGTCTCGCCTTCGAGCTTGCCGAAACGCGAATGCGCCCAGCCGACGATGCATGCGGTCATGACAGCCTCCATCTGCCGCGCAGCCTAGCACGTCCGATCGCGGCATGACATTCAATATTGTTCAATAGTGAACCGTTTTCCAGTCCAAGGGATGGGGCCAGAGCGATACGATCGATTGATCCGATGGCGATTTTTTATTGATTGATGCGTCAATAAAAAATAATCTCGCTTCGAACCGGACCCCTCGCATGCCGAAAATCGGAATGGAACCGCTGCGCCGCAAGGCGCTGATCGACGCGACGATCTCGGCAATCGGCGAGCGCGGTTCGCTGGACGTCACCATGTCGGAGATCGCCGGCCGCGCCGGCGTGTCGTCGGCGCTCGCCCATCACTATTTCGGCGCCAAGGACGAGCTGCTCTTCGCCACGATGCGGCACATCCTTGCCGAGCTCAACATCGATACAAGACGAGCGCTTCGCGTCGCCGCGACACCGCGCCAGCGCGTCTCGGCCGTCGTTGCGGTCAGTTTCTCCGACGAGCAGTTCCAGCCGGAGATCATCGCGGCCTGGCTCGCCTTCTATGTCGAGGCGCAGAAATCGACCGAGTTGCGGCGGCTGCTTCGTATCTATGCGCGGCGGCTCAATTCCAACCTGATGAGCGGGCTGACCGGCATTCTGCCGAGGGCCGAAGCGGACCGCGCTGCGGAAGCGACGGCGGCGCTGATCGACGGACTCTACATTCGGCGCGCGCTGAAGGACGGCGTGCCCGATGCGCAGACAGCGATCGCGCTCGTCGAAGATTATCTCGAAACCAAGCTCAGCGGACGGAGCCTGCCTTGACCACCGAACGACCCAATTTCCTGATCGTCATGGTCGATCAGCTCAACGGCACGCTCTTCCCCGACGGCCCGGCGGATTTCCTGCACGTGCCGCATCTCAAGGCGCTCGCCGCTCGCTCGGCGCGTTTCGCCAACAACTACACCGCCTCGCCGCTTTGCGCGCCCGGCCGGGCCTCGTTCATGAGCGGCCAGCTGCCGTCGCGCACCGGGGTCTATGACAACGCCGCCGAATTCTCCTCCTCGATCCCGACCTTCGCGCATCATCTGCGCTCCGCCGGCTATTACACCTGCCTGTCCGGCAAGATGCATTTCGTCGGACCGGACCAGTTGCACGGCTTCGAGGAGCGGCTGACCACCGATATCTATCCGGCCGATTTCGGCTGGACGCCGGATTACCGCAAGCCCGGCGAGCGCATCGACTGGTGGTATCACAATCTCGGCTCGGTCACCGGCGCCGGCGTTGCCGAGACCACCAACCAGATGGAGTATGACGACGAGGTGGTGTTTCTGGCCGAGCAAAAGCTGTACCAGCTTTCGCGCGAGCAGGACGATGCGGGACATCGGCCCTGGTGCCTTACCGTTTCGCTATCGCACCCGCACGATCCCTATGTCGCGCGCAGGCAGTACTGGGATCTTTACGAGAACTGCCAGGCGCTCGATCCCGAAATGCCGTTCATCCCGCATGACGAACAGGACACGCATTCGCAGCGTCTTTACCGGGCAAGCGACTATCAGTCCTTCGAAATCACGCCCGAGCAGGTGCGCCGTTCCCGGCGCGGCTATTTCGCCAACATTTCCTATGTCGACGATAAGCTCGGCGAGCTTCTGGACGTCCACAAGCGCACCCGCATGCTTGACGACACCATCATCCTGTTCTGCTCGGATCACGGCGACATGCTGGGCGAGCGCGGCCTGTGGTTCAAAATGAGCTTCTTCGAGGGCTCGGCGCGCGTGCCGCTGATGATCGCCGGCAACGGCGTGCCAGCCGGCCTCATCGAGGCGCCCGTCTCCAATCTCGACGTGACGCCGACGCTCTGTGACCTCGCCGGCATTGATATCGCTGCAATCGCGCCGTGGACCGACGGCCAGTCGCTGCTGCCGCTGCTCGGCGGCAAGCCGCGCACCGCACCCGTTCTCATGGAATATGCCGCCGAAGGATCCTATGCGCCGCTGGCCGCGATCCGCGACGGCAAATACAAATTCGTCCATTGCGAGCTCGACGCGCCGCAGCTGTTCGACCTGGAGGCCGACCCGCTCGAACGGAACAACCTCGCTGACGAGCCGGCGAACGCTGCCCTGGTGGCGGCGTTCATGGAAAAGGTCCGGGCGCGATGGGACATGGCCGCATTCGATGCCGCGGTGCGCGAAAGCCAGGCGCGCCGCTGGGTCGTCTACCCGGCCCTGCGCAACGGCGCCTATTACCCCTGGGATTTCCAGCCGCTGCAGAAAGCCTCGGAGCGCTACATGCGCAATCACATGAATCTCGACAACCTCGAAGAGAGCAAACGGTATCCGCGAGGCGAATGATGGAAGACGTTCTGGTTCCCACCCTCGACCGCCTGAAGCAGGCCTATGCGGTGACCTCGACGGCGACGCAAGTCACGCCGCTGTTGGACTCGGCCGCACTTGCCCGGGAAGCCGGCGCCGCGCGGGTGTTCGTCAAGCCGGAATCGCTGCAATGGGCGGGGTCCTTCAAGGTGCGCGGCGCCTATTGGCGCCTTAAGCGGCTGTCACCGGACGAAGCGAGGAAGGGCGTGGTCGCCTATTCCTCCGGCAATTTCGCGCAAGGGCTTGCGGCTGCCGGCCAGGCGCTCGGCATTCCCGTCACCATCGTCATGCCGATCGACGCGCCTGCCGCCAAGCGCGACGCGACCGCCGGCTATGGCGCGCGCGTGGTGCTAACCGATCATGGCGAGCGTGCCCGCGAGGAAGTCGCCGCCGCCAAGGCGCGCGAGATCGCCGAGACCGAGCAGCTCACCTTGCTGCATCCCTTCGACGATCCCGAG
Source organism: Mesorhizobium sp. WSM3864 (assembly GCF_002294955.1). Classification (NCBI taxonomy): domain Bacteria; kingdom Pseudomonadati; phylum Pseudomonadota; class Alphaproteobacteria; order Hyphomicrobiales; family Phyllobacteriaceae; genus Mesorhizobium; species Mesorhizobium sp. WSM3864. The sequence goes on from NZ_NSGD01000002.1 coordinate 321,346, forward strand.
ATCGTCGCCGGCCAGGCAGGGGCCGGGCTGGAAGCGCTCGACCAGTTGGCGGCGAAGAAAGCCCACGCCGATCTGGTGTTCTGCTCGGTCGGCGGCGGCGGGCTGATCGGCGGCGTTTCGCTCGCCTTCCATTATCTGTCGCCGAACACCGAGATCATCGCCGTCGAGCCGGAAGGCTTCAACGGCATGGGCTCGTCGCTGGCGCATGGCGCGATCGAGACGATGCCGATCGGGCCGAGATCGATCTGCGACGGGCTGATGGCGCGCAAGCCAGGCGAGGCGCCCTTCGCGGCGGTGAGTGCTGCCGGGGTTCGCGGCGTCACCGTCGAGGATGCCGCGGTGAGGGGTGCAATGAAGATCGCGTTCGAGCGGCTGAAGCTGGTGCTGGAGCCTTCGGGCGCGGCCTCGCTTGCCGCGCTGCTCGGCGGCAAGGTGGATGTGGCGGGCAAAACCGTCCTTGTGGTGGCTACCGGCGGCAATGTCTCGCTCGCCGACTTTATGGCGCATATGAACAATGCTTGAAGCGGATTTCGTCATCATCGGATCCGGCTCCGCCGGCTCGGCCATGGCCTACCGGCTGTCGGAAGACGGCAAGCATTCGGTGATCGTCATCGAGTTCGGCGGCACCGATATGGGGCCGCTGATCCAGATGCCGTCGGCGTTGTCGATCCCGCTCAACATGAGCCTTTACGACTGGGGCTTCGCCAGCGAGCCGGAGCCGCATCTCGGCGGCCGCGTGCTCGCCACCCCGCGCGGCAAGGTGATCGGCGGTTCGTCCTCCATCAACGGGATGGTCTATGTTCGCGGCCATGCGCGCGACTTCGACCATTGGGCCGAACAGGGTGCTGCCGGATGGGGCTTCGCCGACGTGCTTCCCTATTTCAAGCGCATGGAGGATTCCGACGGCGGCGAGGACGGCTGGCGCGGTCAGGGCGGCCCGCTGCATGTGCAGCGCGGCACGCGCAAGAACCCGCTTTACGGCGCCTTCCTCGAGGCGGGCCGGCAGGCCGGCTTCGAGCTCACCGACGACTATAACGGATCGAAGCAGGAAGGCTTCGGGCCGATGGAGCAGACCATCTGGCGCGGCCGCCGCTGGTCCGCGGCCAATGCCTATCTGAAGCCGGCGCTCAAACGAAAAAATGTTAGCCTGCTCAAAGGTTTCGCGCGGCGCGTGGTGATCGAGAATCAACGTGCCGTCGGCGTCGAGATCGAAGCTCACAAACAGATTCAGGTCGTTAAGGCGCGACGTGAGGTGATTGTGGCGGCGTCGTCGATCAATTCGCCGAAGATCCTTATGCTGTCCGGCATCGGTCCGGGCGCACATCTGCAGGAAAACGGCATAGAGGTCATTGCCGACCGGCAGGGTGTCGGCCGCAATCTGCAGGACCATCTGGAGCTTTATATCCAGCAGGAAGCGACCAGACCGATCACGCTGAATTCGGTGCTCAACCCGTTCTCCAAGGCAATGATCGGCGCGCAGTGGCTGTTCTTCAAGACCGGCCTCGGCGCCACCAACCATTTCGAGGCGGCGGCCTTCGTGCGTTCGCAGGCCGGTGTAGACTACCCCGATATCCAGTATCACTTCATCCCAGCAGCGGTGCGCTATGACGGCAAGGCGGCGGCGAAGTCGCATGGCTTCCAGGCGCATGTCGGGCCGATGCGGTCGAAGTCGCGCGGCTCGGTGAGCCTGCGCTCGCCCGATCCGAAAGCGAAACCGGTGATCCGCTTCAATTACATGTCGCATCCCGACGACTGGAGCGAGTTCCGCCACTGCATCCGGCTGACGCGCGAGATTTTTGGCCAGAAGGCCTTCGACGGCTTCCGCGGCAAGGAGATTTCGCCGGGCGCCCATGTGCGGACCGACGACGAGCTCGACGCCTTCATCCGCGATCACGCCGAGAGCGCCTATCACCCTTGCGGCACCTGCAGGATGGGCCGCGCCGACGACCTGACCAGCGTCGTCGATCCGGAATGCCGGGTGATCGGCGTCGAGGGGCTGCGCGTTGCCGATTCCTCGATCTTCCCGCGGGTGACCAACGGCAACCTGAACGCGCCGTCGATCATGACCGGCGAGAAGGCGTCCGACCACATCCTTGGCCGCACGCCGCTCGCGCCATCCAACCAGGAACCCTGGATCAATCCGCGCTGGCAGGTGGCAGACAGATAGCGCATGATCCGGCGGGCGCCCTCCCCCGCCCCGGCGATTACGAACGGAGAAGACCATGCGCGCCCAGCCAACGGCATCGCACTACGTCAACGGCCGCTACATCGAGGACGAAGGCGGCGCGCCACTGCCGGTGATCTATCCGGCGACGGGCGAGACCATCGCCACGCTGCATTCGGCGACGCCGAACGTGCTGGAGTTGGCGATCGAGGCCGCGCGCGCGGCGCAGCCGGCCTGGGCACGGATGAAGCCGGTCGAGCGCGGCCGCGTCCTGCGCCGCGCCGCTGATATCCTGCGCGCCCGCAATGCCGACCTGGCGCGCATCGAGACGCTGGACACCGGCAAGGCGATCCAGGAGACGCTGGTGGCGGACGCGCCTTCGGCTGCCGATTGCCTCGAATATTTCGCCGGCGCAGTGGCGGCCTTCAACGGCGAGATGATCGATCTCGGCGGACCGTTTGCTTACACAAGACGCGAGCCGCTTGGTGTGTGCGTCGGCATCGGCGCCTGGAACTATCCGATCCAGATCGCCGGCTGGAAGTCGGCGCCGGCTTTAGCCATGGGCAACGCCATGGTGTTCAAGCCGTCGGAGAACACGCCGCTCTCGGCACTAGCGCTGGCCGAGATCTACAGCGAGGCGGGCCTGCCCGACGGGCTGTTCAACGTCGTGCAGGGCTATGGCGATGTCGGCGCCGGCCTCGTCGGCCATGATGTCGTGGCCAAGGTCTCGGTGACCGGCTCGGTGCCGACCGGCCGCAAGGTGCTGTCGCTTGCCGGTTCGAAAATGAAGCACGCCACAATGGAGCTCGGCGGCAAGTCGCCGCTGATCGTCTTCGACGATGCCGATCTCGAAAACGCCATCGGCGGCGCCATGCTCGGCAATTTCTATTCGACCGGCCAGATCTGCTCCAACGGCACGCGCGTCTTCGTGCAGAAGGGCCTGCATGACCGCTTCGTCGAGCGGCTGACCGAGCGCACCAAAAAAATCCGCATCGGCGATCCGCTCGATCCGGAAACGCAAATGGGGCCGCTGGTCAACAAGGCGCAGCAGGAAAAGGTTGTTTCCTACATCGCCGCCGGCAGAGAGGAGGGTGCGACGCTTGCCTGCGGCGGCAACGTGCCGTCGCTGCAGGGCTTCGAAGGTGGCTTCTTCATCGAACCCACCGTGTTCACCGGCGTGACCGATGGCATGCGTATCGCGCGCGAGGAAATCTTCGGACCGGTGATGAGCGTGCTGAAATTCGACAGCGAGGACGAGGTGATCGAACGCGCCAACAATACCGAATTCGGCCTCGCTGCAGGCGTCTTCACCCGCGACCTGGCACGCGCCCATCAGGTGATCGCCGAGCTGCAGGCAGGCACCTGCTGGATCAACGCCTACAATCTGACGCCGGTGGAAATGCCCTTCGGCGGCGTCAAGCAGTCCGGCATCGGCCGCGAGAACTCGCTGGCGGCGCTGGCGCACTATTCGCAGCTGAAGGCGGTCTATGTCGAGACGGGGGATGTGGCGAGCCCGTATTGACTTGGCGATTGGCCAAAAGCCCGCAGTGACAGCAATCTCCTCTGCAAGGGTGAGAGATTGGCAGCTTCTGCGTTGCCGCCAGTTGCCCCCTCACCCCTTCTCGGCCGTCCCGTCCAGATACTGCGTCAGCGCGCAAACCAGATGGTAGAAGATGCTGGCTGGCACGTCGCTCGCCAATGACCGGCCGCGCTCATCGATTCGGTCAATCCAGAGGCCGAGCGGCGCCGGGTCGATGTGCCAGCGGAACAGGTGGCCGACGCGCGCCTCGATCTCCGGCTTGAGGTCCGGCCCACCCGAGCCGTCGAGCGCGATCGCAGCCTTGATCGCCTCGGCCTGCGGCCAGCTGCGCGAGACCGTGTCGAGCGGAAGGCCCTGGCGCGAGACGGCGCCATAGGCAAGGCCGGTGGCGCGGTTGAGGCCGTTGGCGACAGCCGAGGCATAGAGCTTGCGGGCGAAGCCGGTGAGTTCGGCCTGGCCGCTGCGGGCGGCGAAATCGACGAGCAGCGAGGCCCATTCGAAATGGTGGCCGGGTTCGGTCCATGTTCCTTTCTCGCCCGCCACGGGCTTCCAGCCGTCGTCGAAATACTCGCCCAGCGTCCAGCTTTCGGCATCGAAGAAATGACTGCGGAAGAGATCTATGACGCGCGCCGCGCGGCGCAGGTAGGCGCGCTCGCCAGTGGCTCTGTGCCAAGCGAGAAAGGCTTCGAGCAGATGCATGTGCGGGTTGGAGCGACGCTCGCCCTCGCCGTCGGAGGTTTCGAGGAAACCTGTCATGCGGCTGTCCTCGAGATGAGCATCGAGGAAAGCAAAGGTTTCCTCGGCGAGCCGCAACGCATCGGGATGACCCGACATATGCGCGTGCGCCAGCGCCAACAGCACGCAGGAATGGTCGTAGGCATCCTCGACCGGATCGGCGACCGAGCCGTCGATATTGAGCGTGCGCACCCAGCCGCCTTTGTCGGTGCGGCCCCGGCCTGCCATGAAGTCAAGGCCATGAGCGATCAGCCGATCCGCCGGTCCATCCCAGCCGCGCTCCTTGGCGACGGCGAAGGCATAGATCTGACGCGCCTGGGTGCGCATGCGTTTCGGCTTCATCAACGGCGCGGCGTCGAAGCCCAGCGCCTCGTGGAAGCCGCCATGGCGCTCATCGACGCCTGACCTCGACCACAGCGGCAGCGTCTCCTCGAACAGCCAGTGCCGAACGCGGCGCCGCCAGGCGCCGCTCTCGATGACGCGGTCATGCGCCGGCGTGAACCTCGTCTCCAGCCGGCCGGATTTCTCCAGTTGCTCGACGATCTTCTTGACGTGCTGGCTGTGGCTGACCGGCGCCACGAAGGTGGCGTCTGCCGTCGAGACGATGGCCACGTCCTTCATGCCGATGGCCGACAGCAGCCGGCCGTCGCCGCGGATGTAGGAGTTCTCGCAATCGATGGCGACGACATCGCCGAGGATGACGTTACCGTGGCTGTCGGACGGGCCTACATCGAGCAGCGACTGCCACGAACCGAGATCGTTCCAGCGGAATCCGGCCGCCACCATGGCGATGTCCTTGGCCCGCTCCATGATAGCGTAGTCGATCGAGGTCGACGGGATCGCCGAGTAAAGTTCCAGCGGCATGTAGAGCCCGGAAAGATCGTTGGTCGCCGCGTGATACGCGGCTTCCGTCGCCTGCCAGATCCTGGGCTCGAACGCGGCGAAGGCAGCGCGCATGGCGCCGGCGCGAAACAGGAAAATGCCGGTATTCCAGTAGAAACTGCCGGCGTCGAGATAAGCCCGCGCGGTGGCGAGGTCGGGCTTCTCGACGAAGCGAGAGACGTCGAACACGCCGTCGCGGTCGGCCGCGACCTCGATATAGCCATAGCCGGTTTCGGGCTGCGTCGGCTTGATCCCGAACACCACCAGGCGACCGGCTCTCGCCGCCGCAGCACCCGCTTCAACGCTCTGCCAGAACTGGCGCGCGGTGGAGATTTCGTGGTCGGAGGGCACCACGAGAACAAGCTCGTCGCCAAATTCGGAGAGGGTGCGCAGGCTGGCAAGCGCCACGGCAGCGGCGGTGTTGCGCCCGGTGGGCTCGAACAGCGGCCCGCCGCCGGCGAGATCAATGCCGGCAAGATCGGCATGGACGCGCTCGGCATGGCGCTCCGATGTGATGAGAAAGATCGGTGTCTGCCCTTCAGGCCGCGCGGCCAGCCGGCGCAAGGTCTTGGCCAGCATCGAGCCGTCGCCGGAAAGGTCGTGGAATTGCTTGGGATTGTCCTCGCGCGACAGGGGCCATAACCGCGAGCCGACGCCGCCGCTCATGACGAAACTGACGATGCGCTGGCTCATGGCTGCCCTGTCAGAAGGTCTGGTTGTAGGCGCCGACTTCGGGACTGCGGCGCAGCACGGCGTCGACGGCTTCGAACATCTGCCGGCGCCGCTCGGACGATACCGGGCTCTCGACCACCACGACAAGCTCGGGCTTGTTCGAGGAGGCGCGCACCAGGCCCCAGGTGCCGTCCTCCGCAACGACGCGCACGCCGTTGACGGTGATGAGCTTTACGATCTTCTGGCCGGCAAAGTCAGCACCTTCGCGGTGCATCGTCTGAAAATCCGCCACGACGCGGTCGACCACGCCGTACTTCACCTCGTCGGGACAGTGCGATGACATGGTCGGCGTACCGTAGGTCAGCGGCAACGCGCGGCAGAGATCGGCCATCGAGCTCCGCGGATTGCGGTCGAGCATCTGGCAGACGACGATCGCAGTGATCAGCCCATCGTCATAGCCGCGGCCGATAGGCGGGTTGAAGAAGAAATGCCCGGATTTCTCGAAGCCGGCGACGGCACCGAGCCCGGCAACGCGGCGCTTGATGTAGGAATGGCCAGTTTTCCAATAGTCAGTTGTGGCGCCGTTCGCCCTGAGCACATGATCGGTAGCGAAAAGCCCCGTCGACTTGACGTCGACGACGAAGGCCGAGCCCGGATGGAACGATGAAATATCGCGCGCGAGCATAAGCCCGACCTTGTCGGCGAAGATCTCGTTGCCCTCGTTGTCGACGACGCCGCAGCGGTCGCCGTCGCCATCGAAGCCCAGTCCGACATCTGCGCCCGTCTCCAGCACCTTCTCGCTGATGGCACGCAGCATCTGCATGTCCTCGGGATTGGGATTGTAGCGCGGGAACGCATGGTCGAGCTCGACGTCGAGCGGGATCACCTCGCAGCCGACACGCGCCAGCGCTTCCGGCGCGAAGGCGCCGGCCGTGCCGTTGCCGCAGGCGCAAACGACCTTGAGCTTTTTCGAGATGTGTTTGCCCTTGGTAAGATCATCGAAATAGAACTCTCGGAAACCGGAGATGAACTCGTAGGCACCGCCGCCGCGGAGGTCGAAGTCGGCTTCGAGCACGATCTTCTTCAACGCGCTCATCTCTTCCGGACCGAAGGTGAGCGGCCGCGCCGCCCCCATCTTGACGCCGGTCCAGCCATTCTCGTTATGCGAGGCGGTGACCATGGCGACCGAGGGTGTATCGAGCGCGAACTGCGCGAAATAGGCCATGGGGGACAAAGCCAGGCCGATATCCTTCACCCGGGCGCCCGCCGCCATCAGGCCGGAGACCAGCGCCAGCTTGATCGACAGCGAATAGGAGCGGAAATCATGGCCGGTGACGATATCCGGCCCAACGCCCAAGCGCCGGATCAGCGTGCCCAGACCCATGCCGAGCGCCTGGACGCCGATCAAATTGAGCTCCGGCGCCTTGGTCGAGCCGGGATGGCCGACCCACCAGCGCGCGTCGTACTCGCGAAAGCCCGACGCCTTGATCAGCGCCGAGGTCTCGAATTCGAAGCTGTTGGGCCGGGCTTCGCCAACAATCGTGAAGGTCAATGGTCGAAACTCCAGAGAGCCGGAATGCCGATCTGTAAAGGGCGCGGCTTATCACGTAAGCCTTTAAGCCGGTCTTTATCCGACGGCTAAATCGCATGCCATCCGGGCAAGCTGGGTGAAAGCCGAGAAATGCGACACAAGTGCAGCCATTGACGCTTGCAGGATCGGAAAGTGGCGGCTATAAGCCCGCCGTCTGGTCACGGAGTGTAGCGCAGTCTGGTAGCGCACATCGTTCGGGACGATGGGGTCGCAGGTTCAAATCCTGCCACTCCGACCAGAACGAAATCTCCCGAAAGTCTTTAGTTTCCCTGATTATTCAAACCTTTCGGCTTCGCGCAGAGAACCGTATCGCTGCGTGACGCTTCAAGACGCGACGCGCTTGCCGCATGTCAATACTCAAGCCGAACTGATGATCCCCTACGGCGCCAGGAAGGAAGGGCTTGCCGTCGCGCGCACCGGCTCGGAACGAGCATAACCGTCACGCCTGATGCCGCCATGGTCGATCAGGCGAGCGATCACGGCGCGCCGTGCGTGATACGGCGTCAGCGTGTGGTCGGCATTCGGCAGCGAGACCCTGGTCACGCCGCGAATGCTATCGAGCCGCTCTTCCTCCGAGCCAAAATGGCGGGCGATCTCCTTCAGGCTCAGATCGCCTTCCGAGGTTACCAGGAGGACCCGCACGCCGCGGCCGCATAGGTCGCGCATCCAGCGTTCCACCCGCCGCTGTCCAAGCAGCGCGGCCGGATGCAGCATCGACAATGTGGACTTGATCGCCTCCAGCCCGCGCCGGACGATCAGCCGGGCGCATCGCGAAGCGATCCCGCGCCATGCGGCGTCGGCCGGCTCGCGGCTCTCCTGCCTGGCGGCAGCGTTCTGCCCGAGCACGGCCTTGGACGTCTCGTAAGTCTTCCAGACCGCCATCTCCAGCGCGTAGGAACTGTTCCAGGCGAAGCAGAGCGGGTTGACCATGGTCAGCATCCGTACCCGCCGATCGGCCCGCGCGGCGTGAAAAGCCTGAAATGCGCCGGCGCAGGTGCCGACCAGGCTGACCCCGGGGTAGCCGGCTCGCTCCATCCAGTTGATCGCACGACTTACATCATGGCGCGTGCGCCGGTCATAAAGGAACAGGCGCCCTTCCTCGGTCGGATCGCTGAGGCCAAGTCCGGGCAGGTCGACGCGCAGCGAGGCTACGCCTTCCGCCGCCAGAGCTCGCGCCGCTTCCACCGTGCCGCGCGCCCAGCCGACATGCGGCACGCCACCGGCATTGAGGAAGATCACCGGCTCAGCCTCGGTCTGGCGTTCGCGCGGTCGGCAAAGCACACCGCAGATCATCGGCGCCGGTCCAATCAGCACCGGGCTTTCCGTGTAATGCGGACCGTCCAGTATCTCCGACGCAGCGCGCGGCATGGCCTTTCCCGCTGCCGCTTCGCCGGTCTGGTCGGCGATCCAGGCGGCGCAGCGATCTAGAGCGGCGGCCGGAATCCGGTTGGCGGTCGGGTCGCACATCAAGAGAGGATAGCCATCGAACTCGGCCGTCGCGATTTCCGCAGCGCCAGCCGTGTCGCCGCGCACCTCTTCCGCAGCCAGCGGCTTGCCGTTTGTAAGCACCAGCATCGGCAGGGATGGAAGGCCAGCCGCGGCATGCCGCCAATCGAGCGCCGAGAGATCAGCCAGCGTTTCATGCGAAATTCGGAAGCCGGCGGCCTCGCGCCCCTCGGTGAAAACCCCTTCGCCCGCCGAGCGGCTGGCCAGCGGCGCGTCGATCATGCGCGACATGGCTGTGATCTCGCGAACATAGGCCTTGCCGGAGGACGGCGGCGCGAGCAGCACGAGACCCGCCACGTCGTCGCGTCCGGCCGCCGCCAGCGGGGCCAGCAGGGCACCAAGCCGGAAGCCGACCAAAATGACGTCCGCCACGCCGCAATCCTGCCTCAGCCGATCGATCGCCGCGCCTATGCTCGCCGTCCACCGTTGCACCTGACCGGGCGTTGAATGGTCCCCGGCGGCATTGCCGCAGCCGGGATAGTCGAATTGCAGCGCCGGCAGACCGTTTTCGGCCAGCTTGTCAGCCAGAAGCCGCAGGAAACGCCGGCTGCACAGGTCCTCGTGGCCATGCGCCCCGGCGATCACGACACCCCGGCCGCGCCGCCCGGTGCCCCTGCCTCCATGAAGCCAGCCGATCGTGTCGGCGAAGACGACCCCCTTCATGCCACGCTCCCGGCAGGCCGCAACGACTGCATGCTCTCCACCCTGGTCTCTACAGTGTCGGCTTGCGGCGCATCGTAGGCCACCTCGCGATCGCCATTCAGCGCCGTCACGACGCCGGCCGGAGTGGCATAGGCCGGCCCATCCAGGCCAATTTCCTTCACCGCGCCCGGCATCAGGTGGAAGCCGTTCTCGCGCGGGAAAAACAGCCCATCCTTGATGGCGACGTGATAGGCGGCGCGTCTGCAGGCGAGCCGCAGGCGCCAGCCGTCTCGTCCGCGCATCAGCCCTGCCGACAGGCCGACATCGCGTCGCGTGGTCATGACGCCGGGAAGCACATGAAAGGCTTCGGCCAGGATCTCGCCGTCGTGGCCTTCCAGCCTTGCCACGGTTACCTCGTGCCCCGCCGGACCGAAGCGATAGGCGTAAGACAGATCAAAGAAGGCGCCAAGCAGCGAGAATGCCGACAGCGACTGCGCCCCGCGCGCCTGCAGAGTGACCGGCCGGCGCGCCGCCACCACCGGGGTGACGCCGTCGCGCAGGCAGGCAAGCGATAGCGTCGCCTCGACTGCCCTTGCCGTGTCATTGACGAGATGGGCGCTCAGCCCGTTGACGCCCTCATCGCTCAGCGTCAGCCGGAGCGGCGCGAAGGCGCGTCTCAGCGCATGCCAGACCGATTTCGGCCGAGCGGCAGAATCGACGACGCCCCACCCTGCTCCCGGGAGCAGATCCTTCCAGAAGAACACCAGCGCGCCCGCCGTCGGGGAGGCCGGTCTGCGCCATTCATCGATCGTGCGCTCAACCACCTCGGCAATGACGGCGCGCGAGAGGTCGAGGTAGCGCGCTGGATCCTCCATGCGCAGCCGGCGAGCGTCGACGCCGAACAGCGTCTCCAGATAATGCTCGCGCACGTCCTCGAAATCCCACGACGCACCTGCATCGCGCGGCACGCCGGCCTTCCAGCGCGGGTCGTGGCCGGGCGGAACGGGCAGATGCTCATCGAGCGTCGCCTGTTCCGGCACGTTGGCGAAGGCGAGGCATTCGCTGGCGAAACGCACCTCCGCGCGGCGCGCGTCCTCCAGCGGCCGGCAATAGGCGCCGACGCCATAGTAGTGCGTCGGGCCGCCATCCGCGGCAAAGGGCAGGCTGCCGCCGGAGGGCGAGGAGGACGCGAGCGCCAGATCGGGCAGGATCGCCTGCGCGGCCGGACGCACGACATCGTCGAACCAGGGTGTCGGATCCATCGCCACCGGCATGCCGAGCATCGCGGCCTGCTGCGCCACCTCGCTGCCGCCGCACAGCACCGCCAGCGACGGCGAATGCCGAAGCCGCCTCAACAGGTTCTCCACCTCGCGCGACAGCGCCGCCCGCCAGGCCTCGCTCTTCGCCGGATAGTCGAAATTGGCGAGCATCAGGTCCTGCCAGACCAGAACGCCCATCTCGTCGCACAGCTCGTGGAAGGCATCGCTTTCATAAGCGAAGGTGCCGCCGACCCGCAGCATGTTGACGCCGGCTTGGCGCACGAGATCGAGGTCGGGCTGGATTTCGCCTCGCTCGCAGGGCAGTCGCACGGGATCGGAGGGCGTCCAGACCGCGCCGCGGCAGAACACCGGCACGCCGTTGACGACCAGGCGAAAATCGCGTCCGTCGGCGCCGCGATCGATCTCGATGCGGCGGAATCCGACCCGGCCCAGCCGGCTGCGCACCGTGCCGAGCGTCGCCATCACTTCGTGCAGCGCCGGCTCGCCATGACTGTTCGGCCACCATGGGGCGACATCGGCAATGGCCAATTCCGCCGTCAGCCGGGTGGGTGTCTCGAACTTGAGGGGCCCGCGCACTCCGGCACAGCTGACATGCGCCGTTTGCGCATTGTCGAAGGGTTCGGCGAGGGTGATCGCAACGGCAAGATGCCCGGTCGTGCCGTCGAGCCTGGCGCGCATGTCGGCATCGAGGATGCGCTGCCCGCCATTTTCGTGGATCAGCTTGACGGGACGCCACGGCCCGACGACATCGAAGCTCGGGCACCAGCCCGGCATATGGCCGATCAGGGTCGTGCGCACCAGCCGCAGCCGCTGATCGTCGATCATGCGAGGGCGCCAGCGGGCGCGCGGACCGATCGCCGTTTCCAGATGGCGGTCGAGACTGCGAAAGACGATGGCGAGCTGCTCGCCCCCTGAAAGGCTTGCCGCAGCCTCATGGCGCTCGAACATCGAGGTCGAGGTGAGCAGCAGCCGCTCGCCAAGCCAGACCTCGGCGACAGTCGCCAGCCCCTCGAACACCAGCCGCACCGGGCCGGTCGCGTCGAGCCTGCGGGTGTACCAGACATCGCGGTCGTGCAGCCGGGTTGGCTGCTTGCGGTCCCAGCGGCCATGCTTTTCCAGCGTGGCGGCCGCCGTGCTGGGGCAGGCCGCGTCCAGCCATTCGGCATTTGCGTCGATGTCATTCGGCGAAGCCCAGGCACCGGCCGCCGAGATGGCCATCCGCCAACCCCGATCCGGCAATCCGGCAGTGCCGGCGATCGACATCGTGGCGTCCATTCCCCCACCCATCATCAAATGCGCCTCGGCCGGCCCGCTAGGCCACCTTGGAGGCGACACCGGCCATGCGGGCGTCCAGCACGTTCATCACCGTTTCGTAGGCCTGCGCCATCGGCGCAATTGCTTCGGTCAAGCCGTCGAAGCGCTGCCGCGCCATCGCGCGGGCGAGCTTGAACTGCATGACCTTGGCGCCCTCGGCAATGTTGCCGGCGGCTTGCACCGCCTCTGCCAGGCAGGTTTCGCCGTGCTGCCCCAGCCATTCGAGATGACTGCCAAGAAGTTCGAAATTCGCGCCGACCTGCCGCAGCGTGTTGAAGGCATAGGTGTGGAAATAGGTAGGCGACTTCGTCGCCAGCCTTTCAGCGTGGCGGCCGAACGCGGCCGCATAGGCGCCGAGCGGATTGCGCTTCGGCCGCCGCTTCAGGTGATGCGCGAGCAGTGCCGCCGCGGTCCCGACCGCGTCGCGGGCCGGGCGCGTGGCGTCGAGCTTCACGAATTCCGCGTAAGGAAACAGCGGCAGGTCGCCTGCCGACACACCATCCCCTTGGCCGAAGATGCCGTCATAGTCTTGGCCCTCGAGCGCGAAGTAGCCGTCATTGTGGAAGTAGCGCATCTGCCGCGCCTCGGGATCGAGCGCATTGATGCCGACCGTGGTCTTGGAATGGCCGTTGCGGTAGGTGATGCCTTTGGTGTCGGGCAGGTAGAAGGCATCGACCTCGACTAGCGGCAGCCGGCCGAGCTCGACTTGCGTCAGCACATGCGTCTCCAGCCGGTCGAAGACCGCCAGCTCCTGGATGTCCAGCCCCGCCAGCCTCTGCAGGTCGGCGGTCGGGAACTTGAAGAACGTGAACTGATCACCTTCGAAATCCTGCGCCGCGGTGAAACCGAGCGCTGCGACCGGATCGTGCCCGGTCGCGTGCAGAACCTCGATCAGGAGATCCACGTAGCAGTTGGTCTGCGGCCAGCGCCTTTGCGGATCGTGCAGCCAGTGCGGCCGGTAGCTGGCCGGATCGAGGCCGGCGATCGCTCTCAGCATCTCACACGCCCCACAGCACGTCGCGGACCGCCGCCGGCCAGGCTTCCGTGTCCGGCCCGTGGTGGCGGAACAGCGCCAGCGCCACGCGCTCCAGCCCGAAGCCGACGCAGGCCGAATGGCAGAACTCCCCGTAGGCGAACTTCAGGCCCCAGGTCTGGCCAAAATGGTCCTGGTGATAATTGAAGCTCAAGCAGGCGGTCGGCTTCTCGATGCTGGTCACCGGAATCAGCAGCTCGAATTTCAAGCCCTGATCGCGCTGGTTGTTGGCCATCATCCTGCCGCCTCGGCCGAAGAACGGATCGTTGGCAAGATCGACCTCGCAGGGCAGGTCGAGCGACTCGATCATGGCCCTGCCGCGCTTCAGCCAGCTTTCGCGGAACGAGCGCACCTGCTCGGCCGTACCGATCTTGACGAACTCGCGCATGCGGAAGAGCTGCATGCGCGCCGGGTCTTTCGACGGCTCGTGGCGGAAGCAGTAGGAGGAGAGCTCGAAAAGCAAGCCCTGCGCCGGCACCGGGCCGCGCGCGGCGATGGTGGGATAGAGCGGATAACAGGCGGCGGGTGTCAGCGCGAGGTCCGTCGCCTTCTGCAGCTCTGTCCAGTCTCCGCCGTCAGCCATCATGCCGAGCAGCTGCGCATGCTCCCGCTCGCCGCCCATGAAGGAATGCACGCAGCCGGCAAGCTGCGGAAAGCTCTTCATGTAGCCGCTCTTCTCCAGCGTCGCGCGGCTCATGCCCGGCGGAAAATGGATGCGGGTGGCCTTGTCGGGCGCGCCGAGGCGGCTGACGAGACGCTCGAACCGCTCGATCACGTCCTCGAATGCGCCCGAACGGCCATAAAGGCCGTCGACGCCGGATTCGAACAGGATGCCGTTCTCGAACAGGCTGTCCAGCAGCGACTTGGAGTCGAATGTCTTGGCGTCCATCTCAGCTCCCCAGGCCGGTGTCGAAGCGGCTCATCAGCATGAGCGTCGCGGTATTGGAAAGGATGCGGTCGTTGGAGATCATCACCGGCGCCGAGGTCACATCGCGCAGGTGCCGGCCGACGCTGAACGGGGTACCGTTCTTGTAGCCAAGAATGCCGTTGACCAGCATGGCGAGACGCACCACGGCGCCGGCCTTCTCGCTGGCCGCGACCTTCAGCGCGTTGATCTCGGCGGCGAAGCCGATCGAAGACAGCGCGTCGTCGTCGCCCGCGGCCGCTTCGAAGCGGTGGATGGCGGCCGCAAGGTGGCCTTTCATCTCCTGCAAAAGGGCGGCTGCTTCGGCCAGCCTCAGCGCGCCCGGCGGCATGGAGTCGGGCTGCTTGCGCGCCGCCGCCTTGACGAAGGCCTGCGCCCGATTGAAGGCGTCGGCGGTGATGCCGAACCAGGTCGCCGCCCAGAAGATGTGCGAGCTGGCCAGCATCGACTGCGCCGCGATCTCGGAGAACGGCTTCGGGAATATCTGCGCCGCGTCACCCGTGGCGACCAGATGAAAGCCGTCGGAGCAGGTGCCGCGCATGCCGAGCGTGTCCCACACCGACGTGCGCTCAAGCGTGCGGTTGGCATCGGCCGGGATCACCACCATCACCTGATCGGAGCTGGCCGCATCAGGGGCGCGACGCGCCGTGGCGAGGATGGCGTCGGCATAGTTGCCATAGGAGATGACGGTGGCTTCCTTGGTCAGCGCGAAGCGCCCGCCGGCGACCTCGACCGCACAGATCGAATTGCGCAAATTGCCGCCGATGCCGGCCTCCGTCGTCGCCGAAGCCATCAAAAGCTGCTCGTCGGCGATGCGCCGCATATAGGCGCGGTGCCAGTCGCTGGCGCCTCCGTGGGTGACGAAGCTCGACGTCTTGATCTGATGCATGGCATAGATCATCGCGCTCGAGCCGCAGGCCTGGCCGAGCTGCACGATGAGGTCGGCGATCTGCATCGTGCCAAGCCCCTCGCCGCCATGCTCGATCGGGATCGCCACGCCGAGCAGGCGCTCGCGCTTCAGCGCCTCGATCGTCTCCGCCGGGAAACGCCCCTCCTTGTCGACGGGGTCGGCATGGCCGGCGGCGATCTCGGCGACGCGGCGCATGCGCTCGGTCGCGGCTTCGGGCGCCTCCGCGAGCGAGGCCGCCTCTATCTTTCTCAACACGTTCATGGCTACGCCGCCTTGCGCGTCAACTGCGAAACCGCATCCGCGATGCTGGCCAGCGAAGAGAAGGTGCGCCGCGTCAGCATCGTCTCGGGGAATTCGATGTCGAACTCCTCTTCGAGCGCCAGCATCATCTGCACTGAGGCGAAGGAGGTCAGCCCCGCGTCATAGAGATTGGCGTCGTCGGCGAGCGCGCCGAAATTCAGCGGAATCATCGGATGCTGCTCGAGCAGCGAGCGTATCTGGTCAATCATGGAGGCCCCACCTTGCGTTGTGCAGCCGGCAATATCGCAGACGCAACGCAACCGTGGCGTTAACGCCGCAGAGCAGTTTCAACCATGCCTAAGGATCGGTAACGGACCGCAATACAATTTTACGGCTCTCGATTCGGAGGGGCCTCTGTCCGGGATTTTTTGTGGCTGCGTGTCCGCATCGATATCACGCCACGGCCCCTCCGCCGCCGCCGCGACCTGGCAAAAGCCTGCCGTCAATCAATCGATCAGATAAATGGTCGACAATGGGCCCTCACTTTGGCCTAATGGTTGCCGCTATCCCATTCGAGAGCTGCTGGACGATTTTTGGAACGGCGAGACCGGGGTAAGAGTATGAAGTTCACGCTGCGGGCTCTCTTGCCGTTGACCTTGATCGCAGGCTGCTCGTCGAGTGTTGCGTCGATCAATCCGGCGAAATACGACGGGATGAGCTGCGCCGAGCTCAACAGCGCGCTCGGCGACACCGCCACCGATATTTCGCGGACCGCAATCAGCCGCGGCAAGGTCGCCAATACCAGCGTGCCGACTTGGCTGCTCGGCGGCGAGCGCGTGAAGACGGTCGTGGCCAATCGCGATACCGCCAGGATCGAGCGGCTGCAGCAACAGCAGCAGGCGATCATCGCTGCCAGGAAGAGCCGCTGCTCGTCCTCGCAGTGAGCAGGGCGTCGCCGAGCGGCGGAAATCTCAAGCGCTGATGCGGAACCTGGTCGTATCGATCGCCGCCTTCATCAGTGTCTGCGTGTAGGCTTCGCGCGGATTGCCGAAAATCTCCTCGGCCGGCCCTTCCTCGACGATCTTTCCCTGCTTCATGACGATGATGTAGTCGGCCATGGCGCGCACCACTGCGAGGTCGTGGCTGATGAAGAGGTAGGACAGTCCGTGGTCCGACTGCAGCTTGCGCAATAGCTCGACGATCTGCTTCTGCACCGAGCGGTCGAGCGCCGAGGTCGGCTCATCAAGCACCACCACTTTCGGCTTCAGGATCATAGCGCGGGCAATGGCGATGCGCTGGCGCTGGCCGCCGGAGAACTCATGCGGGTAGCGGTTGCGCGCGTTGGGGTCGAGGCCGACCTCGCGCAACGCCTCGACGGCACGCTGGTCGCGCTGCTTGCCCGTCAGCGAAGGCTCGTGCACCAAAAGCCCTTCGGTGATGACCTGGCCAACCGTCATGCGCGGCGACAGCGAGCCGAACGGATCCTGGAAGACGAGCTGCAATTCGCGCCGCAGCGGCCGCATCGCGTGGCGGTCGGCCTCTGAGATGTCGCGGTCGCCAAAGCGGATGACGCCGTCGCTGGGGAGCAGCCGCAGCAGCGCGCGGCCGAGCGTCGATTTGCCGGAGCCGGACTCGCCGACGATGCCGATCGTCTGGTTGCGCTTCAGCCGGATCGATATCTTGTCGACGGCCCGCAACATCAGCGGCTCGCCGCCGAGAAAACCACCGCCGATCTTGAAGACGACCTCGACGTTGCGGCCTTCGAGCAACACGGGCGAATTGGCGGGCGCGGCCGCCTTGGTGCCGGTCGGCTCGGCGGCGAGCAGCATCTTGGTGTAGGCGTGCTGCGGATTGGCGAAAAGCGCTTCCGCCTCGCCCTCTTCCACCACCTCGCCCTGGCGCATGACATAGACGCGGTCGGCGAAACGGCGGACGATGCCGAGATCATGGGTGATGAAGACGATCGCCATGCCGAGCTTGCGCTGCAGTTCGGCAAGCAGCATCAGGATCTGCGCCTGAATGGTGACGTCCAGCGCCGTCGTCGGCTCGTCGGCGATCAGAATATCGGGATCGTTCGCCAAAGCCATCGCGATCATGACGCGCTGGCGCTGGCCGCCCGACATTTCGTGCGGATAGGATTTCATCCGCCGCTCGGGATCGGGGATGTGCACCAGTCTCAACAGCTTCAGCGCCTCTTCACGCGCGGCCTGGGCGCTCAGGCCGCGATGGCGGCGGATCGGCTCGATGAGCTGGTTGCCGATGGTGTAGAGCGGATCGAGCGAGGTCATCGGCTCCTGGAAGATCATGCTGATCTTGCGGCCGCGAACCTTGTTGAGCTCGCTCTTGGTCATCTCCAGGAGGTTGCGGCCGCGGTAGTCGACCTGGCCGGTCGCTTCGCCATTGGAGGAAAGCAGGCTCATCGCGGCCATCATCGTCTGGCTCTTGCCGGATCCGGATTCGCCGACGACGGCGACGGTCTCGCCGGCATTGACCTTTATGCTGATGCCCTTCACCGCCTCGACGGTGCCGTCGAGGGTCTGGAAGCGGACGCGCAGGTCCTTGACGCTGAGGATCGTTTCGGAAGCCATGTCAGCGATCCCCATCCTTATCGATCTTTGGGGTCGAGCGCGTCGCGCAGGCCGTCGCCGACAAAGTTCAGCGCGAACAGCGTCGAAACGAGGAAGAAGGCCGGGAACAACAGCAGCCAGTTGGCATAGCCGATGTTCTTGGCACCGACCGAAATCAGCACGCCCCAACTGGTCATCGGCTCCTGCACGCCAAGCCCGAGGAAGGACAGGAAGCTTTCCAGGATGATGACCTGCGGCACCAGCAGCGTCATGTAGATCACCACCGGCCCGAGCAGGTTGGGGATGACGTGGCGCACGAGGATGCCGCGCTGGCCGACGCCCATCGCTTCCGCCGCCTGAACGTATTCTTGCCTGCGGATCGACAGCGCCTGGCCGCGCACGATGCGCGCCATGTCGAGCCACAGCACCGCCCCTACCGCCAGGAACATCAGCACGAAGTTGCGGCCGAAGAACACCACCAGCATGATGACGAAGAAGATGAAGGGCAGCGAGTAAAGCACGTCGACGATGCGCATCATCACCTCGTCGACCCTGCCGCCGGCAAAGCCGGCCGTCGCGCCGTAGATCACGCCGATGACGCCGGCGACGACACCGGCAAGCAGGCCGATCGCGAGCGATATGCGCCCGGCCATCAGCGTGCGAGACAACAGATCGCGCCCGGTGTTGTCGGTGCCGAAGAAGAAATATTGCTGCTTGACGGCCGAGCTCATGGTCATCTCGAGCCCATCGGGCGACTTGCTCTCGATCTTCGTGTCGTCGAAGGCGTCGGAGCGGTCGAGATAGCGGATATTGCGATCGTCGACCGGCTTCTTGGAGGTGACGGTGACGACGACGCGGCTGCCGTCCTGGTGCCACTCCTTGATGTCGACGCGCATGCGTTTGATCGCGTCGCTCAACGCGCCCTGGATCATGTCGGGCTTTGGATAGGCCGACAGGCTCGGCGGCGTGCGCACATAGTCGCCGTAGATGGTCGTGTATTCATGCGGCACGACCATAGGGCCAAATACGCTGGTGACGGCAATGAATGCCAGATAGTAGAGGCTGAACATGGCGGCGCGGTTGCGCTTCAGCCGCGCCCAGGCATTGCCCCAGAGCGAGCGGCCGACGATCGGCTCCGGAGCGGCTACGGCAAGCTCAGTCATAGCGCACCCTCGGATCGACGACCGCATAGAGAAGATCGACGATCAGGTTGAAAACGATGGTGAAGAGCGCGATCACCACCACGGTTCCCATGACCAGCGTGTAGTCGCGGTTGAGCGCGGCGTCGACGAAGTAGCGGCCGACGCCTGGAATGGAGAAGATGGTCTCGACGATGATCGAGCCGGTGAGCAGCGCCGCCGCCGCCGGACCGGTGAAGGAGACGATCGGCAGCACGGCGCCGCGCAACGCGTGCTTGACCACCACCGACCAGTCGGAGAGGCCGAGCGCGCGGGCGGTGCGGATGTGGTGCGAGCGCAGGCTCTCGATCATCGAGCCGCGCATCAGGCGGGCGACGATGGCGATCTGCGGCAGGGCGAGCGTCAGCACCGGCCCGACCTTGTTGATTAGGGCGCCGTCGCCCCAGCCGCCGATCGGCAACAGCTTCCAGGAAAGCCCGAAGACGAGCTGGATCACCGGCGCGGTGACGAAGGTGGGGATGGTGCTGCCGGCGGTGGCTAAGGCGATCACCGAATAGTCGACTATTTTATTTTGGTTGAGCGCCGCGATCGTGCCGAGGATCGAGCCCAGCAGCAGCGCCAGCACCAGCGCCGAGGTACCGATCTGCACCGAGATCGGCAGGCCCTTGGCGAAGAGTTCGGTGACGGTGAAATCCGGCAGGTTGTAGCTCGGTCCGAAACTGCCGCGCAAAAGATTGCCGAGATAGTGGAGATATTGCAGCCAGAGCGGATCGTCGAGGCCGAACTGGGCTTCGAGATTGGCCCTGATCTCGGGGCTCAAGCCCCGCTCCTGGTTGAACGGGCCGCCTGGCGCGACGCGGATCAGGAAGAACGCCACCGTCACGATGACGAACAGCGTCGGGATGGCGGTCAATAGCCGCCGGAAGACATAACGCAGCATCGGCGCCCCGCTTCAGCCAGGGCGACGGCTCTCCAGACGAGATCGTGGCGCGCTGGCATCTCTGATCTTCGCACCGCGATCGCCGAAAATCCAATGCGACTTTCGGCCCGGCACGACGACAGACCGCGGCCGCCGTTCCCTAAAAGAGAGCGGCGGCACGGCCAAGGTTCCTTGTCAGTCCTTGGAGATGAAGCGAGACGGATGAATGTCCATGACATTGTCCTCGAAGCCATGCAGCTTGGAGGAAACGATATCGTGGTAGCTGTAGTAGAGCAGCGGGATCTGGCCGACATCGTCGACAAGGATGCGCTCCGCTGCGGCGAGGTCCTTCATGCGCTCCTCAGGCTTGCCGCCGGCGGCGGCTGCCTTGTCCATGGCGGCTTCATAGGCAGGGCTGTTGTAGTTCGAGTAGTTGTTGCCGCTCGCCTTGCGCGAGATGCCGAGGAAGGTCTCCGGATCCTTGTAGTCGGCGATCCAGGCTGCGCGGGCGACGTCGTAGTTGCCCTTCTGCTCGAGGAAGCCATAGTGGGTCTTGGTGTCGGTGTTGAGCAGCGTCACCTCGATGCCGAGCGGCTTCAGCTGTTCCTGGATGGCGACCGCCGTGTTCTTGTGGTTCTCCGAGGTGTTGTAGCGGATCTCCATCTTCAACGGATGCTCGGGTGTATAGCCCAGCTTTTCCAGCACTTTCTTGGCCGCATCCTCGCGGTCGATCTGAGACATGTCGGCGTATTTTGCCAGTGCCGGCGTGTAGCCGTCGATGCCCGGAGGAACCATCGAATAGCCGGGCAGCATCGAGTTCTGCCAGACCTTCTCGGCGAGGAAGTCGCGATCGATCGCCATCGAGATGGCGTTGCGCAGCTCGACGTTGTCCCAAGGCGCCTTGTCGGTCTTGACCGCATAATAATAGGTGCCGAGATATGGCCCCACACGGATCTGGTCACCGAATTTGGTTTTGAGATCGGCGAGCTGTTCGGTCGGCAGGTCGCCATAGCTGTCGAGTTCGCCGGCCTCGAAGCGCTTCATCGCGGACGAGCGATCCTCGGTCGGGATGTAGTTGACCACGTCGAGCTTGACGCTCGCGGCGTCCCAGAACTTCGGGTTCTTGACCAGTTTCATGTGGTCGTTGGGAACCCACTCCGCCAGCGTATAGGCGCCGTTGGAGACCAGCTTGCCCGGTTTGATCCAGTCGGCGCCGAGCTTGTCGATCGAAGCCTTGTTGACCGGATAGGTCGCCTGGTGGGTCAGCATCTCCAGGAAGTAGGGCGTCGGAGCCTTCAGCGTGACTTGCAGGGTGTTGGCGTCGATCGCCTTCACGCCCATATCCTCGGCCTTGCCTTTCTTGGTGTTGAAGTCCTCGGCGCCTTTCACCGGATAGAGCATCGAGGCGTATTCTGCAGCGGTGGCCGGGTCTTCCAGCCGATGGAACGAGTAGACGAAGTCGTCCGCCGTCACCGGGCTGCCATCCGACCACAGGCCGTCCTTGCGCAGCTTGAAGGTGTAGACAGTGCCGTCGTCGGACACCGTCCAGCTTTCGGCGGCGCCCGGAATGAGGTTCGTCTTCGGGTCATGCATGACGAGGCCCTGGAACAGGTCGCGTATAATATCGGCCTCGTAGACGGTCGACGTCTTGTGCGGATCGACCGTCTCCGCCTCGGCAGCGGATCCGCGATTGTAGACGGTCTCGGCAAAGGCAGGCGTGTAGAAGGCACCGGTCGCCAAAGCCATCGTGGTGGCGAACACGGTCGCCTTCAGCAGGTTTTTCAGCATGAAGTTTCTCCCTTTGGGCGCGGCCCCTCAACCACGCCTTGAGTGTTGACGCCCCGGAACCGTCAACGGGTCCCTTTTTGAGCGCGCCGCCGGTTCCCTTCCGGCGGCTGGTGGCGGGAGACTAGACAGAGGAATATCTTATTTCAACTGCCCGCTGCTTGACGTTGAGTGAGCAGCGTTTCGCTAAAACAGCGATATCTAAAGCTTAGGCGTCCCGTTCAACTGTGTGCACCTTTCGGTTGTTCCAGCTGTTTTCTGTTTTTGCAAGCAGGTTTTGGCATTCTCCGGCCCATGCTGAAGGACCGAAATTTCCTTGCTCCTTGGTTCCGTTTCCGGACTGACGCCGCGGGCACGTCGGCGGTCGAATTCGCCATGCTGGCGCCGATCTTCATCCTGCTATTGCTCGGAATGGTTGCATACGGAATCTATTTCGGCGCCAGCCATTCGGTCCAGCAGATCGCCGCCGACGCGGCGCGAACGGCAATCGCCGGCCTCAACCAGACGGAGCGCCAGGCGCTGGTCACCGATTTCATCACCCATGACGTCGCGGGCTATGCTTTTGTCGACCCGAAAAAGCTGACGGTCGACGCCAAGGACAGTACCGTCGACGGCAGCCAGTTCATCGTTTCAGTCAGCTATGACGCGCGCGACCTGCCGATCTGGAGCCTGTTCCGGACGCTGCCGTTGCCGGGCACCACGATCCAGCGCCAGTCGACGATCCGGGTCGGAGGCATATGATGCGATACTCCGCGGGGAGAGTGATGGACGCTGCGCGACGGCTGATCGCCGATGGGCGCGCCAATTTCGCGGTTATGACCGCGCTCTGCACGCCAGTGGCGCTGACGCTGACGGCGTTCGCGATCGATGAGGGCTCGCTCTATAACGAACGCCGCGCCGCGCAGTCGATCGTCGACCTCGCCGCGATCACCGCCGCCGCCAACATCAACAAAGCCCAGCAAGCCGTACTGACGACGTTGAAGGACAACGGAATCACGTCCGTCGCCGTGCAGCAGCAGGGCACCAACATCGTGCCGACCGCCAGCAAGGCGGTTGTCGAGGTCGTGCCCGGACGCTATTCGGGGGTCAGTTCCATCGCGGCCGGCAGCCGCTTCGAAGCGGGCAAGCTGCCCTACAATGCCGTCCAGGTGTCGATGAAGAAGCTCGGCACGCTCTATTTCGCCGCTTCGGTGATGGCCCCGCCGGTGATCGGCACGAGAGCCACCGCAAGCGCCCAGCCCGCAGCAGCATTCTCGGTCGGATCGCGGCTCGCCAGCGTCAATGGCGGCGTCCTCAACGCGCTGCTCGGCGCGCTTCTGGGCGGCAACCTCTCGCTCAGCGTGATGGACTACAATTCGCTGATCTCGGCCGATGTCGACGTGCTCTCCTTCACCGATGCGCTGGCGACGCAGCTGCGTCTGACCGGTGTTACCTATTCGGACGTGCTCGGCTCGAAGGCAACGGTCGGCCAGATCGCCACCGCGATGGCCAACGTGCCCGGGCTCGACCGCACCGCCAAGCTCGCGCTGCAGACCATGGCCTCGAGCGCCACCAACTCGGTCAAGGTCCCGCTTGGCCATCTCGTCGACCTCGGCTCGGTAGGCAGTCTGGGGCTCGGACAGAAGCCCGCCGGGCTTTCGGTCAGCGCCAGCGCCATGAGCATGCTGAGCGCAGCCGCGGCGCTCGCCAACAGCACGAACCAGGTTACGGTCGACCTCGGGGCGACGATACCGGGACTGACATCGACGACGCTCCAGGTCGCCGTCGGCGAACCCATGCAATCGTCGCCATGGCTGGCGGTGGGAGAATTGGGCACGGTGGTGCGCACGGCGCAGACGCGCATCAAGCTCAATGCCAGCGTCGGGATTGGGAACGGGAACAACGGCAATGGCTTTGGCAACGGCACCGGAAATGGCACAGCCGGAATGAATTTGGGGGGCGGCGTCAAGCTGCTTGCCGTCAACCTGCCACTCAATATCGAGGTCGCCTATGCCGAAGCCAAGCTGACCGACATCAGCTGCCCGACCGGCCCCTCCAGCATCAAGGTCTCCATCGCCGCGCAGCCGGGCGTCGTCGCGGCCCATCTCGCCGACAGCAACGCCAGCGGCTTCGCGGATTTCGGCAAGCCGCAATCCTTCAGCGACGCCGACATCGCCGACGTCAGCCTCAAGATGATGCTGGCCAACCTCAATCTCCTGCAGATCAAGGGATCGTCGGCCTTCTCGGTCACCAACATGGCGCCGACGAATCTGACCTTCAGCGCCACTGAGATCGCCAACAAGGCTATCAAGACAGTGTCGACCAAGAACCTGACGCAGTCGCTCACCACCTCGCTGGTGAACAACCTCTCGCTGACGGTCAACGCGCTCGGCCTCGGCCTCGACGCGACCACGCTGCTCGGCACGGTGAAGCCGGCGGTGACGACGCTGCTCAATGGCGTCACCGCGCCGGTCGACAACCTCGTCTACAATGTGCTTGCGGTGCTTGGCGTGCATGTCGGCGAGGCCTATGTGCGGGTCACCGGCGCGACTTGCGGACGCTCGGTGCTGGTGCAGTAGCGACCGTCAGCCAATTCTCCCGACGAAGTACCCTACAGGCGGCAGCGCCAGCGCAGTTTCTCCGAGAACACCGCCAAGAACGCCGGCGACGTCTACGGCAAGAACCGTTATCTCGACATCGCTGATCTCGGCCGGCAGCGTCCAGTTCGCCGGCTCACCAGCGAAGTTGAAGACGCATAGCAAGTTCTCGTTTTCGCGCTGACGGATGAAAGCAAGCACATCGCCCTCCGCCCCTAGGAACCGGATCGAGCCGGCGATCAGCGCCGGATGGCGCTTGCGAAAAGCCAGCATCGAGCGATAGGCGGCAAGGACAGAACCGTCCTCGCCCCCCTGCACATCGACCGCGCGGGCGCGATGCGACGGCGGTACCGGCAGCCAGGGCTTACCCGCGGAGAAGCCACCAATTTCGGCCCCGGCCTCCCACACCATCGGGGTGCGGCAGCCGTCCCTGCCCCTCACGCCCGGCCAAAAACGGATGCCCAGCGGATCGCGCAGGTCCTCATAGGCAAGCTCAACTTCCTCCAGCCCAAGCTCCTCGCCCTGGTAGAGGCAGATCGAGCCGCGCAAGCAGGACAGCAGCGCGATCGCGAATTTCGCTACCGCATCAGGATTTTCGCCGGGCTGCGTCCAGCGGCTGACATGGCGCATGACGTCGTGGTTGGAGAAGGCCCAGCAGACCCAGCCGTCGGCAACCGCGTTCTCGAACGCCTCGACGCAGCCGCGCACATGGGCGGCCGAGAATTGCGGGCCGAGCAGGTCGAAAGTGTAGCACATCTGCAATTTGTCGCCGCCGGAGGTGTAGGCGGCGAGCGTCTGCAGCGAGCGCTCCTCGTCGCCCACTTCGCCGACGGCGGCACGGTCCGGATATTCGTCGAGCAACACGCGCAAGCGCTTCAGGAAATCGAGATTCTCGGGGCGCGTCTTGTCGAAGAGATGCTCCTGGAAGGCATAGGTGGTGGTGGCGACGTTGGTGCCGGCGACGCTTGAAGCCAGCGGCGGGTTGTCGCGCAGCCAGCGGTCGTGGACGTAGTAGTTCACGGTATCCAGCCGGAACCCGTCAACGCCGCGCTCCAGCCAGAAGCGCACGGTGTCAAGGACCGCATCCTGCACCTCCGGATCGTGGAAATTCAGATCCGGCTGCGAGGCGAGAAAATTGTGCATGTAGTATTGCCGGCGGGTGGCGTCCCACTCCCAGGCCGGCCCGCCGAACAGCGATTGCCAGTTGTTGGGCGCGCTGCCATCCGGCTTGGCGTCGGCCCAGACATACCAGTCCGCCTTGGCATTGTCGCGGCTGGCGCGGCTCTCGACAAACCATTCGTGCTTGTCGGACGAATGCGAGATCACCTGGTCGATGATGAGCTTGAGGCCAAGCCGGTGCGCCTCGGCGACCAGCGCGTCGAAATCCTCAAGTGTGCCGAACATCGGATCGACATCGCGATAGTCCGACACGTCATAGCCCATGTCGGCCATCGGCGACTTGAAGAAGGGCGAGAGCCAGACGGCGTCGACGCCGAGCGAAGCGACATGGGCAAGACGCGACGTTATTCCCTTGAGATCGCCGCTGCCGTCGCCGGTCGTATCCTGGAAGGAGCGCGGATAGATCTGGTAGATCACGCAGCCGCGCCACCATTCGGCATTGTCACCAGCCATTACGAACCCTTCCCGGCACGGGCCTTTCCGGCCGCCCTGCGCTCGATCATGAAATTGACGGTGCGGCCGGGCAGCGGCCGCGCAAGGTCGATCGCCCGCGTGTCGATCGCCGGACGCCACTCGTAGCCATGTCGCAGCGGCAAGGAGAAGACGCATTGGCGGCGGTCGCCATTGACCATGACGGCAAGGCGACCGCGCTGGCTATCGCCGAGGATCATGACGAGGCAGTGACGGCCGGGATCGTTCCAGTCGGCCTCGCCGAGCGGCACGCCGGTTTCGGTCAACCACTCGACGTCCGGGATTTCCATTCCGTCTGCAGCTTTGCCGGTCAGGAAATTCGTGTCGGATAACGGCGGAAAGGCACGGCGCAGTTGCGCAAGCGCTGCTGTGTACCGCTCCAGCGCCCGGTCGCGGCCGGCCCAGTCGAGCCAGGTGATGGCGTTGTCCTGCGCATAGGCGTTGTTGTTGCCCTTCTGTGTGCGGCCGAACTCGTCGCCGGCGGTCAGCATGATGGTGCCGCGCGAGGCAAAGAGCGTCGCAAGCAGCGCGCGCTGGTCATCGAAGCGGGCCTTGACGATTTCGGCGTCATCCGTCTCGCCCTCGACACCGTTGTTCCACGACAGATTGTCATTGTGGCCGTCGCGATTGTGCTCGCCATTGGCCGCATTGTGCTTCTTCTCATAGGCAACGATGTCGGCCAGCGTCATGCCGTCATGCGCGGCGATGAAATTGACGCTGCGGCTCACCGGCTGCCCCGCCCTGCCGAACACATCGGAGGAACCGGCAAGCCGCGTGGCTAAAGCGCCGATCGCGCCCGCGTCGCCGCGCCAGAATCGCCGGACGTCATCGCGATAGCGGTCGTTCCATTCGAGGTATGGCGGCCGGAAATTGCCGAGTTGGTAGCCGGTCGAGCCAATATCCCATGGCTCGGCGATCAGCACGCGGTCGGCGAGCATAGGGTCGCCGGCGATGGCTTCGAGAAGCGGCGCCTCCGGATCGAACGTGCCGTCAACGCGGCCGAGCACCGGCGCCAGATCGAAGCGGAAGCCGTCGACGCCGGCATGGCGGACGAAATGGCGCAGCGTATCGAGCACCATCCTCTGCACGACCGGGTGGTCGCAGGCGACGGTGTTGCCGGTGCCGGTGTCATTGGCCAGTCGGCCGTCCGGCATGTGCCGGTAATAGGTCCGGGCGTCGAGGCCGCGCAGCGACAGTGTCGGCCCGAGCCGGTCGCTTTCGCCGGTGTGGTTGAATACGAGGTCGAGGATCGTGCCGATACCCGCTTCACGCAGCGCCGCGACGGTATCGCGTAATTCGCTCCGGCCGTCCGGAGCCAGGCGGGGATCGAGCGCCATGAAGGTGACGGGGTTGTAGCCCCAGGCATTGTTTAGCCCCAGCGGCGGCAAATGGCGCTCGTCGATCGAGGCCGTGATCGGCATCAACTCGACGGCGGAAACGCCGAGACGCTTCAGATGCTCGACGACAGCCGGATGGGCAAGCGCCGCGATGGTGCCGCGCTGGGCCTCGGGGACGTCCGGATGCAGCCTGGTGAAGGAGCGGACGTTGAGTTCGTAAATCAGGCCGCCGGGCCGGAACAGCGGCGGCTGGGGCGGCTGCGGTTTGGGCAGGGAATGCGCAATTGCCTTTGGCATGAGCGAGGACGTGTCGGCGCCTTCATTGCGTTTGGCGGCCAGCCTCCAGTGATATTCGTATGGACGATCGACCTCGACGGCATACGGATCGATGAGAAGCTTGTTCGGATCGAACCAGAGGCCGCGCTCCGGCGCATAGTCGCCGTCGGCGCGAAAACCGTAACGCGTGCCGTTCCCAAGGCCGGGGACAAGGAGTGCATGCACGCCCTCGCCTTCCGGGTTGAGTTCCAGCCGGTCGATCTCGCGCGCGCCGCTGTCGTCGAAGAGCGAGACCCAAAGACGCCTGGCCGATGAGGACCAAACGGCAAAGCGGATGCCTTCAGGCGTGATGGTGGCGCCGAGGGTCATGCGGGCGTCTCCCCTTCTCCCCTTGTGGGAGAAGGTGGATCGGCGCGCAGCGCCGAGACGGACAAGGGGTGTTGGAAGGAATGAGGCGTCGATGTTCTGGACGCGGGTTTGCGCCAAGCTGGAGCATCCCTCATCCGTCCGAGCTTCGCTCGGCCACCTTCTCCGACAAGGGAAGAAGGGGAAATCCTCACCACTTTCAAGTAATCACGCTCGGCTTGTTGCGGCCGGTGTGGCTCTTGATGCCGGCGATGTCGTCGGCGGCGGCGATGAGGTCGGCGAGCGCTTCCTGCGTGTCGAGGTCGTGCCTCGCCTTGTCGGGCTCGTAACGCTCGATATAGACGCGCAGCGTGGCGCCGGAAGTGCCGGTGCCGGAGAGCCGGAACACGACGCGCGAGCCGCCCCCGAACAGGATCCTGATGCCCTGGTTTTTGCTCACCGAGCCGTCGACCGGATCATGATAGGCGAAGTCGTCGGCGCTGGCGATTTTCATGCCGCGTACGCTGGTGCCGGGCAGCGAGCCGAGCTTGGCGCGCAATTCGTCGACCAGTGCGTTGGCGCGGTCTGTCTCGACCTCCTCATAGTCGTGGCGCGAATAATAGTTGCGGCCGTAGCTTTCCCAGTGCTTGGTGACGATGTCCTTGCAGCTCTCGCCCCGCACAGCGAGGATGTTGAGCCACAGAAGCACGGCCCACAGCCCGTCCTTCTCGCGCACATGGTTGGAACCGGTGCCGGCGCTTTCCTCGCCGCAGATCGTCGCCATGCCGGCGTCGAGCAGATTGCCGAAAAACTTCCAGCCGGTCGGCGTCTCGTAGATGCCGACGCCGAGCTTCTCGGCGACGCGATCGGCCGCTCCGCTGGTCGGCATCGAGCGGGCAATGCCCTTCAGGCCTTCCTTGTAGCCGGGCGCCAGATGCGCGTTGGCGGCCAGCATCGCCACCGAATCCGAGGGCGTGACGAAGATGCCCTTGCCGATGATCAGGTTGCGGTCGCCGTCACCGTCGGAAGCGGCGCCGAAATCCGGCGCGTCCGGCCCCATCATCTCGTCATAGAGATGTTTGGCATGGACCAGGTTCGGATCGGGGTGATGGCCGCCGAAATCGGGCAGCGGCTTGAAATTGCGGCAGGTCCCGTTCGGGGCGCCGAGCCTACGCTCGAGGATCTCCTTGGCATAGGGGCCGGTCACCGCGTGCATGGCGTCGAAGCGCATGCGGAAGCCATATTTGAAATTGGCGCGGATGGCGTCGAAGTCGAACAGGCTCTCCATCAGCTCGGCATAGTCCTTGACCGGGTCGAACACCTCGACCGTCATGCCGCCGGCTTGGAAGGTGCCGATCGTGTCGATGTCGACGGTGCCGATGTCGGCGATCTTGAAGCTCGAGATCGTCTTGGTCTTTTCGAAGATCGCGTCGGTGATCTTCTCCGGCGCAGGGCCGCCATTGCCGGCATTGTATTTGATGCCGAAATCCTCGTGCGGGCCACCCGGATTGTGGCTGGCCGACAGGATGATGCCGCCAAAGGTCTTGTATTTGCGGATGATGTTGGACGCGGCTGGCGTCGACAGGATGCCGCCCTGCCCGACCATCACCTTGCCGAAGCCGTTCGCAGCGGCCATGGCGATGGCCGTCTGGATGACCTCGCGGTTGTAGAAACGGCCGTCGCCGCCGATCACCAGCGTCTTGCCCTGAAAACCCTCCAGAGCGTCGAAGATCGACTGGATGAAGTTCTCGGCATAGTGCTCCTGCTGGAAGACAGGCACCTTCTTGCGCAGGCCGGAGGTGCCGGGCTTCTGGTCGGTATAGGGTTTGGTGGGGACGGTCCGTATCATGCTTCAGGCAGCCCTTTTTGAAAGCAGCAAGCGATAGAGTTCGACATATTTCTCGGCGCTCTTGTCCCAGGAAACGTCGGCCTTCATGCCCTGGCGCTGGAGCGAGGCCCAGGCGGCTGGTCTGGCATGCGCTTCGACCAGGCGACGGATGGCGTGCAGGAGGGCGCCGCCATTGTTCGGCGCGAATTGGAAACCGGTGGCGACGCCGGCCGAAAGTGCCGCCTCGTTGGCGTCGATGATGGTGTCGGCGAGGCCGCCGGTGCGGGCGACGACCGGCACGCAGCCATAGCGCAATCCATAGAGCTGGGTCAGGCCGCAGGGCTCGAAGCGTGAAGGGATGACGATGGCGTCGCAACCGCCCTGCATGATGTGGGAGAGCGCCTCGTCATAGCCGATGACGACGCCGACGCGGCCGCGATGCCGCGCGGCCGCGGCGAGCAGCGAGCCTTCGAGGCCGGCATCGCCCGAGCCCAGAACCGCCAGCCGTGCTCCGCGCTGAACGATGCCGTCGACGACCGCGGCCAATATGTCCATGCCCTTCTGCCAGGTCAGACGGCTGACCACGCAGACGATCGGGCTGTCGTCAGGCTCGAGACTGAAACGGTCCTCCACGGCCTTGCGGTTCAGGGCGCGCGCTTCCAGCGTCTCGGCCGAGTAGTTGGCTACCAGGTGCTTGTCGGTCGCCGGGTTCCAGATGTCGACATCGATGCCGTTGACGATGCCGTAGAGGTCGACGGCGCGCATGTTGATCAGGCCGTCGAGGCCCATGCCGAATTCCGGCGAGCGGATTTCCTGCGCGTAGGTCGGGCTCACCGTGGTGATCGCCCAGGCGGCCTGCAGGCCGGCCTTGAGGAAGCCGACGCCGCCATAGTATTCGACGCCATCGAGCTGCATCGCCACGCCCGGCAGGCCGAGCTCGCCGAAAATGCCGGAGCCGAACTGTCCCTGAAAAGCAAGGTTGTGCACGGTGATCAGCGACGGCACGCCGATCGCGTTGCCGTAGCGCATATAGGCGAGCGTCATTGCCGACTGCCAGTCATGGGCATGCACGATATCTGGCTGGTAGCCGGAGATCGCGCCGCCGGCGATGTCGCCGCCGACCTGGCTCAGCGCCGCGAAGCGCCGCCAGTTGTCGGGCCAGTCGGAGCCGGAGGCGGTACCATAGGGCCCGCCCTGGCGGTCGAAAAGATGCGGCGCGTCGAGCACGAAGAGCTCGAGCTCGCCGATCTTGACCGCATGAACCGAAGCCTTGCCGCCCTGCAGCAGCGGGTACTGGTAGACGGCCTTCTTTTTCTTGAAGGCGTCCATCACCACCGGGTAGCCGGGGATGAGCGTGCGCATCGCCACGCCCTTGCTGGCGAGCGCGATCGGCAGGGCACCGGTCACGTCGGCAAGCCCGCCGGTCTTGATCAGCGGGAAGATTTCGGGCGTGACGGACAGAACCTGCATGCGCCTAAGATCCACGGCTAAAGTGACAGCTTGTTGATCAGGCTGACAACTTGCCGATCAACCCTATCAGGTTGACAGCTTGTTGATCATATCCTGAGTGATCAGGCATATGCCCTTTTCCGAAACGCGGAAGCGCTTGGCGTCGAGTGCCGCATCCTCGCCGACCACCAGTCCCTCCGGGATGTGGACGCCATGGTCGATGACGACGCGCTTGAGGCGCGCGTTGCGCCCAACCTGAACGTCGGGCAGCATCACCACTTCCTCGAGCTTCGAATAGGAATTGATGCGCGCGCCGGTGAAGATCAGGCTGCGGCGCAGCGATGCGCCGGAAACGATGCAGTCGCCGGACACCAGCGAGGAGATCGCCTCGCCGCGACGGCCGTCCTCGTCATGCACGAATTTGGCCGGCGGCTTCAATTCGGCATAGGTCCAGATCGGCCAATCCCGGTCGTAGAGATCGAGTTCGGGCGTGACATCGGTCAGGTCGATATTGGCTTCCCAATAGGCGTCCACCGTCCCGACGTCGCGCCAGTAAGGCTCCGACTCGTGCGAGGAGCGGACGCAGGATTTGGCGAAGCGGTGGGCGATCGCCTTACCGTGCTGGACGATGTAGGGGATGATGTCCTTGCCGAAGTCGCGGCTGGATCCTGGCTCGGCCGCGTCGCGGCGCAACTGCTCCATCAGGAACTTGGTCTTGAAGACATAGATGCCCATCGAGGCCAGCGCATGGTCCGGCTTGTCCGGTATGCCGGGCGGGTCGGCGGGTTTCTCGATGAAGGAGATGATGGTGTCCTTCTTGTCGACATGCATGACGCCGAAGCCGGTCGCCTCCATGCGCGGCACTTCGAGGCAGCCGACGGTGACATCGGCGCCGGCATCGACGTGCTGGCGCAGCATCAGCTCGTAATCCATCTTGTAGATGTGGTCGCCGGCTAGGATGACCATGTATTCGGGGCCATAGGCCTCGATGATATCGATGTTCTGGTAGACCGCATCCGCCGTGCCCTCGTACCACTGCGTTTCCGAGACGCGCTGCGAGGCGGGCAGGATGTCGAAGCTCTCGTTTCGTTCGGGGCGCAGGAAGTTCCAGCCACGCTGCAGGTGGCGGATCAGCGAGTGCGCCTTGTATTGGGTGGCGACGCCGAGACGGCGAATGCCGGAGTTGAGCGCATTGGACAGCGCAAAATCGATGATGCGCGTCTTGCCGCCGAAATAGACGGCGGGCTTGGCGCGCCGGTCGGTCAGCTCCTTGAGGCGGCTGCCGCGGCCGCCGGCCAGCACATAGGCCATGGCATCGCGCGCCAGCGGCTGGGTTCTCTTGATCTCTGCCATCGTTTGCCTCCCTCCTAAGCTGTCCGGACCTTTGCTTCGTCCGCGACGAATTCCAGCATGATCGTCGACAGCGGCGGCAAGAGCATCGTCGCCGACGTGCCGCCCCCTTCCCCGCTCGCCACGATCATGCCGCCATTGCCCATGCCGGAGCCGCCATACTCGGCGGCGTCAGTGTTGATGATCTCGCGCCACTCGCCCGCCTTCGGCAGCGGCACGCGATAGTTCTCGCGCGGCACCGGCGTGAAGTTGGAAATGACGGCGATCGGGTTGCCGTCCGGCGCGCTGCGCAGCCAGGCAAAGACGGAGTTGTCGCGATCGTCGACGATCAGCCAGGAGAAGCCTTCCGGCTCGCAGTCGCGTGCATGCAGCGCCGGGCGCGAACGGTAGAGGTAGTTCAAGTCCCGCACCGCCTGCCGGACGCCGCGGTGCGGGGCGTGCTCCAGCAGATTCCAGTCGAGCGCGCGTTCCTCGCTCCACTCGCGGCGCTGGGCGAATTCCTGGCCCATGAACAGGAGCTTCTTGCCGGGATAACCCCACATGAAGGCGTAGTAGGCGCGCAGCGTGGCAAATTTCTGCCAGTCGTCGCCTGCCATCTTGTGGAGCAGCGTGCCCTTGCCGTGCACGACCTCGTCATGGGAGAGCGGCAGCACGAAATTCTCGGAGAAAGCGTAGACAAGGCCGAAGGTGATGTCGTTGTGATGGTGCTTGCGGTAGATCGGCTCCTTGGAGAAATACTCCAGCGTGTCGTGCATGAAGCCCATGTTCCATTTGAAGCCGAAGCCGAGCCCACCTTCATGCACCGGCTGCGACACCTTAGGCCATGAGGTCGATTCTTCGGCGATCGTCATCACCCCGGGATGATGGCCGTAAAGCTCCTTGTTCATCTTCTGCAGGAAGCTGACCGCCTGCAAATTCTCGCGCCCGCCTTTCTCGTTGGGTATCCACTCGCCTGACCTGCGCGAATAATCGAGGTAGAGCATCGAGGCGACAGCGTCGACGCGCAAACCGTCGACATGGTATTTTTCGGCCCAGAACAGCGCGTTGTTGACGAGGAACGACACCACCTCGCGGCGGCCGAAATTGTAGATGGCGGTATTCCAGTCGGGGTGAAAACCCTGGCGCGGGTCGGCATGCTCGTAAAGCGCGGTGCCGTCGAACTTCACCAGCCCATGCTCGTCGACGGGGAAATGCGCCGGCACCCAGTCGAGGATGACGCCGACGCCGGCACGATGCGCACCGTCGACGAAGCGGGCGAAGCCGTCGGGATCGCCGAAGCGCGCGGTCGGCGCATAAAGGCCGGTCGTCTGGTAGCCCCAGGACGGATCGTAGGGGTGCTCCGAGATCGGAAGGAACTCGATATGCGTGAAGCCGGTTTCGACCACGTAGGGAATCAGCTGCGCGGCGAGCTCGTCCCAGGTGAGGAAGGTGCCGTCATCGCGCCGCTGCCACGAGCCGGCATGGACCTCGTAGATCGAGATCGCCTCGCGCCGCGGATCGGCCTTTTGCCAGAAGCTGCGATGCGCCTCGTCGCCCCATTGATGCGCCATCGGCGGCGCCGTCACCGAAGCGGTCGCCGGGCGCAGCTCGGACTCGAAGGCGAACGGATCGGCCTTGAGGGGCAGGCGCACGCCGTCGGGACCGATGATCTCGAACTTGTAAGGCTGGCCGGCGCCGAGGTCCGGAATGAACAGCTCCCAGATGCCGGTGTCCTTGCGGTCGCGCATGGTGTGCCGGCGGCCGTCCCAGTCGTTGAAGGCGCCAACCACCGAGACGCGCCGGGCATTGGGCGCCCATACCGCGAAATGCACGCCGGTGGCCCCCTCATGCTCGATGATATGGGCGCCGAGCTTGTCGAAGAGCCTCAGGTGCGAGCCCTCCGCCATGTAGTAGTCGTCCATCGGGCCCAGCACCGGGCCGAAGGAATAAGGGTCGGTCAGCCACCAGTCGCCGCCGGCATTCCTCGCGTGATAGCGCAACGGCTGACGCTTGCGGGTCGAAAGCTTGCCCTCGAAGAAGCCGGCATCGTTGCTGCGCACGAGTTCCCCGGCTTCCTTGCCAGTGAGCGTATAGGCGGTGACGCATTCGGCATTGGGCACGAAGCAGCGGGCGACAAAGCCCTTGCCGGCCGCGTGCACACCCAGAATTGCAAAGGGATCGCCATGCGTTCCGGCGACAATGGCCGCGACATCGCCGGCTGGCGCCAGTCCGTCCGGCCCGCTTGTTGCAGCGGTCGCGCGCGGCTTCCTCATCAGGCGGCGTCCCTCCCTGGGAACTATTCTGGTTTGTGCATATGTTGGCCCAAAACGGCTAGGCACTTTTGGGCGACATGCACGTCCACGTTGTCGGCGGCCTCATGCAATCACATCAGACAGGTACGTTCCAGATTTCTTTCGCGTATTGGCGAATGGTGCGATCGGACGAGAACCAGCCGACGCGGGCGACATTGCGGATGGCGCGCGCGTACCAGTCGGGACTGTTGCGCCAGACGTCGTCGACCTCGCGCTGGCAGGCGGCGTAGGAGTCGAAATCGGCCGCCACCATGAACCAGTCGCTCTGATAAAGGCCGTTCATGAGGTCGCGGTAGCGGTTGGGATCGTCAGGCGAGAAGACGCCGGAGGAGATCGCCGACACCGCCTGCGACAACTCCGGCGAGGACGCGATCACGCCGCGCGGATTGTAGCCGTTGTCGCGGCGTTCGGCGACCTCGGCGGTGGTGAGGCCGAAGATGAAGATGTTGTCGTCGCCGACGCGCTCCTTGATCTCGACATTGGCGCCGTCGAGCGTGCCGATGGTCAAGGCGCCGTTGAGGGCAAACTTCATGTTGCCGGTGCCGGAAGCCTCCATACCGGCGGTCGAGATCTGCTCGGAAAGATCGGCCGCCGGCATCATTACCTCGGCGAGGCTGACATTGTAGTTCGGCACGAACACAACCTTGAGCAGGCCGCGCGTCGAGGGATCGCCGTTGATCACCCGGGCGACGTCGTTGGCCAGTTTGATGATGAGCTTGGCGTTGTGGTAGCTCGGCGCCGCCTTGCCGCCGAAGAATTTAACCCGCGGCATCCAGTCCCGCTCGGGATGCGAGCGGATCTGGTCGTAGAGCGCGATCGCCTCCAGAATGTTGAGCAATTGGCGCTTGTATTCGTGGATGCGCTTGACCTGGATGTCGAACAGCGCTGAAGGATCGAGCCTGATGCCGAGCCGGTCGGCGACTAGGTTTGCAAGCCTCACCTTGTTCTGGCGCTTCACGGCGGCAAACTTCTCGCGGAAAGCGGAGTCGCCGGCAAGAGGATCGAGATCCTTGATCGCTTCGATGTCGTCCATGAAGCGGTTCCCGATCGCTTCGCGGGCAAGCGCGGTCAGGCCCGGATTGCACTGGATCAGCCAGCGCCTGGGCGTGATGCCGTTGGTCTTGTTGTTGATGCGGTCGGGATAGAGCTTGTGGAGATCGGCAAACACCGTCTCCTTCATCAGATCGGTGTGCAGCGCCGAGACGCCGTTGATCGAATGCGAGCCGACGAAAGCGAGGTTGCCCATGCGCACGCGGCGGTCGCCATTTTCCTGGATCAGCGAGATGCGGGCGATCTGCTCGCCCGAGAATTTTCCGGTGGCCCGCGCCTCCAGGAGAACCTGGGCGTTGATGGCGTAGACGATCTGCATGTGGCGCGGCAAGAGACGCTCGAACAGCGGCACCGGCCAGCTTTCCAACGCCTCCGGCAGCAGCGTGTGGTTGGTGTAGGCGAAGGTGCGCTTGGTGATGTCCCAGGCAAGGTCGAAATCCATGCCGTGAACGTCCATCAGAAGCCGCATCAGTTCCGGCACGGCGACGGCCGGATGGGTGTCGTTCAGGTGGATCGCGGCCTTGTCGGGCAACGACTTCAGGTCGCCGTACTGGCTGAGATGCCGCTGGACGATGTCCTGCAGCGAAGCAGTCGAGAAGAAATATTCCTGGCGCAGCCGGAGCTCCTGCCCGGCCATGTGCGAGTCGGCCGGATAGAGAACGCGCGACAGCGCGTCCGCCTTGTTGCTTTCGGCGAGCGCGCCGATGTGGTCGCCGGCATTGAACTTGTCGAGCAGAATCGGGTCGATCGGCATGCCGGACCAGAGCCGCAGCGTGTTGACGCGCTTGGCGCGCCAGCCCGCGACCGGCGTGTCATAAGCGACCGCCAGCACATGCTCGTTGGGCCTCCAGACATGGCGCTCCAGGCGGCCGTCCTTTGAGGTGATCGATTCCACGGAGCCGCCGAAGCCGACCTCGAAGGAACGTTCGCGCCGCTCGAACTCCCACGGGTTGCCGTGGTCGAGCCAGGTCTCCGGCAGCTCGACCTGCCAGCCGTCATGGATCTCCTGCCGGAACATGCCGTTGGCGTAGCGGATGCCGTAGCCGTGGGCGGGAATATCGACCGTTGCCATGCTTTCCATGAAGCAGGCGGCGAGCCGGCCGAGGCCGCCATTGCCGAGGGCTGCGTCCGGTTCAAGGCCGGCGATCAAGTCGAGATCCACGCCGAGCGAAGCCAGCGCCTCACGCATGTTCTCCATCAGGCCGAGATTGGAGAAGGCGTCGCGCATCAGGCGCCCGATGAGGAATTCGAGCGAGAGATAGTAAACGCGCTTTTCCTGCTGGTCGTAGGCTTCCTTGGTCGCCTGGATCCAGTGATCGACGACGCGGTCGCGCACCACCTTGATCGAGGCGGTCAGCCAGTCGTAGGGCGTTGCGACGGTGGTGTCCTTGCCGACCCGGTATTTGAGCGACATCAGGACTTCTTCGGCGAGCGTCCTGGGATCGGGGTGGTCGAGAGCGGGGGCTTCGATCGTCATGGCGGGTTTCATATCGCCTCTCGTTCGGTTGGCCTGATCATAGCGGCTTTCACCGTTTCTCCTACCCCAGTTTGCCGCGCTGCAGCATATAATGTTAAATCGATTTAGCGGAGTGTCCATCCGATGCACCTGCGGCCAATTACCATGGTGGGGCGGAGATCAGGCCGCCAGCGCGTCCTCCGGCGGCTTCTTGGCGCCGGTCATGAGCGCGACGGCATCCGACATCGAAATCTGCTTCGGATCGACGACGCACAGACGCCGTCCAAGCCGGTGGATGTGGATGCGATCGGCGACCTCGAAGACATGCGGCATGTTGTGCGAGATGAGCACGATCGGCAGGCCGCGCTTCTTGACGTCGAGGATTAGCTCGAGGACGCGGCGGCTTTCCTTGACGCCGAGCGCCGCCGTCGGTTCGTCCATGATCACCACCTTCGATCCGAAGGCGGCGGCGCGAGCCACGGCGACGCCCTGGCGCTGGCCGCCCGAGAGCGTCTCCACCGCCTGGCTGATGTTCTGGATGGTCATCAGGCCGAGTTCGGTCAGCTTGTCGCGGGCGCGCTTTTCCATCGCCGGACGATCCAGCATGCGAAACCAACTGCCGAGCGGACCCGGTTTGCGGATCTCGCGGCCGAGAAACATGTTGTCGGCGATCGACAGCGCCGGCGACAATGCCAGGTTCTGGTAGACGGTCTCGATCCCCGCCTCGCGGGCCTCGATGGGCGATTTGAACTGGACCTGCTTGCCGTCCAGCTCAATCACCCCTTCATCGGGATGCACGGCGCCGGAGATCGCCTTGATGAGCGTCGACTTGCCGGCGCCGTTGTCGCCGATCACGGCCAGGATTTCTCCCGGGTAGAGATCGAAGTCGCAGTTGTTGAGCGCGGTCACGCGGCCGTAGCGCTTGGTCAGACCGCGCGCGGTGAGAACAGCCTGCTGGGTCATGGTTACACCGAAACCTTTCTGATCCACTGGTCGATCGCCACGGCGCCGATAATCAGGACACCGGTGAGCAGCACTTTCCATTGCGGGTCAGCGCCCAGCATGTTGAGGCCCATCGAGACGACGCCGACGATCATGGCGCCGAACAGCGTGCCGAGGATGGAGCCGCGGCCGCCAAAGAGCGAGATGCCCCCGATCACGGTCGCGGTGATCGCTTGCAGATTGTAGTCGGTGACGGCGGCGGACGGCGAGATCGAGCCGTTGCGGCCGATCGACACCCAGGCAGCGAAGGCGGCGATCAGACCGGCAAGCGTATAGACGGCCATCAGCACAGACTTGGTCTGGATACCGGAGAGTTTCGCCGCTTCCGGGTCGTCGCCGACGGCATAGACATGGCGGCCCCACGCCGTGTGGTTGAGCACATACCACAACAGCAGCACCAACAGCACCATGGCGATGACGCCGGCCGTCAGCACGGCGGAGCCGACCCTGAAGCTCAGCGCGAAGAGATGCAGCAGCGGCGCCTGAGCGTCGACATCGGCGTCGCGGATCGTCTCATTGGCCGAGTAGATGAAATTGGTGGCCATGACGATGTTCCAGGTGCCCAGTGTCACGATGAAGGGCGGCAATTTCATATAGGCGACCAACAAGCCGTTGAGCATGCCGCAAACAGCGCCTGCGCCAAGCCCAAGCACCACGGCCAGGATTGTCGGCATGCCGTAGGTGATGGCGCAGTTGCCCATGACCACCGCCGAGATGACCATCACCACGCCGATCGAAAGATCGATGCCGGCGGTCAGGATGACCAGCGTCTGGGCAGCCCCCAGGATGCCGACGATGGCGATCTGCTGCAGGATCAGCGTCAGCGTGTAGGACGAAAAGAAGCGGCCGCCGATGGCAACGCCGAAGATGATGACCGACAGCACCAGCACGATCAGCGGCACCGCCGCCGGCGTGGAGTGCAGGAAATGCTGGGCGCGCTTGACGAACGACTTGCCGTGCTCGTCGAAGGCCGCGACGCTGGAGTCGCTGCCCGAAAGTACCTTCTCGAATTCCTGAATCTGAGACATGTATCCTCCCGTATGCGCACAGCCTTCTCATTGCTGCGCGCGCCGTCGACGCCTCTTCCGGTCTGTCGCCAGGATTGTCCGCGCTTGACGAAGGCGCATCGTCCACCCGATGCGGCCGGGGATCAAGCCCCCAGCCGCAAGCTTTGTGAACCGTCAGAGCGTCAGCCCCAGCACTTGGCGAGGCCTTCCTTGGTGTCGATCGACTTGACGCCGTTGGCCGGCTTGTCGGTGACGAGATTGACGCCGGTGTCGAAGAAGTTCTTCCCTTCGGTCGGCTTCGGCTTCGTTCCGTCCTTGGCAAATTTGGCGATCGCCTCGATGCCGAGCGCCGCCATCTGCAGCGGGTACTGCTGCGAGGTGGCGCCGATAACGCCCTCGGCAACCGACTTGACGCCCGGGCAGCCGCCGTCGACCGAAACGATCAGCACCTGCTTTTCCAGACCGACGGCCTTGAGCGCCTGGTAGGCACCGACTGCGGCCGGCTCGTTGATGGTGTGGATGACGTTGATGGTGTTGTCCTTTTGCAGGAGGTTCTCCATCGCCTTGCGGCCGCCTTCCTCATTGCCGTTGGTCACGTCGTGGCCGACGATGCGCGGATCGTCTTCGTCGCCGATTTTGTTGGGATCCTTCACGTCGATGCCGTAGCCCATCATGAAGCCCTGGTCGCGCAGAACGTCGACGGTCGGCTGCGAGGGAGTGAGGTCGAGGAAGCCGATCTTGGCGTCCTTGGCCTTGTCGCCGAGCGTGGCGGCGGCCCAGGCGCCGATCAGCTTGCCGGCCTCCAGATTGTCGGTGGCGAAGGTCGCATCGGCAGCGTCGATCGGATCGAGCGGCGTGTCGAGGGCGATCACCAGCAGGCCGGCGTCACGCGCCTTCTTCACCGTCGGCACGATGCCCTTGGTGTCAGAGGCGGTGATCAGGATGCCCTTGGCGCCGTCGGCGATGCAGCTCTCGATCGCCGCGACCTGGCTCTCGCTGTCGCCGTCGATCTTGCCGGCATAGGTCTTCAGGTCGACGCCGAGTTCCTTGGCCTTGGCGGTGGCGCCTTCCTTCATCTTCACGAAGAAGGGATTGGTGTCGGTCTTGGTGATCAGGCAGGCGCCGACGCCCGCAGCCGATGCGGACGAGGCGAATGCGAGCAGGCCCAGCCCGGCCGCCGCGAATACGGTGGACTTCAGCAGCGATTTCTTGGTCACGATTTCCTCCCAATGGAACCATTCCGGACGCCGGCCAACCCGGCGCCTCGAGCGCATCCAACCGTTTTTCCCAGCGTGGACGCCACCCCAAAAGACACCAGTCCGCATCATCTGTCAATAATTAAATCACTCTTATTTATTATTGACAGACTTGCGCTGTTCACTCATTCTGAACGAAAAGCCAGTGTGGGGAAACCGACGGGAGGAACAGGGTGGAGACCGGCATTGCGAGGCACGGTTCGCCCGAGGCTCTGGAGAGCCGGCTGCATCGCGGCACGAACCAGAGCGGCATGCGCGACCACAATGAAAGGCTGGTGCTGTCACTGGTGCGC
This sequence comes from Mesorhizobium sp. WSM3864, assembly GCF_002294955.1. Classification (NCBI taxonomy): domain Bacteria; kingdom Pseudomonadati; phylum Pseudomonadota; class Alphaproteobacteria; order Hyphomicrobiales; family Phyllobacteriaceae; genus Mesorhizobium; species Mesorhizobium sp. WSM3864. The sequence goes on from NZ_NSGD01000002.1 coordinate 362,356, forward strand.
CAGCATGGCAGCCTCGCCAAATCCGACATCGCGCGCATGACCGGGCTGTCGGCCCAGACGGTATCCGTCATCATGCGGGAGCTGGAAGAGGACAAGCTGCTCGTGCGCCAGGCGCCGCTGCGCGGCAAGATCGGCCAGCCGTCGATCCCGATGGCGCTCAATCCGGAAGGAGCTTTCTTCATCGGTCTCAAGATCGGCCGCCGCAGCGCCGAGCTGGTGCTGATCGACTTCCTCGGCAATGTGCGATCGATGCTGCAGAATTCCTATCGTTATCCGGCGCCGCGCGAGACGGTGGAGTTCGTCGGCGCTGGGATCAAACAAATGCGCGGCGAGCTGACACCGGCGCAGGACAAGCGCATCGCCGGGCTCGGGATCGCCATGCCGTTCGAGCTTTGGAGCTGGGCCGACACAGCCGGCGCGCCGCGCGAGATCATGGATGAATGGCGCCATCGCGACATCCGCGCCGACATCCAGTCCCAATGCGACTTTCCGGTCTATCTGCAGAACGACGCCACGTCCGCTTGCGGGGCAGAGCTCGTCTTCGGCCAGGCAGGCGCGGCGCGCGACTTCGTCTATTTCTATATCGGCGCCTTTGCCGGCGGCGGCATCGTGCTCAACGGCCGCCTGTTCGGCGGGCCGACCGGCAATGCCGGCGCCCTGGGTTCGATGCCGGTGCCCGGGCCGGACGGCAAGCCGACACAGCTTATCGATGTCGCCTCGATCGCCATGCTGGAAAAGGCGCTGAGCGCCAAGGGCATCGACGGCTCCTATCTGTGGACCTCGCCGCAGGAATGGGGCGAGATCGGCGCCGAGCTCGACGACTGGATCGCAAGTGCTGCACAAGCGCTGGCCTATGCGATCGTTGCCGCCTCGTCGGTCATCGATTTCGAGGCCGCGGTGATCGACGGCTGGATGCCGCTCGACGTGCGGCGGAGGCTTGTCGATGCGGTGACGGACGCGATCACCGGTATCGACGCCGAGGGGCTGAAGCTGCCGGTCGTACGCGAAGGAACGGTCGGCATCCATGCGCGGGCGCTTGGCGGCGCCAGCCTGCCGCTTTCCGAACGCTTCCTGATCGGACCGACGACGATTTCCAGGAGCGCCTGACCATGCTGATCGGCATTCCGTCGCTGCTCGGCCCGCAGCTTCTGGCGACGCTCAGGGCCATGGGCCATGGCGACGAGATCGCCATCGTCGACGGCAATTATCCGGCCGAGGAACAGGCGCGCAGGCTGATCCGCGCCGACGGCCATGCCGTCATTCCGGTGCTGGACGCCGTTTTGAGCGTGCTGCCGGTGGATGAGGCGGTGCCGGAGGCCCTGTTCCGCGCCTCGGTCAAAGGCGATCCGGCGCTCGCCGATCCCGTGCATCACGAGATGGAAGCGGTCTGCGCCAAACGCGCGCCGGGGCACAAGGTGATTGCGCTGGCGGGGGCCGACTTCTATGCACGCGTCAAGGCCGCGCATGCGATCGTCGCGACCAGCGAACCCAGGCTTTATGCCAACATCATCATCCGTAAGGGCGTGATCCATCCGCCGGAGACCGAGACACAATGATCCTCTGCTGTGGCGAAGCCCTGATCGACATGCTGCCGCGCACGACAGCGGAAGGCGAAGCGGCCTTCGCGCCTTATGTCGGCGGGGCGGTGTTCAACACGGCGATCGCGCTCGGGCGGCTGGGCGCTCCGGCAGGCTTCTTCTCGGGTCTCTCCTCCGACCTGTTCGGCGGCCAGCTCCGCGAGGCGCTGGGAGCCAGCAAGGTGAGCTCGACCTATGCGCACACCTCGCCCAAGCCGACCACGCTCGCCTTCGTGCGGCTCACCGATGGCCAGGCGACCTATACGTTCTACGACGAGAACACCGCCGGGCGCATGCTCGCCATCGAGGACCTGCCGAAGCTCGGCGCCGAGATCGAGGCGATGCTGTTCGGCGCGATCAGCCTGATCTCGGAACCGGCGGGATCGGCCTATGAGGAGTTCATGCGGCGCGAGCACAACAGCCGGGTGATGATGCTCGACCCCAACATCCGGCCGAACTTCATTCCGGACAAGGCCAAGCATCTGAGGCGCATCCGCGAGATGATGGCGATGGCCGACATCGTCAAACTGTCGGACGAAGACCTCAACTGGTTCGACGAAGCGGGCTCGCACGAGGAGGTCGTGCGCAACTGGCTGGACCGCGGTCCCAGCCTGATCGTCGTCACCCATGGCAGCGAAGGCGCCGTCGGCTACAGCAGGGAGCACAAGGTCACGGTGGTGCCGCGGAAGGTGAAGGTGGTCGACACGGTCGGCGCCGGCGACACCTTCAATGCCGGCATCCTTGCCTCGCTGCACGAGCAGGGTCTGCTCACCAAAGCAGCGATCGGCGGCCTCTCGGAGGAAGCCATCCGCAGCGCGCTGGAGCTTGGCGCCAGGGCCGCCGCCGTGACGGTATCTCGGGCCGGCGCCAACCCGCCATGGCGGCACGAAATCGCCTGATCGGCTGCCCGGTCTCGCCGGCGGTCCCCGCCGGAGCGATCACTTTATGTTTCGAAGGCCGGAAACAGCGCGACAAGAGCCGCTTCGAATACGCTTGGAAGCCCGGATTTCCGGCTTCTTCTGGCAATGCGCAGGCAGAAAACGGTAACAGGCTGCGACACTTGCGCAATTCGCCTTGGCCATGGGCGGCTTTTTCAGCCGTGGCAAGTCTGGTACCAGCGGGCCGGTTTACTGGCAGCATCTGAGGCCGACATGCAGTTCATCGATCTTGGCGCGCAGCGCGAACGAATCCGCGACCGGCTGAAGGCCGCGATCGACACGGTGGTCGAAGACGGCCGTTACATCCTCGGCCCGCAAGTCGCAGAATTCGAGAACAAGCTCGCGGCTTATGTCGGCGTCAAGCATGTGGTGGCCTGCGCCAACGGCACCGATGCGCTGCTTCTGCCGCTGTTTGCGGCCGGCATCGGTCCGGGCGATGCCGTGTTCGTGCCAAGCTTCACCTTCGCCGCGACGGCCGAAGTGGTGGCGCTCGCCAAGGCCGAGCCTGTCTTCGTCGACGTCGATCCCGACACCTACAACATCGATATCGCCAGCCTCGAGGCGGCGATCGACATGATCAAGAAGCAAGGAAGGCTGAAGCCGAAGGCGATCATCCCGGTCGACCTGTTTGGACTTGCCGCCGACTACGAGGCGATCATGGCGATCGCAAAGCGCGAGGGCCTGCTGGTGATCGAGGACGCCGCCCAGTCGATGGGCGGCTCGGCCGACGGCACGATGTGCGGCGCCTTCGGCCATGTCGGCTCGACCAGCTTCTATCCGGCCAAGCCGCTCGGCTGCTACGGCGATGGCGGCGCGATGTTCACCAATGATGCTGCGCTCGCCGACAAGCTGCGCTCCTTCGCCTTCCACGGCAAGGGCGAGACGCAGTACGACAACATCCGCGTCGGCATCAATTCCCGCCTCGACACGCTGCAGGCGGCGATCCTGATCGAGAAGCTCGCCATCCTCGAGGAGGAGATGGTGGCCCGCCAGGCGGTCGCCGACCGTTACGCCAATGGGCTTGGCGACATCGTCAAGGCATCACGCAATCTCGGCCACGGCCGCTCGGCCTGGGCACAATATGCCATCGAGACGCCGAAGCGCGACGGGTTGAAGGCGCATCTCGGCGAAAAAGGCATCCCGTCGGTCATCTATTACGTGAAGCCGCTGCACGAACAAATCGCCTACCGCGACTATCCGCGCACGCCGACCGGTCTTGCGGTTTCGGAAAAGCTGCCGAAGCAGATCCTCTGTCTGCCGATGCACGCCTATCTCAGCGAAGCCGACCAGGACAAGATCATCGAGACGATCCGCAATTATATCGGCTCCAACTCGGCGCAGGTCGCGGCTGCCTGATCTCCCCCTTCAGGAGGAGATTAAGCCTCCACGCCCTTCCCCGTCGCAATGAAGTACGGGTTGGCGAAATCCGTGTCAGTGGCCTGGTTGCGTTTGCCGTAGAGGAGCGGCTGGCCGTCCAGCGTGCGGGTCATGCCGCCGGCGGCGCGCAGCACCGCATCGCCGGCCGCCGTATCCCATTCCATGGTGCGACCGAAGCGCGGATAAACGTCGGCCTCGGCGGCGGCGAGCAGGCAGAATTTCAGCGACGAGCCTATCGAGACGATTTCGGTGGCGCCGAGATCGCGAATGAAGGCTTCGGTTTCCGGCGTGTTGTGCGAGCGGCTGGCGACGACAGCGAGCGGCGTGCCGCCTGCCCGCACGGTGACTGGCCGACGGCCGGCGACACGATAGTCGCCGTCAACGTCGATCGCTTCCGCCGTCCCCGGCCGACCGGAGAAGAAACGTCCTGTGCAAGGCGCGAACACGACGCCGACTTCCGGCACGCCGTGGCGCACCAGCGCAATGTTGACGGTGAAATCGGTGCGGCGGTTGACGAATTCCTTGGTGCCGTCGAGCGGATCGACGAGGAAGAAGGCGCCGTCGAGGTCGGGCGTGGCAATACCCGCCGCAACCTCCTCCTCGGCGACGCAAGGGATGTCCGGATAAGCGGCGCGCAGGCCGGCCAGGATAATCTTTTCGCTTTCGCGATCGGCTTCCGTCACCGGCGAAGAGTCGGACTTGCTGGCGACGGCGCAGCCTTCGTGGAAAACGCGCATCACCGCGCGGCCGGCATCGAGCGCGAGGCGCTCGAACACGCCAAGCATTGCCGCGTCGTCAGATGCCGCCGCCATCGTCATACTGCTCTTCGGCAACGTCGCGCTCCGTCAGCCAGTGTTCCAACGCTTCCGCCATCTCCTCGGGCGTCCTGCCGAGAGTCTTGAGGTGGATCTCGGGGTTCTCCGGCGTCTCGTAGGGAGAATCGACGCCGGTGAAGTTCTTGATCTCGCCGCTCAAGGCGCGGGCGTAAAGGCCCTTCGGGTCGCGGCGGGCGCATTCCTCGAACGGCGTGTCGACGAACACCTCTACGAATTCCCCCTCGCCCATCAGCTCGCGCGCCATGCGCCGCTCGGCGCTGAAGGGCGAAATGAACGAGACGATGACGATCAGGCCCGCATCGGCCATCAGCTTGGCCACTTCGGCGACGCGGCGGATGTTTTCGACCCGATCCGCGTCGGTGAAGCCGAGATCGCGGTTGAGGCCGTGGCGGACATTGTCGCCGTCGAGGATGTAGGTGTGGCGGCCGGACGCGAACAGCTTCCTCTCGAAAAGATTTGCGATGGTCGACTTGCCGGAACCGGACAGACCGGTGAACCAGAACACCGCCGGGCGCTGGTTTTTCAGGTCGGAGCGGCCGCGCTTGCCGACGTCGAGCGATTGCCAATGAATATTTTCGGCGCGGCGCAGCGAATGCAGGATCATGCCGGCGCCGACGGTGGCGTTGCTGATGCGGTCGATCAGGATGAAGGCGCCGGTCGTGCGGTTCTCGGCGAAGGGATCGAAGGCGATCGGCGCCCGGGTCGACAGGTTGCACACCCCGACCTCGTTGAGGTCGAGAGACTTCGCAGCCTCATGCGCGAAATCGTTGACGTTGACGCGGTATTTCAGATCGGTGACGGTCGCGCTCACCTGATCGGTTTCGGTGCGCAGGATATAGGACCGGCCGGGCAGCAGGGCCTGCTCGTCGAACCAGACCAGATTGGCGGCGAACTGGTCGGCGACCTGCGGACGTGCGGCCGGCGATACCAGCATGTTGCCGCGCGAAACCTCGACCTCGTCCTCGAGGACGAGCGTGATGGCCTGGCCGGCAACAGCCTGCTCAAGGTCGCCGCCATGCGCGACGATGCGCTTGACCCGGGAGGCCCTGCCCGACTTGGCGACCACGACCTCGTCGCCTTTGGAAACGGAACCGGATGCAATGGTTCCGGCAAAGCCGCGAAAATCGAGGTTGGGACGGTTCACATACTGGACGGGAAAGCGGAACGGCAATTCGATCGCGGCCTCGTCGACGGACACGGTTTCCAGATGCTCGATAAGCGACGGCCCGGAATACCAGGGCGTGCGCTCCGAGCGGCTGGTGACATTGTCGCCGAAGCGCGCCGACATCGGAATCGGCACGATACTGTTGAAGCCCAGGCTTTGCGCGAAGTCGCCGTAGTCGGCGACGATCCGGTCGAACACGGTCTTGTCGAAGCCGACGAGGTCGATCTTGTTGACGGCAAGGACGATGTGACGAATGCCGAGCAGCGAGGCGATGATCGAATGGCGCCGCGTCTGGCGCAGCACGCCCTGGCGCGCATCGATGAGCACGATGGCGAGGTCGGCGGTCGAAGCGCCCGTCGCCATGTTGCGCGTGTATTGCTCATGGCCGGGTGTGTCGGCGACGATGAACTTGCGCTTCGGGGTGGCGAAGAAGCGGTAGGCGACGTCGATTGTGATGCCCTGCTCGCGCTCGGCCTCCAGCCCGTCGACGAGCAGCGCGAAGTCGATGTCGTCGCCGGTGGTGCCGTGCTTGCGAGAATCGTTCTCCAACGCGGCGAGCTGGTCCTCGAAAATCTGCTTGGTATCGGACAGCAGCCGGCCGATCAGCGTCGACTTGCCGTCGTCGACCGAGCCGCAGGTGAGAAAGCGCAGCAGCGACTTCTTCTCCTGCGCGGCCATGTAGTCGCGGATCGAATCGGTCGGGGCGAGGCTCTTGGCCAGGATGTGGCGCATGCTCAGAAATACCCCTCGCGCTTCTTCTTTTCCATGGAACCTGCCTCGTCGCGGTCGATGAGGCGGCCCTGGCGCTCGGAGGTGCGGGCGGTCAGCATCTCGCCGACGATGGCTTCGAGCGTGTCGGCATCCGATTCTATGGCGCCCGTCAGCGGATAGCAGCCCAGCGTGCGGAAGCGCACGAGACGGTTCTCGATCTTCTCGCCGGGGCGCAGTTGCATGCGGTCATCGTCCTTCATGATGAGCATGCCGTCGCGTTCGACGACCGGCCGCTCCTTGGCGAAATAGAGCGGCACGATCGGGATGTTCTCCTGCAAGATATACTGCCAAATGTCGAGCTCGGTCCAGTTGGACAGGGGAAAGACGCGGATCGATTCACCCGGCGCGATCCGGGTGTTGAAGATCTTCCACATTTCCGGCCGCTGGTTCTTGGGATCCCAGGCATGCTGGGCATTGCGGAAGGAAAAGATGCGCTCCTTGGCGCGCGACTTCTCCTCGTCGCGACGGGCGCCGCCGAAGGCTGCGTCGAAGCCGTATTTGTCGAGCGCCTGGCGCAGCGCCACCGTCTTCATCACATGGGTGTGGGTGTTCGAGCCGTGATCGAAGGGGTTGATGCCGTCGCGCACCCCGTCTTCGTTGACATGAACAAGCAGGTCGAAGCCGAGCTTCTGCGCCATCTGATCGCGAAAGGCGATCATCTCACGGAACTTCCAGGTCGTGTCGACATGCAGGAAGGGAAATGGCGGCTTGGCGGGATAGAAGGCCTTCATCGCCAGATGCATCAGCACCGAGGAATCCTTGCCGACCGAATAGAGCATCACCGGCTTGGCGAAAGAGGCCGCAACCTCACGGAAGATGTGGATGGATTCGGCCTCTAGCCGCTGCAGATGGGTGAGCGCGATATTCATAAGCTATTGAGCGTTCTTTCGTGCCGGCCAGGCCTTGCAGCAGGCGATTGGCGCGGTTTGCTAAAACAGCCCGTCAAGCCCTGGACACTTGTCGCGGGCGTTCTAGCAGATCGCCATCGCCCATAACAATGCAAGACCCGCGCCGGGCACAGCGCTTTGGGAATGAATTTTCCAAGTGAGCTTGATAAGTCGGAAAATTCTCCCAGACAAGCCGAGCAATTGAAAGGGGCTGAACAAACCTATTTGCTTCGATCGGCTAGGTTGACTTCCAAGAGCTTTCGTCCACGCCGCCGATTTTTGGCTGGGCATCCTTCGGTCGCCCTATCGGAGATCGGAGCCAGCCGCTATACCGGCGCGGGAGCGGGCGAGGCGCGGCAGAACGGGATCGGTCAAGGCCAATTGTTCGGTACTCCGGCGGGTCTGCGCACAACCTGGAAGATTGCGAAGCAAGGCATTGAACCCGTTTACATCGCTTCGGCGCCATCTCACGCCGACACAGATCAACATCTATTTCTCGATCGTCTGCTTCTTCTCGCCGCCGGTGCTGGGATCGGTGGTCAGCTTCGTTTTCAACGGCGGCGCGCTCTGGTCCGTGGTTCTGCTCGCCATCAAACGGCGGCAGTTCAACATCGACCGGTCGATGGTGGCCATGACGGTGGCGATCTGTGCCTATTGCGCGGCCATCGTCCTTGCTTCGATCGTCAACGGCACGCTGGCGGCGGATCTGCGGTTGTTCCTGCCGCTGATCACTTTCCTCTTCTTTCCGATCTCCTATTCGACCTGGAGCATCACGGAAAAGACCGTGCTTGTGCGCATCGTCGTACTGGCGAGCGCCGCGGCATGTTTCGGCGCGCTGCTCCTCGCCGTCGTTCAGTATTACTGGATCGGCACCAGGGCCGAAGGGGGTGCCGGGAATGCCATCGTATTCGCGACGGTGACCTGCCTGGCCGCGGCGATGAGCCTCGCAGGCGCGCTGTCGGGGATCGAGAAGCGCTGGAAGCTGCTGACCCTCGCTGCGCTTGCGGGCAACTTGGCGGTGCTTTATTCGGGCTCCCGCATCATCTGGCTGGTGCTGCTGCTTGCGGGCATCGCCGTGCTCTCGATCAACCGGCGCCGGCTCAGCGGGTTGAAACTTGCGCGCATTGCGCTGATTGCCGGCGGCGCCTGCCTGCTGCTCGCCGCGATCGCGTTTCCCGTCATTGCCAATCGCGCTGACTTCCTTTTCAGCGACTTGGATGCGCTCACCACCAAGAACGACCATACGACGGCGCTTGGGCTGCGGGTGGCGATGTGGGAGATCGGCACGAACGCGTTTCACGAGGCTCCGATTTTCGGACATGGCATCACAGGCAGCCGGGCGCTGATGAAACAGGGTTTTCACGATCAATTCGGCATGGACGCAGGCTACAACCATTACCACAACGGTTTTCTGACCGCGGCGGTGCAGGCCGGTTTGTTAGGGGCGTTCGCCTTGGCGGCGATCTTCGTCGTCGCGGCCTGGAACGCGGCAAGAGCGCTGCGCCGCAGCGCCGGCCCAGCGGAACGGTTCGGCGCAACGATGATCATCGTCACCGTCGTCACCTATCTCATAGGCGGGCTGACCGGTATCCTGGTCGGCCAGGACCTTCTCGATTCGACGCTGATGGTGTTCCTGGTTTCGGGAACCTACCTGGCTTGCGGACGAACGGTGCCGCCGACCGGCAAGAGCGCAGCCATTCCTTCGGCTGCCGGCCGGCGAACATGAAGGTCCTGGTCACCGGGGCGACGGGGCTGATCGGGCGCCAGGTGACCGGCCGGCTGCGTCAGGCCGGCTTCGACATACGCATTGCGTCCCGCCGGCCAGAACGACTGCAGGCTGCGGGCGATGTCTTTGCGCTGCCCGGCGCCGATGCGCCGGACGACGCCTTCCTGGCGCTGATGCGCGAGGTGAGCCATGTCGTCCACTGCGCGGCGCTGAACAACGATCGGAACGCCAGCGACGCCGACTACCAGGCCGCCAATGCGACGCTGACCGCGCGGCTGGCCAAGGCCGCGGCCGCACGTTGCGGCGGGCGCTTCATCTTTCTCTCCTCGATCCGGGCCGTCGCCGGTCCCGGCTTCAGCGGCACGATCAACGAGGCGACGCCCCCTGCCCCGCAATGCGCCTATGGCCGCTCCAAACGCGACGGCGAGATCAGGATGATCGAGGCTTACGCCGGTCGCCCGGATGCCACGGCGCTGCGCCTGCCGCCCGTCTATGGCGAGGGCATGAGGGGCAACATGGCAGCGCTGATGCGGCTTGCCGACACCGCCCTGCCGCTGCCGACCGGCGTGCTGGCGGGTGTGCGCTCTCTGATCGCGTCCGACACCGCGGCGGGCGCGGTGCTGCACCTTGTCAGCCGTCCGGGACCGCTCTACCCGGCCTATGTCGCGGGCAACGCCGCCCCTCTTGCGACGTCCGAAATCATTGCCGCGTTCCGGCGTGGTTTCGGCCGTCCGCCGCGGCTTTTTCCCATGCCTGGGATGCCGCTGCGGCTGGCGGCAAGGCTGCTCGGCAGGCAGGCATCATGGCAAGCCTTGACCGCGACCCAGATCTGCGATCCGTCGCTGCTGGCCGCGGAAGGTTGGATGCCGGAAACCGATACGCTCGGCCGGCTCGAGGAACTGGCGCGAAGGGAGGCCGCTCAGGCCCGGTAGAATGTCCCCAGCAATATTCTGAGGTCGCGGCCGATCGAAGCGGCCTTCAGATAGGCTGCGTCGGTCTCGGCGCAGAGTTTCGGATCGGACATGTCGATGCCCTTGATCTGCGCCAGCCCGGTGATGCCCGGAAGCGCCGAGAGCACGCCCAGCCGCTGCCGGTAGCCGATCAGCTCCGTTTGCGTCGGCAGGCATGGACGGGGACCGACAAGGCTCATCTCGCCCTTGAGCACATTCCAGAGCTGCGGCAGCTCATCGATCTTGGTCGAGCGCAGCACCCTGCCCACCGCGGTGACCGACCCGGCAGGCGCCTCGTGCGTTGGCAAGGACGGGGTGTTGCGATGCATGGTGCGCAGCTTGTGGCAGGCAAAGACGGCGCCGCCCCGCCCGACGCGCGGCTGCGAAAAGATGGCCGGCCCGGGCGATGTCGCCCTGACCGCCAGCATAGCGATCAGCACAACGGGCGACGTAACCGCCAGCATGACGGCCGCGATAGTCAGGTCGAAAGCCCGCTTTGCCGTCACGGCTCAGATCCGCCGCCAAAGAAAGGCAAGGTAGAGGCCGAGCGTGCCCATCAGGGTCTGCCGGTAGACGCCGCTTTTGCCGAGCAGGCTGAAGCGCCTGATAGCATTGCCCTTGCGCGCCCTGATGAAGAGGCGAAGGCAACGTGCTGCATCGCGTGTGACGAGGTCGCGGTTGGCGGCAAGGCCTCTGAGATTGCTGTCCGTCCAGGTGGCGAACTGGCCCTGGAACAGCCGCCCGAGCCTCGAAAGCCTCGCCTTCCACGAGACGTTGGCGCCAACCAGGTTCGCCCCGTGCTGCCGGTATCTGACCAGCGGCCGCGGCTCGTAGCGGACCTTGCCGCCGGCGGCGGTCACGACGAGATAGGCCCACCAGTCATGGCTGACGAATTCGGCTCTTGCCGATGCCTTCGCCAGGAGGTCGCGCGCCGCGCGGTTGAAGAGCATGGTGTTGCCGCCGGCGATGCTCTGCACCAGGGCGTTGCGGAAGGATGGCGGGCGGCGGAACAGCGGCGAATGGCCCGCCGGGACGCCGGTCTCCGAAATGGTCGCCGTGCGCGAGCAGAACAGCAGCGGCATTGCCATATCCTCTTTCTCCATCCAGCGAATGGCGCTCTCCAGCCGGTCCGGCTCCCAGACATCGTCCTGGTCGCAAAAGGCGTAGTAATCGGCATCGACGCGCGGCTCGATGATCATCGAGCGGAAGTTGGCTGCGAAGCCGTTTCGCGGTCCCTGCACCACGGTAAGGGAGCCCTTGTTCCAGCGGGACCGCCACGCATCGAGGATCGCGAGGGTGGCGTCCGTCGAGCCGTCGTCGGAAACCCAGAGATCGACATGGGGCCACGACTGGTCGAGCAAGGACTGCAACTGCTCGCCGATAAAGGCGGCGCCATCCCTCGTGCCCATGAGAACGGCCACGCGCTGATCTTTTCCGGTCACTGCTTCAGAACCCGCAGGGCATTCGAACAGGCTTCAATAGCCAATTGCGGGAGGGCGGCACAGGCCTAACCGATCTGTCCAGCCGCCTTCGGCACCGCCCGCTCGGGCGCGCCGCCAATGCCTTGCCCTGCCCGGTTGAGCCCGGCCAGGATCGCGAGCGCCGCGGCCTTGTCCTGGTCCCGTATCGCGGCCACCAGCTCCAGCAGCGCGGCCTCGATCCTCCGCCACTCCACGACGTCGGTCCTGAGGCCGAAGATCTTAGCGATGTCGAGCTTGACGACCTCCTCGCCTTCGCCATGCAGCGCCTCGTGCAGCTTCTCGCCGGGCCTGATGCCGGTGAAGCGGATCGGAATGTCGGTATAGGGGCTTTTGCCGGCCATGCGGATCATGGTTTCGGCGACTTCGAGGATCGGCACGGGCTTGCCCATGTCGAGCATGTAGATGGCGTAGTCGTCCCTGCCCTGGCGCCGCTCGGCATCGGCGGCCGACATGATGACAAGATCGACGGCCTCGGCCACCGTCATGAAATAGCGCGTCATGCGCCGGTCGGTGATGGTGACCGGCCCGCCGGCCTCGATCTGCGCCTGGAAGATGGTCGCCACCGAGCCGTTGGAGCCGAAGACGTTGCCGAAGCGCACGGCGATGAACTTGGTGCCGGGACGATGCACAGTTGGGACGCCGGCATGGCGGCCGTTCAGCCCGCCGGCAGGGAAAGGCGACGGCGCGGCGTGCGTCTCATGCAGCGAGGAGACGATCTGCTCGGCCGCGCGCTTGGTGACGCCAAGCACCGAGCTCGGGTCGACGGCCTTGTCGCTGGAAATCAGCAGGAACTGCGGCACCCCGCATTCGGCCGCGACCTCGGCGCAGGCGAGCGTGCCGAAGACATTCGTTTCGATCGCCGCTTCCCAGTTCTCTTCCAGCAGCGGCACATGCTTCAGCGCCGCGGCGTGAAAGATGATCGCGGGTTTGAACTCGCTGACGAGGCGCATCATGTGCGGCCGGTCGGTGACATCGACGATGCGGCTTGCCAGCCGGTCGCGGTCTTTCTCGTCGATGATCTGATCGAGCTGGAAGATGCCGAACTCGGAATTGTCGGCCACCAGCACCGCCTCGGCGCCGAGCTCCAGCGCGCGCTTGACCAGCACACGGCCGATGGAGCCGGCCCCGCCGGTGACCAGCACGCGCTTGCCGCCGACGAAGGCGCCGATGCGCGCGATGTCGGTGGCGACCGCCGAGCGGCGCATGATGGTTTCCATCTCGACGGCATCGAGAACCAGCTTGCCGCCCTGCCCCAGTTCCGAAAGACCGGAGAACTGGACGACGGCGATGCCGCTGTGGCGGGCGACGCGGACCAGCTCGGCATAGTCCTCGATCTCGCGCTCGACTCCCTTGCCGAAGATCAGGAGGTCGAGGTTTTCCGTGCCCTTGACATATTCTTCCAGCACCTCGACCAGACGCGGCCGCAGCGCCACGACCGGAACGCCCTGGATCTGCGTGCCGAGCGGCGCGTCGGCTTCCGTGGCCATGATGCCGGCAATGGCATATTCGGCCGGCACCGCCGTGCGGGTGAAGCGGACGATCACGTCGGCCTCGCTCAGCCGGCCGATGAACAGCGCCTGCTTGATCGACGCATCGCCGGCGGCGCGGCGCAGGATGCGCCAGGACGCGCCGTCGCGCAGGAAGCGATAGTAGAGCCTGGGTGCCGAAATGATGGTGAAGGAGACCAGGAAGAAGACGATGAACTGGCGCTCGTTGAGACCGGCGACCGGCTGGAAAAAGGAGCGGTAGGCAATCGAGGCCAGATAGAGAACCACCGTCAGGCTGCCGCAGCCCTTCAGGATGTTGAAGAAGTCGGGCGTTGAGGCAAAGCGCCAGACGGTGCTGTAGAGGCCGCAAGTGCGAAACAGGAGATGGGCGAGGAGCACGATGAGCGCCCAGCAAGCCAGCCCGCCGGAGGAGAACGCATCGAAGGAAAGCCGCGACTGCGAGAGCGTGAGGCTGAGCGCCACCGCGATCAGGACCATGACGAGGTCCTGGACCATGATGATGGCGCGCCGCATCTTCGGTCGGAGGCCCGATACGGCTTCTACATAGGCGGTCATTGGGTAGTACTGAACTCCAGGCGCGGGAAATATTACCAGAACGGCGCGGGACAGAACACCGTCCACCCGCCACTCCAGATTGCAAATCCCCAACCCCGTTCACCGATTATGGCATTAGCGCGGAGTTGGGGGGAGAGCTAGGGGTTTTTTGGGGAGTGCGAGAGGGTCTCGATCGACATCCTGGACAACAGTACTGCGTAGCCGGAAATAACTTCGCGCAGGGATGCCTGTGTCCTTTGCCGCTGCAATTTATCGCAGCTTCATTTCCAATTCCATTTGTCCTGGTCCGCGACCCGAGCTTTAACTGCGTTCCCAAACGCCCAATTCTGCGGCCACATCGGCGCAAATTGTAGATATCGCAATAAGATCCTCCTCATCCAAAACATGACGTTTGGAGCGCGCACGCCCAGACGTGATGGGTTGACTTGGCGTACCAGCATCCCAGTTACCGAGGATCCGGCGTAACTGTGCCGGGGGATCGACAACCAAATCCTCGTACTTCACCAGCACATGATTTCCACGATCTTCGAGTATGCGTTCAGCAAGGTAGCGCCACAGCATGGCACGCCTGTTGGCCAAATTCTCAGTCTCCGCGATCGAACGCAGTTCCGCACTGCGGGCTGGCGAAATCCATGGATCGTTTGCATTTCCAACCGGTCGTACACTGGTGTCTGCATTAAGCAAATGCGGGAAGCTGGCCTTCCAAGACGCTATAGTGTCGATCGGATTGCGAACGCACACCGCGATGCGTGCCTCGGGCAGAACGCGGCGGATACGTGGCAAACTGGAAAGAAAGGCAAATGTATTCTTGGCAGCGAGTGTAAAATCCTCGTTGTCCACGGGGGGGACGTATGTTGAAAGCTCGTCGCGCACTGCAGTGTCGTTAATGACACTTCCATTCCATACCTTGTTGGTTATAGGCCGCCCTTCAGCAACCAATCTGCGGATTCGTCGCAAATAGGTGGCAAGACCCCAGGCGGGTCCCTGACCTAGCAGACTGGTCACCAATTCTGGCGTTTCGTTCAACGCCATGGCATTACTTAAGGTATCAACGAGTTGGCACAGATAGCTGGTGCCGCTCCTCGAAATTCCCGTTATGAGCAAGGTGTTGGGTTGAACATTCTCTCTGCCACCAGTACGTTTTCTCGACCCTAGAATCCCTGACCACTCAGAGTTGGCCTCAATCACCTTGCGGACCTCAGCAGACGCGCCAACATAATACTTCAATTCGGCAACTAACTTGGGTTCCTCCCGCAAAACCGTCGGCCAATGATAATGTGATAGTCGAACGTCTGGAAACAGCGATAACGGCATTAGATGCGTCGGATGGTTTTGTCTAAAATCCATCACTTGTGGTTTGATACCGAGGTTTTGAAAGGCGACGGCAAGGCCGAGTTGATCACTCCACAGGCGCCTATCCGGAAGGTTGTCCGCCAATCTTATTACGGCACTCAGGCGCTCCCATTCGTCGGCAAGTTTCTTCGCAAACGAACTCTCGACAACCATCACTCCGCTATTAAAAAATGGCAACGTATACTGGGTTGTTGCAGTCATTGGATATCGATAATCCGGAAAATCTAACCCGCAAACCGCATATATCCTCTTCCATACCTCGACATCATTCTCAAAAGGCGCGGCATCGGCTAACTTGATTCGTATACGATCCTTTCCTGGATGGCTAAAATCCGGTTCGCCCAGACACAAAATGTCAGAGTCCAAAAATGCCATAGTGGGACGAGCCACCGGCACACGCAGACAACTTATTTTATTAGCATGAGAAAATTCCCTGCCCCAGGCATTGACGATCGACTGCTGCCGGGCTCCTAAGAGCTTCAGTTGGAGTTTCGTCTCGGCACGTAGTTCACCCCACACCTCCGTCGGTCCTGGGACGCAGGCAATGAGTTCTATCGCATTTCCGCACCACCGGCGGAGCGACGCTGCGAGCAGCAATGCCTTAATTTCCCACTCACCGGCCTGACAGACGAATACGACCGAGACGTTCTCGTAATTTTGCGTTCCCGCTTGCGTCACCGGGCGCGTTTCTGAGAAGCTTTGACCAGAGCGAAGCCGTTTAAAAAAAGTTTCGAGCATCTTAGCTATGCTTTTGCACCAAATTCGCTCTCAGCCGAAACTGTCAACATAGGGTCAATGTTAAAAAAGCCGGTGCCAATCATATTCGGCTCCGCTGCGACACGAAAAAGTTCTGCATCTATAATTCTATGCATAACAAAGCCATCTCCGGCCACAGAACCAGTCACGCCACAATTTACCGCATAGGCACCAGGAAGAAATCCACACCCGAACTCGTACCGAACACGGCGAATGGAACCTCTTGATACCGATTTTATTTGTAGACCGATATCGCTCTTGGAATTGGCCCCCCCCAATCCGGTGCCATTCAAAGTCTTAACAAACATCCCAAATCCGACATTGTTGGCATCGACCGAGAAGCTAACAAGATACTCAAAAATGTAACGCTTTCCCAGTTGCAGCACGTTCACTCGCTCGCCGGACATGGTCAAAATGCGAGCGTCTTCAATGCGAGCACCCCGCTCCTCCAAATACACCGTCGATTGCGGAGTCAGTGCCGGATCGAAGTAATCAGCGTATTTCAGAACTCCTGTTGTCCTATCCTGGTGACGGTCGATACGCTCTCCGCTTGTGACTTCGCCAACTCCTGCTTCAGTCCCCGATCCTCCGGAGATTGCAGCCCTATTGAGTTCTTGATTCTGGTCGGACGCCCTCAGGATCCCAGCCGCCTCGACTATACTCGTTCGGATCTCGCTGGCGGCCTCTGGGCTCGCGTTGACTAGGCGCTGATACTGCGCCACTATCGTTTTAGGTCGGCCCTGCAGAATGAGTTCACCTGCATCCATTAGAATCGCTCTCGAGCACAGTTGCACGATGGTCTGGGCCCCGTGGCTCACGAAGAGGATAGTGCCGCCGTTATCCTTGATCTGCTCGATACGAGCAAAGCATTTGCGCTGAAAGGCTTCGTCGCCCACTGCAAGCGCTTCATCCACGACCAAGATGTCCGGGTCGACATTGATCGCCGTAGCAAATGCCAGCCGCACATACATGCCCGACGAATAGGTCTTGACCGGCTGGTCGATGAAGGAGCCAATGTCGGCAAAGCGCGCGATATCGTCGAAACGCCACTCCATCTCCTTGCGTGGGACACCAAGGATTGAGGCGTTGAGAAAAACGTTTTCGCGACCGGTGAACTCCGGATTGAAGCCAGCGCCGAGTTCCAGTAAAGCGGCGATGCGGCCATTGACCTCGACAGAGCCGCTGGTCGGCTGTAGCGTACCGCAGATGATCTGCAACAGCGTCGACTTCCCAGACCCGTTGCGGCCGATGATGCCGACCGTCTCGCCACGTCCGATCTCCAACGAGACACCCGATAGAGCCGCGAAATCGCGAAAATAGCGGCGAGGCGGGCGGCCAATCAGGCGCTCAAGACGGGGCACCACCATCTGCTTGAAACGATCCTCCGGCCGCTCGAACATGACATAATGTTTCGAGACGTCGCGCACGCGGATGGCAACGCCCGAACCCCGGAAGCCGGCCCTATCAGAGGACATCGGCAAAGCCCCTGCGGGTCTTCTGGAAGAATTGATAACCAAGCAAGGCAACTGCGATCGCCACAAGGGAATAATAACCCAGCGCCGGCCAATCCGGCGCCACGCCAAAGAGAACCACGTTGCGGAAACTCTCTACCGGGATTGCAAGAGGGTTGAGCGAAAGCCAAGGCCGTAGCCAAGACGGCAGAGCAGTCCTCTGGAAGAAAACCGGAGAGAGAAACATCGTCGCCGTCACCAACGGCGACACGATCTGGCTCATATCGCGGAAGTAGACACCGATCGACGCCAACGTCCACGCTACACCGAGCACCATCACGACAAACGGCGCGAACACCACAGGTGCAAGAAACACCGTAAGCGGAACACTACCGAAAACCACATAGGCGAAGACAAGCAGCACCACCAGACTAACAGCCGCATGAAACAACGCCGCGCCTACCGAAACCACCGGCAGCATCTGTATCGGGAAGACGATCTTTTTAACGTAGTTGGCGTTACCCACGATCAACCCTGGCGCCATTGAAATCACTTCCGCGAAAAACTGAAAGACGATCAACCCGCAAAACAGGACAACGGCAAACTCGCCAGTTGAATGCGTGGCGCTTTGCTGGTCCGGTGTCGTCCAGCGCGACTTCATAACAACTCCAAAAACAAACGTGTAAACAGCCAACATAAACAGAGGATTGAGCAACGACCACAAAAGCCCAAGTGTTGAGCCTCGGTAGCGGCCAGCAACCTCGCGGCGGATCAGTGATAGTGCCAATACCATAATATTATTCATTTTTTCTTGGCTATTAGAAATGTGCCTGACGCCAACTCAAATTGTTTGCCTTCGTTCAGCTCACAAACAAACGGTCTTTTCATGTCTTTAACCCCAAAGCCGATAAGGTCCTGCACCGTCAATTTCTCGAAGGAACTCTTTGTTTCTCCTGACAATCCGTTCGCCCATGAACTAAGAAACCAGCTAGCGACCCAAACTGGGTGGAAATAGAAGGGTACTGTATGGCTTATAACTTCGACGTCTTCTTTGAAGAGATTGCGAACCCCATCCTTCGTCATGTTGTAGTAATGATGAGGATATCCGTGGTACGGTTGCAGGAATGGCACGTGGACGAACATTTCTCCGCCAGGTTTAAGCACACGTGTCATTTCACGCGCCGCTGAAAAGGGATCCCTGACGTGTTCCAATACGGCATTTGAAATTACGAAGTCGAATGAGTTATCTTTAAAAGGCATCTTCTCCAGAATCGCAAGAACATCAGTTGTGGCATACGGGACAATTTCCAAATTTACAACGTTGTCATAATATACGGGTCTAAACCCGGCCCCCGCATCCAAGAAAAGTTTGTCTTGATTCGTATCGATTCTATTTTTGACGGACTCTACGTAATCATGCTGAGATACCGAGTCAGTTGGTACCACCCCCGCAATTTCAGCTAAATCATCCGGCAAACAATTATAACCACCGTTGGAAAGCCGATCCGGGGTTCCGTCCCACTGCAGCAAGTCAGCTAAGCGGGACATCTTCCTATTTCTGGCAGTTAAAATCGCACCGGTCCGAATAATCCGCCTGCTCTCCGTATGTCCAATAATCTCAAAATGGTAACGCCCACTTGAAAGCCGACCCTCTCGTACAGCTGCGGCCACATCCGGATTGGATTGAAGATATCCCTCCTCGTCAAAATTCTCAAAAGTGATCGGCATTGACGTCTCTAGCATTTCGCTTCTCACCTATTCCGCTACAGTACTGGGACATCGTTATCGACTGACGAGTGTCCTCGGATATCGCTCCCACCGAGAATGACGCTAGACGAGGTGAAGCCCTGGCTGCGTGCGACCTGGCAAAAGATCCTTTCTATGGCATGCGCTAGTGTGCCATCTTGCTGACCGTCTTCATGTTCGAAAGTCAGACTTGCTTCGGGAATATCCTTCAACGGCTCCAACGCTCTCGGCGCGAACCAAAACATTGAACCAGCGAAGAAGCCCAGCTCTAGGTCCTCCCCGGAGTCGACCGCAGCCATCTCGCTCAGCAGTCGGCGCATCGTTTCGCGGTTAGCGCCCCAGAAACGATCATTGCTAAGGTAGTAACGGTGCGGGCCGACTATGCCGACCTTACCGGACTTGATCAGATCCACGGACCGTAGGACCGTTAGGGAATCACCAGCGACCGATTGATATAACCGATCCCTCCAAAAGGAGCCGTTAGTGCTGTAGGTGCTCTTTTTGGAATGCATTTTTAGGACGGCATCATACCGATCCAGCACACCACTGCGATAGATCGAAACGAATGGACCGATATCGCGACCTCGATTCTCCGAGCAGTAGATCGAAACGCTCTGGGCCAACTTGGAAAAAATCGAAAATATCTCCGTAGCATCGCCTTCAAACGGTGTCGTAACATGGAGATCGAACGGCAAAACGATATTCTTCAAGAAGCGGTATATGTCAGGAATCATTTCCGCATAGTACAGATGCAAGACTACTGCGACACCAACTCCCCCAGCATTCGTTCGGCGCCAGCGCGCAAGCTTGAACGACGGAATAGGCCCACTATCTGATTTAAGGGCGGAAAGGTTGTCAGTTCCTCGATTATAGTTTAGACGGCTACGGCCAACCATTTCCTGCATCTCGCCAAGGCGACTTGGTTCGCAAAGTTTGTCGACAAACGACAGATCGACCTTGTGGGGATTGTCCCTCAACACCTCAAACTTGACGTAACCTAGTTGGCGCGCGATAAGCCCCGCCAAGTGGTGCACCGGGTTAAATTTCTGCGGCAGAGAGTGGACGTTGGAAACAGAAGATTGGGCGGCCACATATTTTTCTTCGCTGTCATGGACCCAGTAATCGTCGGCGCTGCCGAGCTTTACCAGGTCTGGTCGAAGCAAGGTTGTGACTTTGGCGTTGTTGCGCTTCAACCCAACGGACAGCCCAAGCTCAAATCTCGCGATCGTGTCAAATTTCGAACTCGTCGGCTCTATGCTCCCAAGGAATGCACGGAACCAAGCCTGCTCCAGAATGCACGGCCCCAAGAGCATCAAATATGATTGAATGTGCCACGAGAATTGCAGCGACTCAGTCGCCCCAACAACGTCGTGGCTATCGATCAGCTCCAACATCCTTCTCAAGGCATTACAAAAGGTATCGCGAGACAAGATCGCAAAGCTGGAATTTACCAGTAACGCGCTTCCAATCTGCCAATTTTCCAGGGCGAACGTCAGCCCGACACGATAACTGTAGAAATCATATCCGAAATTTGGACGAGTTATTACCGTAAGATTCGGGAAGCCTTCCACTAAATCAGGCTCGATTTTGCTAGTCGTTACCAGAACCGTACGATCGAACGTAGTTGAAAGACAAACCAGCAAATCTAAAATATTAGTCTCTACGGAATCGTTTGGGTCAAAATGAGCTACAATCGCCACCTTATCCATGGTAACTGCGCGCCTTCTCATGCCAACGGCGGTAGACGTATCTAGCGGCCGAATGCAATATGGGCCAGCTACGCAGGATAGTTGATGTTCTTACTGCCATTTGGCTGGGAGGAACGATGGTTGCGAGCGCCTCTTTCGGCAATGACGCGCCGGGAACTTCCTGATGTTCCGTTTGCGCAACGATCTCGTCGAACAGACGAGACCGGGCAGCATCAATACCAACGGGCTCGGTGCCTTCATCAAAGTACTTGCCGCGAAGTGTCTCCTCCAAATATGAGAGCCCCCATCGCTGGTCGGGCTCCAGATAGCACCCCTCACCCCATTCATTCCAAGCGTTTATGAATATAAAGCGGCTGTCCGGATCGGGATGGTCTTGCCGAGCTTGAAAGCGCAAGAAACGAAGCCATGCGCTGTAAAGCTTAGGAGTTGAATTAATAACTATGGTTGGGTTGTTTTGTCGGCGAGCCGTATTGTCCCAGCCTGGAATAATGCCTCTGAACATAGCGAAGGATTGCCTTGGGCGATTGGCGCTTTGGGCGATCATCTTGCGATAGTCAACTATGCCGCCAGAGAAATTCGGATTCGTCATAGAAGGAAATTCAGAGGGATGATTCTGAGGCCCGTTAAACTTATGAGGTGGGAATTCAACTAGAGAGTCAGCTTCAACTTCCTGAGGTGTAGATATATCGTAAAAATCCACCACGCTGATGTGGATACCAGGAAATCCATGAGCGACAACGCGATCTCGCCATATCGAAAACCAACGCTTAGGATCGGGTATGTCCTTCGCTCGATAGACCACTAACAGCGGTGCCCCGTTGATCTTGATGTACCTGTGGTCATTAAAGTAAGCAATCATTCCATCGATGAATGCTTCGGCGTCGCCCTCAGCGTATTTCTGGTGCAGCAAGATGTTTTTTGTATCGCCATCCCAAGCGCGGGTCCAATTTTCGTTAGCCCAACACAGACAGAATCTGAAATTTATGTCGCTCTTTATAAAAAGTTCAACCGGTTTTTCTAGAATCCTTCTACCGCTAAACCAATAGTGGTAAAAACAAAACCCATGCAGTCCATAGAGTTTTGCTAGCTCTACCTGCTCACGCATAACACCAGGGTGAGTAAGGTCGTAGTACCCGAGATCGCGTGGTATCTTTGGTTGGCTATGACTGGCGAAATTTGGAGTCGCGCGAGCCACATTCGTCCACTCAGTGAAACCCGGCCCCCACCATTCAGAATTCTCATTTACTCGATGGAATTGAGGGAGGTAAAACGCAATAAGCTTAGCTTCGTCGGTAAATACACTTACTGCCTCTTGCTTTTCTGGCTCCTTTGAAAAGGCTTGGTAGGACGGCGAATTAACATCGCTGTCCGGTACAAAGTTGGACGGTTCGTTGGACTGGGTCTCGAACGCTCGCCTTTCCGCCTGAAGGGCCTGTATTTCGTGATTTTGCTCATCAATAAGGATTTGCGCTTCTAGAAGTTTCCGCGATATATTTCTCGCCTCTCCTTTCAAGCGCTGCAGTTCAGCTTTTTCGGACACCAATTGCTCAGCCTGAATTTGAGCTTCCAAGGGCTTTTGCTCGTATTCCGACGTAAGCTTGGTAACCTCGGCGTCACGCTGTTCAGCCAATTGCTTTTGTGCAACCCTTTCTTGATTCAGCAATCTAAGACGCGCATCAATTTCGGGAAAGAACGCTTCCCCGAAAATTGGTGACATGGCGTCGAACTCGGCCTTGATGCGATAAAGATTCTCGAGCGCAACTGCGTCAGCATCGTCGGATTTCAGGACTGTCAAAGCCGCATAGGCATCTTTGACCCAGTCTACAATCCGCGGATCGGCTTGGAGCAAGTCCGCACTTGCGGCAAAATGTCGATGATCCGCCGAGAAATGCTCAGCGAGTAGCGTCTTCCACTCCGTTGGGGGGCGTGGCCAGTCGATGAAAAGAGAATTTGTAATCCCCTGGATCCCCGAGCGCCAATCGTCGAGCAAACCTTCATAGGACAAGAAGATGCGGGGCTGTCCCCGCGTCGCGCGCTCGGCATCCAGTTCATGGCGAAGCCAAAGAAGAGAACTGAAGCCTGCCGTAAATCCGTCCCGGTTCTTCAGTGAGGCGATCACGGCCAACGGATTGCGCGAGACCAGCGTGTAGCGAACTTCGACATGCATTCGTTCGAGAACTTCCGCATAGAGCGGCACGAAGCGCGAAATACGGGGCTCCTTCAGGACGAAAAGCGAGGCGCTGCCATATTCCTCGTCGACTATCCTAGCGATCTCGGCCTTGTAGAATTGCAGGCGCGCAGTCCCAAGGTCATTGACGTCGAACGAGCGCCAATCGTCCCAACTACTGCCGACCTCGGCGAGCATCTGGTCGTGCAGTTCGATCAGGCGTTGCGGCTCCCAATGTCCGGCGGGATTTGAGGGATTCGCCCCCAGCAAATTCTTCGGCAGTTCCGCCCCCAGCAGGCTGATCGCCCTCGTCAGCGCGCTCGTGCCCGAACGATGCATGCCGAGCACCATGATGCAGGTGCGCTTAGCCGGCCTGGCCCTCGCTGACTTGGTATTCGCCGGCTTGGCACCTGCGCGCTTCTTCGGCACGACTTGATCGGCCGGCTGCGGCTTCGCGCCGTGCAATTGCTCGGGGGACGGATTTTCGTTCATGCACTCAATGCCTGTTTCGTCTCGCCGCCCCCCAGCCGGCGAACCACGCTTTCCACCGCGACCCGCCACTCCGGCGCCGTCCACCCAAACACCCCCGCAAACTTCACGCTCGACAGCCGCGAGTTGGCCGGCCGCCTTGCCTTGGTTGGATAATCCACTGTCGCGATATCGCGCACGCGCGCATACGAGCCACCAAACGCCCGGCTTGTGTCGAGGATGTGACGGGCAAAGCCGCTCCAGTTGGTCTCGCCGCTGCCTGTCAGATGGTAGACACCGAAGGCGGCGAAATTCTTGTCGTGTCGCAGCCTCGCCGCCGCGTGCAGGATGGCGTCGGCGATGTCGAGCGCCGAGGTCGGATTGCCCCATTGGTCGGCGACGACCGAAATCTCGTCGCGGTCGCTAGCCAGCCTCAGCATCGTCTTGACGAAGTTCTTGCCGAACGGGCTGTAGACCCAGGCGGTGCGCAGGATGAGGTGGCGCGGGTTGGCGGCCGCCACGGCCTTTTCGCCGGCGAGTTTGGAGGCGCCGTAGACGCCGAGCGGGGCGGTCGCGTCGGTCTCGACATAGGCCTCGTCCTTGGCGCCGTCGAAGACATAGTCGGTCGACAAATGGATGACGGGAACGCCGAGCTCTGCTGCCGCCTCGGCCACCTTGCCGGCGCCGATGGCGTTGACCGCGAAGGCCAATTCCTTCTCGTCCTCGGCCTGGTCGACATTCGTATAGGCCGCGGCCGAAACCACGATGTCGGGCCTTGCCGCTGCCAGCGCCGCAAACACCGTCTCGGGACGCGCCAGGTCGAGCGCCGGCCGGCCGACCGCAACGACCTCGACATCCTTGCTGCCCCGCTCTATCAGGCTGGCGGCAACCTGGCCCTCGCGTCCGGTGACGGCAAGCCTCATGCGGCGCCCTCCCTGCTCTCGGCCTTCCCGTTTCCGCCCTTCCTGACCGGGCTGTTTTCGATCGCCGCGTCTTCCATCGGGCCGTTCTCGATCGGGCCGTTTTCCATTGGACCCTGGCCCAGCCGCTCGCCATTGTAGCGCTGCTCGCGGATCGGGGCCCACCACCATTTGTTGTCGAGATACCAATCGACCGTCCTCGCCAGGCCGCTGTCGAAATTCTCCCGCGGCGCCCAGCCGAGATCGCGCGCGATCTTGGAGGCGTCGATCGCGTAGCGGCGGTCATGACCGGGGCGGTCGGTGACGAAGGTGATCAGGTCGCGGTAGCTCTTGCCGCCGGCGCGCGGGCGCCTCAGATCGAGAAGATCGCAGATCGTCTCGACGACGCCGAGATTGGTGCGCTCGGAGTTGCCGCCGACATTGTAGCTCTCGCCCGGCCGCCCTTTCGTCGCCACCAGTTCCAGTGCCCGCGCGTGGTCCTCGACGAACAGCCAGTCGCGCACATTGGCGCCGGCGCCGTAAACCGGCAGCGGCTTCTCGTCGAGCGCGTTGAGGATGACCAACGGGATGAGCTTTTCGGGGAAATGGTAAGGGCCGTAATTGTTCGAGCAGTTGGAAAGCACCACCGGCAGGCCGTAGGTCTCATGCCAGGCGCGCACCAGATGGTCGGAAGCGGCTTTGGACGCCGAATAGGGCGAGGACGGCGCATAGGGCGTCTCCTCGACGAACATGCCGCCGTCGAAGGGCAGGTCGCCGAACACCTCGTCGGTCGAGACATGATGGAAGCGGAAGCCGGCCTTACGCTCCCCCGACAGCCCGCGCCAGTAGTCGAGCGCGGCGTTCAGGATGCGGTAGGTGCCAACGATGTTGGTCTCGATGAAGGCGCCGGGGCCGTCGATCGAGCGGTCGACATGGCTCTCGGCGGCGAGGTTCATGACGATGTCGATGTCGTCGCGGCGCAAAATCTCAAGCACCGCTCGCTCGTCGCAGATATCGGCCTGCTCGAAACGGTAATTATGCGCATTCTCGATCGGCCTAAGCGAAGCGAGGTTGCCGGCATAGGTCAGTTTGTCGAGATTGGTGACGCGGTGGGCCGGGTTGGCGCACAGATGCCGGCAGACGGCCGAGCCGATGAAGCCGGCGCCACCGGTGACCAGGAAATTCATGCCGCCCTCTCTCACGCAAACACCTCCGCCGTGGCGAGCAGAGGCGCCTTGCGATCCTTGTCCGAAAGCTGGAATCCGCCAGGGATCGCCGGCCATTCGATGCCGATTTCGGGATCGTCGAAGCGGATCGACCTGTCATGCCCGGGCGAATAGGTGTCGGTCACCTTGTACAGCACCTCCGTGTGCGGCACGAGCGTGACGAAGCCGTGCGCAAACCCTTTCGGCACCAGGATCTGGTTGCCCTTCTCAGCCGATATTTCCAGCGCCACCCACTTGCCGAACGTCGCCGAGGAACGGCGGATGTCGACCGCGACATCGAAGACGCTGCCGCTTATCACGCGCAGCAGCTTATCCTGGGCGCGCGGCCGCAACTGATAGTGCAGCCCGCGCAGCACGCCGGCGGCCGCGGAATAGGAGTGGTTGTCCTGCACGAAGGCGAGATCGATGCCGGCCTCGGCGAAACGCCCGGCATTCCAGGTCTCGCTGAAAAAACCGCGCGCGTCGCCGTGCCGCTTGGGCACGATCTCCAGCACACCGTCGAGGCCGAGCGGCCTGACCTCAAGCAAAGCGTTCCTCCGTCAGGTCGGCGGCCCGCTTGCGCAGATAGGCAGCGTACTCATTCTTGCCCAGGCGCGCCGCGCGCTCCAGAACCTTTTCAGCGTCGAGCCAACCCTGCTCCAGCGCTATCTCCTCCGGGCACGCGACCTTGATGCCTTGGCGATGCTCGATCGTGCGCACGAAAGACGATGCTTCGAGCAAGCTGTCATGCGTGCCCGTGTCCAGCCAGGCGTAACCCCTTCCGAGGCGGCGGACATGCAACTCACCACGCTCGAGATAGACATTGTTGATCGCCGTGATCTCGAGCTCGCCGCGCGCCGAAGGGCGGATCGTGGAAGCAATGTCGACGACATCATTGTCGTAGAAATAGAGACCGGTCACGGCCCAGTTGGACTTCGGCTTTTGCGGCTTCTCCTCGATCGTCAAAGCCTTGCCGGTGACCTTGTCGAAGGAGACCACGCCATAACGCTCCGGATCGTCGACATAGTAGGCGAAGACCGAGGCGCCGCCATCACGCGTCGCCGCCTCGCGGCAGAGTTGCGACAGGCCGCCGCCAAAATAGATGTTGTCACCGAGGATCATCGACACACTGTCCCTGCCGATGAAGTCGCGGCCGATGATGAAAGCCTCGGCAAGACCATTCGGCTGAGGCTGCTCGGCATAGGAAAGCTCCACACCGAATTCGGAACCGTCGCCCAGCAAAGCCTGAAAGACCGGCAAGTCACGCGGAGTTGAAATGACCAGAATCTGGCGAATTCCCGCAAGCATCAGCACGCTCAGCGGGTAGTAGATCATGGGTTTGTCGTAGATCGGCAGTATTTGCTTAGAAACCGCTAATGTTAGGGGATAGAGGCGTGTTCCGCTGCCACCGGCAAGGATAATTCCTTTCAACAAGCTCTCCTTGAACTACCGCGGCCCCCGCCTCGACGCCAAGTTGCCCGTGCTTATGTTTCGGGCACTGGCTTGTCAATTGTCGGCTTGATTTCTTCCCGACGCTATTTCACTGCTTTCTACATCCGGCATGCGGCGATTTCGAGCGAATCCGGCTGTGCCGCAAAAGGGGCCGGCGCCAAGCGCCCACCGGCCCTTTGTCATTTGGTCGCGATCAGGAGCGCTTGAGCAGCGCCCAGACCGCCGGCACCAGGCTCGCGGCCAGCGCCACCTTGATCAGGTCGCCGGCGATAAACGGCGCGACGCCGAACTGCCAGGACTTTTCCGGTCCGATGAGCGCCGCCAGCCAGGCAAAGCCCATCGTCATCATGACGATCTCGGCGGCAAGCATGGCGCCGAACAGCTTGAAGGGGTGGCGGTCCCAGCCGCGGTCGGCGGCCCAGCCGGCGATCGCCGCCATCACCACGAAGCCGGCAAGGTAGCCGCCGGTGGAGCCCAGCATATAAGCGATGCCGAGGCCCTTTTCCGGCGTGCCCTGGAACACCGGCAAACCAAAAGCGCCCTCGGCGAGGTAGAGAAGGAGCGTCGCGACGGCAAGACGCATGCCGAAGGCCGAGGCGATCAGCAGCACCGCAAGCGTCTGCAGCGAGATGTCGACCGGGCCCAACACCACTTTCGTCTTCGCCGACAGGGTGAGCAGGAGGGTTCCTGCAAGCGCCAGAAAGAGCTGGCTGGCAAGCCGGGCCGCGCCCTGGTCGGGCAGAGCGAGAGAAACGAGCGGGCGCATCGTGGTTGCAGTTGCCATGGTCTTCCCCATCGTGGCTGATTTGCTGTGTTTGAGGCGCGTCGCGGAGAAACGAGTTCAGGCGGCGCGCTTTGAGATTTCGTCCTGATGCGTGTCGTTCTCCCAAGACTGCTGCGCAGTTTTGGGCGACATGCATTGATTTTCCTATATTGGCTTCCGCAAGATGCGGCAATCATTTTGCCGCGAGCAGCAGGACCCGGCATGACGCTTGAATTCGACACACGCTTCGATCCTGCCTATGGCCAGGCGGTCACGGTCGCTGCGGACGTCCAGCGCGTCACAGCCCGGAACGCGAGCCCGTTCACCTTCCACGGCACCAACAGCTACCTCGTCGGCCGCGACACGCTGGCAGTGATCGATCCAGGGCCGGACGACGATGTGCACCTCGAAACACTGCTCACGGCGATCGACGGCAGGCCGGTCTGCCATATCTTCGTCAGTCATACCCACCGCGATCATTCGCCGCTCGCGGCGCGGCTGAAAGAACGCACGGGCGCTCCCGTGCTCGCCGAGGGCCCGCATCGGCCGGCGCGGCGGCTGCGCATCGGCGAGATCAATCCGCTGGATGCCAGCGCCGATTTGGGCTTCGTGCCCGACATTGCGCTGGCTGACGGCAGCCTTACCCATGGCGACGGCTGGGCGATCCGCACCGTGCTCACGCCAGGACATACCGCCAACCACGCGGCCTTTGCGCTGGAGGGCACAGGCATCCTGTTTTCGGCCGACCATGTCATGGCCTGGGCCACATCCATCGTGGCGCCGCCCGACGGGGCGATGGCCGACTATATGAAATCGCTCGACCGGCTGATCGAGCGCGACGACCGCCTGCTGTTGCCCGGCCATGGCGGGCCGGTGACCGCGCCGCGCAGCTTCATGCGCGGGCTGAAGATGCATCGCAAGATGCGCGAGCAGGCGATCCTGGAACGCATCCTGAGCGGCGACCGAACCATCAAGGAGATGGTCGCCGCGATCTATCGCGGCACCGACCAGCGGCTGCACGGCGCAGCCGGCCTTTCGGTTCTCGCGCATCTCGAGGACCTGGTGGCCCGCGGTCTCGTCGCCAGCGAAGGCGACCCGGCGATCGACGGCATTTTCAGGCCTGCCGGTTGACTCACTCGGCCGGCGCCGCGCCGACCTGGCCGGCGACCTCCTGATCGAGCTCGGCGAGGAAATCGGTGATACGGGCGGCATTGTCGCCCAAGTCATGACGCCCGTAGCGCGAGGCCGAACGCATGTCGACGACGACCGAATCGCCGTCGTCGGCGACGCGGATGGCCACATCTGCCGGCAGACCGAGCACGAAGCCTCTCGCGACCGCGGTGATCGTCGCCTCGCTCTGGCTGTTGATGTCGGGATAGGGCGCGGTCAGCTGCCAGTCCCGCCGGTCGAGCACGGTCTCGACAGCATCGACCACGGTTTCGAAGGGCAGGTTGTAGCTGCGCCCGCTAACCAGCGGATATGCTTCCGCCTGCAGGCTCTGCTCGCCGGGCGTCGGCGGCGACAGCGCGTTCATGTCGCTTGTCCGGTCGCTGGTGTCGAGCGCCGGCGGGTCGTCGACGTCGGTCGAAATGTCGCGCAGCGGCGGATAGACGGTCGCCCAGTAGGCGGCGATGCCGAAAGGCGCAAGCACCAGCACTGCCAGCAGGGCGCCGACGCTGAGATCGCGGCCGCCGCGGTCGCCGAAATTCCACAGCCTCGACAGTGCAAGCCCGGCGAGCAGCAGCGCGAGCGCCGCAAGCAGCGCAACGAGCGCCAGCACCCACAGGAAAGGCGGGGTGTCGACAAGGTCGAGCCGGTAGCCGGCAACGACGGTCAGCAAAAGGACGAGCGAGAATGCCCCGATCCGCCGCGACCAGCCGGCCGCCCTCGACGTCTGCCGTTCAGGAATTGTAGCCATCATCTGCCGCATTACCCCAGTCCGCATCGAGACTTAGAGCTTTTTGCGCCGGCCTTGAAGCCGAAAGATTTAACAATCCTCAATCCGTCGGCAGCCGATACTCCTTGAATTGCTGGCGCAAGGTGGTCTTCTGGATCTTGCCTGTCGCCGTGTGGGGAATCTCGCCGACGAAGGCGACGTCGTCGGGCATCCACCACTTGGCCACCTTGCCGCTCATGAAGGTCAGGATATCGCTCTTGCTCGGCTCCTTGCCCGGCTTGCGCACGACCACCAGCAGGGGGCGCTCGCCCCATTTGGAGTGCGGCACGCCGATGGCCGCCGCCTCCGCCACATCGGGATGGCCGACGGCCAGGTTCTCCAGATCGATGGTGGAGATCCACTCGCCGCCCGATTTGATGACATCCTTGGCGCGGTCGGTGATCTGCATATAGCCGCTGGCGTCGATATGGGCGACGTCGCCGGTGTCGAACCAGCCCTCGGCGTCGAACTGCTCGGCGCCGACGCCGCCGTAATAGGCGCGCGCGACCGCAGGGCCGCGAACTTTCAGACGCCCGAAGGTCTTGCCGTCCCAGGGCAGCGCGTTGTTCTCGTCGTCTGTCACCTTCATTTCAACGCCGAAGGGCGGGTGGCCCTGCTTGCCCTGGATATCGAGCCTGGCATCGCCGGTCAGCCCTTCATATTCCGGCTTCATGGTGCACAACGTGCCGAGTGGCGACATTTCGGTCATGCCCCAGGCATGCACCACCTGAACCTCGTATTTGTCCTGGAACTTGGCGGTGATGGCGCGCGGGCAGGAGGAACCGCCGATGACGACCTTATTGAGATAAGGCAGCTTCCTGCCGGTCTCCTCGAGATACTGCAGCAGCATCATCCATACCGTCGGCACAGCGGCGCTGAAAGTTACCTTTTCGATGTCGAGCAATTCGTAGATCGAGGCGCCGTCCATCTTGCAGCCTGGCATCACCAGCTTGGCCCCGATCATCGGCGCGGCCTGGCCGAGCCCCCAGGCATTGGCATGGAACATCGGCACCACGGGCAGGACGACGTCGCGCGTCGAAACGCCCATGGCATCGGGCATGGCGGCCATCATGGCGTGCAGCACGTTCGAGCGATGGCTGTAGACGACGCCCTTCGGATCGCCGGTCGTGCCCGACGTGTAGCACATGCCGGCAGCCGTGTTCTCGTCGAATGTCTTCCAGGCGAAGGCGCCGTCCGCCTCGGCAAGCCATTCCTCATAGGCGACAGCGTTCGGCAACGAGGTTTGCGGCATATGCGCCTGGTCGGTCAGCACGATCACCTGCCTGAGCGACCTGACCTGGCCGGCGATCTTTTCCAGCAGCGGCACGAAGGTCAGGTCGACGAAGATCGCCTTGTCCTCGGCGTCGTTCATGATCCAGGCGATCTGTTCGGGAAACAGGCGCGGATTGAGCGTGTGGTAGATCGCGCCGATCCCCATGATGCCGTACCAGGCCTCGATGTGGCGGGCGGTGTTCCAGGCAAGCGTTGCGATGCGGTCGCCGAGCCCGAAGCTGTCACGCTCCAGCCGCTGCGCTACTTTGAGCGCCCGATGACGGATGTCGGCAAAGGTGGTGCGCACGATCGGGCCTTCGATCGAGCGCGACACGACCTCGCGCCCGCCGTGCTGGCGTTCGGCGTGATCGATCAGCTTATGGCAGAGCAGCGGCCATTCCTGCATCAGTCCGAGCATCTCGGCTCCTCCCCTTTTTCGCGCTTTCGCGTCATTGTTTCACGCATTGTGGAATGATCCGGCGGATTGTCCAGCCACCATAAGTCCAAGGCGGTCGGATGGGCGGATGACCCGTGAAACCCGCCATAATCCGGCCATCGTCGCCGTTAAGATTCATTAATGGGCTGGGTGAGATTGGCGAATGGAGAGATTCGCATGGACGTGCAGCTCGATGAAAAAGCCCTCGAAAGCACGCTTGCCGAAAGTCTGGACGATCTGACGCCGGACTCCAAAACCGTTTCCGACGATGAATTTGCCGAAGTCGTCGGCGGCGCGCTGGAGGCCGTCGGCGGAACGCTGCTGTTCAAGATGTGCGTCGAGAATGACGGCGAAGGCCAGCATGTCGCTGCCGCAAGCGTCGGCGACGGCGGCAACCGCCAGTTCCTGCTGCTCACGCTGCCGACCGCCGGCGGCGCGCTGAAGGTCGAGACAGCGGCGAGAAGCAGCAATCCGGTCGCCGGCATCGCTGCCGCCTATGCCGGCCTCATGGACGCATTCCAGGCCGCCGCCTGACTGTCGGCGCCGGTTAGAACATTATTTCGCCTGCACGCGATTTTGCGTCATGGCGCTGCCTTGCGCGAGGCGTCGGGCCGACCCACCTTTGACGGACGAGAGCGGTTCCGAACGGAAAAACCGCCACGCACCTTCCTCAGACTGCTGAAGGAGACCCGTCTTGGACAAGCGCGCCAACCCCGCCCCCGGCTTTCAGCGCAATCCCGACAAGGTGATAACGATCGAGCCTTATCGCGGCGCCGTCACGGTCAGCGCCGGCGACGTCGTCATCGCCAGGTCAACCCGGGCCAGGCTCTTGTCGGAACCGCCCTACCCAGCGGTTTTTTACATCCCGTTCGACGATATCGACTTCAGCAAGCTCGCCAGGACCGAGCATTCGACGCATTGTCCCTACAAGGGCGACGCGAGCTATTGGAGCGTGCTGCCGGCCGGCGACAGCGGCAGGGACGCGATGTGGGCCTATGAGCAACCTTTCGACGAAATGGTCGACATCCGCGATCACGGCGCGTTCTATACGAGCAAGGTGACGGTCGAGACTAAGCCGGAGTGATAGACTGCGGCGGAAAGCATCGCGGATCTCCGAGGTCGCTGAGCCTCCCAACCGTCGTCATCAACCCCCCGCGGATCAATCCGTGGTGCCGTCGTTGCCGACGTCGTCGGCATCGTCCAGCCGAACGAAGGTCAGGCCCTTCTGCTTCAGGGCGAGCAGGCCCTGGACGACACCCTCGCCCGCGGCATGGGTCGGCTGGTTGATGTGAGCGATGATGACGTCGCCATCCTTGGCTGCGGCGATGCGCCGGGCGGTTTCCTTGGCGCCGAGCAGTGAGCCGCCGTCGCCATTGACGGAAAAGCCCGCGACCTTGAAGCCCAGCTTGCGGATCATGGCGATCGCCGACGGGCTGTATTCGGCGGTGGCGCCGCGAAACCATTTCGGCGGCGGGCCGCCGGCGCTCGCAAGCGCCGCGGCACCCGACTCGACCTCGGCCTGAACGGCATCTGGACTGCCGGCACTGCTGATGCCGTAGATCTTGCGGGGCGTGTCGACCGCCGGAATGTGGCGGCCACCGTGGTTTTCCAGTTCGAACAGATCAGGATGCGCGCGCATGATCCCGACAGCGGCGGCGTTGCGCTTCAGCCAGATGCCGGTGACGAAGATAGTCGCGGGAATTTTGTTTTCTACCAGGGCCGAAAGAATGCGCGTATCGGTCTTCCCGCCGCAGGCGTCCAGCGTGAGCGCGACACGGCCACCGCCGCCTTGCGGCGTCAGATGCAACGTCGGTTCGACCAGCGTCCCGGCATTGCCAGCAGAGACCACGACAAGCGATAGCGCGATCGCGCAAAGAGATTTTTGAAGCAAACCCGTCATTCCCATGCCCGGCCCGTCAAGCCGCTCAACCGCAAGATGGCGTCAACAAGACGCGCATCTAGGCGAAAATCGGAACGGTTCGCATCCGAAAAGCCACCGCGCGACAATTTGCATGGAGAGTAGCTGCAAAAGCTCAACACGCCTTTAGCAGACTTGAGCTAGACCGCCTGCTCAAGCGCCACGTCGGTACGCGCCAAAAGTTCGCGCACCGCCTCGACCACGGAATCCACTTCAAGGCGCCAGACACAGCATGCCTTGCTCGAATCGGTCCGACGGCACAGGTCCCCGCCGACGCAATCGCAGGGCATGGAGGGGCGCAACGAGATGCTGGGGACGCCGACCGGGCCCCATCGAACCGGATTGGTCCGGCCGAACAGACCGACGACCGGAGTGCCGGCTGCGGCCGCCATATGCATCGGGCCGCTCTCATTGCCGAGGAATAACCTGGCCTCCTTGAGCAGCGCCAGCAACGTTTCGAGCGAGAGCGTGCCGACCAGATTGACGACCGGCGTTTTCGCTGCCGCCATGATCTTGTCCGCCGCCTCGTGCTCATCAGGGCCGCCGATCAGCACAGCGTCCAGGCCAGTTTCGGACGATATCCGTTCGATCGCGGCCGCAAAGCGCTCCGGCTGCCAGCGACGCCCGATGAAGCTCGCCCCCGCATGCACCGCCACGAAGGCATTTGGCCGCAAATGATGCTTGCTCAGCAAGGCGAGCGCTTGCGTCGTTTCGAAGGGCAGCGGGCGGATAGCCGGTGCCCTGACGCGCAGGTCGACGCCGAGCACCTCGAGCGGCGACAAATAGCGGAAGAGATAATGCTTTTCGCCGAATCCGTACGGCTTCATCCTGACATTGGCAGGCTGACGCTCAAGCCAGCGCAGAGGTCGCTCCGTCGGATAGTGGCCGACACGAATCGGGGCACGGACCAATCCGGACACCAGCCGCGAAGTCTTCGAATCGGTGATGTCGATGACCATGTCGAAGCGGTGCCGCCGCAAGGTTCGCACAACCCGTACAAGCTCGCGCCCGCGCTGGAGCGGCGTGCCGCGCATGCCGGCACGGCTAAACGAAACGACCTCCGCTGCGATCCCATGCGCTGTTAGAAATCCAGCAAACCTGGGATCGCACAGGAACACGACCTTCACACCTGGATATTCGAGCTGAAGGTTCTTCGCCAAGGCAGAGGCAAGCACGATGTCGCCTATGAACTTGGTCTGCATGATCAGGATCGATCGGAAAGAGGTGGGGGAAATCTGCAACATCTGTTTCACGCCCCGAGTAATTCGGAACCAGAAACTGCCCAGGAACGATGTCGAGATTGAGAACCAGCGCGCGCACGTTCGCGTGAGTTTCCATACGAAATCGTAAGATGGAGCGCGCCGTTCAGGCGCGCTTTGCTCTTCCCTTCGCGGCCTCCACGGCCGCCTGGGCCGCAGCCAGCCGGGCAATCGGTACACGGTAAGGCGAGCATGACACATAGTCGAGGCCGACCTCTTCGCAGAAGCGGATCGAGGCCGGGTCGCCGCCATGCTCGCCGCAAATGCCGAGCTTGATGTCGGGTCGTGTTCCCTTGCCCTTTTCCGCCGCAATCCGCACCAGTTCGCCGACACCGTCGATGTCCAGCGAAACGAACGGATCCTGTTCGATGATACCTTTCTGCCGATAGGTTTCAAGGAAGGAGGCCGCATCGTCGCGCGAGATGCCGAAAGTCGTCTGGGTCAGATCGTTGGTGCCGAAGGAGAAGAACTCGGCCGCTTCGGCAATGACATGGGCGCGGATGGCTGCGCGCGGCAGCTCGATCATGGTGCCGGTAAGATAGTCGATCTTGGTGCCGGTCTCCTGCATGACGCTTTGCGCGACGGCATCGATGCGCGCCTTGACGTATTGCAGCTCCTTCACGAGGCCGACCAGCGGCACCATGATTTCGGGCACCACCAGCGCGCCGGCCTTGTGGCCGGCCTCGACCGCCGCCTCGAAAATGGCGCGTGCCTGCATCTCGGCGATCTCGGGATAAGAGACCGCCAGCCGGCAGCCGCGATGCCCGAGCATCGGATTGAACTCATGCAGCGCCTCGGTACGCTGCCTGAGCTTGTCCGCCGGCACATTCATGGCGGTCGCGACCTCGGCGAGCTCGGCGTCGGTCTTGGGCAGGAATTCGTGCAAGGGCGGGTCAAGCAGGCGGATCGTCACCGGCAAGCCCGCCATGATCTCGAACAGCTCTAGGAAATCCGAACGCTGCATCGGCAGAAGCTTGTCGAGCGCCGAGCGCCTGTCCTTCTCGGTGTCGGCCAGGATCATCTCGCGCATGGCGACGATGCGGTCGCCTTCGAAGAACATGTGCTCGGTGCGGCAAAGGCCAATGCCTTCGGCGCCGAAGGAGCGCGCCATGCGCGCGTCGAGCGGCGTCTCGGCATTTGTGCGCACCTTCATGCGGCGCGCGGCATCGGCCCATTCCATGATGGCGGCGAAGTCGCCGGACAGCTCCGGCTGCAGCATGGCGACGGCGCCCTTCAGCACCTGGCCGTTGCCGCCGTCGATGGTGATGATATCACCCTTGCGGAAGGTCTGGCCCATCGAGATCAGCGTGCCGGCCTTGTAGTCGACACGCAGCGAGCCGGCACCCGAGACGCAGGGCTTGCCCATGCCGCGCGCCACCACGGCGGCATGACTGGTCATGCCGCCGCGCGTGGTGAGGATGCCTTCGGCGGCATGCATGCCGTGGATGTCCTCCGGGCTGGTCTCGACGCGCACGAGAATGACCTTGCGGCCTTGCGCCTTGGCATCCTCGGCCTCACCGGAGGAGAAGACGATCTCGCCGGTGGCTGCGCCCGGCGAGGCCGGCAGGCCGACGCCGATCACGTCGCGCGCCGCCTTGGGATCGATGGTTGGATGCAGGAGTTGGTCGAGCGAGGCCGGGTCGATGCGGGCGACCGCCTCCTCTTTCGTGATCAGCCCGTCTTTGGCCATCTCGACGGCAATCCTGAGCGCCGCCTTGGCGGTGCGCTTGCCGGAGCGGGTCTGCAGCATCCACAATTTGCCGCGCTCGATGGTGAATTCGAGGTCCTGCATGTCGCGGTAATGCTTCTCCAGCCGGTCGGAAATATCGACGAAGGACTGGAAAGCTTCCGGCATCAGTTTCTGCAGCGAGGGCTTGTCAGAGCCCGCAGCGAT
The DNA here is from genome assembly GCF_002294955.1 of Mesorhizobium sp. WSM3864. NCBI lineage: Bacteria > Pseudomonadati > Pseudomonadota > Alphaproteobacteria > Hyphomicrobiales > Phyllobacteriaceae > Mesorhizobium > Mesorhizobium sp. WSM3864. Next base: position 398,811 of record NZ_NSGD01000002.1, read on the forward strand.
GCGCGCGGCCTCGGTTATGTTCTGCGGCGTGCGGATGCCGGCCACCACGTCCTCGCCCTGCGCATTGACCAGGAATTCGCCATAGAGCTGCTTTTCGCCGGTCGAGGGATTGCGGGTGAAGGCAACGCCGGTGGCGGAGGTGTCGCCCATATTGCCGAACACCATGGCCTGGACGTTGACCGCCGTGCCCCAGCTTTCCGGGATGTCGTGCAGGCGACGGTAGGTGATGGCGCGGTTGTTCATCCAGCTCGAAAACACGGCGCCGATGGCGCCCCAGAGCTGCTCGCGCGGGTCCTGCGGGAACGGCTTGCCGAGCTCCTCCTCGACCTTGGCCTTGTAGAGCGCGATCACACCCTGCCATTCGATGGCCGTCAGTTCGGTGTCGAGCTCATGGCCGAGGCTCGCCTTCTGGTCCTCGAGAATTTCCTCGAAAACCTCGTGATCGAGGCCCATGACGACGTCGGAATACATCTGGATGAAGCGGCGGTAACTGTCATAGGCAAAGCGGGCATCGCCGGAATCGGCGGCAAGCGCCTCGACCGTCTCGTCGTTGAGGCCGAGATTGAGCACGGTATCCATCATGCCTGGCATCGAAGCGCGGGCGCCGGAGCGCACCGAGACCAGAAGCAGCTTCGACGGATCGCCGAAATTGCGGCCGGTGAGCCTGCCGATATGGTTGAGCGCCGCCAGGACATCCGCTTCAAGCGATGTCGGATAGGTGCGGCCGTTGGCGTAATAGGCATTGCAGACTTCAGTGGTGATGGTGAATCCCGGCGGCACCGGCAGGCCGAGGCTGCACATCTCGGCAAGGTTGGCGCCCTTGCCGCCGAGCAGGTTGCGATCACCGGCTCGGCCTTCAGCGGCACCGTCGCCGAAGGTGTAAACCCACTTGGTCATGCATGCCCTCCAGGTCCCTTGGAAGATAGACAACACCCGGGCCAAGGCCCGGTCCCCGCCCTTCCGATCCGAGCGATAAGATGCTGCAGTGCGAAAGGCAAGCGCCGGCAAAGCAAGCGCCGCGACTACAATCGATTAAGCAAAAGCTGCGTCAAAAAGACTTGCCGGTGTGAGTTACGCGCGATAGAACACAACAAGAACAAAGTGGAGTAGCGCGATGAAACTCGAGGGAAAACTTGACTATCTGGAACTTCCGGCCACCGGCGGCACGCTGGACAGCGTCAAATCCTTCTACAGCGCGGCGTTTTCCTGGTCTTTCACCGATTACGGGCCAACTTACTCCGCTTTTGCCGAGGGGCTCGACGGCGGCTTCCAGGCCGATGCGGGCGAAGCGCCCGCCAGACCGCTGCCCGTGCTCTATTCCGAAAACCTGGAGGAGACGCTGGAGGCCGTTGAAAATGCCGGAGGCAACATCGTCAAGCCGATCTTTTCCTTCCCAGGCGGCAGGCGGTTCCACTTCACCGACCCGGCCGGCAACGAGTTGGCCGTGTGGGGCGAATAGCCCGCAATTCCGGTCGCCGGATCGATCTCCCCTCCAGATTACGCCCGAACGCGGCGGCAATCCGCCGGCGCAGACATGCGGCAAGATTACTTTGGATGTCAGCGGTCCAAGCATTGAGCTTTCGACCGGCTCGTCCTATAAGGCCGCGCGCAGCGGGCACCGCCCGGCTGCTGGGGCGTCGCCAAGTGGTAAGGCATCGGTTTTTGGTACCGACATTCCCAGGTTCGAATCCTGGCGCCCCAGCCAACCATTTTTTATCTTTAGTTCAACGGTTTAGCTACACGATCAGGTCTTCGTCTAGGGCACTCGGCTAGGGCCTTGGATGCGTGGACCGGCAGCAAGAATCTGGCGTCCGGAACTGGACTTAAGAGAAGCGGCGCCGTTTAGGACCGCTTCGAATTCACCCATAGCATGTGCAGTATGGTGCCAAGGGGCCGTAGCCCCTGCTGGCCGCTTTTCGCGATCGAGAGCACGCGGACCAATTGTTCACGGTAGCTCAGTCAGCCGGGCTGCCAGGAAAAAAGCGTGGCCGATTGACATACCGATTAGAATTCCAATACCTGTAGTATTTAAATGCCCGGTGCTGAATACCGGCGGGAGGAGCCAATGGCCGAAAACATGACAGCTGATCCTTCCACGCCTGCCCAGCTTCGCCTCGCGGGCGGAGCGCAGGGGTTCAATTGGCTTCCGGTCTTCCTTGCGGACGAGTTGGGATTATTCGGCAAGCACGGCATTGCCATCGAATACAAGCGCTTCGGCAGCGTCGACAAGGCAACGGGAGCTGTCCTTGAGGGTGAGGCCGACCTTGCGATTACGCCGCCAGAAGGAGCAGTCGCGGACTTCGTGAACGGTGGAGAACTGCGCATTGTTGCGGCCAATGCAGTGCGGCTGCCGATGTCTCTCGTGGCGCGGCCAGAAATCGCCACCCTGGCGGACCTTCGAGGAAAGAGGATCGGCACGTCCTCGCTCACCGAAGGTACTGCGATTTATACGCAAATTGTGCTGGCTTCCCAAGGACTGCACTACCCCGCCGACTACGAATTCGTGCTTGCGGGTATTCATACCAAACGGTGGGAGGCGCTGCAGGCCGGGCGAGTCGACTGTGCTCCCCAGCCCGCGCCGTGGAACTTCCTAGCCGAGGACCAAGGCTACAAGCTGATCGGCGAGGTCAATGAATTCATACCCGAGATCCTCTTCACCGCGGTCATCGGCCGATCATCGTGGCTGCAAGCCAATCGAGATGTGGTCATACACTTCATCAACGCCCTGATTGAGGCCCATACGATCACCAATGAACCGGCACGGCAGGACGTAACATTGCCGATCTTCCAACGCATCACCACGCCGGAAAGCTCCACCCTGGCCAATCGTGGTCTAGGATACATGCGTGACATGGGCATGTGGCCGGACAAGCTGGCCGTGTCGGAAAACGCGTTGCGCACGACGATCGACCTGATGATCCGCGCGCATTTGCTCGATGAGGCCCTTCGGAGCCAAGCGCTGCACGCCTTCGATGCTGCTTACCTCAATGCCGCTTGCACCACTGTCGGCTGAACCCATCCTGCCGTGCACCAAAGCAATCCCGCAACTGACCCCTCACCTTCGCTTGCCCTTGGAGGTCGCCCACCCTAAGTTGCTTCCTCAGATACGCTGGGTATCCCGATACGTTCATTGGATGAATTCAAAGATGGCGCGACTGACCCGTGAACAAAGCCAAGCCTTGACGCGCGAAAAGCTTTTGGCCTCGGCCAGCGAGATGGTGGCCCGAGACGGCTATTCCGGCGCATCGATCGAGCGGATCGCAGAGGAGGCCGGCTTCTCGAAGGGGGCCTTCTACTCCAATTTCACGAACAAGGAAGACATCTTCCTGCAACTGCTGGAGCGCAACGCCGGCGGAGATGTGGTCGAACTGACCGAAAGGCTTCGCAGCGTTGACGAGCCGAAGGATGTCATCGAATCCATTTGCGAATGGGCCAACCAACGCGCCAAGGACAAGCGCTGGGGAACGCTGGCCATCGACCTGCTGCGCATCGCGCGCCGCGACAACACGCTGGAGGATCGGCACCTGCGCCTGTTCAGGGACCAGTGGGAAGGGCTGGGCAGGCTGTTGTCGGAGAAGCTGTTTCCGTATGGGGATGCGGAACCCCGGCCACTCTATGTCGGCGGTATCGTCCTCGAACTCGTCTATGGCGGCATGTCGAGTTTTATGGACGACAGGGCGCCCGGCGAAATGGTGCGGGTCGCGCTGACGTCGATGCACGAGGCTCATCTTTTTAGGCATAAGAACGGAAAGGCCGTGCGCAAGCGGACTGCAGCGTGCTGACGCGAACCATGCCACGCCACGTTGGAAGGCCGACCGATTCTCCTTCGTGGACGTCGGGTGCCTATTCGTAGACAAGTCCCTTCAAGCGCAGCCGTTCGCGCATTGAGTTGACGTCCAGGCTGAGCTTGCCTGCAGCGTAGAGGCGACGTTTGTCTTCCTCGGCCGCCTCCCGCTCTCGTGCCGTTCTCGCAACCAACTCGGCATTGGCACGGGGCACCACGCAGACGCCATCATCATCGGCGACGATCACGTCGCCAGGGCAGATGCGGGCACCGGCGCAGATGATCGGAAGCTGGCAATCGCACAGCGTCTCCTTAACTGTTCCCTGAGCGAAGATCGCCTTCGACCAGACCGGGAACTTCATCGCTCGCAAAGCAGCCACATCGCGCACGCCGGCATCGATCACGAGGCCTCGGATGCCGAGCGCCATCGCCGATTCAGCCAGAAGGTCGCCGAAAAATCCGTCTTCGCATGGAGAGATCGGAGTCACGACGAGCACATCGCCCGGCCGCGCCTGCTCCAATGCAACATGAATGGTCCAGTTGTCGCCCGGCGCCACCTCGCAGGTAAGCGCATTGCCGCCGATCCTGGCGCCGTCATAGATGGGACGCAGCCGCGAGGCCAGCAGCCCCTTGCGTCCCTGGGCCTCGTGAACGGTTGCCACCCCCAGCGCGCCCAGTGCGTCGCACACTTCGATCGGCGTACGTTCGGTGTTTGTCACGACTTTTGCCATTGATATCTCCAGAGATTCGTGCCTGGCCGGACCTCGCTAGCGACGCTGTCGCTTGAGCCTCTCGTCCAGCCGCGGGTAGACTTTGCGCGCATTGCCCTCGAACACTGCCGCGCGGTCGGCTTCGTCGAGGCCCAAAGCATCGATGTAACGGCGCGTGTCGTCGAAGTTGAAGCCGGTCAGCGGGTCAACCGCCTTGACCGCGCCCAGCAGTTCCGAGCCGAAGAGGATGTTGTCCGGACCGATCACGCGAAACAGCGTGTCGATCCCCGCCTGGTGGTAGACGCAGGTGTCGAAATAGACGTTGCGCATCAGGTGCGTGGCGAGATCCGGCTTTTCCATCATGATTGCCAGCCCGCGATAGCGGCCCCAGTGATAGGGAGCGGCGCCGCCGCCGTGGGGAATGATTAGCTTGAGGTCTGGGAAATCGCGAAACAGGTCGCCCTGGATCAGCTGCATGAACACGGTAGTGTCGGCATTGATGTAGTGCGCTCCGGTGGTGTGCAGGCAGGCCGAGCACGCGCCCGAGACATGGATCATGGCCGGCACCTGGAGCTCGACCATCTTCTCGAAGAGCGGATACCAGTAGCGGTCATAGATTGGCGGCGCGGACCAGAAGCCGCCGGACGGATCGGGGTTGAGATTGCAGCCGACGAAGCCGAGCTCGTCCACACAGCGCTCGAGTTCAGCCAGCACAGGAGCCAGGTCACCGCTCATCGACTGCGGCAGCTGGCAGACACCGGCAAAGTTCAGCGGGAACAGGTCCACGATGCGCGCAATGAGATCATTGGAGACACGGGACCATTCGGCATTCAGCGCAGCGCTGCCGACATGATGACCCATGCCCGAGGCCCGGGGCGACAAAATTGTCAGGTCCGAGCCGCGCTCCCGCTGAAGACGAAGCTGGTTGTCTTCGACGGTCGCGCGAAGCGTCTCGTCGCTTATGCCGGGATAGACCGGACCTGCGTCGCGCTGGCCCTCGGCAAACGCCACCTGGGCCTTGCGATAGGCATGATGCGCCGGGGGCTCGGTGGTGTAGTGACCGTGGCAGTCGATTATCATGGCATTCTCCAACCGCAGCTCAGGGCTCCAGCACGTAGTTGGTGAAGCCACCGTCGCCCGAGGCTACGCCGTTGATCGCCTCATTGATCTGGTCCAGCGGATAGGTGCGGGCTTCCAGCACGGACAGGTCGACCGCCCCGGACCGGACCAGCTCGGCTATCTCGATACCCTCCGCGGTGCTGAGCCAGGCCGAACCGGTGAGCACCATCGAATTGTCCATCCACCATTTGGTGTTGAACAGCATGTCGGCGCCCGTACCGCCGATGTTCACGATGGTGCCGCCGCGTTTGACGCCCATCATCGCGTCCCTCATGGCGTTGACGTCAGCCACCGCGCCAAGGCTGTCGAGCATGAAATCCGCGCCGGAGTGGTGCTTGGAGCGCACCCAGTCCGCGACCTTGCCGTCCAGGCTGGAAAAAATCTCGATCCGGTTCGGCGCGAGGCGCTTCAGCTTTTCCAGCAATGGCTTGCCGCGCGCGACCGCATAGATGGTGGAAATCCCCATGGCGAGCGCGAACATGGTGGCGCCGACACCCAGCGTGCCGGTCGCGCCGTTGATGATCAGCGACTTGCCCGCAAGGTTGCCCAGCTTCTTGAGCGCCGAATAGGACGTGCCGAGATAGCCCATGCGGGCAGCCTGCGGAAACGTCATATTGTCGGGTATCTTGACGATGGCGCTCTGGGGCGCGCGCATGAATTGAGCGAAGCCGCCGCCGGGATAGCGCTTGTAGATTTCGAGGCTGTTGCGATTGAACCCGAAATATCCGGCGAAGGTGAAGTAGTCGCACTTCATCTGGTTGCCGCTGGCGCAGGCGTGGCAGGCACCGCACGAACGCAACGGATTGACGTAGACGCGGTCTCCGGGCTTCAAGGCAACGACCTGCTCGCCCACTTCGTGCACGATGCCGGCGGGGTCAAGGCCAAACGTCGCGGGCTTGGGAGGCAGCGGCTGGTGAGGATACCAGTTCTCCCAGTTGTTCAGCACGTTGGCGAGGTTCGGGACCATACCGCAGGCTTTGACCTCGACCACGACATCTGTTCCGCACGCTCGAGGCTTGGCGATCTCCTCGATCCGCATTGGTTCGTTTACCGCATGCAACCGTGCGGCGCGCATCATCACTGTCACGATGTTCCTCCTCAAATACCGCCAACCGGATCGAGTTGACATTCCGATTGGACTGTGGATACCGTATAGTATCTGGATTGGGTGACGCAAGACCCGATTTGCGGTGTCGGTACCAACCATCGCTGCTGCCCTCGGGCCTACGCTCGATTTCGCAGGGTGGCTGGCGGCCAAAACCGGGCCCGCTCACAACGACTGCAGGCGTCACGCTGCTGGGGAGGAGACGTACAATGCCGTTCGAGTTGCAGCCTCAGGACTGCCTGAGGATCCTATGTGGAGTCTGGTTCCTGCCGCATCTGATCGGGAAGGTCAGGAACTTCGATAAGGCGCCGGTTACATTTGAGAAGGCCGGTCTGAAGCCTGGCAAGGCATTCCTTGTCCTGACAATCGTCCTCGAGGTGCTTGCCGCGCTCGGCATGATTTTCAACGTCTATTCGAAAGCAGCAACCGGTTGCGCGATCGTCGTGCTGCTCGGAGCAGCCTACGCAGTGGTGAAGATCAACGGCGCCAAATGGCGCTGGCAGCAGATGGGACCGGAGTTCCCGCTTTTTTGGGCGCTCGCTTGCCTCATCTCGGCACTGTGACTTTGAACATCTACCTGGGAGGTTTCATATGAAGGTTCGGCGCGTCGTCACTGGCAGGGACAACGCCGGCAAGTCAGTGGTCGTCAGCGACGGCCCCTCCCCTGGGGAAATGGTCCTGCGCCACACGCCAGGTTTCGTATCGTCGCCACAGTGGAAAATCGAGGGGGCGCCAGAGCTGGGGAGCATCGACTACAAGGACCCCATGGAGACGACCGGCACCATGGTCATGCCGGCAGGCGGATCATCGTTCTGGATCATTACTTTCCCTCCGGACAGCGTCTACATTTCATCGGAATGGGATCCCGCGGTGGCCGGTCCCGAACTCATCGAGGCATCACCTGGCATTGCCGAGCGGATGGAGCCGGACAGCCCTGGCATGCACCAGACCCCGACCGTCGACTACGTCACGGTGGTCAGGGGCAGACTGATCCTGGAACTCGATGCCGGCAGGACTGTCGAGCTAAATGCCGGTGACACCGTGGTCCAGCAGGGCACTCGTCACGCATGGCGCAATCCAGGCGACCAGCCGGCGACGATCTCCGTGATCATGCTCGGCGCCACTGTCTGACGCGGCGGTTACCATCCCAGAGAGACCACACCAGCCTCGGCTGGGCTTCGGACCGCTCAGATCGTTGCCGCCACGTCGGCGAGGATCTGGCGCGTCCACGCATGCAGGCCCGAATAGTGAGAACGCTCGGTCCAATACATGTCGATCTGGATCAGCACCTCGAGGGGGAAAGGTTTTAACGTCAACTTGTCCGAAAGCCGGCGGGCCAGGCGATAGGGAATGGTCGCGACCAGCTCCGTGCCCCGGATCAATGCTTCGAGATTGTCGTGGCTCGGCACGATCACGCTCGGCGTAATCCTGACGTCGATTGCCCGAAGCGCCGCGAAGTACAACGCCTCCCACTGGCCATTGTGGGTCACGGCGATATGCCGCGTCTGCCGGTAGCGATCCATCGTCAGTTCGCCGGCCGCAAGCGGATGGCTGCAATCCATGATGCAAGCGTAGCGGTCGGTGAAGAGTTTACGCCGGTAGTAGATATCGCCGAAAATCGCCACCGGGCCGAGCACGATATCGCAAATGTTTTCCTTGAGCTGCTGCTTGCCGTGCACGGCGGATTCAAAAATGTTGACCGCGATCTGGGGCGCCTGCTGCTGGACCTGGCGCACGAAGGCCGGCATCAGGAACATACGCTCGTGATGGTTACAGGAGATCGTCACGCTGCCCGTGGACGTAGCGGGATCAAAACCTTGCAGAGAGGACAACGCCTGCATGCGCTCGAGGACATCGCGCGCTTCCTGGGCGAGTTGACGGCATTTGTCGGTCGACAGGATCGAGTTGCCCTGCCGAACGAATATCGGGTCGTTGAAGGCCTTTCGAAGCCGCTTGATCGAATAGCTGATCGTCGACTGGTTGACGCCGAGGCGCTCCGACGCCTCTGAAAAGGACCGGCAGTCGTTGACCATGACCAATGCCTGCAAAGCACTCAGGTCGATCTGGGCAAGTTCCTCCGACAGCATGGCGCCTACTTTCTATGCAAAATTTCGATCACCTGTATCGAACCTATTGGGTTGTTAGATGTCCTGCAAGGGCTTAGCCGGAAAGGAGCTGCACAGGAGGATTGAAAATGGCTGCTAATCTCGAACAGAAGATCGCTGACGCTGGAAGCGCCCAAACCATGCTCTGGGAATCGCAGAGCCCGCCGATCGTCAGCACGCCGGTGACGCCGGAATTCACCAACTGGCGCGACGAACAGCTCGCTTGGCGCAGCAACGCCGTGCTCTATGACCAGTCGCACCATCTCGCCGACCTGAACATCCGCGGCAAGGATGCGCTGAAGCTCATCCGCGACACGGCGATCAACAGCGTTGAATACTTTCCCGTCAACGCCGCGAAGCAGTATGTAGCGGTCAACGACGAGGGCCAGCTCATCGGCGACAACATCCTGTTCCGCTATGAGGAAGACGAATTCCAGGCGGTGGGCATTCCGCCGACGATCAACTGGCTTCAGTATCATGCCGAGACCGGCGGTTATGACGTCGAGCTTGTGCGGGACAATCCGTCCTATGCCCGCAAGGGAAATCCGCTGTGCTACCGCTACGAGATCCAGGGACCTGGCGCGTTCAACGTGATCCGGGAACTCATCGGCGGCGAGCCGCCGGATGTGAAGTTCTTCCACGGCACCCGCTTCACGATCGCCGGCAAGATGGTCCGCGCGCTTCGCCACGGCATGGCGGGCGAACCAGGCTTCGAGTTCGTCGGGCCCTGGGCCGATCATGAGGTCGTTCGGGCCGCTCTGCTCGAGGCGGGCAAAAAGCACAACATGATTCAGGTCGGCGGCCGGGCGTACCTGACCAACTCGCTCGAGTCCGGATGGCTTCCGCGCCCGTTGCCGGCGTTCTACTCGGGCAAGAGCACGGCGGGCTTCCGCAAGTGGCTTGCCGCGGACGAGATCGATGCCAATGTGTCTCTAGGCGGAAGCTTCTTTTCCGAGAACATCGAGGACTATTATTTCTCGCCCTACGACGTGGGCTACGGAAAGATCGTCAAATTCGACCACGACTTCATCGGCCGCAAGGCGCTCGAGGCCCAGGTCGCCGACGGCCAGACCACGGCCAACCGCAAGGTGACGCTGCAGTGGAACGGCGACGACGTCGCCAAGGCGTGGGCCTCGATGTACCAGCCAGGTGTCGGAGCGAAGTTCATCAACCTTCCGATCGCCCACTACGCGACCTATCACTACGACCGGGTCGAGGCGCCAAACGGAAGCTTGGCCGGGCGTTCGCTTCATACCGGATACTCGGCCAACTACCGTTCGATGATGTCGATCGCGGTCGTGGATGCGGCAGTGGCAGAGCCTGGCACCGAACTGGTGGTGGTCTGGGGCGAGCCCAAGCCATCCTCCAAGGTGCAGGTTGAAGACCACGTGCAGTTCAAGATCCGCGCCACCGTCCACCCGGCGCCGATCGACGCGCACGCACGCACCAGCTATCGCAAGAACGCCTAAGCCGCACGCCTGAACCGAGGGCGGCATCACCGCCGCCCTCCCCTCACGGCAATCGCACCCGACGACAACAGACTGGCGGGACCTCCTGCCGGTGTCGCTTTGCGACGCGAGAAACCGCCTTGCCCTTCAGCTCGGCCGTCAACCCGGAGACCGGGTATGGAAAAGTCCTATCTGCTTACGCTCCAATGCAAGAACCGGCCGGGCATCGTCGCCGGCGTGGCGAGCCGTTTGGCAGCACATGGCGCCAACATCACCGCGGCCCAGCAATTCGACGACCCCGAAACGGATCGGTTCTTCATGAGGGTAGCGTTCGATTTGCCTTCGCCCCTCGATGATCTCGCCGGGCGTTTTTCCGAGGAGGTCAACCGCTTCGGCCTGCAATGGACATTGCGGCCCCAGAACCTGCCCCGCAAGGTTCTGCTGCTTGTCTCGAAATTCGACCACTGCCTGGTAGACCTGCTTTACCGCCAACGACTGGGCGAGTTGCCAATGCAGGTTGTCGCCATCGTCTCCAACCATCCGCGAGAAGGTCTCAACCTCGCCTCCGACGACGCCATTCCCTTCCACCACTTCCCGATCAGCCATGAGACCAAGGCCGCCCAGGAGGCGAAGATCAAGCGCGTGATCGAAGATAGCGGCGCCGAGCTTATCGTGCTGGCCCGCTATATGCAGATCCTATCCGACGACTTCTCAGCCTATCTCTCCGGCCGCTGCATCAACATCCACCATTCTTTCCTGCCGGGGTTCAAGGGCGCCAAGCCCTATCACCAGGCGCATGAGCGCGGCGTGAAGATGATCGGAGCAACGGCGCACTACGTCACCGAAGACTTGGACGAGGGTCCGATCATCGCCCAGGACGTCGAACATGTGACCCATGCCGACACGCCCGAGGACCTCGTTCGCAAGGGTCGGGACATCGAACGCCGCGTGCTGGCCCGCGCGGTCGCCTTCCACCTTCAGGATCGGGTCTTGCTCAATGGACGCAAGACCGTCGTCTTCGGCTAACAACGGAGCCACGCGCATGGAAAAAGCTGCTATCCGCCCCTCCGCTATCGACGCCTCGATCGAGATGGCGCCAAGCCAGGTGATCGACTCCCCTGACTTGCCGGGCCTTTTCCCGTCGGGGGTCCGGGTCTACATCACCGATATCGGCCTGGCGGACACGCCGACCCTGGTCAAGGCAGCGCGGCGCGTCGCGGACCTTGGCTACACCGCGGTTCCCCATATGGCCGCTCGCCGACTGACCACGCGCCAAGCGCTGGAAACGCGGGTGAAGGCTTTGGCTGAGGAAGCGGGTGTCCGCGACTTGCTCATCATCGGCGGCGACGTGGCTACCCCAGCCGGTTCATTTTCCTCCTCTTTCGAGGTGCTCGAGACTGGTTTCGTCGACAGGTACGGCATCACCGAGGTCGGTGTAGCCGGCCATCCGGAAGGCAGTCGCGACTTTGGCGACGAGGCGGCGATTGCAGCGCTCCGGATGAAGAGCGCCTGGGCCGAGCGGACCGGGGCAAAGATGCGTGTCGTCACCCAATTTGGCTTCGACGCGGACAAGTTCATCGCCTGGGCGGACGGCCTGGCGGTTTCCGGGGTGGACCTGCCGATCCATCTTGGCGTGGCCGGTCCCGCCAAGATCACGACCTTGCTAAAATACGCCGCCTTGTGCGGCGTCGGCAATTCGCTGAGTTTCTTGAAAAAGCGCAGCGCCTCGCTTGCCGCCCTTGCCACCAGTCACTCGCCGGAGAGCTTCGTCGGCCCGATCGAGCACCATGTGCGGGCAAAGCCGGAGTCGGCAATCGCGCTGCTGCATGTCTTTCCGTTTGGCGGCATCAAGAATACGGCCAGGTGGCTCTACGAGCGTGGCTCGTGGCAAGGCCTCGAAGCCGACGATCGCTCGTCGATCGCTTAAGCGCGTAGTTGCCTCCCGAGAGCCGAGCCAGACCATGGCGCGCCGATCGTCGGCGCGCCACGGTCTCTCGTTGCCGCGACATGGGCGAATGTTGCGGCACGATTGCTACGCGCAGCCTATCAGTCAGCACCGCCGGACATCCGCGAGGACGTCCGGCGCGCCCAGGACAACGCGAAGCCGCCGTCAGCTGCGGCCGCGCCCCTCCGTTTCAATGCGCAGCGTGACCTCGTCCCCGATCAGGGGAAGATTGGCCGTCATGCCGAAGTCGCTGCGCTTCAACTTGGCAGTCGCGCTGAAGCCGGCCTCAAGACTGCCGTCCCACGGGTTCTTGCCTTGGCCGTTGAAGGTCACGTCGAGCGTCACCGGCTTGGTCACACCGGCGATGGTGAGATCGCCCGTGATGGTGCCCTGCTTGTCGCTCGACTTGGTGAATTTGGTGCCGACGAAGGTGATGTCCGGAAACTCGGTGGCATTGAACCAGTCGGCGCCCTGGATGTCGCTATCGCGCTGGGCATTGTTGGTGGAGATGCTGGACACCTTGACCTTGGCCTGCAGCTTGCTGGCCTCAGGCGCGTCCTTGTCGAAGGTGAATTCCCCGGAGAACTCTTTTGCAACGCCGATGACGTTGGAGAAGCCGAGATGATTGATGAAGAACACGATGCCGGAATGAACCGGATCGATGTCGAACGTGATCGGCTGTGCGGTTGCCGGCCCGATTGGCGCCGATGCGAGTGCAGCTAGCAAAGCTAGTTTCAGTCTGTAGTTCATTCCATCCTCCTTTGTTGATGCACGAAAAGCGAATTCACAGCGGAAGGCTGAACCCCTTCCGTGCCAGCATCACTGCGACTGCCGCGACGGCCGGCACCAGGCAAAACCCTGCGAAGACGAACGTGGCGAGTGCAGGGGTTTTCTGATCGAGACGATCGAGGATCACGCGGCAGGCCGAAGGGACCAGGAAAAGCAGCAGGAGCACCGCAAGGGCGAGAAGGTCGATCTTACGAGTGATCAGCGCGACGGTCTGCGCCACAGCCATCATGCCCGCCGCTCCGCCGAGCAAGGATGCCCATCCGAAGCGGTAATTCGGCCGGGACAGGTGCCCAACCACGATGCCGGCGATGCCAAAGGCGACGCCAAGAGACAGTTGCAGGCTGGATGATGAAGCCCCCATGAAGGCAATGGGAGCAAAGCCTGCGCTGGCAACCGCGAGCATGATCGCAGGGCGCAGGCCTGATCCCTCATCGGGATAGTCAGCTTCCCGATGAAGCGCATATAGCGCTGCCGCTGCGGCCAGAGCGGCGACAACCAGGTCGAGAGGCTGCGCCAGGGCAATCGTATCGCCGATGTAAGCTGCTGAGGCGACCGGCATTGCCGCCAACAGCAACTGTCCGAGCCTGCGGCTGCCTGTCCATTCCGTCGCCACGCCCAGGATCGATCCAACCGCCGCCAGGTAGAACACCTTGTTGACGGCGCCGACCGGAGGGAAGGAGGGAAGGCGATTGTAGGTCAACCAGTAGGACAGGAAGAAGCCGAGCGGGATCAAGAGATCGTACCAACGGCGATCGACGCGCCCCCATCGCATCAGGCCGCTCAAGGCGAACGACAAAAGGCCGCAAATGGCGACCGCCAGCATAACGGCCTCCTGCGGCGATCGGGCAACGCCAATCACGTCGCATTACCGTTGTTGGCTACAGGATAGCGGGCACACGCTTGCGGCACCTTGCGGCAGGATGAAGTCACACCGTCCTCCCCGGTCTGAGTTCTCCATGACCGGCCCTTCCGGATACCGGTCAGATTTCAAATACCAAAGCGTATCTCACTAACCTTGTCAATCCAACTGGACAGCTGGCCGGAACCCGCCTCGCCTTAGTGCAGGTGCACCGGCGAAGTCGGTTGACATACGACTCAGACTTCAAATACTATATGGTATCTAAAGTGGGACAGACGCGGAAGCGCCGGTTCCGCTGACACGCCTGGGAGGAGTGCGTGGCTGTGCAGGAACATATCAGCGCCTATTTGCCTGTGCTCGCGGCGGATGGCGTATCGGTCAGCTTCGGAGGCGTGCAGGCGCTCGACAATGTCTCGCTCGACGTCGGCGATGGCGAGATTTGCGGCTTGATCGGCCCGAATGGCGCGGGCAAGACCACCTTCCTGAATGCCATCACCTGCCTTGCACGCCTTCAACGCGGCACCGTAGAGCTGTCGGGTCGGATAATCTCCAATTCGGCGGTGCGCGACATCATCGGTCTAGGGATCGCTCGGACATTCCAAAACGTCGGCGTATACGGCTCGCTGAGCGTCCTGGAGAACGTCATGCTCGGCGCACACCACAAGATGGGTGGAAAAGTCGCGCGTGCCCTTCTCAATCCCTTCGGTGCGTGGGCCGAGGAGAAGACGGTCCGCCGCAAGGCTGAATCAATTCTGGATGAATTGGGAATGGCCGCATTATCGAGCGTGCGCGCCGACTCCCTGCCCTATCCCTTGCAAAAGCGGATGGAGATCGCACGCGCCCTGGCGGCCGAGCCCAAGCTCCTGTTGCTGGATGAGCCGGCCGGCGGACTGACCCATGGCGAGGTCACCGAATTCGGCACCCTCGTCAATACGATCCGGCATAGCCGCAGGCTCTCGATCCTCCTGATCGAGCATCACATGGGTCTGGTGATGAGCCTGTGCGACCGGATCCATGTGTTCCACCTCGGTCGAAATCTGGCGTCAGGACGCCCCGAAGAAATCAGGACCAATGAAGCCGTCATCGGCGCCTACCTCGGGAGGAGCACGTGAGACTGCTTGACGTCCGCAATCTCTCGGCCTCCTACGGCAAGGTACGGGCGCTTTTTGACTGCTCGCTCGCAATCGCGCAGAACGAATTCGTCGTCCTGCTCGGCGCCAATGGCGCGGGAAAAACCACTTTGCTGCGCGCGCTTTCGGGCACGATCCGCTCGTCCGGCGAGATCGCCTATATGGGAGGCGACTTGCAAAAGATGGCGCCGGAACGGCGTCTGCAACGCGGCTTAGCGCAGATTCCCCAGGGCAGAGGCACTTTCACGGAATTCACCGTCGACGAGAATCTGACGCTGGGCGCCACAATCGTCTCCGATGCCCGCCAGGTCCGACAGGACAAGGAGCGGTGGTACGATCGCTTTCCGCGATTGCGCGAACGCCGCTCCCAACTGGCCGGCAATCTGAGCGGAGGCGAGCAGCAGATGCTCGCGGTTGCGCGAGCGCTCATGTCGCGGCCAAAACTGTTGCTATGCGACGAGCCGTCATTGGGTCTCGCGCCCGTCATCACGCGCGAAATATTCGGGATCTTCAAGGAACTCCGCGACATCGATGGGTTGACGCTCCTGGTCGTGGAGCAGAACGCGGACCTGTCGCTCAAGTTCGCCGACCGCGCCTATGTCATCGAGGCCGGGCATATCGTGGCCGGCGGCTCAGCCGGCGCGATACTTGCAAATGAGCATATCCAGAAATCTTACCTTGGGGACTAACGTGGCGACGTTTCACCAGATTATTGTTTGCGGCATTGCCCCAGGCGCTGTCTACGCCGTGCTGGTGATTGCCCTCGTGCTGGTCTCGCGTCTTACAAGGCGGGCGTCGGCCGACCGCCTCGATGCAGCCTCCTTCATCGACATTCACGATACCGCCGGACTGCCATTCCTGATCGTGGTAACCGCCATTTCCCCGTCCTCAAACGCCAGGGTTCCCTTGGCCAAGGCTCTCAGATCGAAGGCGCGCAGGTCGACGGCCTCGGCGTTGCAGTTGGGAGGCTGGGCTTGACCCTTTTCGTGCAAATCGTCCTCAGCGGTCTTGCCACCGGCGCGATCTATGCGGCTCTTGCCCTAGCGCTGGTGTTGATCTTTCGCGCCACCAACGTCGTCAATTTCGGTCAAGGCGAAATGGCGACTTTCTCGGCATACTGCACCTGGCAGCTATGCCTGTGGGGCCTGCCATTATGGCTTTCGATTGCAATCGGCCTGGCCGGTTCCTTTGTGCTGGGTATCTTGGCGTTTCGGGTCTTCGTCCGCCCGCTCCTGGCAGCACCAGTCGAGGCGACAGTGGTCGTCACGCTCGGCATGTTTGTGCTCTTCCAGGCGATGGTGACGTGGCTCTGGGGCGCCGAGCAGAAGCCGTTCCCCAGCCTTTTTCCCGAAGGCAGCTTCAGCCTCGGTGACGTACGGGTGCTGGCTTCGTCGGCCGGCACCTTGCTGATCCTCATTGTCCTGGCCGCGGCCATTGCCTCCCTCTTCGCCTTCACAAGGCTTGGGCTCTCCATGCGTGCCGCGGCCTTCGACCGCGTTCGCAGCGTTCTGGTGGGCATCAACGTCGAGCGCATGCTGATGCTCGGCTGGGGTTTCGCCGCGGCGATCGGAATGATCGCGGCGGTGCTGGTCGCGCCACGGCTGTTTTTGAGCCCGACCATGATGACCCCGATCCTTTTCTACGGCCTTGCCGCGGCAACCGTTGGCGGCTGGGACAGTCCGCTCGGCGCGATAGCCGGAGGCCTTCTGGTGGGCGTCAGCGAGAGCCTTGGCGCCAACTACATCGGCTTTCTGGGTGCGGACATGCGCATCGCGGTCCCGATCGGGCTCACCCTTTTCGTCCTGCTGGTCAAGCCGGTCGGTCTGTTCGGCTCACAGAAGGTCACCAAGCTATGAGCAACGACATTCGGCGCACGGTCGCGGCAAGCGTTGGGTTTGTGCTGGTCGCCGCATTGCTGCCGGCCACTTTGTCAGGCTTCCAGTTGCAGCAGGTGAGCATCGCCATCTCCTATGCGGTCGCCATTCTTGGCCTCAACCTGCTTATGGGGTTTGCCGGGCAGATCTGCCTCGCCCAGGGGACGCTGTTCGGCATCGGCGCCTACGTCACCGCCATCTTGAACGCGACCTACGGCGTCCACCCGTTGGCGACCCTGCCTGCGGCGGCTGTTTTTACCGCGCTGGCCGGTCTCGTCGTCGGACTGCCGGCCCTGCGTCTGCAGGGGCTGCAACTTGCGATCATCACGTTTGGTGTCGCGGCGGCCTTTCCGCAGCTTCTGTTGAAGCTCGGCAGTTGGACGGGCGGAGTCTCCGGCTTGCCGATCGATTCCCTGGAGCCGCCTGCGTTCCTGGCCGATTACTCCGAGCTCTGGCTCTATCTGGTGTCGCTGGGGTGCGCCTGCGTCGCGGCATTCATCGTCTATCTCGTTCTCCTCGGCGACGTCGGCCGCGCGCTCCAGGCGCAACGGGACAGTCCGCAGATCGCGGAGGCTCTCGGCGTCAACCTGACCAAGACCAAGCTGTGGGCGTTCGCCATCAGCTCTGCGCTCGCTGGCCTTGGCGGCGGCGTCTTCGCGATCCTCAACGGCTTCATCAGCCCGCAGTCCTTTCTCGCCCCACTTTCCATCACCATCGTGATCGGGAGCATCGTCGGCGGCTCGACAAGCATTGTCGGCGCCTTCATCGGCGGGCTGTTCATCACCTTCGTCCCGACATGGACGTCCAACATCAATCTCGCACTCGGCAACGTCATCTACGCGCTGGCACTGATCGGCATCATGCTTCTGGCGCGCGGAGGGGTTGCCGGTCTGCTGGAGAGACTCGCCGCTGCCTTGAAGGCGCGGTCGAACGCCAACGGCAAAGCCGGATCAATGAGCCAATTAGGGAGGAAGTTATGAGACCATGTATGCCAAGAATGCTTGCGACGGCGGCAATACTTGCGCTGGCCGTCGGTGTCGCTCCGGCGAAAGCTGACGAGACACCGGGCATCACCGACAGCACCGTCAAGATCGGCATCACCGGTCCGCTCACCGGTCCCGTCGCCGTCGTCGGCGCGGTCGCAGAAGGCATCCGCGCCCGGGTCGAGGCCGCCAATTCCCACGGCGGCGTCAAGATGTCCGACGGCAAGACCCGCAAGATCGAGCTCGTGATCAAGGACGACATGCTCGATCCGCAGCGAACGCTTGCGAACGTGCGCGAGATGGTGGAGCAGGACAAAGTCTTCGCCCTTGTCGGCACGGCTGCCACGCCGAACAATGTCGCCATCGGACGCTATATCGAACAACGCAAAGTGCCCAATGTCTTCATGTATTCAGGCGTCCACAAGCTGAACGCGCCGCACGAGGAAATAGGGTTCGTCCCGGCCTTCTCGACCGAGGCGGCGTCGTTCGCCACTTATCTGAAGGACAACAAGCCCGAGGCAAAGGTCGCGCTCCTCTATCTCAACACCGAGACCGGCGAAACCTTCATGAAGGCCTTCGACCAGGCCATCGACGGCTCAGGCGTCAAGGTCGTCGATCGGCAACCGGTGACTTGGCAGGATCCGACCGTCGAAACGCAACTGACAGCGCTCAAGGCTTCCGGCGCCGATACGCTGGTGATCATCGCCGCGCCGCAACAAGGCGGTGAAGCAATCCGCTTCCAGGCCGAGAGCGGCTGGAAGCCGCTGACGCTCGTCACCAACCTTTCCTCGGCCTACCCGATCCTGCAGGCGGTGGGGCTCGAGAACGCCAAGGGCATCATCACCTCGAATTTCCTGAAACCGATCGTTAGCCCGGAAAAAACCGGTGACGCGGGTATCGACCAGTATCTGGACGATATCGCCGCGGCCAAGGTCAACTTCGTCTTCGCCAACACCATCGGACAGGTCGGCTACGCGACCGGCGATGCTCTTGTGAAGGCGCTCGAGCACATGAAGAAGCCGACCCGGGCTGAGCTCCTCGACACCGTCTTCAACATGCAGAAGTGGGACGATCCACTGTTGCTGGACGGGATCAAGCTGAACACCAAAGCCGGCTCCGATATTTTCCCGATTGAGGCACTGCAGCTCTATCAGTTCGACGGGCAGAAGTACGTGCCTGTTGGCAAGCTTCTGGATTTCGAGGGCAAGACGGAAGAGTAACGGACGATCGACACAGGTTGCTGCCGGCTGCGAGCGTCCGCGTTTTGCGGGCGCCTTTCTCGCGAGGACGAATTTCGATTTGTTTGAGCGATTCGTGAGCCGACAATATCGTCGGCAGTCCTATCTGCGATCCGTTTTGCCGGAAGTCATTCGGCAGAAGATGCTGGCGAAGGCGAATCCGGATTCCGTTGCGCGTGACGGCAGATCCAGCTTCAGGCAGTTTGCACCTGCTCTGCGTACCGGACGCAACTTCCCCATTCTAGCCAGTATGGTAGAGATTGGGGCTGGTGCAAATTCCGGTACGAACGGCAATGAACCTTCAAACCAGAGCCCGGTCCATTCTCGATAGCGAAGTCGTCTGGGACGCCCATTCCGGCTTCATGCCGGATCCTGCCGCGGACTTGAACAACCTGCGGATCTGGCGAGACGCCGGTGTCGACTATCTGTCCATCGATGTCGGGTTCGATCTGCTGCCCTGGGAAATGACGGTAACCAATCTCAGCTGCTTCCGCCACTGGATCCTGGCGCGTCCCGCCGACTACGTGCTCGTCTCGTCGGCCGACGAAATCCTCGCTGCTAAGGCGCAAGGCAAGCTGGCGGTCACCTTTGACATCGAAGGCATGAATGCCCTGGACGGCCGGATTGAGATGGTCGAGTTCTATCATGGCCTTGGCGTGCGCCAGATGCTTTTCGCCTATAACCGCAACAACCTTGCCGGCGGCGGATGCCATGACGAAGACCCGGGTCTGACCGCGTTCGGTCGGCAGGTGATCGACGAGATGAACCGCCTCGGCATGTTCGTGGATGTGAGCCACACCGGCTATCGCACCACCATGGACGTGATGGAGTACACGGACCGGCCAGTCATCTTCTCGCACTCCAATCCGAAAGCGCTCTGCGCCCACGGTCGCAACATCACGGACGAGCAGATCAAGGCCTGCGCCCGCACCGGCGGCATCGTCGGCGTCGTCGGGCTCAGCCGTTTCCTTGGCGAGGCGCGCACCGATTCCGAACGGCTGGCCGACCATGTCGAATATCTGATCGATCTCGCTGGCCCACGCCATGTTGGCGTCGGCCTCGACCATGCTTTCCCGGTCGAGATCGAAGGCATCGACGACATCATCGCCAGCAATCCGCATTTCTGGCCGAAGAGCGAATATGCGGGAGAAACGACCTATTCGGCACCAGCCCAAATGAAAGAGCTGACCGAGGTTCTGCTTCGTCGCGGTCAGCCGGAAGGAGCGGTCCGCGACGTCATAGGCGGCAACTTCATGCGCCTTGCCCGGGAAATCTGGAAATAGCCACCGGAGCAGCTGTCGAGCGCTCCGTGGGACCTTCTTTTGGTCAGGCGGGTTGGTCCGCGCCAAGAAGGACGCGCAGCTTCGCGACGGCCGCATCCGGACTGGTCGATACGGGGATGTTCGTCGCCGCTTTGACCGCATCCCGCGCGCGCGCCATGGAGAACTGTGCCAAGACGATCGCATCGAAATCCTTCAGCTTGGCGGCTTCAGCCGCGATCAGCCGGTTGTGGGTTTCCACGTCTCCTGCACGCACCGCCTCGATCGCGCCCGGCACGAAATAGCTCGTGATGGTGGCAGCTTGGCCCATACGGGCGGCTTCGTCCCGGAACTCCTGCTCCATTCCTTCCCTCGACGGCGGGAAAGTGTAGAGCATTGCGGTGCGGCCGCCACGGCGGATCGCCATCTCAAACATGGCCTCGTTCGGTTTCAGGACCGGAACGTCCAGCTTCGCCGCGGCCTGTTCGATCGCTTGCCCGAACGCCGAGCAGGTGAACAGCACGGCATCGCTTCCAATCGAACGGGCATAGCTGGCCAAGGCCTCGATGCGCCGGATCATGTCGCTCGTCAGGTCAGCGGTTTTGGCGCGGTCCACTGCCAGGCTGTCCTCGAGGATATTGACGGTTTCGACGCCAGGCCATCGCGTTTCGAACGCCGATCTGATCGACTCCATCGAGATGGGCGTGGCATGGATCAGGGCAATGCGAGGCTGTGACGTCATTGTGCGAGACCGAATGTTAAACGAGGCCGCCCCGAGAGCAAGCGGCGTTGGTTACCAATGAATATTTCGCGGCTGCCGCCGCGAAGACCCATACGCTCTCGGCAGGGATCCGCGCCCATACATTGCGCGAGGCAAGTTGCCGCGCGCCGTGCGCTTTGGCGACGAAGTCGCCACGGCGCAGACGGTACTCCCACTTGTCGCCGGGATAGATGCTGTCATCGAGATGCATCTCGATGCCGTCCGGGTGCAAGGGACCGCGGCTGTTGAAACTGACTTCGAGATCGAGACTCTGGCGATGGACGGGATCATCCCGCTTATCCTTTCGAGACCAGCTCACCATGGCAAGGAAGGAGGAAGGCGACCGCAGCCCAATAGGTGATGGTCCTTGCCTTCGATCACGTGGCGAGACAGCCACTACAAAGCCCGTCGCCTCGAGCGCTACGAGCGTGCGACGTTTTGGCCGTGAAAACCGAGGACCGTGACTGGCCGAACCACGGTTGCGCATAATCCGGCGGAAGAGTTCCACTTCGGGTAATGTTGAAGGCCGCAGGAGGCAGGATCGGGCCTATCTTTCCCGAAACGCGCGCTGGAACGAGTCCACTAGTGGCTTGGTCAGATAGCTCAGAAAGGTTCGCTCGCCGGTTGAAATGAAGGTTTCGACCGGCATGCCTGGGTAGATCTGCTCGGGCTTGACCTGCGGTGGCAGCTTGTCGGCCATCTTAAGCCGCACGGTGTAATAGGGCTGTCCAGTGCTGGGAGTGGTCAGCCGGTCCGCCGAAATGTAGAACACCTTTCCCGGCACTTTTGGTGTGGTCCGCGCGTTCAGGGCTGTGAACATCATGTTCGCGCCTTGGCCGACTCGGATAGAATCGATGTCTTCAGGCTTGATCTTTGCCTCGACGATAAGTTCCTTCGTCGGCAGGAGCTCCATCGCAGGCTCGCCAGCACGAATGACGCTGCCTTCGGAATTGTAGAGAGAGCGGACGATGATGCCGTCCGCCGGGGCACGAATGGTCGTTCGGACCAGGACCGATCGAGCGGCGTTGATTTGTTCCTCAAGGTCGGCCACCTCTACCCGGGCCTTGTTCAATTCCGTGACGGCATCCTCGACCCGGGTGGTTGTTAGTCTTTCAATCTGCTGGCGCGCTTCCACGATCTGGGTGGCCGCGCTGGCGATTTGCGCCTCCAGCGATCCCTCCTGACCTACCAACTCGGCGGTGCTACGCAGAAGATCGGTGTATTCGGAACGATTTGTCAGTCCCTTGTCGAGCAAGTGCTTTTTGCGTTCCGTCTCGGCATTGACGATCGCGAGCTGGTTTGCCGCAGCATCCTTTTGCGCCTTCAAGCCGGCAACAGCTTCCCGAAGGGCTGCCACCCGTTCCCTAAGGATCTCCTGATCTGCGCCATAGCGCGCTAGCCGAGCCCGGAACTCCTTGGTTTGCTCTGCAAAGACGTCACTGAATTC
This sequence comes from Mesorhizobium sp. WSM3864, assembly GCF_002294955.1. Taxonomy (NCBI): domain Bacteria; kingdom Pseudomonadati; phylum Pseudomonadota; class Alphaproteobacteria; order Hyphomicrobiales; family Phyllobacteriaceae; genus Mesorhizobium; species Mesorhizobium sp. WSM3864. The sequence continues at coordinate 421,366 of NZ_NSGD01000002.1, forward strand.
GGACGCGTCTGAGTAGGCGCCTAAATCGCGGGGCAGGACGATTTTCTCCAAGCCGTCCCGTTCTGCCTCGAGCCGCGCGATCTCGGCCTTTTGTGCGACCCACTGTTTGAGGACTCGGTTGAGCTGCGACTGCGCCACCGTTGGATCGAGCACGATCAGCGCCTGCCCTCGTAAGACTCTGTCACCCTCTCGAGCTTTGACGCTGCTGACCACGCCACCTTCGAGATGCTGGATCATGACATTCTGTCCAGCTGCTGCAATCACTCCTGGCGCGATCGTTGCTCCGGCAATCGGCGCCATTGCGCCCCAGAATACGAAGCCAAGCAAGAAAACGGACACGCTTGCATACCCCGCCAGCGTGATGCGATCTGTGCGCGTATCGACGTTGCGCTGCCAGCTATACGTCCTGGCGCCGATGGCTTGGCTAGTCATTAGCGACCTTTATCTCGCCTCGAGCAGATGAGGGGAAAGGCACCACTCCTTCGCGCGACTGAGAGGCTGCGGGCCACCCCGCCTGGGCCCGTCGCTCGACAAGTCTATCGAGCACGCCCTTGGTCAAACCGTAGATCTCGACCTGGCCATTGCGTAGCATCAATACGCGATCGCATTTGGAAGCGAGAGAGGGCCGATGGGTTATGACAAGCACGGTCGTTTTTCGTGAACGCGCCCCGCTGATCGCGCGCTCGAGCGCGGCTTCGCCGTTGGAATCGAGATTTGCATTGGGCTCGTCGAGAACCAGCACCTTGGGATCGCCGTAGAAGGCCCGAGCAAGCCCGATGCGTTGACGCTCGCCACCCGAAAGGCGAACGCCGGTCGGGCCGATCAGCGTCGAGTAGCCATCCCTCTGACCCAGGATGAGCTCATGCACTTGGGCCCGCTGGGCTGCTTGAACCAACTTCTCGCTGGGCGCATTCGGTTCGAACCGCGCGATATTTTGCGCGATGGTTCCCGGGAAGAGTTCCACATCTTGCGGCAGGTAACCAATATGGCGGCCGAGTTGTTCCGGGTCCCAGTTCCGAATATCGCCGCCGTCGATCCGGATCGCCCCCGAGCGGGGCGCGATCGCACCGACGATGAGGCGCGCCAGAGTCGATTTTCCAGCCTGGCTCGGCCCTACAATCGCGACTGTCTCGCCGGCGGCGACCTCAAAGGTCAAGCGCTTGATCAGCGGCAGCGAGCCGTCGGCCGCGCCCGGAAGATGATAGACTATTTGCTCCACGCTTAGCGCTCCTTCAGGAGCCGGCAATGCTACGTTTTCCTGGTTGTCGAGCCCGGACCGGAGAGCTGAAAGCCTCTTCCAGGCAAGATTGGCGTCGATGATCTGCCGCCAACTCCCAATGATCTGATCAAGAGGTTGCAGAGCGCGCGCCGAAATCATCGAGGACGCAAATATCATACCGGCGGTCATCTCGTTGTGGAGAACCAGATAAGCGCCGGCCCCCAATATCGCGATCTGCAGTGTCGAACGAGTGGTGCGCGATACACCGCCATAAAACGAATTGATGCGAGCGAGCCCATCCGAGGCGTGTAGAGAGCCGGAAAAACGGGTGCCCCAGAATTCTATCGCGTTGGACACCATGCCAAGTGCGCGAACGGTTTCGAAGTTTCGGGCGAAAGCCTGCGCCGAATTCATCGAGGCGTTGAGACTCTCCGCCGCCTCCTTGCCAGGTCGCGAGCTCGCGACCTGGTTCAGAATGGCGATGGCGACCATGAGAACCGCTCCGACGATCGTCACAAGGAAGAGCAGCGGATGGATGAAATAGAGCAGGCCCACGAAGATCGGCCCGAAAGGAAGGTCGAAGAGAAAGAAAATGGTCCTCGAAGCGATGAAGCCTCGCAGGGTGGCCAAGTCGCGCAAGGCTTGAACATCGCCGAGGCCAGCGCGGGGGCCACTCATTGCAGCGAGAAAAGACGATGTGCCCAACGAGACATCCAGTCGCGCCGCGAGCCGGCTTGCGTATACACCCCGCACGACTTCGAGCACGCCGAAGAGCAAGAGCGTCGAAAGCGCAAGCAATGTTAGGTAGGTGAGCGTGTCCAAATTGGCGGCGGGCAAAACCCGATCATAGACCTGCAGCATGTAGAGAGGCAGAACTAGCACCAGGGTGTTCATCACCGCGGAGAACAGGCCCATTTCGACCACGCTCTTCGACAGCACCCTTCTATTCGTGTAACTGGGCATCCCCGAAATCGTCTCTTTTGGTTAAGGGATCATTTTAGACAATGTTTATATATCATGCCAAGCAGCCGCGCTATCGGTTGCGACCTTTTGACAGCCTAGCCTTACGTTCATCGGAAGTTATCCACCGGTCATCCAGTTCGGCTGGGACGCCAGGAACCACCAATCCAGGATGGCGCTAAGCGTCTGATTCTCACTCAGAGAATTGAAGCGTCCAAACCTCAAAACTGCCTTAGTCAGCTAATCGCTTGCTGGCAGTGAAAATGACGTCTGCGAACGAGGCGGCGTGAAACTCAAGTTGCTAAATGTTTCCAATAATAGCGTCGCCGCCGCAGTAAGCTGGCCGCCGATAATGGTGTCGCCGCCATCGGCCCGATCGGTTTGGATGGTGATGGCAGCGCCGACTGCAAAGGCCGGCGCATGCGCATCCGCGGCGATCAATGCGGCCGACGTTTATGGCAACTTGATCGGCGTCCGCCGCCTTTCTGATCGGTGACCGTCGGAACCAGGCACGGCGGGGGGCGCGCCCGCCCCTCGCCATGCCATGGTCCGATCGCATGAACGATCAAACGACGAATACGTCGTGATAGGTCAGTGCCGCTCCGGGCTCCAGGTGGGCGATTTCCACCTGGGGGGCCGATTTCGAGCCGTCGGGATCATAGGACAAGACGCCCGTGGCCCGGTTGTAGAGCAGGTGATCGTTGCTATGGGTGGCGTGTTCTCGCAACTCGAAATACGACGAGTTCACCTGCGTCGGGCTGGACGAGGAACCGGCGCCGAGTTGGGTGAAGACGGCGTTGTCGAGATAGAGTGCGTCGTTTACCGCGTCGAAGTCGGTCAGTGTGTCGACATTGCCCGCGTCATAGGCGGTGTCAAACACAAAGGTGTCGTGGCCCGCGCCACCGGTCAGCACGTCGTTGCCACCCTTGCCCCGCAATGTGTCGTTGCCAGCCAGGCCATCAAAGGTATCGGCCGCGGCAGTGCCGACAAATGTATCGTTCCCGGTCGTTCCGTGGGTCGGGTCCGTCGGCAGGGTCGGAGATGACGGTAGCGGGTCGGTCGGCACGGTCGGAGATGACGGTAGCGGGTCCGTCCCGTCATGGGCTGCGTGCCAGGCTGCCTTGGCGTGGGCCCAATAGTCGCGGGCCGCCTGGCCCTGAAGGACCGTCCAGCCGGCGGGCGGCATTGGATAATCCGCCGGCAGCGGCGTGTCGGAGAGGTTGAGATAGTAATTGCCGTGCGACTCGACCGTCTTGTCCCAAGCCCGCTGCACCCGTTCCAAGCCGTTGTGGTTAACGTCGGTGATCGCCACCACGCAGTCGATAAAGTGCAGGCTGGGCACGATATCGGCAGCGCCTGTGCCCTTGTCGAGTTTGAATGGCGAACCGTGGGTCATCTCGCCTTTGCGAAGGTACTCTCCCATGCCTAGAAGCATGCCATCCATGGTGACCGAGTTGTCAGACCCATCCACGTCACCATCGCCAAGGCTCACTCCGGAAAACACGTGGTCGAACAGCGAATCCCGGATGGTGCCGCCGATGACGTCGTCGTCCTCGACCGCGTCGTCTCGTGAGTTGCCGACATAGGTATCCTCGATAAGGAAGGTGCCAGTGCCGCCGACACGGATGCCATCCCAGGGCTTGGTGATCGTCCAGTCGTCGATGACAAAGCTGTGGGCTGAATTCACGCGGACTGCGGCGGAGTTGACGTAAACGTCCTCCCAGGCGCCGGTTTGGGAGACCGTGCCGTTGATCGTGCCGCCCGACGCCACGAGGTTGTCGCCGGGGTTGACGACCGCGAAGGGATAGAGGTTGGTGGAGCTTCCCTGATTGGCGACAATCCACGAGGCTTTGCTGGCATCGATAGTGGTGTCGGCGGGGAGACCGGATGCTTTATATTGGCGGTAGCCGTAGTCACCGCTCAAGACAATGGTATTCGTATCGGCCATTCTTGGCGACCTTTCACACCCCCACCCTTTCTGCCCAACATGCCTGAAGCCCGAATGGCTCGCGGCCAAAAGAGCCCAGGTTAGCGGTATGGAGCAAATCACAAAATTTAAAAAAAGTGTCTCAAAATGTAACAATATATCTCTCGCGGGAATTGGGTGGCGCGGCGATTTCAGCGCGGATTCTCTTCAGTGGTCTCAACGCGGCTTTCGACCCCTTCACCTCCGAAACCCACCGGCCTCGCAGGAGCAGTCCATGAGCGGAGACTGTGCGCACGAGTTCCATCGTTGCAAATCATCGAAATCCGGACGATTGGCGAGACGATCAAATTCGTCCGTGAGTTATGGGGCAAGAACGCACGCCGGGATGTCGAGCGCCCGGCAATGAACTGACCGATATTTGCGTCAGCTCGACATCACGCTGTCTCAATATGAAGTGGAAGTCCGTGCTCTGGTCGCGGCGAGCGGTGGGGCAGGTCCCTCGACAATATCTGCCCGACCTCCTATATGCTTCGCGCAAAAGCACGGAGAAAAGGGTGTGTCCCGAGAGCGTGACGTGCTTATGTGGCGCGAAGCCGGGAAACTTGCGTTATCTGGCGATTATGAAGGATGGCTTGCCATCGAATGGGAGCTTCGTAGCAGAGGATTCTCACGCGCCAAGCTGCTGTTCGATAACGACCGGGTCCGAAAAAAATTGGATGAGATCTGCAAGAGGGCACAGGAGCAACGCGCCGACCCCAAACGGACCTAAAGACCAGAAGCGCCCCGCCTTTCCAGAACCCAGCCAACCTTCTCTCTCCGATGAATTGCATTTCTCCAAGCCTGGTTCGCGCCAGGGAGGCGAAAGCGCCGGCCTAAACCTTTTCCGCCGACAGACGTTGTTTGTTCCAGACGGACCGAGCGACCGGCAGCGGAGAGGATCACCCGATGTATTTCATGGCACTGGCCACCGACTACGACGGCACGCTGGCGCATGACGGACTGGTCACCGCCAGCACGCTGTCGGCGCTGAAGAAGCTGAAGAAGTCCGGCCGCAAGCTCATCCTGGTCACCGGCCGCGAACTGCCCGATCTCAAGGAGGTGTTTCCGGAGGTCGGGCTGTTCGACAAGGTGGTGGCCGAAAACGGCGCGCTGATCTACACGCCGGCGAGCGAGGAAGAGCAAACGATCTCGCCCTCGCCTTCCGCCGATTTCGTCGACAGACTGAAGAAGCGCGACGTCAAGCCGCTCTCGGTCGGCCGCTCGATCGTTGCTACCTGGGAGCCGCACCAGGCCACCGTGCTCGACGTCATCAAGGAGCTCGGCCTTGAGCTGGAGATCATCTTCAACAAGGGCGCGGTGATGATCCTGCCCTCAGGCATCAACAAGGCCACCGGACTGGCGGCTGCGCTCAAGGACCTCAGATTGTCGCCGCATAATGTGGTGGGTATCGGCGACGCCGAGAACGACCACGCCTTCCTCAGGGCTTCGGGTTGCAGCGTCGCCGTCGCCAACGCACTGCCCGCCGTGAAGGAAACCGCCGACCTCGTCACCAGGGAGGCGCGCGGCAAGGGTGTCGAAGAACTGATCGGCAAGCTGATAAAGCAGGATCATCTGATAGCTCGCAAGCGCTTGCGCGGCGTCCTGCTGGGAACTGCCAACGGCAAGAAGGTTTATCTGTCGCCCGTCGAGACCGTTCTGATCGCCGGAAGCTCCGGTATCGGCAAGTCGACATTGGCCACAGCGCTCACCGAGCGGCTTGCCGAACAGGGATTGCAGTTCTGCATTTTCGATCCCGAGGGCGACTATGACGGACTGGAGGGCGCCGTTCCGCTAGGTGATGGCTCGACTACACCCAGCAAGGAGCAATTGCTGGAGCTGATCGAAAAGCCTGGCACCAATATCGTGGTCAACGGGCTGGCGCTGAAGGTCGACGAGCGGCCCGACTTCTTTGCCGAATTGCTGCCAGGCCTCGGCAGCGTCCGCTACCGCACGGCAAGGCCGCATTGGCTGATCATCGACGAGGCGCATCACCTTCTGCCCAGGCGCCGCGAGGACACGCGCGCGGTGCTGTCGCTCGAGCTGCCGGGCACGGTGCTGATCACCGTGCATCCGGAAGCGATTTCGACCGGGGTCCTGCGCCTGGTGACGGCGGTCATCGCGCTCGGTCCGAAGGCGAAGAGCGTGATCAAGACCTTCTGCAAGGAGGCCGGGCTGGAGGCGCCCAAGAGCATTCCTTCGCCGAAGGGTGACCGGGTCCTGCTATGGCGGCCGCAAGACGGCAAGAAGCCGTTCACGGTCAAGGCGATCGAACCCGACCAATCGCTGAAGCGGCACAGCCGCAAATATGCCGAAGGCGAGCTCGACGAGGCCGGCAGTTTCTATTTCACGGGGCCGGAAAAGGCGATGAACCTCAGAGCCCACAATCTGATCATTTTCGCCCAAATGGCGGAAGGCATCGACGACAAGACCTGGGAATACCACCTGCGCGCTGGCGACTATTCCAAATGGTTCCGCCAACAGATCAGGGACAAGGAACTCGCCCGCGAGACGTCAGAGGCCGAGAAGGACAAGAGCCTATCGCCCGAGGAGAGCCGCAAGCGCGTGCTGGAGGCCGTGCGCCGGCGTTACACGGCGCCAGCCACGGCACCGGAGACGTAACTCAGTCGGTTCCGGGCGCCAAGCCCGCCCTCAACTCGCCTCGCGCATCGCCTCAGCGGCCTGCAGGTCGACCGAGACCAGCTGGCTGACGCCCTGCTCGGCCATGGTGACGCCGAACAGCCGGTCCATGCGCGCCATGGTGATCGGGTTGTGGGTGATGATGACGAAGCGGGTCTCGGTGGTCTTCGACATCTCGTCCATCAGGTTGCAGAAGCGCTCGACATTGTGGTCGTCGAGCGGCGCGTCGACTTCGTCGAGCACGCAGATCGGTGCCGGGTTGGTGAGGAAGACGGCGAAGATCAGCGACATTGCGGTGAGCGCCTGCTCGCCGCCGGAGAGCAGCGTCATGGTCTGCGGCTTCTTGCCGGGCGGCCGGGCGAGGATTTCGAGGCCGGCTTCCAGCGGATCTTCGGACTCGATCAGCTGCAATTCGGCCGTGCCGCCACCGAAGAGATGTGCAAACAGCCGCTGGAAATGGCCGTTGACCACCTCAAAGGCCGACAGCAGGCGTTCACGGCCCTCGCGGTTGAGGCTCTGGATCGCTTGGCGCAGTTTTCTGATCGCCTCTATGATGTCCTCGCGCTCGGACACGATGATTTCCAGGCGGTCCGACAGCTCCCTCTGTTCTTCCTCGGCGCGCAGATTGACGGCCCCTAGCCGCTCGCGCTCGATCTTCAGCCGGTCGAGCTGGCGCTCGACCTCGGCCATGTCCGGCATCGGGTCGTCGGTCTCTAGCCCGGTATGCTTGATGACGAGATGCGGCGGCGTGTTCAGCGCTTCCTGGATGCGAGCCTCGACCTCGGCGCGGCGTTCGTCGGCCGCGGTCAGCCGCTCCTCGGCGCGGACGCGGGTCTCGCGCGCTTCGGCAAGCGACTGGATCGCCGCGGTCGCCGCCTTGTCGAGCTCGGCTTGCTTGGTCTCCGCTTCCTGCAGGCGATCGCCGGCGGCCTGGCGCAGCGCCTCGGCCTCGGAAAGCTGACTCAACAGCGCACGGCGCTTGGCGTCGATCTCGTCGGGCGCGTCGGCCAGCCGCTCGCGCTCAGCTTCGGCCTCAGCCTTGCGCTCGCCAAGCGCGGCGATCTGCGTCGAGGCGTTTTCGGCCCGCTCCAGCCAGTTCTTGCGCTCGGTGCCGATCGCGTCGAGCCGGCGCATGCGCGCTTCGGCCTCGCGCCGTAGGCCGTCATGCACGGCGCGCGTATCGGCAAGCGTGGCGCGGTCGCGAGCTACACTGGCGGAGGCCTGCTCGAGCTGGAGCTGCAGGTCGCCGAGATCGGGCGCGTCCCTGAGCATCTCCTCGGCTTCGAGGAAAGCGGCTTGCGTCTCTTCATGGCTGTCGACGATGCGCGCGCGGGCGTCATCCAAGGCAGCACGGCGGCTGGCCAGCTCGCCGCCGGCCTTCTCGGCCTCGGCTAGCGCGTCACGGGCGGCGTCCAGTGCGTGCTGGGCATCGCGGCCGGCCTGACGCGCGTTGCGCTCGGCCTCGCTCGCCTGGCGCATCGCCTGCTCGGCGCGCGCCAGCGCCTCCTCGGCCTCGCGCACGACGCGGGTCGCCTGCACGGCCTCGGCATCGAGCTCCGCCAGGCGGTTCTTCTGCGCCAGCCGCTGCGCGGCAGCGGTCGGCGCATCGGCGCTGGCCGTCAAGCCGTCCCAGCGCCAGAGCGCGCCGTCGCGGCTGACCAGCCGCTGGCCGGGCGCGAGCTGCGCTTGAAGGCGACGGCCATCGGCGGCGTCGACGATGCCGATCTGCGCCAGGCGGCGGGCAAGCTGTGCCGGCGCGCGGACCACACTCGCCAGGCTCCTCACGCCTTCAGGCAGCGCCGCGTCACCCGGTTTAACCGCGCTCTCGCCCCAATGCACCGGGGCGCTGCGGTCGAGCGGCACGTCGAGGTCCTCGCCGAGCGCGGCGCCAAGTGCCGTCTCGTAGCCGCGCTCGACGCTGATCTGCTCCAGCACCGAAGGGAAGAGATCGCCGCTCGCGGCGTTGAGTATCTTGGCCAGCGTGCGCGCTTCCGTCTCGATGCGCTGCAATTCGGCCTTGGCATCCTGCAGAGGCGGACGCGCAGCACTTTCGGCGGCGCGCGCCTCGGCGACCGCCTGCTCGGCGGCGATGGCACCCAGTTCGCTCTCTTCCAGGCGGGCAAGCGCGTCCTCGACCAGCAGCCGCTTCTCGGCGGGATCGGGCAGGCCGGAAATGCGCGCCACAATATCGGAGAGCTCGCGATCGACCTCGGCAAGCTGACGTGCGAAGCGGTCGCGGCGCTCGGCGGTCTCACGCAAAGTGCGCTCGATCTGGTGGCGCGAGGCGGCCGCCTCGGCGCGTTCGGCAGTCAGCGCGGCCAGCCTGGCTTCGCTCTGCGAGAGCGTCGCGCCGGCCTGCTCGAAGGCGGCGCGGGTGGTGGCTTCGCGCTCGGCAGCACCTGCATTGTCCGAATTGAGCTCGGCTTCCTCGGTGCGGAGACGCTCGAGAATGTCGGCATTGTCGCGCACCATCCGCTCCTCGCGGGCGATGTCTGCATCGAGCTGCTGCAGGCGCCGCTCCAGCTCCGCCTGGCGCGAGCGGATGCGGCCGGCCTCTTCTTCGATCTGCGTTTTGGCGATCGACAGGCGCTGAAAGGCCGCCGCTGCGGCCGCTTCGGCGTCGCGCAGGTCGGGCAGGCGGTGGGCGGCGATGCCCTGCTCCCTCGCAGCGGCCATCTGGGCTGCGGCGCGGTCACCGACCAGCGTGGTCGCAACGGCAAGCGCCGAACGCGCTTCGCCTTCCTGGGTTTTGGCCAGTGTCCAGCGCAGATGCAGAAGCGTCGCCTCGGCCTTGCGGATGTCGGCCGACAGGTTCTTGAAGCGCGAAGCCTGGCGCGCCTGGCGCTTCAGGCTGTCGATCTGGCTTTCCAACTCGCCGACGACATCGTCAAGCCGTTCGAGGTTTTGTTCGGCCGCCTTCAGCCGAAGCTCGGCCTCGTGCCGGCGCGTGTGCAGGCCGGAGATACCGGCGGCTTCTTCGAGCAGCGCCCGGCGCGCCTGGGGCTTGGCCTGGATCAGCTCGCCGATGCGGCCCTGGCCGACCATGGACGGCGAGCGCGCGCCGGTCGACTGGTCGGCGAAGAGCAGTTGCACGTCCTTGGCACGCGCTTCCTTGCCGTTGATGCGGTAGAGCGAGCCCGCCTCGCGCTCGATGCGGCGCGACACCTGCAATTCATCGGCGTCGTTGAAGGCGGCGGGCGCCGTGCGGTCCGAATTGTCAAGGAAAAGCGTGACTTCGGCGGTGTTGCGCGCCGGCCGCGCGCCGGAGCCGGAAAAGATCACGTCGTCCATGCCTGACGCGCGCATGTTCTTGTAGGAACTTTCGCCCATCACCCAGCGCAGCGCCTCGACAAGGTTGGACTTGCCGCAGCCGTTCGGCCCGACAATGCCGGTCAGCCCGCGTTCGATGACGAACTCGCCGGGCTCGACGAAGGACTTGAAACCGAGGAGGCGAAGGCGCGAGAACTTCATTCGCGCCGCTCCGCAAAGACCAATATGCCGAAGCCAAGCAGCTTCGGCGCGGCCTGGACGTCAGAGCAGAGGGTCGATGATGGCCGACATTTCCTCAATCGACATCGCCCCTTTGTAGGTCTTTCCGTTGATGAAGAAGGTCGGCGTCGAGTCGACCTTGAACTCGTCCGCTCCGCGTTTCTGGACTGCTCTCACATCGTCCAGAAGCTTCTGGTCCGTCAAGCAGGCCTCAAATGACTCCTGTGTAAAACCGGCGAGCTTGGAAATCTGCAGCAGCGCTTCCTTGGTGTTGCTGACGCCAACCCAGCTCGGCTGCTGCTTGAACAACACGTCCACCATGGCGAAATAGTTGTCCTTGGCGCAGCGCGCCAGCATGAAGCCGGCCTCGGCGCTCGGGTCGAAGGGGAATTCGCGCAGGATATAGCGCACCTTGCCCGTGTCGATGTATTTCGACTTCAGCTCAGGGAAGGTTGTGTCGTTGAAATGCGCGCAATGCGGGCAGGTCATCGAGGCATATTCGACGATGGTGACCTTGGCGTCGTCCTTGCCGAGCTGCTTGTCGGGCAAAGCGCCGGGCTTGAGCAGTTCCGCCATGTCGACGGTGCCCTGCGCTTCCGGCACCTGAGCGGCCGCGGGCGTGGCAGGCTTGGCTGGCGTCGACGGATTGGCGGGCTTCACATCGGCCGCCTTTGCCTCTTCACCCGAGTCGCTGCACGCGGCAAGCAGCGCCACTGCCGGAACGGCGGCCAGCGTGGTCAGAAGGTTTCTGCGAGACAAAGAGCGGTTCATGCGAATCACCTGATATCGGTTGGATTTTGCAATGCAAGGGCTAGAAAAGGCGAGAGTTGGCGCGAATTAAGGCATCGGCATCCCCAATCCAATCGCCAAATTTTTCGGGCGCGATCACGAATATGCGATATTGACGACAATTTTGCAGCGCGCTCCACGACTTTTCCCGAAACCGCCGGAACTTTCGGGAGACATGCTCAGGGCTTTTTTTGTCCGAGGATGGTCGCGCCGAGCCGCTCGAGCGAAGCGCGCAAGCCATCATCCTCGATCTTGCCGACCGTTCGCGCCAGCTTCGATTTCTCGGCCTCGCTGAGAGGCCGCGGTTGCGGTTTCGGCCGCGCTTTCGCCGAAAGGACCGGCTTCTGCAGGATCTTGATGCGGCCTATGGCGTTGAAACCCAGGAAGGCGTTGACGCGGTTGATGACCTCGCCCGCCTCATGCTGAAGATGCAGCGCCGCCATGCCTTCGCAGGCAATGATCAGCACCGCCGGCTCGAACGGATCGTCCTCATGCAGGCGGCGCGGCCACTGGATCTTTTCCGGGCGCGAGTGGCTGGCCAGGCGCGGCCCGGCGATCTCTTCCCAGGACTGCACCAGTCCGATCGAGATGCCGGCGCGCTTCTTCAGGACAGGATCGAGGATCTCGGTAGCGAGATCGCTCACCGGAACGGGATTGCCGAAGGGCCTTTTCCCTGCCATGTGCGTTCTCCGATCCTAACTCACCCGATCAATGGCACCGCAAGACCAGACCCGCAAGGCCGCAGCCGAGAAGTGCGTATCCGGAGATAGCAGCATCGCCGTCCGCCTGCTTGCCTGGTACGACGCGCATCACCGCGACCTGCCCTGGCGCGTGACGCCGAGTGCGTTCTCGCGTGGGACAAAACCCGACCCTTATCGCGTCTGGCTCTCCGAGGTCATGCTGCAGCAGACCACGGTCGAGGCGGTGAAAGCCTATTTCCGGACGTTTGTCGAGAAATGGCCGACCGTCGAGGCGCTGGCGGCAGAGCCGGCCGAGGACGTCATGAAGGCCTGGGCCGGGCTCGGCTATTACTCGAGGGCACGCAATCTCAAAGCCTGCGCCGATCTCGTGGCGCAGCGGGGGGGCCGCTTTCCCGACACCGAGGCCGGATTGAAGGAATTGCCGGGCATCGGCGCCTACACGGCGGCCGCCATCGCGGCGATCGCCTTCGACCGGCCTGCCGCAGTCGTCGACGGCAATGTCGAGCGTGTCATCTCGCGGCTCTATTCGGTGGAGACGCCGCTCAGCGAGGCCAAGCCGGAAATCCGAGCGCTGGTCGAGAAGCTCGTGCCACGGGCGAGGCCCGGCGATTTCGCCCAGGCGATGATGGATCTCGGCGCCACGATCTGCACGCCGCGGCGGCCGCGCTGCATGCTGTGCCCGCTGCGCGAGGATTGCAGCGCGATCCTGTCAGGCGATCCGGAGCGTTTTCCAGTCCGCCTGCCCAAGGGCGACAAGCCGCTCAGGCGCGGTGCTGCCTTTGTCGCTCAACGCGATGACGGCGCCATCCTGCTGCGCAAACGGCCCGACAAGGGGCTGCTCGGCGGCATGACCGAGGTGCCGACCACGGCGTGGACGGCGCGGGCCGACGGCGCTACGACGGCGGACGCAGCGCCCATTTCGGCCGACTGGCGGCGCGCCGGGCGGATCGGCCATGTCTTCACCCATTTCGCGCTCGAACTCGACGTCTTCCATGCCCACATCAGGGGTGATGCGCCCAACGGGCATTTCTGGTCGCTAGCCCACGAAATTCCCGGGGAAGCGCTGCCCACCGTCATGAAAAAGGTAATCGAGGCAGCGATACCGGGCGCAACCAAAAAGCAAGCCCCGCTGCGCCCGCGTTGAAAGGACCGCAATGACTGACATCCGCCACATCGTGTTCGATATCGGCAAGGTGCTGATCCACTACGATCCGGACCTTCCGTTCAGCCGGCTGATCCCGGATGCCGAGGAGCGGAAATGGTTCTTCGACAATGTCTGCACCAGCGCCTGGAACATCGAGCAGGATCGGGGCCGCACCTGGCAAGACGCCGAGGCGCTGCTGATCGCCGAACACCCCGATCACGCCGAGAACATCCGCAACTTCCGCCGCTGCTGGCACGAGATGGTGCCGCATGCCTATGACGACAGCGTCGCCATCATGGTCGGCCTGATCGACAGGGGCCGCGATGTGACCATGCTGACCAATTTCGCCGCCGACACGTTCGCCGAAGCCCGCCGGCGCTTCGACTTTCTCAATCGGCCGCGCGGCGTCACCGTCTCGGGCGAGATCGGCCTGATCAAGCCGGATCAGGCCATCTACGACCGTCACGTCGCATCCTTCGACCTGGAGCCGGCCGCCACACTCTTCATCGACGACAGCCAGAAGAATGTCGACGGCGCCAAGACCGCCGGCTGGCAGGCGGTGCTGTTCACCGAGGCCAAGGCGCTTCAAGCGGATCTTGAACGGCTCGGGATTGCGGCCTGAACTGAATCACTTGCAGCAATCGGTTGAGCTTTCGATTCAAGCGGATCAGCCGCCTGCCCGCTCCATTCCGAGGCGGGCGATGCGGCGCAATTCGTCGATCGGGGTGAGGCCGCCGCTGCGCTCATAGTGCCAGAAGGTCCAGCCGTTGCAGGCGTCCAAACCCTGCACCTCGGCGCCGATCTTGTGGATCGAGCCGGCGCTGTCGCCGATGGCCAGCGTGCCGTCGGCGCGCACTTTTGCAGCCCAGCGCTTCTTGGCGTCGTAAAGTGTGGCGCCCGGCGCCACCAGGCCGGTGTCGATCAGGCTTATGAAGGCGACGCGCGGCTCGGCGCGCTTGCCGGACAGCACGGTGAGGTCGGCCTCATCCAGCGGGCGCACGGCGGCGATGCGCTCATTGGCGGCATCGATGTAGGATTGCTCGCGCTCGATGCCGACGAAGTGACGGCCGAGGCGCTTGGCGACCGCACCCGTGGTGCCCGAGCCGAAGAAGGGATCGAGCACGACATCGCCCGGCTTGGTCGAGGCCATCATGATGCGGGCCAGCAACGCTTCCGGCTTCTGCGTGGGATGCAGCTTGTTGCCGTTCTCGTCCTTCAGGCGCTCGGCGCCGGTGCAGATCGGGAACAGCCAGTCAGAGCGCATCTGCAAATCGTCATTCGAGGCCTTTAGCGCTTCGTAGTTGAAGGTGTAGCCCTTGGACTTCTGGTCGCGCGAGGCCCAGATCATCGTCTCATGCGCGTTCTGGAAGCGGCGGCCGCGGAAATTCGGCATCGGGTTGGTCTTGCGCCAGACGACGTCGTTCAGGATCCAGAAGCCGAGATCCTGCATCCTGGCACCGACGCGGAAGATGTTGTGGTAGGAGCCAATCACCCAGATCGTGCCATTGGGCTTCAGCACGCGTCGCGCGGCAAGCAGCCAGGCGCGGGTGAAGGCGTCATAGGCCTCAAAACTCTCGAACCGGTCCCAGTCGTCGTCGACGGCGTCCACCTTGGACTGGTCGGGCCGATGCAGATCGCCGTCGAGTTGCAGGTTGTAAGGCGGATCGGCGAAGATGACGTCGATCGACTTTTCCGGCAGCCTGTCGAGGGTGGCGACGCAATCGCCTTTGAGGATCGTGTCCAGCCATTCGGACTGCTGGGGAGCGTGGGAAAGCTCGTCGAGAAGACGCACGGCAGACATCAAAACACCCAAAGCACACGTTACGGTTTACTGGCCGTTATGGTTACCGATCAGCGTAAACATTCGGTGAAGGTCGAGCGAGAGCCTGCGCCACCGATTTGCGAACACCGGCCCATTGGTGTATGCCGCGCCGCTTGGGCCAGTCAGGCCATTTTCCTCCCAGCTTCGGATTGCCATGCCCCAGCCAGACCTTGTCATTTTCGATTGCGACGGCGTGCTCGTCGATTCCGAGATCATCGCCGCGCGCGTCGAGGCCGAGCTTCTGACATCGGCCGGATACGAAATTTCGGCGGAGGAGCTTGCCGAGACCTATGCCGGGCTGACTTTCAAGGACATCCTGATGCGGGTCGAGGAAAAATCTCACCTTCCCTTCCAGGCCTCGCTGATCGACCGCGCCGAGGAACTCGTCGATCGCAAGCTGCGCAGCGACGTGCGCATCATCGACGGCGCACGCGAGGCGGTGGCGGCGGTGACCACGCCGCGCGCCGTCTGCTCCAATTCGCGCACCGAGCGGATCGAGTTCATGCTTGAAAAGGTGCGCCTGCTGCCCTTCTTCGCCGGCCGCATCTTTTCGGGGCTCGACATCCCCAGCAAGAAGACCAAGCCGGCACCGGACGTGTTCCTCTATGCCGCCGAACAGCTCGGCGCCAACCCGAAGAACACTTTCGTCATCGAGGATTCGGTGCACGGCGTCACCGGCGCCAGGACGGCGGGCATGCGCGTCATCGGCTTCACCGGCGCCGGGCACAGCTATCCCGGCCATGCCGACGCGCTGACCGAAGCGGGCGCCGAAACCGTCATCCGCCGTTTGGCGGAACTCGGCAGCACGATTGCGGCATTGTCGGAGTGGTCGGAGGACGCCTAACCGCGGAAGCGCGATTGGCGGCGAACCAGATCAGTTTGTCGCCGCCGCGGCGACGCGCTTCTTCCTCTTGGCCTTGGACTTGTCCGTCGCTGCCGGCGCGTTCTCGTCATAGCCGGCATAGGCTTGGTAGTCGCGGGCGGTCGGCTCCGGCACCACGACGTTGGTGTCGGTGAAGACGAACTGCGTCGCGGCAGACGGATCGGTGACCTGCACCTGATACTGATGAAGCTGCGAATAGAGCACGTCAGGCCCATGTTGGACCGCGATGCGGATCGGCATCGTCACGGTACCGGGCGTGAACAGCGGTCCCGGCACGACCTTACCGGCCACCGCGATCTTCATCGTCAGCTGGCCGTTTTCGTGAATGCAGTCGCGCGTCACATCGGTGATCGAGGCCTGGTAAATGATCTTGGCGGGATCGCGATTGGGGTCGACGGGTTGACCGTTGGGTCCGGTCTGTGCGGCTGCCTGGGCTTCAGCGTCCGCCGCAGCATCGACTTTCCTTTTCTTCGTCTTGGCAGCGGTGCCCTTGGCATAGGTATTGAAGAAGGCGGTGCCGTCGCGCAGCGTCACTTTCGGGCAGTAGGCGCGCAACTGGCTGGCAAGCACCTTGGGGTCCTGCGGCGGTGGCGGCGCGGTCGGGTCCTTCTTGCTGAAGCCGAAGTTCAAAATGCCATTGTCGCTCGATTGGCAGCCTGCGGCGGCAAGCATAAAGCCGGTGAGCGCCAGACCCGCGACAACACGGCGGTTGATCGAATAAAACCTCATGAACTGCACTTCCCTCTCACAAAGCCGGTGACGTATATCAACGCCGCGGCGAAAATGCGACTGAGCCGGCTCGGAAAATTAACCAATTTGCCGTGGATGACGCGGCCGGCAGCAATGGGTTCTTGACGATGCAATATGTGAGTACCCGCGGGGATGCGCCCGTGCTTGGATTTTCGGACGCGGTGCTGGCCGGACTGGCGCGCGACGGCGGGCTTTACCTGCCGCGCGAATGGCCGCAGTTCTCGTCCGCCAATATTCGCGCCATGCGCGGCCTCGCCTATCCCGACCTTGCCATCCGCGTCTTGACACCCTTCCTCGGCGGCGAGATCGCCGCACCCGTCTTCGAACGGCTGGTGCGTGAAGCCTACGCGACTTTCCGGCACGATGCGGTCTGCCCGCTGGTGCAGACGGGCAAAAACACCTTCATCCTCGAGCTCTTCCACGGCCCGACGCTGGCCTTCAAGGACGTTGCGATGCAGCTGCTCGCGCGGCTGATGGACCATGTGCTGGCCGAACGGGGCAACCGCGCGACCATCGTCGGCGCCACCTCCGGCGACACCGGGGGCGCGGCAATAGACGCCTTCGCCGGCCGCGACCGCACCGATATCTTCATCCTTTTCCCCAACGGCAAGGTCTCGCCGGTGCAGCAGCGGCAGATGACGACGTCGAGCGCGGCGAACGTGCACGCGCTGTCGATCGAAGGCAATTTCGACGATTGCCAGGGCCTGGTGAAGGACATGTTCAACGACCACGGCTTCCGCGACAGGGTGTCGCTGTCGGGCGTCAACTCGATCAACTGGGCCCGCATCATGGCCCAGATCGTCTATTACTTCTCTTCGGCGCTGGCGCTCGGCGCGCCCGACCGGCCGGTGTCATTCACCGTGCCGACCGGCAATTTCGGCGATATTTTCGCCGGTTATGCCGCCAAGCGAATGGGACTGCCGGTCGAGCGGCTGATCATCGCCACCAACGACAACGACATATTGGCGCGCACGCTTGCAAGCGGCGAATACCGCACCAAGGGCGTGTTCGCCACCACCTCGCCGTCGATGGACATCCAGGTGTCCTCGAACTTCGAGCGCCTGCTGTTCGAGGCGGCGGGCCGGGATGCCGCGACGGTCAGGCGCTATATGAACGGGCTGAAGCAGTCCGGCGCCTTTACCGTCGAAGCGGGCGAAATGGCGAGGATCCGTGCGGAGTTCGACGCCGGCCGCGCCAGCGTCGACGAGGTCGCGGCAACCATCCGCCAGACGCTTGAAGCGAGCAGCTATCTGCTCGATCCGCACACGGCCGCCGCTATGCACGTTGCGGCCGGCCATATGTCGGGCGCCGTGCCCATGGTGGTTCTCGGCACCGCGCATCCGGCCAAATTCCCGGCGGCGGTCGAGGCCGCCAGCGGCGTTACGCCAGCGCTGCCTGCCTGGCTCGCCGGCTTGATGACAGCCGACGAAAAGTACACCATACTTCCATCCGAGCTGAAAATGGTGGAAGAATACGTGAGCCGCCACACGCGGGCGGCCCGTTAGGGAGTAGTTGCCATATGGGTGTTGAGGTAAGCCGTCTGTCGAACGGCCTGACGGTCGCCACCGAAACCCTTCCAAGCCTCGAATCCGTTGCCCTTGGCGCCTGGGTCAAGTCGGGCGCACGCAATGAGCGCGATGAAGAACACGGCATGGCCCATCTGCTCGAGCACATGGCTTTCAAGGGAACGAAACGGCGCAGCGCCTTCGAGATCGCCTCTGAAATCGAGAATGTCGGCGGCGAGATCAACGCCGCCACCAGCGTCGAGACGACCTCCTACTACGCCAGGGTGCTTTCCGCCGACGTGCCGCTGGCGGTCGACATCCTGGCCGACATCCTGCAGGAATCGGAGTTCGATCCGGAGGAACTGGAGCGCGAGCAGCATGTGATCCTGCAGGAGATCGGCGCCGCGCACGACACACCCGACGACATCGTCTTCGACCGTTTCACCGAAACCGCCTTCCGCCACCAGACCATCGGCCGCTCGATCCTCGGCACGCCGGAGACGGTCAAATCCTTCACCTCCAGGCAGCTGCACGATTTCATCGAACGGCAATATGGCGCCGAGCGCATGGTGATCGTGGCCGCCGGCGACATCAAGCACGACAATTTCGTGCGTGAGGTGGAAAAGCAGCTTGGTGGCTTCCGCGCCAAGGCCACCAGCAACATCCCGCAATATGCGCAATATGTCGGCGGCGACTTCCGCGAGGACCGCGACCTGATGGATGCGCAGATCGTGCTCGGCTTCGAGGGCCGCGCCTACCATGTGCGCGACTTCTACGCCTCGCAGGTGCTGTCGATGATCCTCGGCGGCGGCATGTCGTCGAGGCTGTTCCAGGAAGTGCGCGAGAAGCGCGGCCTGTGCTATTCGGTCTATGCCTTCCACTGGGGCTTTTCCGACACCGGCATTTTCGGTGTGCATGCGGCGACCGGACAGAGTGATATCGCCAAGCTGGTGCCGGTCATCATCGACGAATTGCAGAAGGCCGGGGAAAGCATCCAGCAGGATGAGCTCGACCGCGCACGCGCGCAATATCGGGCCGGCCTCATCATGTCGGCCGAAAGCCCGGCAAGCCGCGCCTCGCAGATCGCCAGGCAGTTGCTGCTGTTCGGGCGGCCGATCGCCAAGGAGGAGTTGATGGAGCGGCTGGCGGCGCTGACCGTTGAGCGGCTGACCGATCTCTCCTCGCGGCTGTTCTCGACCAAGCCGACGCTGACGGCGGTCGGCCCCGTGGGCACGCTGGCGCCCTACGAGGCGATCCTCGAATCGCTTGCGGGCCCGCAGACGACGGCTCGCAGGCTCGCCGTCTAACCTTCGTTCCAAAGTCGTGTTCGCGCTTCCTTTCTTTCGCCGCGACCTGCCGGCACTGAAGGGCGAAAAGGTCACGTTGCGCGTGCCTTTGACCAACGACTACCGCGAATGGTCGACGCTGCGCGGCGAAAGCCGCGCCTTTCTGGAGCCATGGGAGCCGCGTTGGCAGCCTGACGAGCTCGACCGCACCGCTTGGCGGCTGCGCATCGGCCGCTACCGCGAGGACTATGCGCAAGGCACGGCCATTGCCTTCTTCATCTTCGAGAAGTCGAGCGGCAAGCTCGCCGGCGGCATCACGCTCGGCAACATCCGCCACGGTGTCGCGCAAAGCGGCCACATCGGCTACTGGATCGGCGAGCGCTTCGGCGGCCGTGGACTGATGACCGACGCGGTCAAGGTGGTGTCGCGTTTTGCCTTCGATACGCTGCGGTTGCACCGGATCGAGGCTGCCTGTATTCCCGACAACGCACGGTCGATCCGCGTGCTTGAAAAAGCCGGATTCCGGCGCGAAGGACTTCTCAGATCCTATCTCCGGATCAACGGCATCTGGCAGGATCACTACCTCTACGCCCGGATCGCGGACGATCCGCCGGGTGATGGAACGAAGGGCTGATATGTGACGACTTTTTCGCGAATCGCGTCGCTGTTCGCCCTCATCCTGGCGCTCTTCGTCACGCTTTCAGCGGTTGCGCCGGCATTGGCCGTCGAGCCGATCAAGATTGCCCGCGACGACAAGGCGCTCGACCTTTCGGGCGCAGTCGAGATCTACCGGAACCAGGGCGAGAATTTCCAGGTCTCGACCGCGCCCGGCCCCGACGGCATCGTGCGGCGCATCGAGGTCGAGGCCAATGACGCGCGCTCGACCGGCGACTGGGCGGTGTTCGCGCTCGCCAACACCACCGACCAGCAGCTCGACAGGCTGATCGTCGCGCCGCATTTCCGCCTGGTGAATTCCGGTATCTTCTGGCCCGATCTCGGCTCGACGCGCATCGCGGCGATCACGCCCAGCGAAGGCTTCGCGCTCGACCGCCAGACCAGCCCCGACGCCGATGTGTTCCGAGTGACGCTCAACCCCGGAACGGTCGTCACCTTCATCGCCGAGCTCGCCTCGCCCAAGCTGCCGCAGGTCTATCTGTGGGACCCGGAATCCTACAAGGACTCGGTCAATTCCTACACGCTGTTCCGCGGCATCGTCATCGGCATCGCCGGCCTCTTGGCGCTGTTCCTGACCATCCTGTTCGTCGTCAAGGGAACCTCGATGTTCCCGGCCACCGCCGCCCTTGCCTGGGCGGTGCTCGCCTATATCTGCGTCGATTTCGGCTTCCTCAACAAGGTCATCGAAATCTCGCCCGGCAACGAGCAGATGTGGCGGGCCGGCACCGAGGTGGCGCTTGCGGGTACCTTCGTGGTGTTCCTGTTCGCCTATCTCAACCTCAACCGATGGCACGGCCATTTCAGCTATGGCGCGCTGGTCTGGATCCTCGGGCTGCTGCTGATTGCCGGCGTGGCCATCGTCGATCCGGCGGTCGCCGCCGGCATCGCCCGCATCTCGTTTGCCGCCACCGCGCTCACCGGCCTCGGCCTCATCATCTTCCTCGGAATTCGCGGCTATGACCGCGCGATCATGCTGGTGCCGAGCTGGGTGATGGTGCTGCTCTGGCTATGCGGCTCGTGGATGGCGATCACCGGCATGCTGGACAACGACATCGCCCAGCCGGCGCTCGGCGGCGGCCTGATCCTGATCATCCTGTTGATCGGCTTCACCGTCATGCAGCACGCTTTTGCCGGCGGCGCGCTGCACCAGGGCCTGTTTTCCGACCTCGAGCGCCAGGCGCTTGCAGTCGCCGGCTCGGGCGACATCGTGTGGGACTGGGACGTGCTGCGCGACCGCGTGGTGACCAAGCCCGACATCAGCCTGCAGCTCGGCCTTGCCCCCAACAGCCTTTCGGGCGCGGCCCGCAACTGGCTGCCGGTGCTGCATGCCGACGACCGCGACACCTTCCGCACCACGCTGGACGTGGTGCTGGAGCATCGCCGCGGCCGTGTGGCCCAGAATTTCCGCCTGCGCGGCGCCGACGGGCATTATCATTGGTTCGCGCTGCGCGCCCGTCCCGTGATCGGGTCGGATGGCGAGGTGATCCGCTGCGTCGGCACCATGGTCGACGTGACCGAGCAGAAGAAGTCCGAGGAAAGGCTGCTGCACGACGCCGTGCACGACAACCTGACCGGCCTGCCTAACCGCGAGCTGTTCATGAACCGGCTGGAGGCGATCATCTCGATCGCCCGCACCGAGGACAAGGTGCGCCCGACCGTCTTCGTCATCGACATCGACCGTTTCAAACAGGTCAATGACGGGCTCGGCATTTCGGCCGGCGACACCATCCTGCTGACCATCGCGCGCCGGCTGCACCGGCTTTTGAAGCCCAAGGATTCGCTGTCGCGCTTTGCCGGCGACCAGTTCGCGCTGATGCTGCTTTCGGAACAGGATCCGGCCCGCATCGCCGCCATGGCCGATGCCATCAAGCATGCGATCAACAATCCGATCACCTTTGCCAAGCGCGAGATCGTGCTCACCGCCTCGATCGGCCTGATCACCTGGACGACGGCGCAAACCTCGTCGGAGGACATGGTCAAGGACGCCGAGCTTGCCATGCATCAGGCCAAGCGTTTCGGCGGAGACAGGATCGAGCCGTTCCGGCCGGCCTTCCGCACCGTCGGCACCGACCGGCTGCAGTTCGAATCGGACCTTCGCCGCGCCATCGAGCGGCGCGAATTCACGCTTGCCTACCAGCCGATCGTGCGGCTGGAGGATGGCAGCGTCGCCGGCTTCGAGGCGCTGCTCAGATGGGATCATCCGCGGCGCGGCATGATCCCGCCGGGAGACTTCATCCCGGTGGCTGAGAATTGCGGCCTGATCGTGCAGCTCGGCCTGTTCGCCATGCAGCAGGCGGCCGAGGATCTGGCGGCCTGGCAGAAGCAGATCGGCGACGCGCCGCTGTCGGTTTCGGTCAACCTCTCCAGCCGGCAGCTCATCCGCCGCGACCTGGTCAGCGACGTGCGCTCCGTCATTGCGCGGGCCAACTTGAAGCCGCGCTGCTTCCGGCTCGAACTCACCGAATCGCTGGTGATGGACAATCCCGAGCAGACCGCGCATGTGCTGACCAAGCTTAAGCAACTCGGCATCGGACTGTCGCTCGACGATTTCGGCACCGGCTATTCATCGCTCTCCTACCTGACGCGCTTCCCCTTCGACACGATCAAGATCGACAAGAGCTTCGTCGACGACGCAACGCCGAAACGTGCGGTGCTGCTCAAGTCCATGGTCAACATGGCCCATGAGCTTGGCCTGTCGGTCGTCGCCGAAGGCATCTCCGACGAGAGCGACGCGCTGGAGCTGCGCCAGATGGGCTGCGAATATGTCCAGAGCTTCATGTTCGGCGCGCCGATGCCCGGCGAACTGGTGCTGAAGACGCTGAGGGAGCAATACCCGCTCACGCAGGCTTAGAGGGCTTTGCTTCGGCGCTTACGAACTGCGGTGACCTTCCAACTCGTCATCACCCTAATCGCTCAGAGCGTCGCCATTCCTCAGAGCTGATGACGAAGCCAAGGCGGGTTCGACCAGTCCCGCAGGTCGGCAAAGGTGTTTAGGCGTGCCCCGCGGCGGCGCTCAAATGGGCGAGATCGATGCCGATCGAGGCAAGGATGCGATCGTATTTGCGCTCGATGTCGGCGTCGAACAGCAGCTCAGGCGTCGCCGGGCAGGTCAGCCAGCCATTCTCGGCGATCTCGCTTTCGAGCTGGCCTGCGCCCCAGCCGGAATAGCCGAGCGCCATCAGCGCATGACGCGGCCCGCGACCCGTCGAGATGGCGCGCAGGATGTCGACCGTAGCGGTCAGGCAGATGTCGTCGGAGACGTTGAGCGAGGATTCCACGCGATAGTCGCCGGAATGCAGCACGAAGCCGCGGCTGCGGTCGACAGGCCCGCCATTGCGCACGACGAAATCGCGGGCATGCGCCGGCAAGCGGATTGCTTCTTGCTCGTTCACGATGCCAAGCTGCACCAGAAGGTCGGGGAACAGCATCTGCTGCGTCTGATTGATGATCAGGCCCATGGCGCCCTCGTCGCTGTGGGCACAGATATAGATGACGGAGCGCGTGAAGCGGTCGTCCTTCATGCCAGGCATGGCAATCAGGAACTGATCGTCGAGAAAGCCGCGTCCGGCCGTCTTCTTTTTGTGATGCAACAAGTCCATGGAGCTGAGGGTAACCCGTTTCCGCGGCGCCGAAAAGATGGTCAGGCTGCCCGATGTCACGCAAATATGATACCTGCAGGAACATGAAATCATTGCGCGGCCAAGAACGGGCGATCAAATCACCGTCATGCGATACCTGAATATTGTGGCGCTCGGCGCCGTCGTCGGCCTGGCAGCGGGGCAGCCGGCCGAGGCATCATCCTCGGCCTGGTACAACAGCGAAGGCGGCAAGGTGCGGCTGGTGACCAGCGGCAAGCCGGACGAGGCGGGCAAGATCCACGGCGTGCTCGACATCGCGCTGAAGCCAGGCTGGAAAACCTATTGGCGCGATCCCGGCGACGCCGGTGTGCCGCCGCAGATCGACATCTCGGCCAGCACCAACATCGCAGATGCAAAGCTGTCGTTTCCGCCGCCGCAGCGCCACGACGACGGCTACGGCAAATGGGCCGGCTACGACCGTCCCGTATCGCTGCCGGTGACCTTCACGCTGTCGGCGCCCGACCAGCCGGCGACGATCGATGCCAACGTCTTTCTCGGCATTTGCGAGACGATCTGCATTCCGGTGCAGACGCGGCTCAGCGTCGATCCTGCTTCCGATCCGGACAACGCCACCGACGCGGCGCTGGTGAAGACGGCGCTTGCAACGCTCCCTGGCCCGGCGCGACCTGATTTCGGTATCCGCGTGCTGCCCGGCGATCACGAGACGCTCATCGTCGAGGCGCATTCGCCCGGCGATGCCGATTCCGTCGACTTTTTCATCGCGGGGGAGCGCGACTATATGTTCGGCGCGCCGGTGCGCAGCGAGAAGGACGGCAAGCTTGTTTTCACCGTGCCGATCCTCGACCGGCCGTCAGCGGCGCCCACGGACGGCGGGCTCTACTACACGCTGACAAGCGCCGAAGGTGCGGTGGACGGGTTGCTGCCTTTCCCCTGAGCCAATTCGTCGTGGAGCCGCAATTCCGGATGGAAAACCGCTGGGCACTTTTCCTGGCATTGCTCTGAACGGTTGCGGAATGCGGCCCGGTTCGATATCGCAGGCACAGATCCTTCCCAATCTCCCGAACGAGGAAACCATGACCATTTCGGTTGGCGAAAAACTGCCCGAAGCGACTTTCAAGGTGATGACCGCCGATGGCGCCAAGCCAATGACCAGCGCCGATATTTTCGCCGGCAAGAAGGTGGTGCTGTTCGGCGTTCCCGGCGCCTTCACGCCAACCTGCAGCAACAACCATCTGCCGGGCTATCTCGAGAACCACGACGCCATCGTGGCGCGCGGCGTCGACACTATCGCGGTCGTCTCGGTCAACGACGTCCATGTCATGGGCGCCTGGGCACGTTTCACCGGTGGCGAAGGCAAGATCCTCTATCTCGCCGACGGGAGCGGAGACTTCGCCAAGTCGGTCGGACTCGACAACGACCTTTCCGCGAACGGCATGGGGCTGCGCTCGAAGCGCTTTTCGATGATCGTCGATGACAGCAAGGTCGTGGCTCTCAATGTCGAAGCCAAGCCGGGCGTCGACGAGAGCGGGGCGGCCAAAATCCTCGAGCAGCTCTGATGCTCGACATTGTCTGGCGCGCCATCGCGATCGGCATCGGCGCCACGGTCTTCATGGACGTCTGGGCGATTATCCTCAACAAGGCGTTCGGGCTGCCGCGGCCGAATTGGGGCATGGTCGGCCGCTGGGTCCGGCATCTGACCGAGAAGGTCTTCCATGACGATATCAGTCAGGCCGCGCCGTATACGCATGAAAAGGCGCTGGGCTGGGCATTCCACTATCTCGTCGGAATTCTCTACGGCGTGATCCTGGTCGTGCTGGCGGGAACGGGCTGGCTGGCGGCGCCGACCTTCCTGCCGGCCTTCATCCTCGGCATCGTCACCGTCGGCGCCGGCTGGTTCCTGCTCGCGCCCGGCATGGGTGCCGGCTGGGCAGCATCCAGGACGCCCAACCCGATGCTGGTGCGCGCGCTCAACCTCGTCTCGCACACGGTGTTCGCCCTTGGCCTGTTCTCCACGGCGCTGGCGATCCGGTAGAGGGTCAGGCGCGTCAATAGCTCTGGGTCGAGCGTCGGGGCGCGAGCTTCCTGGCCGGAGCGCCTTCCGGCTGCGGCGCAGCCGCAACCGGTGCTGGCCGCGCCTGCTTCGGCTTGAACGGCGCCATGCCTTGCCTTGCCAGTTCGTCGGCGCGCTCGTTCTCCGGGTGGCCGGCATGGCCCTTCACCCAATGCCAGATAACCTTGTGGCGCCTGTTGGCTTCGTCGAGCGCCTGCCAGAGCTCACCGTTCTTGACCGGCTTCCTCTCGCCGGTTTTCCAGCCGTTCTTCTTCCAGCCATGGATCCATTTGGAAATGCCGTCCATGACGTATTTGCTGTCCGTATAGAGATCTACCGTGCAGGGCTCCTTCAGCGCATCGAGCGCGCTGATGGCGGCAAGCAGTTCCATGCGGTTGTTGGTGGTCTCGGCCTCGCCGCCCGACAGCTCCTTGGTGACGCCGTTATAGCGCAGCACCGCGCCCCAGCCGCCCGGCCCGGGATTGCCCGAGCAGGCGCCGTCGGTGAAGATCTCGATTTGCTTGTTCATGTCAGTCCGTATTCGGATGGAGACTTGATCGCCCGGTGGAAGCGCATGCGGCGGATATATTCGGTCGGATCGCGCTTCATCACCAGCCCACCGTTAGGAATGGTCAGCCAATCATAAAGCCTGGTCAGCATGAAGCGTAGCGCCGAGCCGCGCGCCAGCATCGGCAGCGCCGCTTTTTCCTCGCCCTCAAGCGGCCTCACCGACTGGTAGCCGGCAAGCAGCGCCGCCCCTTTGGTGAGGTTGAAGGAAAAGTCCTTCTCGAAGCACCAGGCGTTGAGGCACGTGGCGACATCATAGGCATAGAGGTCGTCGCAGGCGAAATAGAAATCGATCAGCCCCGACAGCTTCTCGCCAAGGAAGAAGACATTGTCCGGGAAGAGATCCGCGTGGATGATGCCTTGTGGCAGGCGGGTCGGCCAGTTGCGCCCAAAATCCAAGAAGTCCGCGTCGACTTCGGCCGCGAGCCCCGGCTCGACCTCGTCGGCGCGATCGCGCGACGCCGCCCAGAGCTTGCGCCAGCCGTCGATGGCAAGCGCGTTCGGCCGCTTCATCGGGAAATCCCGCCCGGCGAGATGGAGCGCGGCCAACGCCTTGCCGACCTCGCCGCAATGCGCTGCCGTCGGGCGCCTCAGCGACAGGCCCTCGAGAAAGGTGATGATGACGGCCGGCCGGCCGGCGAGCGTGCCGATGACGGTTCCGTCATGCGCGGTGACCGGAAGCGGGCAGGAAATGCCTTTTCGCGCGAGATGGCCCATCAGGCCGAGGAAAAAGGGCAGATCGGCCTTGTCGACGCGCTTCTCGTAGAGCGTCAATATGTAGGAACCGGTGGAAGCATGGACGAGAAAATTCGAGTTCTCGGTCCCTTCGGCGATGCCCTTGTAGGACAGGAGCTCGCCCACCGGATAGGCTTTCAGAAACGCGCTGAGCTCGTTTTCGTTGACGTCGGTGTAGACGGCCATCTGGGCTTACGCGGCTCCGTTGACGAAGGCCATGTCGGCCGCCGTCAGTTCGACATCGCGCAACACCCGCATCACCGGAAAATCCTCCGTTTCCGTGGCCGTGATGGCCAGATCGATGGTGACGTCGAAGCGTTGCCGGAACGCGTCGATGATCTCGTCGACGATGATTTCCGGCGCCGACGCGCCGGCTGACAGGCCGAGCGTCGAAATCCTGCCGATCTCATTCCACGGAATTTCGGAGGCCCGCTGCACGAGAAGCGACATCGCGGCGCCCGCGCGCTCCGCCACTTCGACAAGACGCCGCGAGTTGGACGAGTTCGGCGCGCCGACGACGAGGAAAAGGTCGGCGCCGGCGGCCGTCTCCTTCACCGCCTCCTGGCGGTTGGTGGTGGCGTAGCAGATCGATTCGGCGGCCGGGGCGTGAAGCTCGGGGAAACGCTCTTGCAGCGCCCGGATGATGCCGGCGGTGTCCTCGACCGACAGCGTCGTCTGGGTGACGAAGCCAAGCGCAGCCGGGTCTGCCGGCACGAAGCTTGCCGCATCCGCCTCGGTCTCGATAAGGGTCACGGCTCCTTCCGGCAACTGGCCCATCGTGCCGATCACTTCCGGATGGCCGGCATGGCCGATCAGGAGCACATGGCGGCCGAGCCGCTGGTGCCGCATCGCCTGCTTGTGCACCTTCGACACCAGCGGACAGGTGGCATCGAGGTAGAACAGGTTGCGCGCCTCGGCGTCGGCCGGCACCGATTTCGGCACCCCATGCGCGGAAAAGACGACCGGCGACTGACGATGCTCGGGCGGGATCTCGGACAATTCCTCGATGAACACCGCGCCCAGGCTCTGCAGCCCCTCGACGACATAGCGGTTGTGCACGATCTCATGGCGGACATAGACCGGCGCGCCGTATTTCTTCAGCGCCAGCACGACGATCTGGATGGCACGGTCGACGCCGGCGCAGAAGCCGCGCGGCTGGCAAAGCCTGATCGTCAGCGGTGGCTTTTTTTCAATCATCAAAACGGGCCGGTTCAGTCGGAAAGCTGAAGGCGAAATGAGGCGTGCACCCCTGCCCTGTCAAGAGCGGCGCTCACTCCTCCTTCGCCGGGCGGCGAAGCCTGAGGATCAGCACCGCGGCAAGGGCGGCGGCAAGGCCATACCAGGTGACGGCATATTGCAGGTGGTTGTTCGGCAGATCGATGATGGTGACGCCGCCGACCGGCAGACCGCCGGGGTTAGGGGTCTTGTCGGCATCGATGAAGAAGGGCACCAGCACGGCTCCCGCTGGCAGCCCGGCGCTCGAGGCCATGACGTCGCGGTCCTTCCAGTAGAAGATGTTCTTGGCGACGTCGTTGTCGGGCAGCATCATCGAGGGTTTTTCGGGCAGCGGATTGCGGGCAAGCCCGGTCACCGTCACCGTGCCGGCGACCTCGCCCTGCTTCCGCTTGGCAGGATCCTTGAGATCGTAAGGCACGAAGCCGCGGTTGACGAGCACGAAGCGGCCGTCGTCGAGCCGCAGGGGCGTGTAGACATTGAAGCCCGTGTCGCCTTCCCAAGTGGCAAAGAAATGCCGTTCGCCCTGGTGCAGGAAAGTGCCGGTCACCGTCACCGGCGTGTAGTCGACATCGTGTGTGGCGGCGAATTCTTTCTCGACATCGGTCAGTGGCAAAGGTGCCGCATGGGTGCGCTTGTCGATGGTATCGATCAGCCCTTCCTTCCAGTGCAAGCGCTGGACCTGCCACGTGCCGAGGCCGAGGAGAATGGCGAACAGGACAAGGCCGATCCCAAGCAGCAGCGCCGAGCGCGGCCGCGAAGCGCCGGCAGTCGAGGAGGTCGCATCGCTCATTGGCCGCTGTCCAGCCTGCCTTCCGCGGCCTTCTTGGAATATTGCAGGGTGATCAGCACGCCCTTGATCAGGCGCAGCGCCGCCAGGCTCAGCACCAGCGCCAGCGGTATCCACAAAATGAAATGCAGCCAGAGCGGCGGGCTCAGCGACACTTCCATCCACAGCGCCAGGCCGACGACGATGAAGCCGATGATCAGGATGACGAAGACCGCCGGACCGTCGCCGGCATCGGCAAAGGAATAGTCGAGGCCGCAATTGTAGCAGCGCTTGCCGACGGTGAGGAAGCCGGAGAACAGCTTGCCCTCGCCGCAGCGCGGGCAATGGCCGCGCAGCCCGGCCGAGATCGGGTCGACGGGTGGCCAGATCGCCTTGTCTTCGCTCATGTCCGCACCGTAGACCCGTTCGGTCAAAAAGATAAGGCGGCCACGTCGCCGCAGCCGCCTCGTGAACTCAATCCATCGGTCTCAGTGGGCTTCGATTACCGCGCCGCTCGAGGCCCAGACATAGATCGCGGTGAACAGGAACAGCCAGACCACGTCGACGAAGTGCCAGTACCAGGCGGCCGCCTCGAAGCCGAAATGCTGCTTCGGGGTGAAATCGCCCCGCATCGCCCGGATCAGGCAGACGAGCAGGAAGATGGTGCCGATGATGACGTGGAAGCCGTGGAAGCCGGTCGCCATGAAGAAGGTGGCGCCGTAGATCGAGTCCTTGAAGCCGAACGGAGCGTGCATGTACTCGTAGGCCTGCACCATGGTGAACAGCATGCCGAGGCCGACGGTCAGGATCAGGCCGTTGATCAGGCCCTTGCGGTCGCCGTGCAGCAGCGAGTGGTGCGCCCAGGTCACCGTCGTGCCCGACAGAAGCAGGATGATGGTGTTGTAGAGCGGCAGGTGGAAGGGATCGAGAACCTCCAGACCTTTTGGCGGCCAAACGCCGCCCGTGAAGGTGGTGCGGGCATATTGCGCGGCCTCGCCCGGGAATAGGCTGGCGTCGAAGAAGGCCCAGAACCAGGCGACGAAGAACATCACCTCGGAGGCGATGAACATGATCATGCCGTAGCGCAGGTGCAGCGAAACGACGCGCGTGTGGTGGCCCTCATGCGCTTCCTTGATGGTGTCCGACCACCAGGCGAACATCGTGTAGAGCACGATGATCAGGCCGATGAAAAACAGCCACGGATTGGCTATGTTGTGGCCGAATATTGGGAAGCTGCCGGCCTTCAGATACTGCATCAGGCAAACGCCGCCGACGGCCGTGACCAATGCGCCGATCGAGCCCAGGAAAGGCCAAGGGCTGGGATTGACGAGATGGTAGTCGTGGTTCGGTTTTGCGTGCGCGTCTGCCATATCAACCCCCGAGGCTTGCTTCGGAATCTGGAACTTTGTTGCTGCTGCCAGCGGTCGGCGCGGACGACGCGACTGGCTGCTTCTTTTCGACCGGGAACATGGTGTAGGACAGGGTGATGGTCTTCAAGTCCTTCAGTTCCGGCACGTTGACGATGTCTGGATCGACATAGAACACGACCGGCATGTCCAGCGTCTCACCGGGCTTGAGCGTCGTGTCGGTGAAGCAGAAGCACTCCACCTTGTTGAAATAGGCGCCGGCCATTTCCGGCTGCACATTGAAGGAGGCGCGCCCGGTGATGGAGCGATCGAACTTGTTGGTGGCGCTGTAATGCGCCTGCGTGGTCTCGCCGATCTTGATCGTCACCGAGCGCGCGACGGGCTCGAACTGCCACGGAATGCCGTTGGTGTTGGCGTCGAAGCGGATGGTGATGTCGCGGTCGAGCACGCGACCGGCATATTGCTTCTCGGCGCGCTGCGTCGTGCCGCCATAGCCGGTGACCTGGCAGAACATCTTGTAGAGCGGGACCGCCGCATAGGCCATCCCGACCATGCCGGTGAAGAAGGCAAGGCAGACCGCCACGACGATGCGGTTGCTGTTCTTCCCGATGGGTCCGGTCTCGCCGCTCATCGCCGCCTCACATCAAATTCGTCGGTATCAGGCCGGAGGCATGGTGGCCGAAGCGCACGATGGTGGCGATGTAGAAGATGATGACGAGCGCGGCCAGCGCGACGCCGATGGCAACGGAGCGGCTGCGCCGCGCCTTCCGCTGGCGTTCGGTCAAGGTGACCAGTTCGAGGTTCTTGTCGGTCACGATCATGCTCCCCCCATGACGAGGGCACGCCCGACCACGCTGTCGACGAGATAGGCGGCAAAGATTGCGAAGAGATAGAGCAGCGAATAGCCGAACAGCGCCTTGGCCGGCTTCATCGCGCGGTCGGCATCGCTCATGTCCAGCACCTTCCAGGAATACCAGACGAAGCCCAGGCCGAGCAGAACGGAAACCGCGCCATAGGC
The DNA here is from genome assembly GCF_002294955.1 of Mesorhizobium sp. WSM3864. Classification (NCBI taxonomy): domain Bacteria; kingdom Pseudomonadati; phylum Pseudomonadota; class Alphaproteobacteria; order Hyphomicrobiales; family Phyllobacteriaceae; genus Mesorhizobium; species Mesorhizobium sp. WSM3864. Next base: position 452,530 of record NZ_NSGD01000002.1, read on the forward strand.
GGCGGTGGTGTAGCCGAGCAGCCATGGCAACACGCCAACCGGCGCCAGGATCAGCGCGTAGGCAAAGATCTGGCGGCGGGTCGAGGCGTGCCCGGCGACGTTCGGCATCATCGGGATGCCGGCGCGGGCGTAGTCGTCCGACTTGAACAGCGCCAGCGCCCAGAAATGCGGCGGCGTCCACAGGAAGATGATCAGGAAAAGAATCAGGCTTTCGAGGCTGACCGATCCGGTCACCGCCGCCCAGCCGATCACCGGCGGGATGGCGCCGGCGGCGCCGCCGATGACGATGTTCTGCGGCGTCCAGCGCTTCAGCCACATCGTGTAGATGACGGCGTAGAAGAAGATGGTGAAGGCAAGAAGCGCCGCCGACAGCCAGTTGATGAGCACGCCCAGCGTCATCACCGACAGCGCGGAGAGCACGAGGCCGAAGCTCAGCGCCTCACCCGGCGTGACGCGCCCGGCCGGCACCGGACGGCTCGCGGTCCTGGTCATGACCGCATCGATATCGGCGTCGTACCACATGTTGAGAGCGCCCGAGGCGCCGGCGCCGATGGCAATCGCCAGGATCGCGATCACCGCCAGCAGCGGATTGATGGCGACCGGCGCCGCGACCATGCCGACAAAGGCCGTGAAGACGACCAGCGACATCACGCGCGGCTTGAGGAGGGCGAAGAAATCGCCCGCGGTGGCTTCCGACATGCGAAAGCCAACTTCCTCCATCAATTTGTGGTCGGCAAGGGCCATGCGTACTTAAAGTCCATCATTCCGTTGGCCAGGACCGCCGGGCGAGCCGGCGGTCCTGTATCTGCGGCCTTACTTGATCTTCGGCAGCTGTTCCCACTGGTGGAACGGCGGCGGCGAGGGCAGCTGCCATTCGAGCGTGGTGGCACCCTCGCCCCACGGATTGGCGCCCGCGACGCGCTTCTTCTGGAAGGCCTCGAACACGCCATAGAGGAAGATCGCAACGCCGACGGCGGCGATGTAGGAGCCGTAGGACGAGATCATGTTCCAGCCGGCAAACGCATCCGGATAGTCGACAGTGCGGCGCGGCATGCCGGCAAGGCCGAGGAAGTGCTGCGGGAAGAAGATCAGGTTGACGCCGACGAAGGTGACCCAGAAGTGGGTGTTGGCGATCACCGGCGAGTACATGTAGCCGGTCATCTTCGGGAACCAGTAGTACCAGCCGGCGAAGATGGCGAACACGGCGCCCAGCGACAGCACGTAGTGGAAGTGGGCGATCACGAAATAGGTGTCGTGCAGCGAGCGGTCGAGGCCGGCATTTGCCAGCTGAACGCCGGTGACGCCACCGATCGTGAACAGGAAGATGAAGCCCAGCGCCCACAGCATCGGCGGCTTGAAGGAGATCGAGCCGCCCCACATCGTGGCGATCCAGGAGAAGATCTTCACGCCCGTCGGAACCGCGATGACCATGGTGGCGAACACGAAATAGCGCTGCGTGTCGAGCGACAGGCCGGTCGTGTACATGTGGTGCGCCCAGACGATGAAGCCGACGGCGCCGATCGCGACCATGGCGTAGGCCATGCCGAGATAGCCGAAGACCGGCTTCTTCGAGAAGGTCGAGACGATGTGGCTAACGATGCCGAAGCCCGGCAGGATCAGGATGTACACCTCGGGATGGCCGAAGAACCAGAACAGGTGCTGGAAGAGCAGCGGGTCGCCGCCCTGGTCCGGCACGAAGAAGGCGGTGCCGAAGTTGCGATCGGTGAGCAGCATGGTGATGGCGCCCGCCAGAACCGGCAGCGACAAGAGCAGCAGGAAGGCCGTGATCAGCACCGCCCAGGCGAACAGCGGCATCTTGTGCATGGTCATGCCAGGCGCGCGCATGTTGAAGATGGTGGTGATGAAATTGATCGCACCGAGAATCGACGAGGCGCCGGCGATGTGGAGCGACAGAATCGCAAGGTCCATTGCGGGGCCCGGCTGGCCGGATGTCGAGAGCGGCGGATAGATCGTCCAGCCGCCGCCGACGCCGAAGGCGCCGGGCGCGCTCGGTACGAACATCGAGCCGAGCAGCAGGAGGAAGGCCGGCGGCAGCAGCCAGAAGGAGATGTTGTTCATGCGCGGGAAGGCCATGTCCGGCGCGCCGATCATGATCGGCACCATCCAGTTGGCGAAGCCGCCGATGAGCGCCGGCATCACCATGAAGAAGATCATGATCAGGCCGTGCGCGGCGCCGAAGGCATTGTACATGCTCTTGCCGCCGTCGATGGCGGCATCACCCTGCATGCCGTAGACCATCTGCGCCAGACCGCTGAAGATCTGGATGCCCGGCTCCTGCAGCTCCATGCGGATGGCGACCGAAAGCGCGCCGCCGATAATCCCGGCCATGATCGCGAAGATCAGGTAGAGCGTGCCGATGTCCTTGTGGTTGGTCGAGTAGACCCAGCGGACCCAGCCATGCGGCCTGTGGTCGTGGTGGTCGTGAGCTGCAGCCTCTGCCATATTCCGCTCCGTTCCCTAATTCTTGCTAACCCGCGGCGTCAGTTGCCGGCGGCCGCTACCTTGTTGGTACCATCGATCTCGGCCATCAGCGCCTTGTTGGCGGCGGGCACGTCGGTCTTGGCCGTCTCCAGCCAGGTCTTGAACTGCGCGTCGGAGACGACGCGAACCGCGATCGGCATAAAGGCGTGATCCTTGCCGCAGAGCTGCGAGCACTGGCCGTAATAGAGGCCTTCCTTCTCCGCCTTGAACCAGGTCTCGTTGGTGCGGCCGGGCACGGCATCCATCTTGATGCCGAAGGACGGCACGGCGAAGGAGTGGATGACGTCGGTGGCGGTGATCAGCACGCGAGTCATGGTGTTGACCGGCACCACCAGCTCATTGTCGACGGCGAGCAGGCGCGGATAGAGGTTGCGGTCTTCCTTGCCGGCCTTGGCGCGGTCACCGTCCTGAAGGATCGCCGAGTTGAAGGAGAAGCTCTTGTCGACCTGGTATTCGTAGTCCCAATTCCATTGGTTCCCGGTCGCCTTGACGGTCAGCTTGGCTTCTTCCGGCGGGGTATACTGCGCGGTGAGCAGTTGGAACGAGGGGATGGCGATGAGCAGCAGCACGATGACCGGGCCGACGGTCCAGATCACCTCGATCAGCGTGTTGTGGCTGGTCCGGGAAGGAACCGGGTTGGCGCTCGCGCGGAACCGCAGGATGACATAGGCGAGCAGGACCAGCACCAGCAGGGTGATGACCACGATGAATACGAAGGTGTAGTTTCCGAACCATTCGATTTGCCGCATCATGTCGGTCGCAGGCGCCTGGAAGGCGGTTTCCCATGGCCGCGGCTGATCCGCATAGGCGGATGCGCTGGAGAGGAGCGTGCCCGCGGCCGCAGCACCTGCCAGAAGTCTGGCGCTTGCCATGAATTTTCTCATCGCCCTCTCGTCTCCCACTTCCTGCAATCGGATCGCACCAATAACGAACGACGCCGGGATGGGGAATCCCGGTCTGTCCCTAAGGTGGTTCAAACCATACTCTATTTCCCTCCGCAAGGAAGGAGCGGGCGAAACCGTGCGGCATTTTTGCGCGCAGCCCGAAGGGCATCCCCGACCATCGCCGCCCCCGCGCCGGGCGGTCGCAATTCGGGCGAATTTGCTCTGGAAAAGCGCGTAATTGCCGGTATCTGGGCGGGCTGGCGACGGTCTCGTCCTTTACTTGGCCTTGGCGCAGCTTAAAGTGCCGTGATTCGCAATGGAGCCGTTATGACTTCCTGGCTTTCGAGACCCTTGGCGAAGGTTATCTTCCTTGCCGCCTCGCTTAGCGCCAGTGTGGCGAACGCCGCGCCACCGCAGACCGCGGCGCCGCCCAGCGGCACGGTCAAGTCGACGCATGGCGCGTGGTCGATCATCTGCGACACGCCGGCCGGCGCAACCTCCGAGCAATGCGTGATGATGCAGAACGTCGTCGCCGAGGACCGTCCGGAGATGGGGCTTTCCGTCGTGGTGCTGCGCACCGCCGACAACAAGGCGGAGATCCTGCGGGTGCTGGCACCGCTCGGCGTGCTCCTGCCCAACGGGCTCGGCCTCAATGTCGACGGCAAGGACATCGGCCGCGCCTATTTCGTGCGCTGCTTCCAGGACGGCTGCTACGCGGAAGTGATCCTCGAGAAGCCACTGCTCGACACGCTGAAGAACGGCACGTCGGCCACCTTCATCGTATTCCAGACGCCGGAGGAAGGCATCGGCATTCCGGTCGATCTGAAGGGATTCGCCGAAGGCTTCTCGGCTCTGCCCTAAGTCCAGCGGCGGCAACGCGGCCGCCAGTCGGCTCGGGGCGATGACGATCGCGTGTGAAGGCCGGCGATTGTCTTGACCTCACTTCGCCCCTACATCGGGGGAATGCGAAACCGCCAGCGGACAGCCCTGCCATGAACAGCCTGATCGGCCAATTCGACATTTCCGACGACCGCGTCAAAGAGATCGTCGCCGATACCATCAAGGGCGCCGACGACGGCGAACTGTTCCTCGAATACAGCGAGAACGAAGCGCTGATGTTCGACAACGGCCGGCTGAAGACTGCGAATTTCAACACCGACCAGGGTTTCGGGCTGCGCGCCGTCGCCGGCGAGGCGAGCGGCTATGCCCATTCGAGCGACCTGTCGGAAGCCTCGCTGCTGCGCGCCGCCGATGCCGTCTCCGCGGTCAAGGGCGGCTATTCCGGAATGCTTGCCGCAGCGCCCGCGCGCACCAATCGCCAGCTTTACGGCGACGAGAATCCCATCCCCTCGCCCAGTTTCGAGGCCAAGGCGAAGCTGTTGCAGGAGATCGACGCCTGGCTGCGCGCCGCCGATCCGCGCGTGCGCCAGGTGACGGCTTCGCTCGCCGCCTCGTGGCAGCATGTCGAGATCGTGCGCGGCGACGGCCAGGTGGTGCGCGATATCCGCCCGCTGGTCAGGATGAACGTCTCGGTGGTGGTCGGCGATGGCGACCGCCAGGAGAGCGGCTCCCACGGAATGGGCGGCCGCAAGAGCTTTGGCGAGTTCCTCACCGAGGAGAGTTGGAAGCACGCCGCGCGCGAGGCGCTGCGACAGGCGCTGGTCAATCTCGAGGCCGTTCCGGCGCCGGCAGGCACATTCGACATCGTGCTTTCCAGCGGCTGGCCGGGCGTGATGCTGCACGAGGCTGTCGGCCATGGCCTCGAGGGCGACTTCAACCGCAAGAAAACATCCGCCTTCGCCGGCCTGATGGGCAGCCAAGTAGCGGCAAAGGGCGTCACCGTCGTCGACGACGGCACGATCGCCGAGCGGCGCGGCTCGCTTACCGTGGACGATGAAGGCACGCCTTCGGCGCGCAATGTGCTGATCGAGGACGGCAAGCTGGTCGGCTACATGCAGGACCGCCAGAATGCGCGGCTGATGGGCATGAAGGCGACCGGCAACGGCCGGCGCGAAGGCTATGCCCACCAGCCGATGCCGCGCATGACCAACACCTACATGACCTCGGGCGATACCGCGCCGGAAGAGATCATCGCCTCGGTCAAGAACGGCATCTATGCCGTCTCCTTCGGCGGCGGCCAGGTCGACATCACCTCAGGCAAGTTCGTGTTCGGCTGCACCGAGGCCTACATGATCGAGGACGGCAAGGTGACGCAGCCGATCAAGGGCGCAATGCTGATCGGCAACGGGCCGGACGCCATGCACCGCGTCACCATGGTCGGCAACGACATGAAACTCGACAACGGCATCGGCATGTGCGGCAAGGCCGGACAGGGCGTGCCAGTCGGGGTCGGCCAGCCGCATTTGAGGATGAACCAGATGACGGTGGGCGGCACCAGGGTTTGAGCACGCTCAATCCGGCAGGTTTGAATAGCACTCCGCCGCTTGAGTATCTTACCTGTGTCTTACATGGGGTAAGCTTGCGATGGCTGGTGCCGAAAAACTCATAACCACCGTCTCGACCAAGGGACAAGTGATCCTCCCCAGCGCGATCCGGAAACGGAGGGACTGGGGTGCCGGCACACGTCTGCAGGTCGAAGACACACCAGACGGTGTTCTTCTGAAGCAAGTGCCGGCCTTCACCCCGACGCGACCGGAAGACGTGGTTGGCCTGCTGCCGCACCGCGGCAAGCAGAAGACGCTTGAAGAGATGAACGCGAGTGTCCTTGCCGAAGCGCGGCGGCGCCATGCTCGCAATTGATCCCAACCTTGTCGTCAGATACCTGACGAACGACCATCCTGAACGGTCACCTCGATCCGGCCGGAAAGCTCACACCTAGCTACCCGCCGGAGCGCGAACACAATCGTGTTAGCAGATTATTAATTGTTCAATTGCTTTGGCCGACGCTTCCGACTTAACTATCAGGAGTCTTCTCGTTGCGGTGGTGTTGGCAGTGCTGCGTTCCCCTGGCGTCCTGACCTCTTCATTCCTCCTTGGCCTTTGCTCATTGATCGGTGTGACGTCGCTTTGCGTCGACACGGCGGCGGCGCAGTCGACATTGTTCAAGCGGCCATCGAGTCCGGTCGACCTGCGCTCCGCCGCAGTGGGAGGACGTACCAGCGTCCCTTATGGCTGGATCGATTTCTGCCACCGCCGGCCGAAAGAGTGCAAAGTGCCTGCCCTGCAGCCGGCGAACGTCAAGCTGACCGCGCAGAACATGCGAACCCTCAAGCGCATAAACCAGAAGGCGAACCGCGCCATCAAGCCCGTCAGCAACTATGATCACTGGGGCACGATGATGGACCATTGGGACTATCCGGTGGACGGCAAGGGCGACTGCAAGATCTACGCGCTCTACAAGCGCAAGCTTCTCATGGAAGCGGGATTTCCCCGCCAGGCGCTGCTGATGACGGTGGTGCGCGACCTGAACAACGAAGGGCACACCATCCTGACCGTGAAGACCGACAAGGGCGATCTCGTGCTCGACAATCTGGTCGACGAAGTCCGGCCCTGGAACGCGACCGGCTATTATTTCTTGAAGCGTCAGTCGCAGCAAAACCCGAATATTTGGGTGTCGATCAATCAGCGCGGCGGCACGCCGAAAACCTGACGGATGCCGTCAGGCCCGCAGACCGAGCGGCCTGGACAGCCGAGGCATCCCGCTTTTGACGGTTGAGACGACGCTGCAAACCGGCGCCCCTGCCTTGCACGTTCATGCCGAAAAATCGGCTCGCAAAGGTAAGGCGCCGGCTCGACCGCGCCGGCCTACTGGTTGCAGGCCGGCTCGCCCTGCTGTCCGCAAGAGAGCTTCTTCTTGGGCTGCGGCTTCTCCCGGGGGAGACGCCGCTCTTGCATCTGCGGCCTCGGCTGCGAACGCAATTCCGGGCGTGGCTCCGACCTCTGCCGCCGCAGCACCTGCTCGTTAGGCCTTTCCTGCCTGAACTGGCGCTGCGCGTTCTGGTTCGGCCTGTTGACCTTGAAGTCGCGCTGGACGGTGACCTCCCGGCCGGCGGAACCTTCTTCGTTTTGCAGCCGGCGCAACGTCCTGCGCCTGTCGTTCCCGCTGGCCGAGCCCTGTTTCTCGTCGGAGAACACGGTCGGATTGTTCCTCCTGAACCGCTTCTGCACGGCCGGTCCATTGTCGGGTGGCCCACCACTAACGCTCGGCAGTCTGCGGAACTTCTTGCTCTTCGTATTAGCCGAGCCCTGGTTTTCATCAGAGAACACGTCGGGATTGTTCTTTCTGAGCCGCTCGCGCACGCTCGGCCGGTTCTCAGCCGGCATCCGGTCGACGGTAGGCAGCTTGCGGACCTTCCTGCCCTTGTTGCTCGCGGCGGCCGAACCTTGATCGTTCGGTTCGACCACGGACTGGCCTGCGGACAAATCCTTGCGCGTCAGCTTCCTCGGCTTGCCACTGCTCCGTTCGGATAAAGCCTTGGGACTGTTCTGCCTGAACTTCTCCCGCGCGCTCTGCCCGTTGTCGGCCGGCATGCCGTTGATGGCGGGCAGGTTGCGGAGCTTTTTGCCCCTCTTCCGATCCGTGTCCTGCTTCCCGGTCCTGTCGGGACCGGCAGTTCCCGTCGCCTCTTGGTTGCCGCCCGAGACGCCTTGCCTGCCGGGTTGCCTCTTCAATTTGTTGCCGCGCAAGTTCTGGCCGTCGGGCGCCGGCTTGCCGTTGACCAGCGGCAGCCTCTTGCCATCGGCTCCAGGCAAAGCGTGATCGGTTGAGAGCTTGCCGGTTCTGGACGAGGTCTCCGGCGAGGTGTCAGGCTGCTGGCGCTGGATAACACGCTGACCAGGCTTCGGCGGCAGGGCGCCCTGTTGCTGCTGATTGGATGTGGCCTGACGGAACTTGGCCGCCCTCTTCTGCAGAAGCGGCGGCAGGGGAACCTTGGCCGCCAGCGCATCGGCGCGGCCACCAACGGCGCCTTCCATCGTCTTCTGGGCTGTACGGCGGTCAAGCTGAACACGGGCGCTCGGCTGCGCGGCCCGATCGATGGTCTCGTTTTTGATCGTCGTGTTGATGGTGTTGATGACCGTCGTGTTGTGGATGTTGTTGAAGATGATGGCGTTCGGCGGCGGCACGACGTGGCGCGGCGGGTTGATGAATACGGGGATCGGCACGAATACCGGCGTCGGCAGGACGAACACTTCGATCGGCGGCGGAGGTGGCGGAAGCACGATGAAATCCGGCGGCGGCGGCGGCAGGAAGATCACCGTGATCGGCGGCGGCGGTTCGAAGTCGAAATCGGGATCGTCGAAATAGAGCACCGGACGGTCGATATAGATGATTTCCTCCTCCGGCGGCGGGGGCAAATCATATTCATAGACGGTGAACTCCTCCGGCGGCTCCAGGGCAGCGTCGAAATGTTCGAGACGCCGTCGCGCGTCCCAGGCATGCGGACCACGCGGATAGCGCTGCAGATAAGACCAGTAGGCCTCCGGCGTGTCCTCCAGCCAGGTCTCGCGCCAGGTGATCGCCTCGCGCCGCGCAGCGATAATGGCGCGCACGCGCTTAGCCATCGGATCATGTGGATAGGCGACGAGGAAATCCTCGTAGCCGCGCATAGTGTCGCGGTCGAGAGCCGCGATATAAGCGTCACGAGCGTCGAAATCCCGGATCGCCCTGGTCCGATTGGAGCGGGATTCGGCCTCCGAAACCTTGGGCGCGGGCGCGTCCGCGGCACGGTCGAAGAAGACGAAAGGCGCGGTGATCTTCGAGGCATGCCACGGAACTTCCGCGCCTTGCGTCATCTCGTTGACGCGCAGCCGCGTGCGGTCGAACACCTCCTCAAGCGACAACCCGCCCTCGCGTATCATTTCGGCGAGCGCCTGAGCATAGGCGCCGTAAGGGCCCTTGCCTTCCGGCGCGACCGTTCCCGGAGCCGCGTTGAACGCAATCAGCATGTTCGGGTCGGGATCGACAAGCGCGAGACCACCGGCCAGGGGCTGGCTCATCTTGGGCAAGGCATCAGGCCGCGCCGCGTCGAGCACGACGATGTTTACCTTCGTCGGCAATCCGGCCAACGACCGGGTGACATCGGAGAACCGCATTGCCTGAAGCGGCACGTCGGCTGGACTGGCGATCTGGGCATCGACCGGAAGAAAGTAGTTCTCCCCCTCGAACTGCACGCCGTGGCCGGCAAGATAGACGAAGACGACCGCGTCGGGACCGGCGGCGGAAACCTTGCCGAGAAAATCGCGCAGCGCGCCGCGCAGCGAGTCCTGATCGACATCGCGCGCGCCGACGACGTCGAACCCTGCCGCCTGCAGGGTCTGCGCGATCAGGCCGGCGTCATTGGCGGCAGTCGCGAGCTCGCCGGACTGATAGGCGCCGTTGCCGATGACGAAGGCGAGACGTTTTTGCTCTTGCGCGAGCGCACCGGTCGCGGACGCGGCGCCAAAAGCGATGAGAACGATGAGGCTGAGGAATTTTAGAAGCGTCTGCATGGCAATGCGCTGTCCGTTATCCGCCATCCGCCATCCGCTTATTTCAGTAACGCCGAAAGAGCAGGAATGTTTCCCTAACAGCGCAAAACTAAGACCTCCAAGAAGGCGGCTTTAGGGCGCAAATTTCGGAAAAGAGAGGCTTCAAGTTTCTTGCGAACCGGCTCTCGCGGACTACCGGCGCCGCTTCGGCTTCTCCAGCAGCGCGACGGCCTCGACATGCGGCGACCACAGGAACTGGTCGATCGGCGTCACGCTCTTCAGTTGATAGCCGCCGTCGATGAGGATGCGCAGATCCCGCGCCAGCGTCGTCGGATTGCAGGAGACGGCCGCGACCAGCGGCACGTCTGAGCGGGCGATCTGCTTGGACTGATCCTCCGCGCCGGCGCGCGGTGGATCGAAGACGAGGCCGTCGAAGCCGCTCAACTCCTTGAAGGTCAGCGGCCTGCGGAAGAGGTCGCGACGCTCGCTGGTCACGCGCTTCAAGCCGCTGGCGAAGCGGGAGGCACGGTCGAGCGCGGCAAGCGCCGGGGCGTCTCCCTCCACGGCGTGGACCTCCGACTTCGCCGCCAGCCGGAGCGCGAAGCTGCCGCAGCCGGCGAACAGGTCGGCGACCTTCTTGGCACGCGACAGGTGCTGGCAGACGAGACCGGCCATCGTCTGCTCGGCGGCCTCCGTCGCCTGAAGAAAGGCGCCGGGCGGCAGGGCGACGGCGACCGAGCCGAACTGCACCACCGGCTTCTTCGGCTCCACGATCACCTCGCCGTCTATCGAAAGCCTCGCCAAGCCCGCGGCCATCACGAAATTGGAAGCGATGCGGCGCTGGTTTTCGCCGAGCTTGCCCGCGTCATGGACGGCGACATCGAGGCCGGACGCCGTCGCGGTGACGGTCATGTGGAAGGCTTTCGGCGTCGCGCAGACCAGTCCTGCCAGCCTTCGCAGAGGATCGAGCGCATCAACGATTGCCGGCAACGAGATCGGGCATTCCTCGATAGGAATGATCTCGGAGGAGAGCGCGCGCACGAAGCCGAGCAGCATGCCGGCCTCGGTGCGCCGAGCGCTGAAGACGACGCGGCGGCGCGTGTGCGGCGCGCAAGGCACCAGCGCGTCGATCTGACGAGCGATGCCCTTGATCTTGAGCGCCTGCACCACCCGTTCGCGCTTCCACTGCCGGTAGCCGTCGGCCTCGAAATGCTGCAACGCGCAGCCGCCGCATTCGGTGAAGTGTCGGCAGGGCGGATCAACCCTACGCGGTGAAGCCTCAACAACCGACATCAGCGTCGCGCGGTCCTTCTGGCGCGCGGCGGTGACCGTCTCGCCAGGCAGCGTGAACGGGATGAAGACCTCGCCGCCATCGGCACCGGCGATGCCGTCGCCCTGCGAACCGAGCCTTGTGATGGTGAAGCGCGCGCTCATGGCGATGCCGCGTCCTTGATCGCGGCGAGCAGGAACTCGCGGTTGCCGTCGCCGCCCTCGATCGGCGATGGATGCAGCCCGAGCACGCGCCAGCCCGGCATGCCGGCAAGCCAGTCGCGCAAACCGGCGGCGATGCGCTCGGCCTCGCTCGGGTCCTTGAGCAGTCCGCCCTTGCCGATCGCCTCGCGACCCGCCTCGAATTGCGGCTTGACGAGAAGCAGCGCCCTGGCGCCCTCGCCCGCCAAGGCCAGCGCCGGCGGCAGCGCCAGCTTCAGCGAGATGAAGCTGACATCGCAGACCAGGAAGTCCGGAACGCGGTCGCCAAGATCGGCGGCGGTCAGGTCCCGCGCATTCAGCTCTTCAATGACCGTGACCCGCCGATCGGCGGCAATTTCCGGGTTCATCTGGCCGTGACCGACATCGATCGCCGTGACATGGGTAGCGCCACGCTCGAGCAGCACCTGGGTGAAGCCGCCGGTCGAGGCGCCGATATCGAGCGCCTCATGCCCAGAGGGATCGAGGCCGAAATGGTCTAGGCCGGCAATCAGCTTCAGCGCCGCGCGCGACACATAGGCCTGCGCCGGATCGTCGACGGCAACGACGCAGTGTGGCGCCACGGGCTGGCCCGGCTTGCGGGCGACTGCGCCGTCGACGGTGACGGTGCCGCGTTCGATCGCGTCGCGGGCGCGGGAACGGCTGGCGAACAGGCCACGTGCGACGAGCAGTTCGTCGAGACGCGGACGCGCGCTGGCGGGCAGAGTGGAACTCATCGGCCTTCATTGGCGAAAGCCGGCGGCGAAGGCAATGGCAGCCCTGTTGAATATGGCGCGGGGCACGGCAGAATGCCGGCGCCGAAAGTCCGCTCACCCGGTCGAGGAAGAGCCATGCTGAAGGGAACATGCCATTGCGGCGCCGCGCACTGGACGCTGGAAGGCGATCCGGGATCGATCACCGCCTGCAACTGCACCCTTTGCCGCCGCTACGGCACGCTCTGGGCCTATGACTATGTCGACGAGCGCATCCGCATCGCAGGTCCGACGAGTTCCTACAGGAGGGTCGAGGTGGCCGAGCCCGCGCTGGAAATCCTGTTCTGTCCGAAATGCGCCTGTGTGCTCGCCTGGCGCGGGTTGCGCCCCGGCTCGAGCGGCCGCACTCGCATCGCCGTCAATATCAGGCTGGCCCCGCCGGAGGCGGTCGCCGACCTGCCGATCGAGCATTTCGACGGCCTCGAAACGTTCGACGACCTGCCGCGCGACGGCCGCTGCGTGCGCGATATGTGGTTTTAGAAAATAGTCCGCGAGACCGGGCGCTCGACCGCCGGCATCAGGCCGTCATTGTTGGAGGCCTGCTCGCGCGGCTCAGCCGGAGCTGGCGCTGTCGGCGCGGCTTCCGGCAGCACCACCAGTTGGGGAGCCTGCTTGTAGGAAAAGCCGCCGCGGATGTTGCCCATCTTGCCGGCGACGATGTCCATCACCGCCTTTTCGAGGTTGCGGTCGTAACGCGTTTCGGCTGCCATCGGAGCGGCCATGGCACTCAGCAAGGCCATGCCGCAAAGGAACGATTTCATTGTTCTTATCCCTTGCCTACGACCAGGGTCTTAGCAGGGCGCCCGTTGAAAATCGGCCAAAAGACAAGGTAACCGAACGGCCAAATGAAAACCTAAACAAACAGTTGCAGCCGCAGCCGGCAGACTCAATCGGAGAGCTGAGTTTTCGATTCAGGCGCGCTGCGCCTGCATGCCATGGCCGAGTGCGGCGAAGACCGTCCGCACGATGCCGGTCGTGTCGAGGCCCGCGTCGGCATACATCTTCTCAGGCTTGGCATGATCGGTGAACTCGTCCGGCAAGACCAGCGGGCGCACCTTGAGGCCGTTTTCCAACAGGCCTTCATGGGCAAGGAAATGCAGCACCTGGCTGGCGAAGCCGCCGACCGCGCCCTCCTCGACCGTGACGAGAACCTCATGCGAGCGCGCGAGGCGGCGGATGAGATCCTCGTCCAGCGGCTTGGCGAAGCGAGCGTCGGCAACGGTGGTCGAAAGGCCTGCGGCGCCGAGCTCCTCGGCGGCCAGCAGGCAATCCTGCAGCCGCGTGCCGAACGAGAGCAGCGCCACCTTGGTGCCTTCCTTGAGAATGCGGCCTTTGCCGATCTCGAGCACTGAGCCGCGCTCCGGCATGTCGACGCCGACGCCGTTGCCGCGCGGATAGCGGAAGGCGGTCGGGCCGCCGTCGTAGTCGGCTGCCGTGCGCACCATATGGCGAAGCTCCGCCTCATCGGCGGCGGCCATGACGACGAAGCCAGGCAGCGAGGCGAGGAAGGTCGTGTCGAAGGCGCCGCAGTGCGTGGCGCCGTCGGCGCCGACGAAGCCGGCGCGGTCGATCGGGAAGCGCACCGGCAGTTTCTGGATCGCCACGTCGTGCACCACCTGGTCGTAGGCGCGCTGCAGGAAGGTCGAATAGATGGCGGCGAAAGGCTTGTAGCCTTCGGTGGCGAGGCCAGCGGCGAAAGTCACCGCATGCTGCTCGGCAATGCCGACATCGAAGGTTCGGGCCGGGAACACCTCGCCGAAGAGGTCGAGGCCGGTGCCACTCGGCATGGCGGCGGTGATCGCCACGATTCGTTCGTCCTCGCGCGCCTCCTGGATCAGGCTCTCGGCGAAGACCTTGGTGTAGCTCGGCGCGTTGGCCGGCGCTTTCGCCTGCGCGCCGGTGATGACGTCGAACTTGTTGACGCCGTGATACTTGTCGGCGGCGGCCTCCGCCGGCCCGTAGCCTTTGCCCTTCTGGGTGACGACATGGATCAGAATGGGCCCGTCGCCATTATCGCGGACGTTCTTCAGCACCGGGATCAGGTGCTCCAAATTGTGTCCATCGATCGGGCCGATGTGGAAGAATCCCATCTCCTCGAACAGCGTGCCGCCGGTGACGTAACCGCGCGCGTGCTCGACGGCGCGGGTGATGGCGCTGTCGGCGCGCTTGCCGAGATAGGAGGTCAGCTTCTTGCCGAAATCGCGCAGGCCGAGATAAGTCTTGCCGGAGGCAAGCCTCGCCAGATAGGCGCTCATCGCGCCGGTCGGCGGGGCGATCGACATGTCGTTGTCGTTGAGGATGACGATCAGGCGGGCATTGAGCGCGCCGGCGTTGTTCATCGCCTCATAGGCCATCCCGGCGGACATGGCGCCGTCGCCGATGACGGCGATGACATTGTTGCGGCCGCCCGAAAGGTCGCGGCCCATCGCCATGCCGAGGCCGGCCGAAATCGAAGTCGAGGAATGCGCTGCGCCGAAGGGGTCGTATTCGCTCTCTGCGCGCCGGGTGAAGCCGGAGAGACCGCCTTCCTGGCGAAGCGTGCGGATGCGGTCGCGGCGGCCGGTCAGGATCTTGTGCGGATAGGCCTGGTGGCCAACGTCCCAGATCAGCCGGTCTTCCGGCGTGTTGAAGACATAGTGCAGCGCAACCGTAAGCTCGACGACGCCGAGACCGGCGCCAAGATGGCCGCCGGTGTGCGACACCGCGTCGATCAGCTCCGCGCGCAGTTCGGTCGCCAGCTGCGGCAGCTCGCTTTCATCAAGCGCCCGCAAATCCGCGGGAATGCGGACTTTGTCGAGGAGCGGCGTGTCAGGCTTCGGGTTCACTCTGGGACGGCCTGTCAACTTAACCTTGGGTTAACCTTCAAATATGCGCTTTGCTATGCGCGAGATAGGCTGACGGCGCGCCAATGTAAATGCGTGTCAGTGACGCGCCCGGCGCAGAATGTCCATTCTGCGCTAACCTTCCGGCAGCGGAATGAATTCTTCCTCATCGCCAGGAACGATATCGAAGCGGCCCGTCTTCCATTCTTCCTTGGCCTGCTCGATGCGTTCTTTCGAGGACGAAACGAAATTCCACCAGATATAACGCTTGGAGCCCAGCGACGCTCCGCCGAACAGCATGAAATGCGCGCCGCGCTCGGACGACACGACGATTTCCTCGCCCGGTTTGAACACCAAAAGCCGCTCGGCCGGGAAACGGTCGCCGGCAATCGAAACCTCGCCCTCCAGCGTGTAGATGGCGCGTTCCTCGGCGTCGCCGGGGATTTTGACGCTGGCGCCCGCCGCCAGCCGCAGATCGGCATAGAGCGTTTCCGAGGCGGTCGCGACGGGCGAGCGCAGCCCGGAAAATTCGCCGATGACGACGCGGCCGCTAACGCCCTCGGCATCGATTTCGGGCAGTTGGACGACCGACGTGTTCGCGAACACCGGGGCGATTTCTTCCTTGCTGTCCGGCAGCGCCAGCCAGGTTTGCAGGCCGGAAATCGACATCGGCGCGCCGCGCAATTCCTCGGGCGTGCGCTCGGAATGAACGATGCCGCGGCCGGCGGTCATCAAATTCACGTCGCCCGGCGCGATCACCATTTCGGTGCCGAGCGAGTCGCGATGCCTGATCTTGCCGTCGAACAGATAGGTGACGGTGGACAGCCCGATATGCGGATGCGGGCGCACGTCGATCGCGTGGCCGGCACGCAGGATGGCCGGGCCCATGCGGTCGAAGAAGATGAACGGACCGACCAGCCTGCGTTTCGCCGTCGGCAAGGCGCGGCGAACCTCGAAGCCACCAATGTCCTTGGCGTTGGGAATGACCATCAACTCGATCTGGTCGCAGGCGAAGGCGTCGCCGGCCTCGGGATCGTTGCCCGGAAAGAAGCTCATGACCGGCGTCAGGCGAAGCGGAGCGCGGATCGGGCCTTCGCCTTGGCGGCCTCTTCCTCGCGGTTGCGCGGATGCTGGGTGGTTTCGAGGCTGTCAAGCAGCTCGCGCGCGGCGGCGGCGATCGCCTCGACGGCGTGGTTGAAGGCATGCTCGTTGCGCTTGGACGGCTTGGTCGCGCCGCTCAGCTTGCGCACGAACTGCAGCGCCGCGTCATGGACCTCGTCGTCGGTCGCCGGCGGATCGAAGTTGAACAGGGTCTTGATGTTTCGGCACATGCTTTAACTCCTTACCTGCTTTCTGCCCGAACCGGTCTGACATTGTGCACCGAGGTGTGTTGAGATTCAGGTCAGACCGAGCCGAAAATGGCGGGTTCCGAGAACCGGACCGGAGCGTACTTGAAGGACGTGAGCACCGGAACCGCAGAAAGCCGCGTTTGCAGGCGGCCTCACCTGAATATCAATACACCTCACTCGGCGTCGAGCGGCTCCGTTCCAACCGGCTTGCCGTCGCGCGAGAGCCTGATCTTCTCGACCTTGTCCTCGGCGGCCTTGAGCAAGCGGTCGCAATGAGCCTTCAGCGCCTCGCCGCGCTCGTAGATCTTGATCGACTGGTCGAGCGGAACGTCGCCGCGCTCCAGATCATCGACGATCTTCTCCAGCGCGTCGAGCGCCTGTTCGAAGCTCATCGCCTTGACGTCTTGGTTAGCTTCATCAGCCATCATTCATCCCTTCATCAGCCGCCCGACATGGGCGGCGACCGAAAATGCCAATCCTTGCAGATCGTAACCGCCCTCCAGCAGGCTGACGAGCCGGTTGCCGCTGTGGCGCCCGGCGCGCTCCATCAGCTGGCCGGTCGCCCAGTCGAAATCATCCTCGGTCAGGTTGATCGCGGCCAGCGGATCGCGATGGTGCGCATCGAAACCGGCGGAAATGATGATCAGATCCGGCTGGAAGGCGTCGATCGACGGCAGCACGCGCGACAGGAAGGCGTCGCGGAACGTGTCGCTGCCGGTGCTCGGCGCAAGCGGCGCGTTGACGATGTTGCCGGCGCCGGTCTCGCTCTTGGCACCGGTGCCCGGATAAAGCGGCATCTGGTGGGTCGAGCAATAGAGCACCGACGGATCGTCCCAGAAAATGTCCTGCGTGCCGTTGCCGTGATGCACATCCCAATCGACGATGGCGACGCGCTCGGCCAGATGCTTCTCCTGCGCATAACGGGCGGCGATCGCCGCGGTGTTGAACAGGCAAAAGCCCATCGCGGTCGCTTTTTCGGCGTGATGGCCGGGCGGACGCGCGGCAACGAAGACATTGGCGGCACGGCCCTCGAACACATCGTCGACGGCGGCGTTCGCCGCGCCGATCGCCGTCACCGCCGCATGCCAGCTTTTCGGGCTGGCGCTGGTGTCGGCATCGATCGAGACGATCCCCGTCTCGGGAATCGCAGCGCGGACACGGCCGACGAAATCCTCCGGATGCGCGTAAAGGATAGTCGCCTCGTCGCCTTCCGGCGCCTCGACGCGGTCGAGGGCCGAAAAAGCCTCGTCGTCGAGCACGCGCTCGATGGCGCGCAAACGGTCGGGCCGCTCGGGGTGGCCGGGCGGCGTGAGGTGTTCCAGGAATACCGGATGAGTGTAGAGACGAGTGGTCATGGCGCCTAATCTAGGCACCTGTCGCACGGATAGCCATGTTTCAGCGCCGAATGATTGGGGAAATCGCGCCCAATCGTGTCGCTGGCGGCATTGGCCCGGCTTCGGCTTCGCGATAAGGTCGCGTCGCTGCCTGGTGCCCGCAACGCGGGAGAATCGGGAACACGGTTGAAATCCGTGGCGTGCCCAACGCTGTGAGGGGGACCGCGCCGGCAAACGCCACTGTCCCAGACGGGAAGGCGCCGGATGCGGGTCGATCCCGAGCCAGAAGACCGGCCCGGCAGACATGGTCATCCGCATGGTCAGGCGGAGGACTGCTTATCGCAAGGGGACAAGCGATGCAGGCACGAACAGCCGCCGCCGGCGGCGATGACTTTGACCAATTGGCGCGCGACGCCGTCTACCGAGCCATGTTCACCCGGCGCGACGTGCGCAGCCATTTCCTTGCCGACGATCTCGACGACAGCGTTTTGGCGCGGCTGCTCACCGCGGCACACCACGCGCCGTCGGTCGGCTACATGCAGCCCTGGAACTTCATCGTCATCCGGGACGCCACAAGGCGGCGGCAGGTGCGCGACCTGTTTTTGGCCGCGCGCGAACAGGAACTGCCGGCGATCGAGGTGGAGCGGCGGGCGCTCTACCGCAAGCTGAAGCTCGAGGGCATCTGCGAAAGCGCGCTCAACCTCTGCATCACCTGCGACCGCCAGCGCTCGAAGAACTCGCCGCTCGGGCGCTGGCACAATCCGGAGATGGACCTCTACAGCACCGTCTGCGCGGTGCAGAATTTCTGGCTCGCGGCGCGGGCGGAAGGCGTCGGGGTCGGCTGGGTGAGCATCATCGAGCCCGAAGCGCTGAAGCGACTGCTGTCGATCCCCGAGCACGTCACGCCGATCGCCTATCTCTGCGTCGGCCGCGTCTCGGAATTCGCGCCGAGGCCCGACCTCGAAGCGCATGGCTGGGGCAAGCGCCTGCCGCTGCCCGAGTTGGTGATGAGCGAGACCTTTTGCGGCGCCGGCGAGGCGCCGCTCAAATCGGCGATCGCTCGCCTTGGTTCCCGTGAAGGGGCGAAGCCGTGATCAGGCGGCCTTCGTGGCCGGGGCTGCTGCTCAAGCGGTCCTTGGCGAATCCCAGCGCGAGCCGCCGAAGGGGCTGAGCGCCTTGTCGCGCAATTCCCTGAACTTGGACGAGGCTTCGGCCAGGCGCCGGTCCCATTCCGGATTGGGGACCTGGCCCTCGATGGTGGCGAAGTAGACCTGCATCAGCGAAGCGATGGCGAAGGGCTCGATGAAAGCCGCCTTGAAGGCCCAGGCGAAGACGATGGCCAACACGAAGGCCCAGCCGGCAAGCTGGCCCGGCATGGCCCAGAGGATCGCGGCGGCGGGCGCCAGCATCAAAAGGAAGATGACGAAGGAAACGCCCCACATGATCACCGCCAGCCAGACGGCGTTCTTGACCATCAACTTGCCGTTCTGCGCGTAGAGCACGACGCCTTGCCTGGCGGTCTCGAAAGGCGAGTTGGAATTGGTGCGGATGTTGTAGCCGAGGATGATCTCGTCGACATAGGTCAGCGACAGGCGGATGACGGTATTGATGAAGCTCACCAGACCGCTTAAGCCTGGAATGGGTAGGAACGCAGCAACGCCGCCGATCAGCCCTGTGATGGCGCGGATGGCGCCTTTCACCAGCTGGTCGACGACGAAAAGGATGTTGGCCTCGGCGAAGCGCTTCGTCACCACTTCGCGCGCATAGGCGATCTGGCCCTGGCCGTCGGGAACGTCCTGCCCGTCGATCAGATGGACCATGACGGCGATATGGCCTGCCTTGAGCACATAGAGAATGTATTCGCGGATCCAGTAGACGGCGATCGAGACCACGCCGAAGCCGACCACCCCACCCCACAAGGCAAAGGACATCGGCCCGTCCGGATCGGTCGAGATGTGGCCGACGCCGTAACCGACGCTGGCGCCGGTGCCGGTCGCTGTTATGTAGGCCACCGTGATGCCGAAATAGACGATGATGCGAAAGACGATGAACGGCCACGTCCGCATCATGATGGACACCGACCGGCCGATGCTGAAGTCCCACATGGCCCCGACCCTCCGCCTCAGAGAATTGGCGGGAGAGGATGCGCTCGCTCCTGCCAAAGTCAATGTCGGAGGGATTTTGAGCGGGGGACAATTGTCTGAGGCAGCGCGGACCCGAGTGATTGCCCGCAACGCCGCGACCGGATGCTATTTGGTTTTCAGGCCTTCCAGCAGCTGCTTGAACGCCGCCACAACCTTCTTCGACGTCGCTTCCGGATCCTTGGCATTGGCGATGCGCTGCGAGGCCTGGCTACTGGCGCCGTTGATGAGCCGCGCTGCGGTCTCGGGATCGAGATCGGGAACGACGACGCCCTCCTCCTGCAGCTTTGACAGGTGATCGGTCATTGAAGCCGTGCAGGCGCTGGCGTTGGGCCACTGAGCCGGATCGCCGAGCACGGCCGGGCCGTCCCTGAACATGATGCGCTGGATTTCCGGCTCAAGCGCCATCTCGATATAGGTGGTGCATTCGTCGACGAAATGCTGCCAGCGAGTAGGCGCCCGCGAGGCCACCTCGTTCACCCGCGCCGCCATCTCGGCGTCGATTTCGGCGATCACCGCCTGCAGGAGCCCCTTCTTGTCGCCGAAATGATGATAGAGCGCGCCGCGCGTCAGACCCGCCGAAGCGGTGAAATCGTCCATCGAGGCCTCGGCATAGCCGATCGTGCCGAAGGCATGGCGCGCGGCCGCGATCAGCTTGGCGCGCGTCTCGGCGATCATCTCCTTGCGGGGTTTGTGCATGGCTCCTGGCCTTATTCACATACGCGTCGTATGCTAATTGACATACGCGACGTATGAACTATTTGACATTCATACGCTGCGTATGTAGTTGCGGCGCCTTCCCTTGTCGAGGAACGGGACCATGCGAAACCCATATTCGGAAATCTTTCGGGCTCCTGGCACGAAGAGCTTCGCCGCGGCAGCCTTCATCGCCCGGCTGCCGATCGCCATGGCGCCGATCGGTATTGTGGCGATGCTGTCGCAAACGCATGGCGAGTACTGGCTGGCCGGCGCCGTCTCGGCCACATACGCTTTGGTCAACGCCTTCCTGTCGCCGCAGGTCTCGCGGCTGGTCGACCGCCTCGGCCAGAGCCGGATTGCAGTGCCGACGACACTTGTCTCGGCGCTTGCCTTCGCGACCTTGATCGTCGCGGCCAACCAGCACTGGCCGGTGTGGACCTTGTTCCTATCGTCGCTGCTTGCCGCCTTAATGCCGAGCATCCCGGCGCTGGTCAGGGCGCGCTGGACCGAGATTTTTCGCGACCGCCCCGAGCTCAATACGGCCTTCGCCTTCGAATCGGCCGCGGACGAGCTGGTCTATGTCGCTGGGGCATCGCTGTCGGTGGGCTTGAGCGCCGCGCTGTTCCCGGAAGCCGGGATGGTGGTGAGCACCTTGCTGCTCGCCTTCGGCTCGGCGGCATTCCTGCTGCAGCGTCCGACGGAACCGCCCATTCGCCCGGCCGAGGATGGCGCGGCCGGTTCGGCGATCCGCCTGCGGCCGGTGCAGATCATCACCGTCGCGCTGATCTTCGTCGGCGCGACCTTCGCAACCACGGAAGTCACCACCGTTGCCATTACCGAAGAGCTCGGCCAGCCCGAAGCAGCCAGCCTCGTCATCGGCGTCTATGCACTGGGATCCTTCGTGCTCGGCATCATCGTCGGCGCGCTCAGCCTGCGCACGCCGCTGCAACGCCAACTCGCGATAGCGGTCGCCGTCATCGCGCTTACCACTCTGCCGCTGCTTCTTGCCGACACGGTGCCGACGCTGGCGCTTGCCGTGTTCGTCAGCGGCGTTGCCATCTCGCCGACCTTCATCACCGCCTTTGGACTGATCGAACGCCACGTGCCGGCGGCAATGCTCACGGAAGGCGTGACCTGGGTGACCACCGGGATCGGCATCGGCATGGCGCTTGGCTCCTTCGCCGCCGGCTGGATGGTCGACACTTTTGGACCGCAGAACGGGTTCTGGGTGTCGGTGGCGGCAGGCTCGGTCGCTTTGGTCACCGTGCTCGCCGGCCAGTGTCGGCTGGCGACGCCGGACTGCGCCCCGGATGAATGCGAAGCGGCGATTGTTCCGGCTGGATGATACCGATGCATCCGGTGCTGGCTGGCTATATGTCCTGCTTTGGAACGAACTTCGCCGCCGGGAATGCGTAAAGCCCCGTCGGCGCGCCATGGAGCATGATCTCCCGCTCGAAGACGAAGCCGCATTTCTCCAGCACGCGCCGCGATGCCGGATTGGCGGGACGCGCCAGTGCGATCACCCGACCGGCGCGCAAGGGGCCGAAAGCCGCGTGCAAGCTCCCCCGAACCAGTTCCGTCGCGTAGCCATGCCCCCAGGTCTCGGGGTGAAGATGATAGGACAGGTTCAGCCCATCGAAATCGCTCGATAAGGTGACGCCGCCGAAGCCGATCAGTTTCTCATTGGCTTCGACCGCCCAGCGACCAAATCCGTGCTTCTCCCAATGATCGATGTCGCGAGCGAGCCTTGCGGCACTCTGCTGCGGCGTGTCCGGCGTCGGGTCGGGGCGATGCGCCACCAGTTCGGGGCGCGAGAAAAGATCGGCCAGAAACTCCAGATCCGCCTGTTTGGGCCGGCGCAGCAGCAGTCGTTCGGTCTGCTGGCTGACAGGCAATGGCGCGGCCATCGTTTTTCTCCGTCGCCCTGTCGGCCGAAACGTCAGAGAATTTCCGTCTTGGCGATGTGAATGCCGAATCCTTCGAGCCCGACATAGTGGCGCTCGCGCGAGGCGATCAGGTTGATCGAGGAGATGCCGAGATCCTTGAGGATCTGCGCTCCGAGCCCGATCTCGCGCCACTCGTTCTCGCGCCGGCGCGCCTCTTCGTGATCCTCGCGGTCGCCGCTCTGGGGCCGCTTGCGCTCCTGATGGGCGACGCCGACCGAGCCTTCGCGCAGGTAGACGATGACGCCACGCTTGCGCTCGCCCATCGCCTCCATGATGTGGTCCAAGCGGTGGCTGGTGCCGAAGACGTCGGTGACGACGTCTTCCGAATGCAGCCGCACCGGCACCTCCTCGCCGTCGCGGATGTCGCCAAAGACGACCGCGACATGGTGCATGGAATCCCAGGGCAGCATGTAGGTGAAGACCTGCGCCTTGCCGCCGGGCGTCTCGATGTCGGAGCAGGCGACGCGCTCGACCAGCGTTTCTTTGCGCTGGCGATAGGCGATGAGATCGGCGACCGAAACCTGCTTCAGCCCGTGCTGCGCGGCGAAAGCCTGCACCTCAGGTCCACGCTTGACGGTGCCGTCGTCGTTGACCAGTTCGGAGATGACGCCGATCGGCGGCAGCCCGGCGAGTTTGCACAGGTCGACAGCGGCTTCCGTATGGCCCGAGCGCATCAAGACACCGCCTTCGCGCGCGATCAGCGGGAAGATGTGGCCGGGCCGCACGAAGTCGGAGGCACCAACATTGCCATTGGCGAGGTTACGCACGGTGAGCGTGCGGTCGTCCGCCGAAATACCCGTCGTGGTGCCGTGCTTGAAGTCGACGCTGACGGTAAAAGCCGTGGTGTGGGCGGAATCATTGTCGGCCACCATGGGCGCAAGGTTCAGCCGCCTTGCGTCCTCGCGCAGCATCGGCGTGCAGACGATGCCGGAGGTGTTGCGGACGATGAAGGCCATCTTTTCCGGCGTGCAGTGCACGGCGGCAACGATCAGGTCGCCCTCGTTCTCGCGCCCGTCATCGTCCATGACGACGACGATCTCGCCGCGCTCGAAAGCGCGGATCGCTTCGACGATCTTCTTCTGGTCGTATGGCATGGACGCTCGCTAGCTCGCTTGGGGAATAGGGCAGTAAGGGAGTAGGGAAAAGGAAAAAGTTTGGCGTCGCCGAATGCGACGTAACATACTCACCTACTGCCTTACTGCCTTCCCGTCTGTCCTCTATGCCGCAGATAATGATCCGCAATCGCGCAGGCAACCATGGCTTCGCCGATCGGCACGGCGCGGATGCCGACGCAGGGATCGTGGCGGCCCTTGGTCATGACCTCGACGTCCTTGCCGTCCTTGTCGATCGATTTCCGCGGTGTCAGGATCGAGGAGGTCGGCTTGACGGCGAAGCGGGCGACGATCGCCTGGCCGGTCGAGATGCCGCCGAGGATGCCGCCGGCATTGTTGGACAAAAACACCGGCTTGCCGTCATTGCCGATCCGCATCTCGTCGGCATTCTCTTCGCCGGTGATGCGGGCGGCTTCGAAGCCGTTGCCGATCTCGACGCCCTTGACGGCGTTGATCGACATCAGGCCGGAGGCGATGTCCTGGTCGAGCTTGGCATAGATCGGCGCGCCGAGGCCCGCCGGCACACCTTCGGCGACGATCTCGATCACCGCGCCGACCGACGAGCCGGCCTTGCGAATGCCGTCGAGATAGGCGGCAAAGACCGGAACCGAGGCCGGGTCAGGGGTGAAAAACGGGTTTTCCGCATCGCCGATGAAATTCCAGTTCCAATTGGCGCGATCGATCGACTTTTCACCCATCGAGACCAGGGCGCCGCGCACCACCATGCCCGGCACCACCTTGCGTGCCAGCGCGCCGGCCGCCACTCTGGCTGCCGTCTCGCGCGCCGAGGAGCGGCCGCCGCCGCGATGGTCGCGCAACCCGTATTTGATCTCATAGGTGTAATCGGCATGGCCCGGCCGGTACTGGCGCGCGATCTCGCCGTAGTCCTTGGAGCGCTGATCGACATTCTCGATCAGCATCGAGATCGGCGTGCCGGTGGTGATCATCGTCTCGCCGTCCTCGTCGAGGATGAAGCCGGAGAGGATCTTGACCTCGTCCGGCTCGCGGCGCTGGGTGACGAAGCGCGACTGGCCCGGGCGGCGCCGGTCGAGCTCGGCCTGGATGTCCTCGCGCTTGAAGCGGATCCCGGGCGGGCAGCCGTCGACAACGCAGCCAAGAGCGGCGCCATGGCTTTCACCCCAGGTGGTGACGCGGAAAAGATGGCCGAAGGTGTTGTGAGACATGGAAAAAACGCCCTGCCCGGCGCGGACCCGGTTCGCCGGTTCAAGCGTGCCTTCTATTGGCGTTTTCCACAGCGGTCAAACGGTGATCGGATGCATCAATCTGTGATCTGGAGGATTTAGTTTTGACACATTCGGTTGGTTTCTGCTCTCTTCCATCCGCCGTTGAGGATCCGCCGTTGCTCATGCCGGCGCAATGACCAAAGAGGACGACGATGCGTACCCTGATTGGCGCCGCCTGCGCCATGTTGCTCATTTCCACCGCTGCCGCGTTCGCCGGCCAGACCGAAGGCTTGATCAAGAAGGTCGACAAGGACACGCTGACGCTGACGCTGGACGACGGAAAGTCCTACAAGCTCAACGCCGAAACCGATCTCGACGCGCTGAAGCCCGGCATGGATATCGTCCTCGCCTACGACGTGACCAATGGCGAGAATGTCGTGACCGATATGCAGCTGCCGGACAGCGACTAGGATCATCTGCGCCGCGAGGTCTTGGCGGACGGCGCAGTACGTTGGTAGCAGTACGTTGGTAGAGGACACCTTTGCCAATAGTCCGAGCGCCCAACGCTTCGTCATCCTGGAGCGAAGTAAGGGGCGCAGCGACGCAAACGCAGATTCCGGGATGGCGACGTTCGAGGCCTTCGGCCGACCTCCAACACACGGCCTGAAACGCAGGCCCTACAGCCACTCCAGGGTGCGGCCCTCGAGCCGTAGCAGGCGGTCCTGCGGTACGTCGAGGCTGGCGGCTTCCTGCTTGGAAATGCCGGTGACGAAGCGGAAGAAGCAGCGCATGATCCCGCCATGGGTGACGCAGACGGTCGGCTGGCGAAGCGCGTCGAACCAGGGTTTTATCCGCTCGAGCAGCATCTCGTAGCTTTCGGCGCCCTCGCCGGGCGGCTGGAAATCCCACTTCGCAGCGCGGCGGCTTTTGGTCGAACCCGGGACACGCTTTTCGAGTTCGGCAAAGGTGAAACCCTGCCAGTCGCCGAAGCTTAGCTCCACCAAGCGCGGATCGGTGCGATAGGCGAGCGGGTCGAGACCCATCGCCGCGCGCATCAGCTCCATCGTCTCGCGCGTGCGCCGCATCGGGCTGGCGACAAAGTCGAAATCCGCAGCGTTTCCGATAAGGTCCGCCAACCGTCGGCCGTTTTGCGTCGCCTGCTCGCGGCCAAGTTCGTTGATATCGGTATCCGCCTGGCCTTGCAGCCGACCCTCGGCGTTCCACTGCGTCTGGCCGTGGCGCGCGATGTAGACGAGCGGATACATCAGGTCTCCGGAGGTCGGGCCAGGGCCTGGACGAATAGACAGGCGGAGAGAACTAGTCCTTGACGGTCGAGATGTCGGGCGCGTCGACCGCCTTCATGCCGACGACATGGTAGCCGGAATCGACGTGATGGACCTCGCCGGTCACGCCGCGCGACAGGTCCGACAGGAAGTAGACGCCGGAATCGCCGACCTCTTCTTGCGTCACCGTCTGCTTAAGCGGCGCGTTGTACTCGTTCCATTTGAGGATGTAGCGGAAGTCGCCGATGCCGGAGGCGGCAAGGGTCTTGATCGGGCCGGCCGAGATGGCGTTGACGCGGATCTTCTTGGCGCCGAGGTCGACGGCGAGATAGCGCACGCTGGCCTCGAGCGCCGCCTTGGCGACGCCCATGACGTTGTAGTGAGGCATAACCTTCTCGGCGCCGTAATAGGTCAGCGTCAGCAGCGAGCCGCCTTCGCTCATCAGCGGCTCGGCGCGCTTGGCGATGGTGGTGAAGGAAAACACCGAAATATCCATGGTGCGCAGGAAATTATCGCGCGTCGTCTCGACATAACGGCCGGTCAGCTCGTCCTTGTCCGAGAAGGCGATGGCATGGACGAGGAAGTCGAGCTTGCCCCAGTGCTTGGCGATGTCGGCAAAGACTGCGTCCAGGCTTTCCGGATCGGTCACGTCGCAATGGCCGGCGACATGCGCGTTGAGTTCCGCCGCCAGCGGCTCGACGCGCTTCTTGAACGCCTCGCCCTGATAGGTCAGCGCGATTTCGGCGCCGTGATCGACGCAAGCCTTGGCGATGCCGAAAGCGATCGACCGATTGTTTGCGACGCCAAGGATGAGGCCTCGCTTACCGGCCATCAGGCCCTGTCCACCCGCCATGTGCGCAATTCTCCGCAAGAATGTCTGCTTTGTGGAGCCCTATCGCACAGGCACAGGGCCCCTTCAAGCGTCGAAAACAGACTGGCTTGAGGAGAAAACCGCTTCGATCAGCCTTTCCGCTTACGCATCAGGACTTCGAGATCGGCGTCTCCACCCTCCGGCAGCATCAGCCGCACATGGGCGTAGAGATCGCCATGGCCACCTACTTTTTCCGGCAGGCCCCTGCCCTTCAGGCGCAACACCTTGTCCGAGCTCGACCATGCGGGAACGTTGACCGCGAGCTTGCCGGTCGGCGTCTCGACGGCCACCTTGGCGCCGAGCACCGCGTCGGCGAGTTCGATAGGCAGGTCGACATGCAGGTCGCGGCCCTCGATGCGATAGCGCGGATGGCGGCGAATGTGAATTTTGACCAGCGCGTCGCCCGGCTGGCCGGGCCCCTGCTCGCCCTGACCCTTCAGGCGGATGGTCTGGCCCTCCTCGACATAGGCGGGAAGCTTGACCGCCATCTTGCGGCCGTCAGGGAACATCGCCGTCACCTTCTCCGCGGTGGCCGCCTCTTCGACGGTGATGTCCAGCGTGACATTGAGGTCGGGCGCCTGGACCGGCTGGCGACGGTCGCCACGGCCTGGACCCCGCCCACCCGAAAAGGCCTCCCCGAAGATCTGGCTGAAGATATCGCTGTTGCCGTCGAATGGATCGCCGCCCGGACGACCGGTGCGGAATTCGAAATGCGCCCCGCCCGGGCCCTGCTGACGGCGGAACCCGGCAAACGGATCGCCGCCGGGCGCGCCCTCGAAGCCTTGGAATCTCGGCTTGCCGTCGGCGTCGATCTCGCCGCGATCGTAAGCTGCGCGGCGCTTCTCGTCGCCGACGATCTCATAGGCCTGGTTGGCGGCCGCAAAACGCTCTTTCGCCTTCGGATCATTCGGATTCTGGTCCGGATGATGCTGCTTGGCGAGCTTGCGGTACGCCGATTTTATTTCCTTGGCCGAGGCGTTCTTGGCAACGCCCAGCACCTCATAGGGGTCGCGCATGCTTCCTGCCTGAAAGAGAGATTGGGTCCACAGTTGCCCTCTATATGCGCTCGCATAGGAAGAAATTCCAGTGGTGCAAGATGCCAATGGAGAGTGAAATTAGAGCGCCTTGAACTCCTGCATGCGCCAGCCTCCGGCGTCGGCAATGCAGAGCTCGCCCTGGTACATGGCGACGCCATCGAAACTTTCCCGCGTCGCGTTGAAGCGGCGGCAGGTCAAGCCGCCATCCTTGAGTTCCACCAGCTCGGTGATCGAGCCGCGCGAGCCGGTGCCGGCATTGGCCCATGGCACCGCCTGGCCGCCGAGCTCCTGGATGTCGGCGGAAGACACCGCATTGCCAATCGTGGTCTGGTCCGAGTCGTTGTCGCTGCTTGCCGGCACGGCGGGCGCGGACGGCGCGCTGGAGGTGATGATCGAGCGGTCAACCTCCGCCTTCTCGAGGCTGAAGCCGCCGGCGCCACAGGCCGCGAGCGGAAGCGCCAATGTCAGCAACGCAGCCTTGGCGCTGGCCGAAGCAATAACGCTCCATTGCCCGCTGTCAAAAGCTTGCGCGATACGCGACAATCGGCGAACTCCTCCCGCAACGTTAAAAATTTGGAAAACTATGAACGAAAGTGAGTTAACAAGCGGTGACTTCGCCGAGGCTTTGGAGCCGTTCCGGCTGTTTGCCGAGTGGCTGGACGACGCCGTCAAGAGCGAGATCAACGACCCCAACGGCGTTGCGTTGGCAACCGTCGACGCCGACGGCATGCCGGATGTGCGGATGGTGCTGCTCAAGGGGTTGGACGAAAGGGGATTTGTCTTCTACACGAATTTCGAGAGCGCCAAGGGCCGCGAGATTCTTGGCAGCATGAAGGCGGCGATGTGCTTCCACTGGAAATCGCTGCGCCGCCAGGTGCGCGTGCGCGGGCCGGTGGAGATCGTCAGCGACGCCGAGGCCGACGCCTATTATGCGACGCGGCCGCGCGGCAGCCGCATCGGCGCCTGGGCCTCGAAACAGTCGCGGCCGCTGGAAAGCCGCTTCGCGCTGGAGAAGGCGGTGGCCGAATACACGGCGCGCTATGCGATCGGCGAAATCCCGCGGCCGAAACACTGGTCGGGCTTCCGCATCCTGCCGCAGACGATCGAGTTCTGGCACGACCGGCCGTTCCGGCTGCATGACCGCATCGTGTTCTCGAAAAACGACGCCGGCGGCTGGGACAAGACGCGGCTCTACCCCTGATGTCGCCGAGAGCGGAGATTTTTCAGCCTTTCTTGCGGGTCATGAAGGCGGTCAACGCGGCGCGCGCCTCGTCGGACTTCAGCCGCTCGCGGAAATGCTCGCTCTCGAGCTTGATGCGGGCGACGAGTTCCTCGCGCGGCTCACGCATCAGATCGCGGGCAATCTTAAGCGCCTGCGGCGGCTTGGCGGCGATCTCGGCCGCCGCAGCCAGCACCGCGCCTTCCAGCTCGTCTTCCACGACCACATCGTAGATCAGGCCGGCGGCCTTGGCGCGCTCAGCCGAAAAACCTTCGCCGAGACCGAGCAGCGCGAAGGCGCCCTGGCGGCCGAGGATCTGCGGCGCGAGCAGGCTGGAGCCGGCCTCCGGCACCAGGCCGAGGTCGACGAAGGGGGTGCGGAAGAGCGTGCGCGGCGTGGCGAAGGTCAGGTCGCAATGCAGATTGAGCGTGGTGCCGATGCCCACCGCTATGCCATCGACACCCGAGACCATCGGCTTCTCCGCCTTGGCCAGCGCCATCAGGAAATCCCACACCTCATTCCCGCCCTCGCCGCCGGTGGCGATCACCAGGAAATCCGCAAGATCGTTGCCGGCGGAAAAGGCACCAGGCACGCCGAGGAAGACATGGACGCGAACCGTCGGATCGGCGTCACCTTCAGAAAGGGCGGCCGACATTTTCGCGTACATGGCACGTGTCAGCGCATTCTTCTTCTCAGGCCGGTTCATGCGGATGATCTGCACGGCGCCCCGGCGCTCGATGAGGATATGGTCGGTCACGATCGGTTCCTTCGGCTGACTGGCTGTTCAGGCGATCAGCGCCTTGCCGGCGGCGGCGAGGCTTTCGGCGCCGTCGATGACGCGCTCCTTGAGCGCGCGCGTCTCGCCTAGGAGGTTTTCGGCAAAGAAGCGGCAAAGCGCGACTCGGCCGCGGTCGGCTAGGCCGCCCTGCGCCAGATAAGCGCCGCCCGCGGCGAGCGAGATCAGGCGCAGATAGGGCGTGGCGCCAGCCATCGCGGCATCGGCCTTGCCGTCGGCCATCAGCCTTTGCAAGAAGCGGGTCGCCTCGTCGAGATCGGCAAGCGCGCGATCGAGATTGTCGGCGGTGCGGCCGAAACCCTCGATGTTGGAGGTGCGCACCGCATCGGCCATCGCTTTCAATTCGCCGATATAGCGATGCACGTGCTCGCCGCCGCCGAGCGGCAATTTTCGCGAGACGAGGTCGATCGCCTGGATGCCGTTGGTGCCTTCATAGATCGGCGCGATGCGGGCGTCGCGATAGAGGGCCGCCGCGCCCGTCTCCTCGATAAAGCCCATGCCGCCATGCACCTGGATCCCCAGCGAAGCGACCTCGACGCCGACATCGGTCGAAAAGGCTTTTGCCAGCGGCGTCAAGAGATTGGCGCGGTCGCGCCAGTTAGCGGCGGCCTCGCCCTCGGCGACACGGGCACGGTCGATGGCGTGCGCGCAGGAATAGGCGATAGCACGCGCGATCTGCGTCAGCGCCTGCATGGTGAGAAGATTGCGCTGCACGTCCGGGTGATGGACGATCGGCGCCATGCCGGACCCTGAATAATCAGATGCCTTGCCCTGCCGGCGCTCATTGGCATAGGCGATCGCCTTCTGCGTGGCGGTTTCGGCCACTGCAACGCCCTGCATGCCGACGGCAAGGCGAGCGTTGTTCATCATCGTGAACATGCAGGCCAACCCCTTGTTCTCCTCGCCGATCAGCCAGCCGATGGCGCCGGGCGTCATGCCCGCAAAACCGTCGCCATAGATCATGGTGCAGGTCGGCGAAGCGTGGATGCCGAGCTTGTGCTCGAGGCCGGAACAGAAGACGTCGTTGCGGGCGCCGAGCGAGCCATCGTCATCGACCAGGAACTTCGGCACCAGGAAGAGCGAGATGCCGCGCGTGCCGGCGGGCGCGTCGGGCAGCCTAGCCAGCACCAGATGCACGATGTTGTCGGTGAAATCGTGCTCGCCATAGGTGATGAATATCTTCTGGCCGAAGATGCGATAGGTGCCGTCGGCGTCAGGCTCGGCACGGGTGCGCAAAGCGGCGAGGTCCGAGCCCGCCTGCGGCTCGGTCAGGTTCATCGTGCCCATCCACTCGCCCGAGACGAGCTTGGCGAGGTATTTGGCCTTCAGCGCCTCGGAGGCGTGCTTGTCGAGCGCCTCGACCGCGCCCATGGTGAGCGTCGGGCCGATGCCGAAGGCCATGGCGGCGGAGTTCCACATTTCGAGCGCGGCGACGCCGAGCATGGTGGGCAGGCCCTGGCCGCCATATTCGGCCGGCCCGGACAGCGCGTTCCAGCCGCCTTCGATCCAGCGCCGGTAAAGCTCCTTCCAGCCGGGCGGCGTGGTGACAGAAGCGCCATCCAACACCGCGCCATGCTCGTCGCCGATCTTGTAGAGCGGCGCAACCTCCTCGCTGGCGAAACGCCCCGCCTCGGCCAGGATCGCGTCGACCAGGTCCTCGCCGAGGTCGCCGAAGGTGCCGTCGTCCAGCGCCGGCTTCAGGCCGGCTACCTGCTTCAGCGTGAAGGCGATGCCCTCGACCGGTGCGCGATACATTGTGCCTGCTTCTCCTCCAGTGCGGCCAACCGTAGTCGCGTAGCCGAAGCGAGGCCATCCATACTTGGGGTTGGCCTGCGTCCTTCTTTTTTTGCGTAAACGTCAAACACGCGGATTTTGCAAGCGTAGACTTCGTCATCCACGGGCGGAGAGGTTCAGTCGCTGTTCCGGCGCTGAACACGTCGCGGTTTGACAGCACTTCCTTAACCATAGCGGTTCAGGATCGTCCTCTGGTCAGTGGGGACACCCTGATTGAAAAAGCCGGCGCGCCCTCTTCGCCGCCTGGCGCTTCTCGCGGCTGCGGTTGCGCTGGGCACGGCGGCAAAGGCCTCGGATTTCTCCGAGCCGTGGAAGAATGCCGACCGCGCGCTGGTGATCGACGCCTACGAATATAACTCCATCGACTGGGCTGAGCTTGCCACCGACAAACGCATCGTCGGCTTCATAAACAAGGCGTCCGACGGGCTGCCGCCGCCCTATTTCTGCTTCGGCGACGAGACCGAGGTGAAGCTCTGCAAGGCGCTGTGGAAGCGCCATGCGGTGACGCGCGAGCTTTTCCAGACGCGCAAGGTGGTGGCGAAGGCGCTCGGCCTGAAATGGGGCGCCTATCACCTCGCCCGCCCCGGCAATCCGGTCGAGCAGGCCAACAATTTCATCGATTTCGCCGAGCCGGCGCCGGACGATCTCATTGCCCTCGACATCGAGGGCATCGATCCCGCGCAATGGATGTCTCTCGAGGACGCGGAAGAATTCGTGCGCCAGGTGCATCGCCGCCTCGGCCGCTTCCCGTTGCTCTACTCGAACGGCAAGACCGCCCAGTACATCGCCGACAACCGTTACACCTACCGGCTGTTGTCGCGGCTGCCGCTCTGGTATGCGCGCTACAAGCCGGACATCGACGTGCATTTCCCGATGGGCAACTGGCAGGGTTACGCGCTCTGGCAGTTCGCGGCAAAGGCGAATTGCGGCCGCTTCAGCTGCCCCTATCGCGTGCCGGGCACGCCCAACGACATCGACGTGAGCGTCGCGCCGATGAAAGCCGATGAGTTGCGTCAGCAATGGGCCTTTGGCGGCCTGATCGACGTGCCGGCGGATTACCTCGCCTCGATCCCGGTGCCGATCCCGCGCGAAGCGGGCCTCGCCGGCAAGGTCACCATCACCTATGCCGATGTGGCGACGCCGCCGACCATCGAGGAAATGGTCGCGGTGCTCGGCGCGCGCTGGGAGAAATTCCGCGACGGTTTCCGCATGCCGGTGGTCAAGACCGTGCCGCAGCGCCCGAGCTTCGGCATCGTGCAATATGTCGCCTGGAAACGAGCCGGACAGCGCACGCCCGAACAGCTCGACGCCGCCTTCGCGGCCGCCGATCCGGTCAGCACCGCATCGACGACGCTCGACCACCTCAGGCAGTAGTCAACGGCAGCGTCAACGATGATTGCCCAGGCTGGCATACATGCCGGTGGTGCGGAACTGTGTGGGCGTGATGCCGTAGCAGCGGCGAAACACCTTGGAAAAGTAGTTGGGGTCGTCGAAACCGCACAGAACAGCGACTTCCTTGACCGGCAGGAAATCGGTCTTGGTCAGCAGCTTGGCGGCGCGCTGCAGCCGCTGCTGCAGGACGAATTCGGCCGGCGGCAATCCTTCGCTCTCGGCGAAGCAGCGCGAGAAATGGGCGCGGCTGAGGCCGCTGATTTCGACCAGTTCCGCCACCGGCAGCGGCTTGTCGAGATTGGCGCTTATGTGATCGATGACCGGCTGCATGGCGCTCTGCTTTTCGGCGAAGGCGTGCGAGCCGAAGACATCGTCGTAAAGCGCCATCGCCGCCTCATAGGCGATCGCCGAGGCCGCGCCCGGCGAGGCGGCGCCCTTGATCAGGCGCAGGCTGCAATCGGCAAGGTGATCGATGGTCGCCGGCTGCAGCCGGAACACGGGACCTGAGACGCTGAGGATCGACTTGTGGACGCGGAGCGCCTCCTCGCCGTTCATCGAGATCCAGAAATATTCCCAGCGGTCGCCCTTGGCCAGCCAGTAGCGATGGTTGTGCGGCACCAGCACCAGCAGCGTATCGCTCGCCTGCAGGCGGTAACTGCGGCTTTCATAGCGCAATTGCCCGGTGCCGCTGATCGTATGCTGGAGCACGGTAAACGGGGTCTGGCCGCGCTTTCGCCCGTCCCAGTCGTAAGTCTCGTCCTCGCGCACCTCGTAGCCGGTGCTGGTCGGCATGGCGTGCAGGCGCTGGCGCCCGCGCGGCAGCGAGATCGTGCGCATCAGCTTTCCATTGGCGATCAGATCCTGCAGCACAAAATTACCCTCGAAAGCATAATCCTTCTCTGGCCGCGCTGGCGAATAAGCGCATAATCCGGCTCACTCAAGAACGGGAAAGACCCGCGGACGAGGAGCGGGCGGGAGGAGAAAGAGCTGGATTTCCGGCTCCACATGGCGAGCGCGCCTGCCGGCGCGCGGCCATACCCTCCCTTGCTGCTCCTTGCCTAACATTCGATTGGATCGAGGTGAAGGTGATGAGCTTCAAAATCGCTATTATTGGCGCCGGCAGCGTCGGCTTCACCAAGAAGCTGTTCACCGACATTCTCTGCGTGCCCGAATTCAAGGACATCGAATTCGCGCTGACCGACA
Organism: Mesorhizobium sp. WSM3864; assembly: GCF_002294955.1. Lineage (NCBI taxonomy): Bacteria > Pseudomonadati > Pseudomonadota > Alphaproteobacteria > Hyphomicrobiales > Phyllobacteriaceae > Mesorhizobium > Mesorhizobium sp. WSM3864. The sequence continues at coordinate 486,767 of NZ_NSGD01000002.1, forward strand.
TCAGCGAGCACAATCTCGGGATGATCCAGGCGATCCTCGATCGGATCGTGGAAGCAAACGGGCTGCCGACCAAAGTGACGGCGACGACCGACCGCCGCAAGGCGCTGGAAGGCGCGCGCTACATCATCAGCTGCGTGCGCGTCGGCGGCCTCGAAGCCTATGCCGACGACATCCGCATCCCGCTGAAATACGGCATCGACCAATGCGTCGGCGACACGATCTGCGCCGGCGGCATCCTCTACGGCCAGCGCAACATCCCGGTGATCCTCGACTTCTGCAAGGACATCCGCGAGGTAGCCGAGACCGACGCCAAGTTCCTGAACTACGCCAACCCGATGGCGATGAACACCTGGGCCGCGATCGAATACGGCAAGGTCGACACGGTCGGGCTCTGCCACGGCGTGCAGCACGGCGCCGAACAGATCGCCGAGGTGCTCGGCGCGAAGTCGCCCAGGGAGCTCGACTATGTCTGCTCCGGCATCAACCACCAGACCTGGTTCATCGAGCTCAGGCTGAACGGCCGCGCGATCGGCAAGGACGAGCTGGTCGCCGCCTTCGAAGCGCATCCGGTCTATTCGAAGCAGGAGAAGCTGCGCATCGACGTGCTGAAGCGCTTCGGCGTGTATTCGACCGAAAGCAACGGGCATCTGTCCGAATACCTGCCCTGGTACCGCAAGCGCCCCGACGAGATCACACGCTGGATCGACATGTCGGACTGGATCCATGGCGAGACCGGCGGCTATCTCCGCTACTCGACCGAGACCCGCAATTGGTTCGAAACCGAGTATCCGCAGTTCCTCGAAGCGGCGTCGAAGCCGATCGACCCGGCGAGGCGCTCCAACGAGCATGCCAGCCACATTCTCGAGGCGCTGGAAACAAACCGCGTCTATCGCGGCCATTTCAACGTCAAGAACAACGGCGTGATCACCAACCTGCCGCAGGACGCCATCATCGAGTCGCCCGGCTTCGTCGATCGGTTCGGCATCAACATGGCCGCCGGCATCACGCTGCCCGAGGCATGCGCCGCCACCTGCATGTCATCGATCAACGTCCAGCGCATGTCGGTGCATGCCGCCATCGCCGGCGACATCGATCTTTTGAAGCTCGCCATGCTGCACGATCCGCTGGTCGGCGCGGTGTCGACGCCGGAGGAGGTCTGGCAGATGGTGGACGAGATGGTCGTCGCCCAGGCCGCCTGGCTGCCGCAATATGCCGACGCCGTGCCGGCGGCAAAGGAGCGGCTTGCGAAGTCGAAGGTCAAGACCCGCGAATGGGCGGGCGCGGCGCGGCGCAACGTCCGCTCGATCGATGAACTGCGCGCCGAAAAGGCGGCACTGAAACAGGCCGGCTGAGATTTCGGGCAGGCGGACCTGCAGGAGGCAGACCGCCGAAACGGCCCTCAAAATAAAGATCGAGCGGCGGGCAAGCAGCAGACGTTCAAAACATCTGGGAGGAGACAATGAGGAACTTACACAGAATTGGCATTGCCGCCGGACTGGTGCTCGGCGTATCTATTCCGGCGCTCACCGCTTTCGCTTCGGAACCGACGATCCCGCCGGAGCCGGCGACATTCCCGGCCGAAGGCAAGATCCATTATGTGGCGCGCGACTCCATCCTGGAGTTCAAGGCGCTGCCCGAATACCACGAGCCGGACTGGGTGACGGAGAAATACGTCAAGACCGGCAAGCTGCCGCCGCTCAAGGACAGGCTGCCCAAGGAACCGCTGGTCTTCAAGACCGCCAACATGCCGGACGGCATCGGCGTCTATGGTGACACGATGCGCCATGTCATCGGCGGCAGGCCGGAAGGCTGGAACTACGGTGCCGGCCAGACGCAAGGCTGGGGCGGCATCGACATCGCGCTTTCCGAATGTCTGACACGCACCGCGCCGCTGTTCCAGGTCGACGCAAAGGACACCGAGCCGCTGCCGAACCTCGCCAAGAGCTGGGAATGGTCGAAAGACGGCCACAAGCTGACCATGCATCTCGTCGAAGGCGCCAAATGGTCGGACGGCGTGCCCTTCAACGCCGACGACGTCATGTTCTACTGGGACGACGAGGTCGTCGACCCCAACGTGTCGCCGCTCAACGGGGCGACGCCCGAAACCTTCGGCGTCGGCACGACGCTCAAGAAGATCGACGACTACACCGTCGAATGGACGTTCAAGGAAGCGTTTCCGAGGCAATATCTCTATGCGATGGCCTACGGCACCTTCTGCCCCGGCCCGGCGCACATTTTGAAGCCGCAGCATCCGAAATATTCGAAGAACACCTACGACCAGTTCAAGAACGCCTTCCCGCCGGAATACATGAACATGCCGGTGATGGGCGCCTGGGTGCCGGTCGAATACCGCCCGGACGACATCATCGTCATGCGGCGCAATCCTTACTACTGGAAGGTCGACGAGAAGGGGAACCAACTGCCTTATCTCAACGAGCTGCAATACAAGCTCTCGACCTGGGCAGATCGCGACGTCCAGGCCGTCGCAGGCTCGGGCGACTTCTCCAATCTCGAGCAGCCCGAGAACTTCGTCGCCTCGCTGAAGCGCGCGGCTGACAAGAACGCGCCGGCACGGCTTGCCTTCGGTCCGCGGCTCATCGGCTACAATCTGCGTATGAATTTTTCCGCCAATGGCTGGGGCAACCCGGACGAGCGAGGCCAAGCGATCCGCGAATTGAACCGCAACGAGGATTTCCGCAAGGCCGTAACCATGGCGATCGACCGCAAGGCGCTCGGCGACTCGCTGGTCAAGGGACCGTTCACCGCCATCTATCCCGGCGGCTTCTCCTCCGGCACCAGCTTCTATGACCGCAAGTCGACGGTTTATTACCCGTTCGATCTCCAAGGGGCCAAGGCCGAGCTCGCCAAGGCCGGTCTCAAGGATACCGACGGCGACGGCTTCGTGAACTTCCCGGCGGGCACCGCCGGCGGCAAGAACGTCGAGATCGTGATGCTGGTCAACAATGACTACACCACCGACAAGAGCCTTGCCGAGGGCGTCGTGGCGCAGATGGAGAAGCTTGGGCTGAGGGTCGTGCTCAACGGGGTCAACGGCACGCAGCGCGACGCGATCCAGTATTCCGGCCGCTTCGACTGGCTGATCCGGCGCAATGACCAGGAGCTCACCTCCGTTGTGCAGAACACGGAGCAACTCGCTCCGGTCGGTCCCAAGACCAGTTGGAACCATCGCGCGCCTGAAAGCGGCGAAGTCGACCTGATGCCGTTCGAGAAGGACCTCGTCGACATCGTGAACAAGTTCGTCACGACGCAGGACAACGACCAGCGCGCCGACCTGATGAAGAAGTTCCAGAAGATCTCGACCGAGCACGTCTACAATGTCGGGCTGACGGAATATCCCGGCGCGCTGATCGTCAACAAGCGCTTCTCCAACATCCCGCAGGGAACGCCGATCTTCATGTTCAACTGGGCCGAGGATTCGATCATCCGCGAACGCGTCTTCGTCGCAGCCGACAAACAGGCGAAATATGAGCTCTTCCCCGACGAGCTTCCCGGCAAGCCCGGAGACAAGGGGCCGATGAACTAGTTAACCTCCCTGACGAAGAGAACTCCGGTCGCGCCAGCTGGCGCGGCCGGACAAAGCCAAATCTCCGGTAGCGCCCAGGGAGCGACCGGCCAGCAAAGGAAGCCGACCATCCATGTTGCGATTCCTGCTCATGCGCATAGCGTCGGCGCTTCCCGTGCTCGCCATCTTGAGCCTGGTCACCTTCGCCATCATCCAGGCGCCGCCGGGCGACTATGCCGACTATATCAAATCGCAGCTCATCAACCAGGGCGGCGCCTCCTATGCCGAGGCGGATGCACAGGCCCAGGCCTACCGGAAAGAACACGGCCTCGATAAGCCGCTGCCCGTTCAGTATCTCAACTGGATCGGCGGCATCGTCACGCGCGGCGATTTCGGCTACAGCCTCTACTACAACAGGCCGGTGGCGGACGTGGTCGGCGAGCGCCTGCCGCGCACGCTGCTCCTGGCGCTGGTCTGCCACCTGCTCGCCTCGGTGCTGGGCATAAGCTTCGGCATTTGGGCGGCGACCCGCCAGTGTTCCTGGATCGACTCGACGCTCTCGGCCATCTCCTTCCTCGGCATGACGGTGCCGCGCTTCCTGATGGCGCTGATCATCGTCTACCTGCTGGTCTTCCAGTTCAACGTGTCGGAGATCGGCAGCTTCTTCTCGCCGCGATATGGCGGCGCGCCATGGTCGTGGGCAAAATTCCTCGACCTGGTCAAGCATGTCTGGCCGGTGGTGGCGATCGCGACCTTCGGCGGGCTCGCCTACAATATGCGCGTCATGCGCGGCAACCTGCTCGACACGCTCAACGCGCAATATGTCGAGACGGCCAAAGCCAAGGGCCTGACTGGCGGCGCCGTCGTGATGCGCCATGCCGTGCCCAATGCGCTGCATCCATTGGTCATGTATCAAGGCGTGGTGCTGCCCTACATGCTGACCGGCGAGATCGAGACGGCGATCATCTTCGCGCTGCCGACCGTCGGGCCGGCGATCGTGGGCTCGATGGCGGTGGGCGATGTCTATGTGACCGCAACCTTCATGATGGTTCTGTCGGCGACGCTGATCGTCGGCAACATCATCGCCGACATGCTGCTGGTCCTGCTCGACCCCCGCGTGCGCCAGTTCGGGGAGCACTAGATGCTGGCCCGCGATCCCTCACCCCCGCCACCCGCCGAAGGAGCCGCGATTCCGGCCGCGCATGGCAACGAGAGCTACATCGCGCTTGTCTGGCGCCGGCTGAAGCGCTCCTGGACCGGCATGGCCGGGCTATGCCTGGTCGTGCTGCTGCTTCTCATGACCCTGTTCGCGGAATTCCTCGCGCCTCTTGACCCGAAAGCGACCGATATCGCCTTCGCGCCGCCGCAGATGGCTAGCTTTCACGACAAGGACGGCAACTTCGTCGCGCGGCCAAGAATTTACGCGCTGGCCGAATCGACCGACCTCGACCCGGTGACCTTCCAGCCGATCGTCGGCCCCGATTACGATCATCCACGACTGCTCGGCTTCTTCGTCGAGGGCGCGCCCTACAAACTCTTCGGCCTCATCCCGGCGAACCGGCATTTCTTCGGCTCGATGGACGGCCAGCCGGTGCATTTCCTCGGCACCGACAAGTTCGGCCGTGATGTGCTGTCGCGCGCCATCCATGGTTCGCGCGTCTCGCTGATGATCGCGCTGACGGTGGTCTTCATAATCACCGTGATCGGAACCAGTGTCGGCATGGTGTCCGGCTATTTCGGCGGCCGGTTCGATGTCTGGATGCAGCGCTTCGTCGAACTGGTGCTCGCCTTCCCGCAACTGCCGCTTTACCTGGCGCTGACGACGCTGATCCCGGTCACCGCGCCGACCAATGTCTTTCTCGCCTTCGTCATCATCGTCATGTCGGCGCTTGGCTGGGCGCAGATGTCGCGCGAAGTACGCGGCAAGACGCTGGCGCTGGCGCGCATCGACTATGTGCGCGCCGCCATGGCGGTGGGCGCCACCGATCGGCGCATCATCATCCAGCACATCTTTCCCAATGTGATGAGCCACGTGATCGTCGCCGTGACGCTGGCGATCCCAACGGTGGTGCTTCTGGAATCCTTCCTCGGCTTCCTCGGCTTCGCGGTGAAGCCACCGCTGATCTCCTGGGGACTGATGCTGCAGGACACCGCGACCTATTCGGTCATCGGCACCTATCCCTGGATCCTGTCGCCGGTCGGCTTCGTGCTGGTCACCGTCTTTGCCTTCAACGCGCTGGGCGACGGCCTGCGCGATGCCGTCGATCCCTATTGAGGTGGCAGAAATGACGACGATCGCGCTTGCCCAATCCTTCGCACCCGCCGTCCGGCTCGACCATGACGGACGCCACGACCAGCCGGTCATCGACGCCCGCAACATCGAAGTCGCCTTCAAGGTCGAGCACGGCATCGTCGAGGCGGTTAAGGACGTCTCGTTCCAACTCTATCGCGGTGAGACGATCGCGATCGTCGGCGAATCCGGTTCCGGCAAATCGGTGACCGCGCGCACCGTCATGGGGCTCTTGTCGCGGCGGGCAACGGTATCGCCGAGGTCAAGCGTCGACTATCTCGGACAGAACATTCTGAAATTCGCCGAGAGCGCCCGGCGCAAGCTGCGCGGCAACCGTATCTCGATGATCTTCCAGGAGCCGATGAGCTCGCTCAACCCGATCTATTCGGTCGGCAGCCAGATCGTCGAAGCGATCAGGGTGCACCGCAAGGTGAGCCGCAAAGAGGCCTGGGCGCGAGCGCTCGAGCTTTTGCGGCATGTCCAGATTCCCGAACCCGAAGCACGCCTCAAGCAGTATCCGCACCAGCTCTCCGGTGGCCAGCGGCAGCGCGTCATGATCGCCATGGCCTTGGCCAACGAGCCCGATGTGCTGATCGCCGACGAGCCGACCACCGCGCTCGACGTCACCGTCCAGGCGCAGATCCTCAACCTGATCCGCAATCTGCAGAAAGAAATGCGGATGGCGGTGGTTCTGATCACGCACGATCTTACCGTCGTGCGCAAATTCTCCGACTATGTCTATGTCATGCAGCATGGCGAAATGCGCGAGCATAACGTCACCGAGCGGCTCTTCGCCGATCCGCAGCATCCCTACACAAAGCGGCTGCTCGCATCCCAACCACACGGCAGGCCGAAGCCGCTGCCCGAAAAGTCCAGCACGATCCTCGAGGCGAACGGCGTGCGCGTCTGTTTCACGCTGCGGCACGGCACGTTCCTGAAGCCGGACTGGCGCGAGTTGGTCGCGGTCGACGATCTCGACCTCAAACTTTGCCGTCACGAGACGCTGGGCCTGGTCGGCGAATCCGGTTCCGGCAAGACCACTTTCGGCCAGGCGCTGCTTCGGCTGCTCGACGCGAGGCGCGGCGAGATCCGTTTCGACGGCCAGCCGATCCAGGATCTCACGCGCGCCGAGATGCGGCCGCTGCGCTCGCGCATGCAGATCGTCTTCCAGGATCCGTTCTCCTCGCTCAACCCGCGCATGACGATCGGCCAGATCATCGAGGAAGGCTTGGTCGTGAACAGGATCGGGGCCACACGGCGCGAGCGGATCGAGCGGGTGCGTGAGGCGCTGGTCAGCGCCGGCATGCCCGGCGACATCCTGTCGCGGTTTCCGCACGAATTTTCGGGCGGCCAGCGGCAGCGCATCGCGATCGCGCGGGCCATCGCGCTGGAGCCGGAATTTATCCTGCTCGACGAGCCGACATCGGCGCTCGATCTTTCCGTCCAGGCGCAGATCATCGACCTGCTGCGCAAGCTGCAGGACGAGCGCGGCTTGAGCTATCTCTTCATCTCGCACGACCTCAAGGTGGTGCGGGCGCTCTGCCACCGCGTGATCGTCATGCAGCACGGCAAGATCGTCGAACAGGGGCCCGTAGACGAGGTCCTCACCAGTCCCAAGACCGCCTACACCGAACGGCTCGTCCGGGCCGCCTTCGACGTGGCGTGACCATATTCCGGAGGCTCACAGTGGCAAGAAATCCCAGGATCACCTTCATCGGCGCCGGCTCGACGGTGTTCATGAAGAACATTGTCGGCGACGTGCTGCAGCGCCCGGCGCTGTCGGGCGCGACGATCGCTTTGATGGACATCAACCCGCAGCGGCTGGAAGAGAGCGCCGTCGTCGTCAACAAGCTGATCGCGACCCTCGGCGTGAAGGCGAAGGCCGAGACCTATTTCGACCAACGCCAGGCGCTGTCCGGCGCCGATTTCGTCGTCGTCGCCTTCCAGATCGGCGGTTACGAGCCCTGCACCGTCACCGACTTCGAGGTGCCGAAGAAATATGGCCTGCGCCAGACGATCGCCGACACGCTCGGCGTCGGCGGCATCATGCGGGGCCTGAGGACGGTGCCGCATCTGTGGAGGATCTGCGAGGACATGCTCGCCGTCTGCCCCGACGCGATCATGCTGCAATACGTCAACCCAATGGCGATCAACACCTGGGCGATCGCCGCGAAATTCCCCCAGATCAAACAGGTTGGGCTCTGCCATTCGGTGCAGGGCACGGCGATGGAGCTGGCGCACGACCTCGACCTTCCCTATGAGGAGATCCGCTACCGCGCAGCTGGCATCAACCACATGGCGTTTTACCTCAAGTTCGAGCATCGCCAGCCGGACGGCTCCTACCGCGACCTCTATCCCGACCTTGTCCGCGCCTATCGCGAAGGCCGCGCGCCGAAGCCCGGCTGGAACCCGCGCTGCCCCAACAAGGTGCGCTACGAGATGCTGACCCGGCTCGGCTATTTCGTCACCGAAAGCTCGGAGCATTTCGCCGAATACACGCCCTATTTCATCAAGGAAGGTCGCCCCGACCTGATCGAGAAATACGGCATCCCGCTTGACGAATATCCGAAGCGGTGCATCGAGCAGATCGAGCGCTGGAAGGGCCAGGCGGAGGCCTACCGCTCGGCCGACCGGATCGAGGTCGAGCAATCAAAGGAATATGCCTCCTCGATCATGAACTCGGTTTGGACCGGCGAGCCGTCGGTCGTCTACGGCAATGTCCGCAACAATGGCTGCATCACCTCGCTGCCTTTCGATTGCGCGGCGGAAGTGCCGTGCCTGGTCGACGCGTCGGGCATCCAGCCCACTTACATTGGCGACCTGCCGCCGCAGCTGACGGCCCTGATCCGTACCAACATCAATGTCCAGGAGCTGACGGTGCGGGCGCTGATGAGCGAGAGCCGCGAGCACATCTACCACGCGGCGATGATGGACCCGCACACGGCGGCCGAGCTCGATCTCGATCAGATCTGGTCGCTGGTCGACGACCTGCTTGCAGCGCATGGCGACTGGTTGCCGGCCTGGGCGCGACCGGGCAAAAGCAAGGCTGCCTGATTAGAGCAATTTCAGAAAAAGTGTGAAGCGGTTTTCGTCGGAAACTGCGTCAAAACAAATAGACGGGAGATTTCGCCGTTTCCGTGAAACGGTGAGATGTCCTATTTGCCGGTCTGCTCGCGGTCGACGGCGCGCCAGCCGATGTCGTGGCGGCAGAAACCCTGCGGCCAGTCGATACGGTCGATCGCCGCGTAGGCCTTTTTTTGTGCCTCCCCGACGGTGGTGCCGGTTGCCGTGACGTTGAGCACGCGGCCGCCATTGGCGACGAGCGCGCCGCCGTTGATGGCGGTGCCGGCATGGAAGATTTCGGCGCCGTCGCTGGCGGCCTCGTCGAGACCGCGGATCACCGAGCCCTTTTCCGGCGTGCCGGGATAACCCCTCGCCGCCATCACCACGGTCAGTGCCGCGTCGTCGCTCCAGCGGGCAGACATATGCGCGAGCTGGCCGTCGACAGCAGCGTTGAGCAGGACGAGCAGGTCGTCCTTCAGCCGCATCATCAGCACCTGGCATTCGGGATCGCCGAAGCGGGTGTTGTACTCGATCAGCTTGGGGCCTTGGTCGGTGATCATCAAACCGGCGAAGAGGATGCCGGCGAAAGGCGCGCCGAGATTGGCCATGCCGCGCATCGTCGGCTCGATGATCTCGCGCATGGTGCGCTCGGTCATGTCGGGCGTCATCACCGGCGCCGGCGAATAGGCGCCCATGCCGCCGGTGTTCGGACCGGTATCGCCGTCGCCGACGCGCTTATGGTCCTGCGCGGTGCCGAAGCGCAGCGCGGTGGCGCCGTCGCATAGGCAGAAGAAGCTCGCCTCCTCGCCGGTCAGATATTCCTCGACGACCACCTCGGCGCCGGCGGAGCCAAAAGCGCCGTCGAAACAGGCCTCGAGCGCGGCAAGCGCCTCCTCCAGCGTCATGGCGATGGTGACGCCCTTGCCGGCGGCAAGCCCGTCAGCCTTGATGACGATCGGCGCGCCCGTCTTTTCGACATAGGCCTTGGCCGCGGCGAGATCGCCGAAGCGGCCATAGGCGGCGGTCGGGATGTTGAACTTGGCGCAAAGATCCTTGGTGAAGCCCTTCGAGCCTTCGAGCCGCGCCGCCGCCCTGGAGGGGCCGAAGACGCGGATGCCCCAGGCGCGCAAATCATCGGCAATGCCGGCCACCAGCGGCCCTTCCGGACCGACGACGACGAGGTCGATCTTCTTCTCCTGGCAGAAGGCGGCCACAGTGGAGTGGTCGGCGATGTCCAGCTTGACCAGTTCGGCGAAACGGCCGATGCCGGGATTGCCGGGCGAAGCATAGAGCTTCGTCAGCAGCGGCGACGCGGCGATCTTCCAGGCAAGCGCATGTTCGCGGCCGCCGGAGCCGAGAAGAAGAACGTTCATGGCCACCTCTTGCTGATCGTCTCCCCGAACCCGCTATTGGTCCAAGGGCGACGGGTCAAGGCGTGTTGGCGTTTTGGGGGGCGATTGCACACGGGAAGATTGCCCACATCAAGACGCAATGAGGCAATTTGCCGGCTAGGGAACCGATCCCGCCCGGCCCAATCCAAAGCCGACTCAGCTCCGGAAAACGAGGGGGAACCAGTCCTCGCGCAACTTCTGGCCGGCCCTCATGTGCTTCCCAGCAGCGCATTGTTCTCGCCCACAACGCGCGCCTGCGGCCTATCGAAGGCGTAACTCGCCTTCATCGAGACAGCGACAGCATGGTTCGCCAGTCACGATGTTTTCACTGGCTGAGCGACAACGCGGCTGCTTGACGGCGCTTATCGCTGCTGCCACTCCAGCACGATGGAAACCATCCAGTCGAAAGCAGCCCAGGGCCGCGTCGCGGACGCGCCGAGCGGCCATTGGGTTTACCGAGTGCTGCCGCGCTGGCTGTGGCCTTATGCGCAGCTTGCGCGCTGGGACCGGCCGATCGGCTGGCAGCTGCTCTTGTGGCCCTGCTGGTGGTCGGCGGCTCTTGCGGCCAGCGCCTATCCGCGGCCGACGGATCCGCTGCTGACGCTGTTGCCTGCGCCCTGGTACCTGTTCCTGTTTTTCATCGGCGCCGTCGCCATGCGCGGCGCCGGCTGCACCTACAACGACATCGTCGACGAAGACATCGACAACCAGGTCGAGCGCACCCGCTCGCGGCCGCTGCCGGCCGGCAAGGTGACGCGCCGCCAAGCCTGGGCGTTTCTGATCATCCAGGCGCTGGTCGGGCTCGGAGTGCTTTTGCAGTTCAACAGCTTCGCCATTCCGCTCGGCATCGCCTCGCTGGCGATTGTCGCGATCTACCCGTTCATGAAGCGCATCACCAACTGGCCGCAATTGGTGCTCGGGCTCGCCTTCTCCTGGGGCGCGCTGATGGGCTGGGCGGTCGAGTTCGGCGATCTCGATGGCCCCGCCATCATGCTTTACATCGGCTCGATCCTGTGGGTGATCGGCTACGATACGATCTACGCGCATCAGGACAAGGAAGACGACGCCATCGTCGGCGTGCGCTCGACCGCACGCCTGTTCGGCGACAACACCAAGACCTGGCTCACCGGGCTTTATGGCGGCACGCTCGTCTGCTTCGCCATCGCCTTTGCCTCGGCTCAAGTGCCGATGCCGGCGCTGGCCGGGCTGATCGCCGCCGGCGCGCATATGGCGCGCCAGATCTTCCGGCTCGACATCAACGATCCCGATCAGTGCCTGAAGCTGTTCAAGTCGAACAACCAGGTCGGCTGGCTGATTTTTCTGGGGCTGATCGGCGGGGCGTTTTGGGTGGTGCTGAAGCCGCTGGTGTAGCGCCTCTCCTTCTCCCTTTGTCGTGGGAGAAGGTGGCTCGGCGCGCAGGGCCGAGACGGTTGACGGTGTTCCAGCGGAGTGAGAGCTCGGCGTTTCCTGGAAAACCCCTCATCCATCGCCTTCGGCGACACCTTCTCCCACAGGGGGAAGGGAAGGATCGCGGCTATTCGCGCGCGATAATCTCCTCACCGCCGACGACGAGACGCAGGCCGAGATTGCCGGTCCTGCGGCGGGCGAGGAAGCGCGGGCGGCGCATGTTGGAGACACGGCCCTTGCGGCGGTCCTGCGGCGGCAGGGCCTTGATGGCGGCGCCGAGCGATTCCTCCAGCGTGCGGGCGACGCCGTCGGCCTCGATCAGAAGCATCGGCAGGCGATAGGCGTCGGCCCAGGCGCGCCAATCGGCGGCGACGTCGTCGAGATCGTCGGCGACCAAAAGCGGCACCGACAGCATCGGATCATTGTGCAAAAGTTCCAAGGTCACGGTGACATTGCCGTCCGGATCCTCCATGGCGCGGGCGGCGACACCACGGAAGGCATTGGCGGGCAGCGCGATGATCGCCGGCACGCCGCTCATCTCCAGCGTGCGGCGGATAACGGCGCCGCGCTGGTCGATGGTGAAGGTTACATCGCCATAGTCGTCGCGCGTGGCATAGCTTACCATCTGCGGCAGGCGAAACGGGTCGAGACGCATGTTGCGCCCCGCCCAGACTGGCTTCAGTCCAGTGTTCATCGAATGCCTTCCTGTTTCTCCTGAGGGCCGTTTTCCGGTTCTCTCCGGGCCGGTTTTTCCGGCCTCGTTATGCGGGAAACATTAGCGCTCGCTTCTTACCGCCGCGCTTAAGAAAGTCAGTTAAATTTTGCTGATCGGAGCCGATGGTTATCGGAATGCGACCAGCCACAAGATATTGGAAGAATTAGATAACCTTACCGGGATTCATGATGCCGGCCGGGTCGAAGGCCGCCTTCACCCGGCGCATCAGATCGATCGCCATTGGCGGGGCCGTGGCGATCAGCTCGTCGCGCTTCAATTGGCCGATGCCGTGCTCGGCCGAGATCGAGCCGTGGAAGGAACGCACGACATCGTGCACGGCCTTGTTCATCGGGTGGTAGAGCTCGAGGAACGGGTCGTCCTGCCAATCCAGAGGGCGAGAGATGTTGTAGTGAAGATTGCCGTCGCCCATGTGGCCGAAGCAGACGACGCGGGCGCCGGGACAGACAGTCTGGACCACGCCTGCCGCCTTTTCGATGAACTCCGGGATCGAGGCGATCGGCACCGAGATGTCGTGCTTGATCGAGGCGCCCTCCGGCTTCTGGCATTCGGGCAGCGTCTCGCGGAAATTCCAGAAGGCGTCGCCCTGGGCAAGACTTGCCGACACCACCGCATCGCCGACGATGCCCTGCTCGAGGCCGGCCGAAAGAATCTCCTCGATCAGCGCCTTGCCATCTTCTTCCGAGCGACCTGAAGAGACCTGCATCAGGGCATACCACGGCCAGTCATCCGCCAGCGGTCGGGTGATCCCTTGCCCATGCTTAAGCGTGAAGTCGTAAGGCCGTTTGGCGATCAGCTCGAAAGCCGTGAGCGAAGCACCGGCGCGATCCATCGCCAAGCTGAACAGCGAGAGCGCTGCCTGGGGCGACGACAGGCCGGCGAAGGCAACCTCCCTGCCCTTCGGCTTCGGAAAGAGCTTCAGCACCGCGGCGGTGATGACGCCGAGGGTGCCCTCGGCGCCGACGAAGAGGTTTTTCAGATCGTAGCCGGTGTTGTCCTTCTTCAGCTTGCGCAGATCGTCGAACACTTCGCCGGTCGGCAGCACCACTTCGACGCCGAGGCAAAGCTCGCGCGCATTGCCATAGGCAAGCACGCCGGTGCCCCCGGCATTGGAAGAGAGATTGCCGCCGATCTGGCAGGAGCCTTGGGCTGCAAGCGACAGCGGGAACAGCCGGTCGGCAGCGTCGGCCGCTTCCTGGAGGGTTTGCAGGATGACGCCGGCCTCGGCGGTGATGGTGTTCGACAGGACATCGATTTCGCGGATGCGGTTCAGCCGCGACAGCGAGAGCACGATGTCGCGGCCGGACTTGTCCGGCACTTGGGCGCCGACCAGCCCGGTGTTGCCGCTCTGCGGCACGACCGGCGTGCCGGTCTCGGTCGCGAGCCGCATGATGCGGCTCACTTCCTCGACGCTGCCCGGCCTCAGCGCCAGCGGTGTCCGGCCATGCCAGAGGCCGCGCCGCTCGGTGACGTAGGGCGCGATGTCAGCCTGATCGCGCAGCGCGTATCTGTCGCCGACAATGGCAGCGAAGCGGTCGATGAGGGCAGGATCGAGGTCGAAGGGCTGGTCGTTCATGCGCCCAAGCCTAGAGCAATTCCAGGAAAAGTGTGAAGCGGTTTTCCGTCCGGAATTGCGTCAAAACAAAGAGATAGGCTCAGTCGATCTTGTCACGCGGGGCGGCGGCGCGCGCGAGCCGGTCGTTGATCGCCTCGCCCAAGCCGTCGGCCGGGATCGGCTCGACGGCGATCGTGGCCGCGCCGCTGCGGTCGAGCGCCTGCATATAGGCGAAAAGATTGGCGGCGGCCTCCCGCAGATCGCCCGCCTCGGAAAGATTGCGCAGCGCCACGGCATCCCGCCAGCCTTCAGCGCGAGCGCGGCCGAAGGCGAGCAGCGCCTCGCCGCTGGCGAGCTTGCCGACATTGAGCCGCATCGATGCGCCCGGCGCGTAATGCGAGGCGAGCATGCCGGGCGCCTGGATTCCGGCAGCGCCGCGGATCACCTCAACGTCGGCGACCGCTTCAATGTCCCGGGCAGCAATGCCGCCGGGTCGTAGCAGACGCAGCTTGCCGTCTTCGATCTTGACGATCGTCGATTCCAGGCCGACGGGCGTCGCGCCGCCGTCGACCACCAGCTTGATCTTCTCGCCGAGATCAGCCGCCACGGCCTCGGCCGTCGTGGCGCTGATCCTGCCGGAGGAATTGGCGCTGGGCGCCGCGAGCGGCCGGCCCAATCTCGCGATCAGCTCGCCGCCGAAGCCTCTCGGCATGCGCAGCGCGATCGTGTCAAGCCCGGCTGTGACGAGCGGATGGATGCCGTTTTCCGCGCCCTGCGGCAACACCAGCGTCAGCGGACCGGGCCAGAAAGCTTCCGCCAGCTTTGTTGACAATAGATCGAATGTAGCAATGCGGTTTGCCATGGCGAGGTCGGCGACGTGGGCGATCAGCGGGTTGAAGCGCGGGCGACCCTTGGCCTCGAAGATACGCGCCATGGCAGCCCCATTCGTGGCGTCACCTGCCAGTCCGTAAACGGTCTCGGTCGGGATGGCGACAACATCGCCGCCTTCGAGCAGCGCCAGCGCCCTTTCCATCGCCTCGCCGACGCCAAGTATCTCAGCCAAATTCACCACCGATCCTGAACATGCCGGTCCCGTAATACGGCATGGCAGCAGGGGCAAGGGCGCGCATTGGCGATTTATCAATCCCTAAAATGTTAAGTTTCCGCGCAAGCCGGCATCAATTCGCCGACGCTAGGGTGCGGATTTCCGGTTGGTGGGCGGAGAGTTGTCGTGATGCGTATGTCTTGCTTCGATGCAATTGCGAACGGAAAGCTGTTACGTCGCTTTCCTGGAATTGCTCTAGGAGCGGTCGTTATCGGTCTTCTGGCGACGAGCGGCTTGGCACAGGCTTCGTCCATCGTCGTGCTCGGCGCGGCGACCTCGACGCCATCCATTGTCAGGCTGGCCGCGATCGAGCCCGGCAAGGCTACACCGTCAGTTGTGGCGCTCGGCGAGCCGGTGCCAGCCGTCACCGATGAGAAAGTAGCCGCGATCCCGGAGAAATCCGGACAGAGGCACGCGCAAACGCCGACGATCATTCGCGGCGGCATCGTCGGCGGCGCCTCGGCGACGCCCGCGGCGACTGCCCCGGCCAAAGAGGCCGCGACACCGGCAAACGGCACCGCGCCCGCCGCCACGCCTCCCAACGGAACGGCTGCGGCCACGCCCCCCAACGGCACGGCTCAGGCTGCCGCCAACGGCGATACCAAAGCTTCCGAGAACAACCCCGCCACGACGGCAACCGCGTCTGACGGCGAGACCCAACCGGAAGTCCAACCGGAAGCTGCCCCGACGCCGCCGCGCTTCAGCAAGGCGATGTAGGCGCGACGGCCTCCCGCGCCTTACGGAGCATTCAGCTTCCGACCGGCATTCTGGCTGTCAGCCGACGATTTTTGAAAAATCGGCGACCTGGTCGGTGGCGGCGCGGATGCGGGCAAGCAGGGCCAGGCGGTTGGCGCGCACGGCCTGATCCTCATCATTCACGAGAACCCCTTCAAAGAATGAATCAACCGGTTCACGCAAAACGCTAAGCGTCAGCATGGCGGCGGAAAAATCTTCGTTTTGAATCGCTTGGCCGGCTGCCTTCTCGGCCTGATTCACCGCGGCCGACAGCTTCTTTTCCGCATCTTCGCGGAACAGCGCCGGCTCAACTATCTCGGCGACCCGTGTTTTCTTCTTCTCCTCGGCAGCCAGGATGTTGGCGGCGCGCTTGGTACCGGCGAGCAGGTTCTTGCCATCCTCCGTGTCGAGGAACTTGCCCAGCGCCTCGACGCGGCGAACGATCTGCAGAAAGTCGTCGGACTGCGGCGTGATGACGGCGTCGATCAGATCGTATCGTGCACCGCTTTCGCGGAGATATACCTTGAGGCGGTCATGGAAGAAGCCGAGGAGATCCGAAATTTGTGCGACATCGCCGGCGAAGTTCGCAAAGGCCTTGGCGAAGACCGATGTCAGTCCGAGGCGAATGCGGTTCTCGATCAGGATCCGGACCACGCCGAGTGCAGCTCTTCTGAGCGCGAACGGATCCTTGCTGCCTGTCGGCTTTTCATCAATCGCCCAGAAGCCGGTCAGCGTATCGAGCTTGTCGGCCAGCGCGACAGCAACCGACACCGGGTCGGTCGGCACCCGGTCGGACGGGCCTTGCGGCTTGTAGTGCTCCTCGGCGGCCGCGGCCACCGACGGATGCTCACCCTGGAGCAGCGCATATTTGCGGCCCATGGCGCCCTGCAATTCCGGGAACTCGCCTACCACCTCGGTCTGCAGGTCGGCCTTGGCGAGCACGGCGGCGCGGGCGACGAGCGCGGTAATCTCCCCCCTCGAGGGGGAGATGTCGCCAGAGGCGACAGAGGGGGTCGTCTCGCGTGGAGTGCCAACCACTTCCCTCTTCGAAAGGCCAGAATGCGTCGCACCAGCCGAAGCAATCCCCTCTGGCCTGCCGGCCATCTCCCCCTCAAGGGGGGAGATCGACTTCGCCACCGTCGGCGCCAATTCTTCGGCCAAGCGCTTGATGCGCTCGACCCGGGCGCCCTGCGTGCCAAGCTTGGCATGGAAGGTCACATTGAGATGGTCAAGGCGCGCCATGCGCTGGTCGAGCGGCTTCTTTAGATCCAGCTCGAACTTCGCCGCCGACTCTTGCAGCGTGCCGAGGTCGGGCAGATCGCCCTGGTCGGTCTTCCAGAAATAGAGGGCGTCTGAGAGACGCGCCCGCACCACCTTGCCATTGCCGTAGGCGATCTCTTTGCCGCCGTCCTTCGCCTCGATATTGGCAACCAGGATGAAGCGGTTCGACAGATCTTCGCCCGCGCCCTGCGGCCGGGTGACGAAGCATTTCTGATTGGCGCGAATGGTTAGGCGAATGACCTCGGCCGGGATGGTGAGAAAATCCTGCTCGAACTCGCCCATCAGCACGACCGGCCATTCGACCAGGCCGGAGACCTCTTCCAGCAGGCCCTCGTCCTCGACGAGGTCGAGGCCGTTGGCGAAGGCGACATTGCGGGCATCGGCCAGGATGATCTCCTTGCGCCGGTCGGCATCAAGCACGACCTTGGCCGCTTCGAGCTTCGCCACATAGTCGTCGAAGCGGCGCACGGTGATCGGGCCCGGTGCATGGAAGCGGTGGCCGTAGGTGACGTTGCCGGAGCGGATGCCGTCGATCTCGAAATCGACCACCACCGGCTCCTCGGTCTCCGGGCCGAAGGTGCAGACGATCGATTGCAGCGGCCGCACCCAGCGCAGCGAGCCGGGCTTGGCCGAGGCCGCGCCCCAGCGCATCGATTTCGGCCAGGGAAAGTTCTTGATGATGCCCGGCACCAGCTCGGCGATGATCTCTTCCGCCGCCCTGCCCGGCTTCGAGATGTGGGCGACGTAGAAGTCGCCCTTCTTGGGATCGGAATGGACATGCGCCTCGGCGATCGACGAAAGGCCGGCCTTGCGCAGAAAACCCTGCACCGCCTGGTCGGGCGCGGTGGTCGAGGGGCCCTTGATCTCCTCGCGAATGTCCTTCGAGCGCGCCGTCAGCCCGCGCACGTCCAGCGCCAGGCGGCGCGGCGTCCAGTATTCGCGCGCCGCCTCGTAGGTCAGACCCGCCTCGACCAAGCCGTCGGTCAGCATCTTGCGAAGATCGCCGGCCGCCTTGCGCTGCATGCGCGCGGGGATTTCTTCCGAGCGGAGTTCTAGGAGTAGGTCAGGCATCAGTTAGCTCCTTACCCCTCCCTTGATGGGGAGGGTCGGCGCGCGGCGCCGGGGTGGGGTGGCGGCGTTTCAGCCGCCAGCACCTTCGGCACCATCGCGCAGACCAAGGTGTGATTTTCGTTCTTCCACAGCCGCATAGATTGTATCGAGAACGGAATCCAGTTCGTTTTTTATCTCGTGGTTCCAGAAGCGGACGACGCGATAGCCCTGGCTCTCAAACCATCTCGTTCGGGCTGCATCATGGCACTGCTGGCCATCAAAGCCATGTTGGAAGCAATCCACCTCGATGATCAGCTTCAGCCGATGGGAGATAAAGTCAGGATAGTAACCGCCAACCGACGCTTGTCGACGAAAGTGCGTTCCTTCGACCGGAATACGCCAGAGGTGCCGCCACAGCCTGCGTTCCTCCTCGGTCATTGCCGCGCGCAGCCTTCGTGCGGACTGCAGCTTGAACCGATCAAGTTTTGGCATAGGGAAGCGCCCGTCACCCCCACCCGCCGCTTCGCGGCGACCTCCCCCATCAAGGGGGAGGTAGAGGGCGCATAGCAACTCGGCTCGCGCCTGTCACCCTGCCTGCCGGTCGGCAGTTCGAGCTATTTCAGGAAATTTTCAGTTCTTTGTCGGGACGACGCGAGCCCACCCGTCATAAGAACAGACACCCCATGAACCAAACGCAGTGCTGAAGCGACCAACGCTCAGACGGAGAACTATTGGCTGAACGATCATGAAGACGGCATCGAGAATCCTGCAGGTCCTGGCACTGAGCGCCTGCTTCGCCGCCCAGATGCATGGCACATTCTCGATGCCGGGCGTGCGACAGGCACTGCGCACGATCGATGCCGCGACAGTCCAGATCACGTTGCCGATGGCAGCCGCCGCCGAGATCGCCAGCGTGACTTTGGGCTAAGTCGCCAGGCCGCCCGCGCGCGTCTGCAGGAACGCCTCTCCGCAAGCCTTGGCAAGGTTGCGCACGCGCAGAATGTAGCTCTGGCGCTCGGTCACGGAAATCACGCCGCGGGCGTCAAGCAGATTGAAGACGTGGCTGGCCTTGATGCACTGGTCATAGGCGGGGAAAACCAGACGGTGCATCGACGAATTGTCGTTCGACGCCGGCGCGCCGGCGGCGAGCAGCGCCTTGCACTCGGCTTCGGCGTCCTCGAAATGCCGAAGCAGCATCGCCGTGTTGGCGAATTCGAAGTTGTGGCGCGAATATTCCTGCTCGGCCTGCAGGAACACGTCGCCGTAGGTGACCTTCTCAGGCCCCTCGCGGCCGTTGAAATTCAAGTCATAGACATTGTCGACGCCCTGCACATACATGGCGAGGCGCTCGAGCCCATAGGTGAGCTCGCCCGCCACCGGCGCGCATTCGATGCCGCAGACCTGCTGGAAATAGGTGAACTGCGACACTTCCATGCCGTCGCACCAGCACTCCCAGCCGAGGCCCCAGGCACCCAGCGTCGGGCTTTCCCAATCGTCCTCGACGAAGCGGATGTCATGCAGCAGCGGATCGACGCCGATGGCTTCCAGCGATCCGAGATAGAGCTCCTGCAGGTTCGGCGGGTTCGGCTTCAGGATCACCTGATATTGATAGTAATGCTGCAGCCGGTTCGGGTTCTCGCCGTAGCGGCCGTCCTTCGGCCGGCGCGACGGCTGCACGTAAGCCGCGTTCCAGCGCAACGGGCCGAGCGCGCGCAAAGTGGTGGCGGGGTGGAAGGTGCCGGCGCCGACTTCCATGTCGTAGGGCTGCAGGATGACGCAGCCGTAAGCTGCCCAGTAGTTGTGCAAGGTCAGGATCAGCCCCTGGAAGGAGCGGCTGGGATGCATGTGGGCAGGGATCTCGACGGTCACGGCGGCCTCGGAAAGCGCTGGGAGTGGGCTTTCCCTAGTTGCCGGGCCGGCAAGCGTCAAGGCACGGCGCCGCATCGAGGAGAGGTTGAACGCTTTGCCGGCGGCTGGCCCATTGAAGGCCGCTCACGCGGGCCGTTTGCTTCGGTGAGCCGCAACGACAAAGGTTCCCGCCATGCCTGGTCAACTCACTGTCCGCCCCGTCACCCAGCAGGACTACGAGCAGTGGCTGCCGCTCTGGGACGGCTACAACGAATTCTACGGCCGCTCGGGCGAGACCGCGCTTGCCGGCGAGATCACCCAGATGACCTGGTCGCGCTTCTTCGACGCTTACGAGCCGGTGCATGCTCTGGTGGCCGAGCGCGACGGCAAGCTTCTCGGCCTCGTCCATTATCTCTACCACCGCTCGACCACGGCGATCGCGCCGAACTGCTATCTGCAGGATCTCTTCACCTCACAAGCCGCGCGCGGCCAAGGCGTCGGCCGGGCGCTGATCGAAGGCGTTTACGAGCGCGCCAAAGCCGCGGGCTCGGGTCGCGTCTACTGGCTGACGCATGAGACCAACCACACCGCCATGCAGCTCTATGACAGGATCGGCGAGCGCTCGGGGTTCGTCGTCTACCGCAAGATGTTTTGAAAACGTTGCGGGGCCCAAAAGGGCCCCGCCAAACTGCAGAATTGTGCGCCTCAGCCCTTCGGCGCCGCGGGCGGGACCGGTTTCACCTTCGGCGTTTCCTGCGCCGTGTTGGACTCGATCGGCGGCAGGCCCTTCAGCAGCTTCTGCTGCAAGGTGGCGAGCACATCCGGGTCCGGCTTCAGGTCGCGTGCCTGGGTCCACTGGAAGGTCGCTTCCAGCTTGCGGCCGACGCGCCAATAGGCGTCGCCCAGATGGTCATTGAGAACCGGATCCTCGGGCTTCAGCGATACGGCGCGCTCCATTTCGCGCACGGCGTCGTCGAAGCGGCCGAGGCGGTAATAGGCCCAGCCAAGCGAGTCGACGATGTAGCCGTCGCTTGGCCTGAGATCCACGGCCTTCTGGATCATCGCCAGGCCTTCCTTGAGGTTCATGTTCATGTCGACCCAGGAATAGCCGAGATAGTTCAGAACCTGCGGCTGGTCGGGCTGCAGCTCCAGAGCCTTGCGGAAATTGGGCTCGGCCTTCGGCCATTCCTTCAGCCGCTCATAGGCGATGCCGCGCTGGTAGAAGATGTTCCAGTTGGCGGCGGCCGGCGTCTTCAACTGTTCGACCGCCTTGTCGTAGAGATTGGCAGCCGAACGGTAGTCCTCCTTCGAGGAGTAGACGCCGCCAAGCGCCAGGTAGCCGCGCATGTCGGTCGGGTGCGCATCGACATAGCCCTTGAGATGCGCGATGGCTTCGTCGTGACGGTCGATGTCGGCAAGGTTCAGGCCAAGCTGCAGCTCAGAAAGCTCCTTCAATGGCGAGGAGGCCGGAATACGCCGATAGAGCGCGATCGCGCCTTCGCCGTCCTTCAGCTGCTCGGCGACGGCGGCGAGCTGCACGAGGGCGGCGTCGCTGTCCGGCTTCAGCGCCAGCGCATATTGCAGATAGAGCCTCACGAAAGGCTCGCCGCCGCCACGGTTGAGCGCGGTGGCGAGGTCGAGCAGGATTTCCGAGGCCCCGTCGGCCGGGGTAGCGACCAGGGGCTCGATCTTGTCGCCCTTGCTGATCCTGTCGCGCAGCGTGGTGATTTCGAGCTTGCCAGGCGCGAAGGCTTCGGCCTGGTTCAGCACCGCCATCGCCTTTGTCTTGTCGCCCTTGCGGGCGAGGAACGAGGCATAGGCCTGGGCATTGCGCATCCACGTCTCGGGCGCGGAGCCGCCGGCGGCGGTATCGGCCAGGGTGGCGGCGTAGATCTCATCGGCCTTGGGGGAAAGGCCGGCGGCGTCGGCGATGAGGGCGCGATGGAAGGACTTGAACAGGCCGAACCAGTCCGGCCCCTTCAGCTTATCGATCGAAGCCATCGCCTCGGAGGCATCGCCCGCGCCTTCCTTGGCCCAACCGTCCATGACGCCGGAGAGCAGCCGGTCGAGATCGGATTCGAGCGACAGCTTCAGCCAGTACTGAGCCTTGGCGTAGTCCTTCTTGTGGAAGGAATCGACCGCAAGCGCCAGACGCGAGAAGCGCTCGACATCGGGAACTTCCTTGAGCTTGTCGGCATAGACCAGCGATTCCTCGAAGCGGCCCTGGGCGACCAGCGCCAGCATGAGGCTCTGCTGCAGCTCGGTGTCATTGGGGGCAAAGGCCAGCGCCTGCTTGTAATAGGCGATGGCATTGTCGAGATCGTTGTCGCTTTCGGCAATATGGGCGGCAAGATAGGCGCCCGAAAAGGACGTGATCTGGACCGGTTGGGAGTTTTCCTTGGCATGGGCAGGCAGCACCGACAGCGCCACACCCGTTAAAAATGCCAGCCTCGTCAGCCAGCGCGCACGTCCTTGCCGCATTGTATCCCTTTCAGCCAGACGCGATCCCCCCTTGGCGGACCGCCCACAGAGTCGATGTTTTCCCGACAAAGCATGGCCTTTTTGGGGTCAGGCTTCAATCCGCAGCGAATCACAATGCAATCATCGGCTTAAAAAATACGGCGTGCGTCCAAAAAAGTCCGGCGCGGGAAGCCGCAGACAGCGCCGCCTAAAGACGCGTATCTTGGAATCCGCTGAGGGCAACCGCGCTGCACAGGTTGGACCATTCGCAGCCCGAGCACGCCTGACGCGTCAGGCCGGAGGAAAACGCCTTGCGCATCGGCGCCAGGCTAGAGGCATCCAACACGAGCCGGTCGCCGGCCTGGACGGACCGGCCGAGGAGAGCGCCGACGTCGCGCGCCGCGAGCCCGTCGCGCTCGGCGGCGCCTTCGCCCAGGCAGTGCGGCTCGGGCTCGACCAGCATCGGGGTGCAGATGTCGTCCGGCCCCGACACGATCAGGACCGCCTCGCCGTCGCCCAGCCGCTTCACCACCTTGTCGTAATTGGCGGTGAAAGCGGGCGAGTAGCCTTTGCCGACATAGGTCAGCAGGCAGAGCAGATGATGGGCGCGCAGCCTGACGGTCATTGCGTCTTTGACGAGCGGTCGCGCGGTTCGGCCCGATAGGTGGAAAAGAGCTTCAGCGTTGCGGCGCCCAGCGCCGACTTCAGGAGGCCGCCGACAATGAAGGGCAGGAAGCCGAAGGTGATGGCCTTCTCGGCGCCGATCATGGCGGCAAGCCAGGCCGTGCCGAGAACCAGGCACAGAAGATTGCCGATGAGCATGGCGGCGAAGGCAAGCATCACCCGATTGCCGTTCCAGCCGCGCTCGGCCAGCCAGCCGACGATCGCACCGACGATCGGGAAGGAGAAGAGATAGCCGCCGGTCGGGCCCATAAAATGCTGCACGCCGGCCGCACCGCCGGCCAGAACCGGGAAGCCGGCGGCACCCTCGACCAGCCAGGCCGCGATGGTGAGCGCGCCGAAGCGCCAGCCATAGAGCGCACCGACCAGCGTCACCGCGAAGGTCTGCATGGTCACCGGAACCGGCACCATCGGCACCTCGATGTAGGACGACAGCGCCAGGAACAGCGAGCCGAGGACGACGGCGCCGAACTGCCAGGCAACGGAGCGGCTGTGCAGTTGGAGCGGGCTGAAGGAAGACTGGCGGGTCGAAACGGCGATGTTTGTCACGGTGAGGTGGTCCCTGGTTGAGTTGAAATTATAGATAATTCCTGCAATCGATCTATTATCGAATCCACATTTTTGCGGAGATGGCAAGCGCTGCCTTGCGGAGGCAGATCGCAGGAGCAATGAGGCTCAGCCATTCACCGGGCATTGGGGCACCCAAACCGACATTTGACTGCTACGGAGCGCAGAAAGGCAGCTGTGTCTGTGTTCTCGCGTTAGCCGACGATGGCGAAGGCGTCGCGAGTCCTGCCGGAAGCGGTCTTGACCGGTTTTTGGCCGATCCATTGCACATGCCGGCCGAGCGTGGCGGCGGCCGATTCCGTGTTGCCTTGCCTCAGCGCGCTCAGGATCGCCCGGTGATCCTGATCGGTGCGGGTCTCCCATTCGGAGCGCCAGGCGGCGAACAGGAAACGCGCGCTTGCGGCATGCAGGTCGTCGATGGTGGAAAGCAGGCGCGGCATGTTGCAGGGCGTCAAGATCAAGCGGTGGAAGGTGCGATTGGCCTCCTCCCAGGAGCGGACATCGCGGGATTTGTCGCCCGCCTTGGTCGCCTCCTCGGCGCGGTCGAGGATCGCCGGCGTCAGATGCGGCGCGGCGTGGCGCAGCGCCAGCACTTCGAGCGCCGCGCGCATCTCGGCCACTTCCCTGACCTCGCCGAGGTCGAAAGCGGCCACACGCACGCCGCGGCGCGGCTCGCTGATCGCCAGACCTTGCGCCTCGAGGCGGCGGAAGGCCTCGCGCACCGGCACGTGGCTGGTGCCGAATTCCTCGGCGACATGGTCCTGGCGCAGCCGCGATCCGGGCTCGATAACGCCCGAAATGATGCGGTCCGCCAGTTCCTTGCTGATGCGGACGGCGATCGTGTCCTCTGTGGTGGCCATGTTTTATAGATAATTTGCTGAGCTGCCGTTTGTCGAGACGGCCAGAGCGGAATCACATGCGCCCGCCCGGCGGACGCCAGGCGATGCCAAGGAGAACCGACAGGCGCTCAGTTGACGCGGCTGATGCAGAAATCGATGACGTCGATCAGCGCCGATTTCTGCGGCGTCGCCTCCAGCGGCGCGAGCGCGTCGCGGGCGATCTCGCCGAAGTGACGGGCGCGACCGATCGTATCGGCGATGGCGCCATGGCGGGTCATCAGACCGATCGCCTTTTCGAGCCCGGCATCGTCGGCGGCATTTTCCTCGATGGCGCGCTTCCAGAAGGTGCGCTCGGCCTTGGTGCCCCGCCGATAGGCGAGGATCACCGGCAGCGTCACCTTGCCCTCGCGGAAATCGTCGCCGACATTCTTGCCGAGGTCCTTGCTGGAGCCGCCATAGTCCAGCGCGTCGTCTATGAGCTGGAAGGCAAGGCCGAGATTCATGCCATAGGAGCGCAGAGCCGCCCGGTCGGTGCGGGAAGCGAGCGCGATCACCGGACCGACCTCGGCGGCGGCCGAGAACAGGGCGGCGGTCTTGGCCTTGATGACGGCGAAGTGCTCGTCCTCGGTGGTCTCCAGATTCTTGGCAGCCGCAAGCTGCATCACCTCGCCCTCGGCGATGATGGAGGCGGCGCTCGACAGGATGTCGAGAGCCTCCAGCGAGCCAACTTCGACCATCATGCGAAAAGCCTGGCCGAGCAGGAAGTCGCCGACCAGCACGCTCGCCTGGTTGCCCCAGATCATGCGCGCCGTCTTCTTGCCGCGGCGAAGCGCGCTCTCGTCGACGACGTCATCGTGGAGCAGCGTCGCGGTGTGCATGAATTCGACTGCGGTGGCGAGCTTGACGTGCCCCTCGCCCGCATAGCCGAACATCTGGGCGGCGGCGAGCGTCAGCATCGGCCGCAGCCGCTTGCCGCCGGACGAGATCAGGTGGTTGGCGACCTCCGGGATCATCTCGACGTCGGAGCCGGCCTTCGACAGGATCAGCTCGTTGACCCGTCCCATGTCGGCTGCCGTCAGGTCGATGAGATCCTGGATGGAAGCAGGTTCCCGCTTGCCTTCGATATTCAGAACGACACCCACCACGATCACTCCCGTCTCATTGACGCGCCCGACAACACCCTGGTCCCGGTGGGACTCTAGGTCGGCACAACCGCGCACGGCAAGAGGCGAATTGGCGCGGTTTGGCTGGCGCTGGGCGGCCCCGGCGTTTACATGAGCGCCGCAACCTGCGATTTTCATTCCATGATCGAGCTTGTCCGCACCAACGACGCCGTCCTCATCTCCTTCGTCGAATCGCTCATGCGCGACGCCGGCATCGCCTGCTTCGTCGCCGACCAGAACATGAGCGTGCTCGACGGATCGATCGGCATCCTGCCCAGGCGCGTCATGGTCGATGCCGAGAAAGCCGATGCCGCACGGCGCATCCTGAAGGATGCCGGCATCGAGAACGAGATCCGCCGGCAATAATGGCAGCATCAACCGCCCTCGCCCCGGACACGCCGGCCCACACGGTCGACGCCTTCCATCGCGGGCGCTTCTGGCTGGTGCAGCCGCGACAAGGCCACCGTGCCGGCATGGACGCCATGATGCTGGCGGCTGCCGTCCCATCCGGCTTTTCCGGCCGGCTCGCCGATTTCGGCGCGGGCGCCGGTGCGGCGACGCTCGCTGTGCTGTCGCGCTGCCCTTTGGCACACGCGGTTCTGGTCGAGCGTTCCGCGGAGATGGCGGCCTTTGCCGCGGCCACGCTTGCCCACCCCGGGAACGCGCATCTCGGCGACCGCGCCTCGGTGCTTAAGGCCGACGTCACGCTTGCGGGACGGGCACGGCACGGAGCCGGACTTGCCGACAATTCGTTCGACTTCGTCGTCATGAACCCGCCCTTCAACGCGGCGCAAGACCGCGCAACGCCGGACGCGCTGCGCAGAGAAGCGCATGTCGCGGAGGACGGCCTGTTCGAGCGCTGGATCAGAAGTGCGGCCGCCGTCGTCAAGCCGCGCGGCGGACTGGCGGCGATTGCGCGGCCGGAGCAGCTTGTCGCCATCGTGGATGCGATGGAAGGCCGCTTCGGCGATGCCGAGATGCTCTGCGTGCACCCACGCCCAGACGCGGCGGCGATCCGCATCGTCGTCAGGGCGGTGCTCGGCGCGCGCGGAAAACTGTCGATCCGGCCTCCGCTCACCTTGCACGGCGCATCCGGCAACGAGCCGACGGAGCGGACCGAAATGATCAACAACGGGCTGGCGTCGCTGTTCGGCGATTGATCAGAGGCCGGCGATGCGGCATTGCCGTTGCGCGGCGAATTCCTACATGCCCGGGAGCAAGGATGAGGTCTGACCTTGCTCTAGCATCTCTTGTGGAGACAAGCTTTCGTGAAACGCTTCTTCAACCGCCTGCTGCCGAAATCCTGGCGCTCGACAGTCGTCACCATTCCGGTCATCCGGCTGCATGGCACGATCATGCCCGGCGGCGGCCAGTTCCGGCCAAGCCTGTCGCTCGCCTCGACGGCCGGGCTCATCGAGAAGGCGTTCGGCTTCGACGCGCCGGCGGTTGCGATTTCGATCAACTCGCCGGGCGGCTCGCCGGTGCAGTCGCGGCTGATCTTCAAGCGCATCCGCGACCTGGCGGCAGAGAAGGACAGACGAGTGCTCGTCTTCGTCGAGGATGTGGCGGCCTCCGGCGGCTACATGATCGCAATCGCCGGTGACGAGATATTCGCCGACCCTTCCTCGATCGTTGGCTCGATCGGCGTCGTCTCCGCCTCCTTCGGCTTCCCGGAGCTGATGAAGAAGATCGGCATCGAGCGGCGCGTCCACACCGCGGGCCAGAACAAGGCCGTACTCGACCCCTTCAAGCCGGAAAAGAGGGAAGACGTCGAGCGGCTGAAAGCCTTGCAGCTCGAAGTGCACGAGACCTTCATCGATCTCGTCAAGGAACGGCGCGGCACCAAGCTCAAGGACGACCCGGATCTGTTCACCGGACTGTTCTGGACCGCCAAAAAGGGTCTCGAGCTCGGCCTCGTCGATGCGCTGGGCGACATGCGCAGCGTGCTCAAGACCCGTTTCGGCGAAAAGACGCAGCTCAGGCTGATCACCGCGCCGCGCGGGCTTTTCGGCCGTTTCGGCTTGTTCGGATCGCGTTTTTCGGCGCCGGACATCGCCGCGGCCGCGGCCAGCGGCGTCATCGATGCGGCGGAAGAGCGCGCGCTGTGGGCGCGCTTCGGGCTTTGAAAAAGCCATGATTGCGTCTAGCATGGCCGCTTGACCGACCCATCCGGCCGGCCTTGCCGCGAGAACGCGGGAGGAGTTGTGAGATGCCGCAGATCATTTTCTTCGTTGTCGTCGGCGCCGCCGCCTATTTCGGTTATCGCGCTTTCGTACGCGAGGCCGAGCGCGTGACGGCCAAGATCCGGCGCACCGAGAAGCAGGCGGCCAACGGCACGATGGGAACGCTGGTCAAGGATCCGAAGACCGGCGAGTACCGTCTGGCCAAGGACTGAACACCATCTCGCCAGCAGCCGACATTCTGGAGGCAGAGGCCAAGTCCCAGACATGGCTTGCGCCTGCCAAGATCAACCTCGCGCTGCACGTCACCGGACGGCGCGCCGACGGTTACCACCTGCTCGATAGCCTTGCCGTGTTCACGCGCTTCGGCGACCGGCTCGAGATCGAGCTGGCGCAAGACGATGCGTTTTCGGTGTCTGGCCCCTTCGCCGCCGGCGTGCCAATCGATGGCGACAATCTGGTACTCAAAGCGCGCGACGCGCTGCGGCGGGAAGCCGGCGCGCAACAGACGCCACCAGTCGCCATCCGGCTGGAAAAGAACCTGCCGGTCGCTTCCGGCGTCGGCGGCGGCTCGAGCGACGCGGCGGCGGCGCTCAACGGCCTTTCGCGCCTCTGGAAGCTCGACATCGGGGAGGCGGGGCTGGCGCGGATCGGGCTGACGCTCGGCGCCGATCTCCCGATGTGCCTCAAGGCAAGGCCGCTCCTTGCGCGCGGCATTGGCGATGCACTTTCGCCGCTGACGGAGTTTCCGGCGCTGGCGCTGGTCCTCGTCAACCCGGGCGTGGCCGTTTCGACATCCGAAGTGTTCAAAGCGCTTTCCAAACCTGACAATGAGGCATTGCCGCCGCTGCCCGCCCGCCTCGATTTTCACGGCATACGCAATTGGCTGGACACGACGCGGAACGATCTCGAACCTGCCGCTCGCGCCATCCAACCGGCGATCGGCGATGCGCTCAAGGCGCTGAAGAAAGCGGGAGCCGCCTTTGCCCGCATGTCGGGCTCCGGCGCTACCTGCTTCGGCCTGTTCGAGACTGGCAATGTCGCCAAGCGCGCGGCGATCGACATCCGCCGCCGCCATCCCGGTTGGTTCGTGGCCGCGACGCGCAGCATGGAGACCGACTGATGGCCAACGAAAGCCGCCCCTTCATCCCGGTGCGCATCGCGGTGCTGACCGTTTCCGACACGCGCAGCCTAGCCGAGGACAAATCGGGGCAGATATTGGCCGACCGCATCGCAGAGGCTGGCCATGTATTGGCCACTCGCGACATCGTGACCGACGACCGCGAGAAGATCCGCGAAAAAGTGCTCGCCTGGTCGAAGGATGAAACGGTGGACGTCGTCATCACCACGGGCGGCACCGGCTTCACGGGGCGAGACGTCACGCCGGACGCGCTGGAGCCGATTTTCGAAAAGCGCATGGACGGCTTTTCGGAAGTCTTCCACCGGATTTCCTATGACAAGATCGGCACATCGACGATCCAGAGCCGGGCGACCGGCGGCGTCGTCAACGCCACCTTTATCTTCGTGCTGCCGGGCTCGCCCGGCGCGTGCAAGGATGCTTGGGACGGCATCATCAAGGCGCAGCTCGACTACCGGCACATGCCCTGCAACTTCGTCGAGATCATGCCGCGGCTGGACGAGCACCTCAGGCGCGGCGGCAAGCTGGAGTAGCGGCCCCGTCCGGCTCAGCGGATGACCGGCTCGCCGTG
Source organism: Mesorhizobium sp. WSM3864 (assembly GCF_002294955.1). Lineage (NCBI taxonomy): Bacteria > Pseudomonadati > Pseudomonadota > Alphaproteobacteria > Hyphomicrobiales > Phyllobacteriaceae > Mesorhizobium > Mesorhizobium sp. WSM3864. The sequence goes on from NZ_NSGD01000002.1 coordinate 516,347, forward strand.
GAAGCGGCGGCGCGACGGCCGCGAGACGCCGAAGCCGATTTCCATCATCAGCCGCGGCGTATGCGTCGGCACCGTTCCCATATGGAAGCCGAACGGATCCTCGACGAAGCCGAGGCCCGCCTCGCCCGTCAGCGTCACAGGGCTTTCCGGACCGTAGACGTCCAGCACGTCTTCCGCGGGGTGGCCGACCAGAAGCGTGAGCTGGTGCTTGAGCGCGCGGCGCCTGTGGCTGCCGCGGACATAGACATGCGGGCCGGTGCCGGCGTCGACCGGCACCAGATAGAAGAAGAATTTCAGCATCCGCCAATCGTCGAGATCGAAATGGTATTTGCCGAGCGAGGCGAGATTCTTGTCGGCATCCGAGGCCTTGCCGGTCGGAAAGCTCCACCACACGCGCGTCGTGATCAGTTTCGCCTGGCCGCCGAGATAGTGCTGCGCGACCTCGAGGAGCAGCGGATCCCGCTGGATGGCAAGCGCCGCCGGGCAATCGAGAATGCGTTCGAAATAATGCCCGCTGAGCAGCGAGCGGCCGAAACGCTTCTCCGCCTCGGCATGGTCGCCCGGCATGAATTCGAGACGGCGGTCGAAATTGCCGAAACAGGGCGTGCGTTGCGCAAAAACGGCGATCTCCTCATGGATCGCCGGCGGCAGCGTGAACCCCGAAAACAGTCCATCGGAGCGAAGCGCCGCGACCACCGCCTCGCGATCGACTCCGGCAAACATCGTCTCTCCCGCATTGTCGAGCGGGCGGACGCGTCTGGCGCCTAGCCAGTGCATGCGGCGCCCCGGCATGGTGCGCGCCAGCACGAACATCGGCAGCCAGGCCGGATTTTCGCGTAGATCTTTCAGATAGGTCGGGATGCGCACGGCGATGCGCCTGAACAGGCTGCCATTGCGGGCGATCGCCTCGAGGTTGGCCGCGCCTGAATTATCTGGAGTACCAAGGTTCATCGGGTTCCTCGTATGCATGGCGTCCATCGAAGCGCCAGCCGTCTGCCGCTTCATCGTCACCCAATCCCGATTGTCCCGCTTCAAGCAGATGCTAATTCACCGCAGTTTTTTGTGCAATGCACAATAGAATGGGCCGGCAAAAGTTTGGCGACCTCTTCTATCTTCTCGCCTTCTGGAGAGAAGGAGGGCATGCGCTCACTTCGGCGGCGCCACCCAGATTTCGGCATTCAGCCTTCTGGTGGCGAGGCCGCGCGCCAGAGCTTCGGCGCTGCGGGCGCTTTTCGCCAGCACCGTGGCCTGGCGCTTGCTGATGACAAGCCCTTCCTCCAGAGCCCGGTTGCCCGAAAAAACCCGGACCAGAAACGGCATGCGATTGCCGCGGGCGCGTGAAAAACGCGCCGGCATCGTCTGCCTCGCCGCGTGAGCGACGACGTCGTCGATCCAGCCTTCGGCGAGCCGGGCGCCGGGTTCCAGAAGCAGCAGCCAGTCGCCCTTGGCCTGGCCGATGCCCGTTGCGATGCCGCCGGCCACGAGGTGGCAGCCGGCATGCTCGGCGACGCGATGCGTCTGGTCGGTCGAGCCGGTGTCGCAGACGATGACGTCGCGCACGACGCCCTCGACCGCGCCGCCGATCAACGAGGCCAGCGTGCGGGCAAGGCCTTCTTCGTCGTTCCTGGTTTCGATGAGGACGCTGAGCATTTTAGCCGAATAGCGGAAAGCGCGGCGCTGCGCCAGTTGCGCTTTCTGAACGAGAAAGTTCTTGCTTTGTTCTCATTGGTAAAATACGAATAGTTTCATGAACAGAGCGATTCGACAGCCTGCCGACAGTCCCTGGGAGAGGGCGAAAATGGAACAGATCGTGCGCGCCGACATTGCCGCTTTCGGAGCAGGCAGAGCCGAGATGGCAAATGCAATGATAGAACAGAGCGGCATGCGCGTGCGGCCGGACCGCAATCGCGGACGCTCCGCGGGCATCAATCCGTCCGGCCGCTTCGAGCCGGTCAGCCGGCATGTGTTCGACGATGGCTGGAACTCGCTGGAGGAACTGCCGCCGTTCAAGACGGAGGTGCAGGTCGAGAAGCCGCGCACCATCATCACGCGCAACGAGTCGCCGGACATTTCCTTCGATCGTTCGATCAATCCCTATCGCGGCTGCGAGCATGGCTGCGTCTACTGCTTTGCCAGGCCAACGCATTCCTTCATGGGCCTGTCGCCGGGGCTCGATTTCGAATCCAAGCTCTTTGCCAAGCCCGATGCGGCGCGTATGCTGGACAGGGAATTGTCGAAGCCCGGCTACCAGCCGCGCACCATCGCCATCGGCACCAACACCGATCCCTACCAGCCGATCGAAAAGCAATACCGGATCATGCGCGAGATCCTGGAGGTGCTGGAGGCGCGTGGCCATCCGGTCGGCATCGTCACCAAGTCGGCACTGGTGACGCGCGATATCGACATCCTGTCGCGCATGGCCGAACGCGGCCTCGCCAAGGTGGCGCTGTCGGTGACGACGCTCGACCGCATGCTGGCGAGAACCATGGAGCCGCGCGCCTCGACGCCGACAAAGCGGCTGGAAGCGATAAGGCAGCTTTCGGATGCCGGCGTCCCCGCCTCGGTGATGGTGGCGCCGATCATTCCCGGCCTCACCGATCCGGAGATGGAGCGCATCCTCGATTCGGCGCGCGCCGCCGGCGCCAGGGAGGCAGGCTATGTCGTGCTGCGTCTGCCGCTCGAGGTGGCGCCGATCTTCAAGGACTGGCTCTTGCGCCATTATCCGGATCGCTACCGGCATGTGATTTCGCTGATCCGCTCGATGCGCGACGGCAAGGACTACGATTCGGAATGGGGCAAGCGCATGAAGGGCGCCGGACCCTATGCCTGGCAGATCGGCCGGCGCTTCGAGATCGCCGCCAAGCGGCTCGGCCTCAATGCCGAGCGGCGGCAGCTTCGGACCGACCAATTCGTCGCAGGCTCCGGCGTCGGCGAGCAGTTGATGCTGCTGTGAAGACGATGCCGCCGCGAAGGCCGGCGCCAAGGCAACTCCGGAGGCAGACTTTTGCGCCCGGATTGCGATCCGCTAACCCTCTGTTTTGATGTAACTTCGTACGGAAGGCCCGCTACGCACTCTTCCTGGAATTGCTCAAGAATCAACGTCCGGCCCAGTCCCCCGGCCGTGAGACGGTGCCCTCCCGGTCCGACGCCCCATCCGACCCGGAGGGACTTGCGGAGAATCGGAGCCGATGCGAACCTCGCCGCACCATGGCTCGCGCGCGTTCCGATTCTCCGCTTCTCTTCGAAATGGTCGAGAAGCCCGACTTCTCGATTGAAACGAAAGCGATGGCCGAGGGGCTGTGGCCGGTAGCGGGGATGGACGAGGCGGGCCGCGGGCCGCTTGCCGGTCCGGTGGTGGCCGCGGCCGTGGTGCTCAACCCGGCCAACATTCCCGAAGGGCTCGACGATTCCAAGCGCCTCACCCATCTGCAGCGCGAGGCGCTGTTCCTCAAAATCCTGGGCTCGGCGCTCAGCGTCTCGATGGCCTCGATCAGCGCCGAAGGCATCGACAACAGCAACATTCTGAAAGCCAGCCTGGAAGCGATGCGCCGCGCCGCCGCTGGCCTGTCGCTGCCGCCCAAACTGGCGCTGGCGGACGGTCGCGACGTGCCGCCAGGGCTCACCTGCGAGGGCCGCGCGCTGATCAAGGGCGACCAGCGCTCGCAGTCTATCGCCGCCGCCTCGATCATCGCCAAGGTGATGCGCGACCGCATGATGTGCGGCTGCGGCGGCCATCATGAGCATTACGGCTTCGAAATGCATATGGGCTACGCGACGGTCCGCCACCGGACCGCGATCGAGGCGCATGGCCCGGTGGCGCGACTGCACAGGGCGTCGTTCGCGCCGTTCCGGTTGGGCGGCGTCGAGGTGGCGGAAGCGGAAGAGAGCTTCGAGGGAATAGATTAATCTCCTCCTTGAGGGGGAAATGGCCGGCAGGCGGAGGGGGCGTCGCGCGTGAAGCACCGACGCCCTCTTTTAGTCGCACAAGGGTCGAGCTCTACGCGCAACGACCCCCTCTGTCGCCTTCGGCGACATCTCCCCCTCAAGAGGGGAGATTATTCGCGCCCAAAACAAAAAAGCCGCCGGGTTGCCCAGGCGGCTTCATGTCAGCAACGGCAGAGCCGCTCAGTTCAGCTTGGCCTTCACGTCCTGCAGCGCCGACTTGAACAAATCGGCGCCGGCCTTGGCGTCGACCTTGGCGGCGAGCAGCGCACGGGCGGCCTCGACGGCGATGTCGACGGCGCTGGCACGCACCTCGCCGATCGCTTCGCGTTCGGCCTGGCTGATCTTCTGCTCGGCAAGCGCCGTGCGCCGGGCGACGTAGTCCTCGGTCTTCTTATGCGCCTCGGAAGCAAGGATCTCGGCCTCGCGCTTGGCGGCGGCGACGATGTCGGCGGCCTCCTTCTCGGCTTCCTTGCGCTTCTGCTGGTATTGGCCGAGCAGCTGCTGGGCCTCTTCGCGCAGGCGGCGCGCTTCCTCGAGTTCGCTGCTGATCTTGGCCGCGCGGGAATCGAGCGACTTTGCGAGCATGCCCGGCACCTTCAGATAGATGACGGCGCCGAGGAAGATGATCAGGGCAATGGTGGCCCAGAGCGTGGCAAGTGATGTGGCGTCCATGATGGCCTCCTCACCGGGTCGCGGATTTGACCGCGGCCGAAATCTCGGCCTTGTCGGTCTTGCCGCCGACCAGCGCCTCGACGATGGCCGACGTGGTGTCCTCGGCTATCGTGCCGACTTCCTTCATCGCCTTGGCCTTGATCGAGGCGATGCTCGCCTCGGCTTCGCCGAGCTTCTTCTCGAGTTCCGCCTCGAGCTTCTTGCGCGTGCTTTCGGCTTCGCTCTTGGCGGCGTCGCTCGCCTGCTGGCCGATCTTGTTGGCGTTGGCCTTAGCTTCCGCCAATTCCTGCTCATAGGCGGCAACGGCAGCGTCCGCCTCGCCCTTCAGCCTGGCGGCGTGGTCGAGATCCTGGGTGATGCGATCGTTGCGGACATCGATGATACCGCCGATGCGCGGCATCACAACCCGCTTCAGGAACAAATAGAAGAGCCCGAAGGTGATGACGAGCCACAGGATCTGCGACGGGAAGGTCTCGGCATTGAACGGCGGGAACGTGCCATGCTCCTCGGCAGGCACGGCGGTGCCCGCATGCGTATCGCCCTCGGCCGTGGCCGGCGCGGATTCTTGCGCAAAGGCAGATGTCACGAACATCTCATTCCCCTGTCCATACGGCGGGGCCGCACCATGCGGCCCCTTTCGTCAGCGCGTGGTTCTTACCTGAAGACCAGCAGCAGCGCGATGAGGAGCGAGAAGATGCCCAGCGCTTCGGTCACGGCGAAGCCGAAGATCAGGCGGCCGAACTGGCCGTCAGCGGCCGACGGGTTGCGGAGCGCACCCGAGAGATAGCTGCCGAAGATGTTGCCGAGGCCGATGCCGGCGCCGCCCATGCCGATGCAGGCGATACCAGCGCCGATAGCAGCTGCTGCAGTTGCGTCCATTTCAAAACTCCTGTGGTTTTCGTAATCGTTGCGGTTGGTACGTGGGGTATGCTGGCGCCGGGGCGCCGGTGAAAATCGATCAGTGGCTCGGGTGCAGAGCGTCGTTCAGATACATGCAGGTCAGCACCGCGAAGACGTAGGCCTGCAGGAAGGCGACCAGCAGTTCCAGCGCCGTCAGGGCAACCGCCATGGCGAGCGGCAGGACCGAGCCGGCGATGCCGACCGCACCCAGCGCGCTGAGGCTGACGACGAAGCCCGAAAACACTTTCAGCGTGATGTGGCCGGCCAGCATGTTGGCGAAAAGACGAACCGAGAGGCTGACCGGACGCGAGACAAAGGAAATGACTTCGATCGCCACCACTAGCGGCATCAGATAGCCAGGCACGCCATGCGGCACGAACAGCTTGAGGAAGCCGAGGCCGTGCTTGGCGAAGCCGTAGACGATGACGGTGCCAATGACCAGGATCGCCAGCGTGAAGGTGACGATGATGTGGCTGGTGACGGTGAAGAAATAAGGGAACAGGCCGATCAGATTGGCGACCAGCACGAACATGAACAGCGAGAACACCAGCGGGAAGAACTGCATGCCCTGCTTGCCCGCCGCATCGCGCAGCATGTTGCCGACGAACTCATAGGCCATTTCCGAGACCGACTGCAGGCGGCCAGGAATGAGGGCGCGGCTGGCGGTGCTCATGTAGAGGAAAGCGGAAGCGACGGCGATCGTCACGACCATGAACAGAGCGGAGTTGGTGAAAGAAATGTCGTAGCCGCCGATATGAAGCGGGATGATCGGATGGATCTGGAACTGGTGGATCGGATCGACCTGGTCAGCAGCAGCCACTTTAAATCCCCGTCAAAGCCACAACCGGCTTCTTAAGTTTCTTTCGCGCCTTGCGGCGCCTTACTTCAGTCCTTCGGTTCGGGCGGCTTGCCGCCCTGGCCGAATTCCGATGCAAGTCCCGACGAACGCAGGACATTGAGTATACCGGCGCCAAAACCCAGCAGCAGGCCGACGATCAGACCCCAGGGCGCGATTCCCGCCAAGCGGTCGATGATCCAGCCCAGGCCGACACCAACCACCACTCCGGCGATGAACTCGCTGGACAGTTTCAGGGCCTGACCGTAACCGGTCGCAGCTTTCGCTTCGTCTTTCCCCTCGAGCCGGTCCGTGCGTCTTGATGCAAGCGATGCTTCAAGCTCGCGCCGGCGGCGCTCAAGTTCGTCGTCGCGGATGGTGGCTTCTGGCTGCCTGCCGCGGCCGGTTTCTCCGGTTCCGTCTGGCCCGTTTTTGTCGGCCATCGCAACCCCCCTGCCCGGGCAGACGATCACCGTCCGTCCGCTTCTAAAGTCGCCGGCAACATAGTTAGCGGGTCCGCGCCCGTCAAGCCACGGGCCGAACTTCAAAGCGATGTATTTTCCCGTTTCAAATCAACGACTTATCCGGGTGCGACATCGTGCCCGTCACGCCTGTGCGAGGACTCGGCGCGAATCCGGGCGGCAAGCCGCTCCGATCGGTGCGCGCAGCAAGCGAGAAAGAGCGTTGCCGCGGGTGCCGATCAAGCGGCTCAGTTCGACCCGCCTAAGCGGCTCAGCTCCAGCCGCCGCCATAGGTGCGATAGAAGATGTGCAGGCCGATCCTGGTCATGCGCTGCATGGCGCGCGCCCAGCCCGGATGAACGTAGTTGGCGTAGTAATGCGTCGAGGATCCGACCTCGGGGATGAAGATCTTGCCGGCGGTCACCGCCATGGCGACATCCTGGGCGGTCTTGTACGCGACCGGGTCGCTGATGCGCTTCTTCCTGCCGTCGCAGGCGAAGGAGAACTGGCAGCGGTTGAACCAGTTGTCGTTCTGGTAGACGACGCCGCAGATCGTCTTCGGATAGGCAGGGTTGCGGACGCGGTTGAGGATCACCTGCGCCACCGCGGCCTGGCCGCGCACCGGTTCGCTGCGCGCCTCAAAATAGATGCCCTTGGCGAGGCACTCCTGTTCCGGCTTGGAGAAGACGGCCGCCGGCAGCGGGTTCTGCATCCAGGCGTGATCGCCCTTGCCCATCGGCGGAATGAAGCGGCCGTCGTTCGCATCGTCCTGCAGCAGAGCCTCAAAAGGTGAGGCCTTGGCATAGTCCGGCGCCGACTGGGCATAGGCGGTGGCGAGGATATCCGGCTTGTCGTTGTTGACGAGAGCGATGAGAGCCGCCGGCAAATCCGGATCGGGCTTCTTGTCCTCGCGGATGTGGAAGGCCTGGGCGATCTGGATTTCCTTGCCCTTGATGCCGGGCTTGGCGAAAGTCAGCTTCAGGCCGCTGTCCATCGCCGGACGGAGCAGCGAGGAGGTACGCTCGAAGATGGAGCCGGCGCTGAAATTCTTCGGCGGCGCAACCGGCGACACCTGGACGAGGCGGCCCTTCTTGTCGGCGCGCACGACTCGGTCCTCATCGGGCGTAGCGCCGGCGACATTGCCCTTGCCGCGGAGCGCCACCGTGCCAACGCCAGGCAGGTCCACGCCGGAGCCGGAGATCGAGCCCGTGGCGGCCGAATCGACGAACGGCATCTCGGCGGCGTGCACCGAGCCGGCGACGGATTTTTCGACATAGGCATTCCAGCGATGGCTGGGCGACTCCAGCCCGGACACGAGGCTTGCCATATCCTGGTAAGCGACGACGGACGGAAAGCCGACCCAGAAGCCGAGCCCCAGAACCAAAGGAGGAAGGAAGGAACGTTTATTCGCAACGGCGGCGGCGACGAGCCGCGTAAGAACGCGTCGATGCACGGAACTCTCCAGAAACGCTACTGACCCCGGAGAGCCAAAATGAAGCATTAACCTTGATGGGGGGTTAACGGCACCGATCGTGTTTTTTTCATGTTGCAGATAGGCCGGCCTCCGCCAGCTGTGGAAAGCCGGCGAAAACGTCAGGCCGTGCGCAGAAAGATCGGCCATGCGATCGCCGCACAGATCGCGCCGCCAGCCACACGTCCGGCCATGCGAAGAGAAGCAGAAGCCAGGGAATGGCGATCGGCACAAGGCAGAAGCCGACAAAGACCAGAGTGTTGGCGAGGCTGAGCGCGGTGCCGACATGGCCGGCACCGGCAAGTGTCGCAAGCTCGGTATAGGCAACGCCATGCCAGGCCGAGACGCAGATGCCGGCTACGATCACCATAGGGGGCAGGAGCAACAGCAGCGACGGCTGCCTGGCCGCAGCGATGGCCAGAATCCATAGCACCAGGAAGGCCAGCGCGCTCAGCGCGCTGCAGAACCTCAGGAACGGCCTTCGGTTGCGGTGGCGGTCGGTGAAGCGACCGCTCCAGACGCGCATCGCCATGGCGCCCGTCTGCACGGCGGCGAGGGTGGCGCTGGTTACCCATGTGCCCATGCCGGCAAAGTCGTGCAGGAAGACGGAGGCAAAGGTGAGCACCGCCACCTGCGGGAAGCAGAGCAGGCCGATAGCTGCCGAGATGCGCCAGACCTCGATGTTGCGCAGCGGCGCCGGGCCGCTCGTGACGGCGGCGGCATGCGCGTCGCCTTGCGTCGGCGATTCGTGCAGCCAGCGCCAGGCAAAGAAAGCCGAGAGCGCGGAGAGAGCCGCCAGCAGGCCGAAGACGGCGGCAAAGCCCAGGCCCAGGGCCAGCGACGGCAGGACGAGCGCGCCCAACCCGCCGCCAAGCGGCACCGCCGTCTGCCTGATGCTCATTGCGAAGCCGCGCTCGCCTTCGCCGAACCAGCCCATGATGGCGCGGCCGCTGGAGCCGTTGACGCTGCCGCCGAGCAGGCCTGCAACGAGCAGGCTGGCCGAAAGCAGCACGACACCGGGAGCGGCTGTTTTCGTCGGCACGACGAGGATTGCCATGGCAAAAAGCCACATGGCGGTCGCGCCGAGCCCGGTCAGCAGCACGCGGCGGTCGCCCAGCGGTCGGTGAGCACGCCCCAGGGCAGTTTTGAGCGCCACGCCGAGGCCGAGCAGACCGAGCGGAGCGCCGAGCGAGGCATTGTCGAGATGGTAACCCTGGCGCATCACCACAGCGGTTGCCGGGATGCCGGAGAAGGTAGCGGAGAAGCCGGCATTGGCGGCGACGCCGATGCCGAGCACTTTCCATCGATGGGTGGGCCCGAAGGCGCGGCCAGCCGAAGCGGCGGCGCCTGCCGCGGGCCGCCGGCAATCGTTGCGAGTTACGATGGCGGACATGATCTCGTATTCCTTCTGCGCCGGTCGATCGGTCTTGACCGGGCGGATGTAGCGCCATAGTTTCATCCATTAAATCAGGAAGTTTTTGATCGATAATCCTGAAAAAAAGGACGATCTCATGCGACGCGTCACATTCGACCTCGACGTGCTCAGGACCTTCGTCACCGGAATGGAGCTTGGCAGTTTCGCCAAGGCGGCCGAGCGGCTCGGCCGCTCGACCTCTGCCGTCAGCGCGCAGTTGAAGAAGCTGGAAGAACAGGCGGCGACCCCGGTCTTCCGCAAGGCAGGGCGCGGCCTGACGCTTACCGAAGCCGGCGAGACGATGCTCGGCTACGCGCGGCGCCTCATCGAGCTCAATGACGAGGCGGCCTCAGCTATCCGCGACGTCGAGCTGGAAGGCTGGGTGCGGCTCGGCCTGCAGGAGGACTTGGGCGAGGCCGTGCTGCCGGAGGTGCTCGGCCGGTTTGCCCGTGCGCATCCCAAGGTCCGGATCGAAGCGCGGATCGGACGCAGCCATGAGCTCGCCGAGCGCGTCGTCTCAGGCAGCCTCGACATCGCGCTGGCCTGGCACCACGGCACGATCCTGCCCTACAGCCGGCATGTCGCCGAGGTGCAGGCGCGCTGGATCGGCCCGGCGAAACCGATGCAAGCCGGCCACGATGGTGAAGCGCTGCCGCTGGTGTTGTTCGAGGCGCCGTGCCTGCTGCGCACCGTGGCGACCGAGACGCTCGACCGCGCCGGCCTCACCTGGCGCATGGCGTTCTCGAGTCCCAGCCTCGGCGGCATCTGGGCGGCGGTCGCGGCGGGTCTCGGGCTGACGATCCGCACCGATATCGGCCTGCCGGCCACTGTCAGGGCGATCGCGCCGGGCGTGCTCGGCCTGCCGCCCCTGCCGACGATGGCGCTGCATCTGCACCAGAAGGATGCCGAGCTCGATCCGGTGGCGGCACGGCTGGCAGAGATATTGCTGGAGGCGGCGCTGGATACGCTGCCGGAGGGAGCGCGAATCGGTAAGGGGTTGCGAGCGGTCGCGTAGGTTCCAAGCCATTCTTCATCCTCGAGCGGAGCAAGGAGCGAAGCGACACGGCACAGACCCGTGAATGACGACGGGAGGGGGCGCTGCCCACCCTTGCCCACAAAGGGCTCAGCGCTTCTTCGCCCGACCCGCGAAAGGATTCTCCGACGTGCGCAACGCCATGCGGATCGGCACGCCGGGCATGTCGAAAGCCTCGCGCAGGCTGTTCGACAGGTAGCGGACATAGGATTGCGGCATCGCGTCCGGGCGCGAGCAGGAGACGACGAAACCCGGCGGCCGGGTTTTTGCCTGCGTGACATATTTGATCTTCAGCCGGCGGCCGGCGACGGCGGGCGGCGGATGATGCGCCAGAATGCCTTCCAGCCAGCGGTTGAGCTTGCCGGTCGAGACGCGGCTGTTCCAGACCTTGTGCGTCTTGATGACGGCGTCCATCAGCCGATCGAGGCCGCGCCCGGTCTCGGCAGAGACCGTCACCGCCTGAATGCCGCGCACTTGGGGAAGCAACCGCTCGGTCTTTTCGCGCAGCTCGGCCAGAAGCTCCTGCGGGTTGTCGATCAAGTCCCATTTGTTGAAGGCGATCACCGGCGCGCGGCCCTCGCGAATGATCAGGTCGGCGATTTGCAGGTCCTGCTTCTCGAAGGGGATGGTGGCGTCGAGCACGATGATGACGATCTCGGCGAAGCGGATAGCGCGCAGGCCATCCTGCACCGAAAGCTTCTCGAGCTTTTCCTGGACTTTGGACTTGCGCCGCATGCCGGCGGTGTCGAACAGCTTTATCCGGCGGCCGCGCCAGTCCCAGTCGACCGAGATGGAATCGCGGGTGATGCCGGCCTCGGGTCCGGTCAGCAGCCGCTCCTCGCCGATCAGCGCATTGATCAGCGTCGACTTGCCGGCATTGGGGCGGCCGACCACGGCTATGCGCAGCGGCTTGGTCTCGTCATAGGCCGGCTCGGCGTCGGGGTCGGCGATATCCTCGCCGATCAGCACCTCGCTCACGGCGATCTCGTCGCCCGGCTGTTGCTCGTCCTCGCCGAAGGCGCGTTCCTCGCCGAGTGCCGCGATCACCGCATCGCGCAGATCGGGCATGCCCTGGCCATGCTCGGCCGAGACGGGGATCGGCTCGCCGAGGCCGAGTTCCCAGGCTTCCAGCATGCCGCCTTGCGCGCCTCGCGCTTCCGCCTTGTTGGCCACCAGCACCACCGGCTTGCCGGATTTGCGGACCACGTCGGCGAAGGTCCGGTCGTCGGGCATCAGGCCCGACTTGGCATCGACGGTGAAGAAGATCAGGTCGGCCTCGCGGATGGCGATCTCGGTCTGCTGGCGCATGCGGCCGGGCAGCGTCGAGGCCGCCGCATCCTCGAAGCCGGCGGTGTCGATGACGTCGAAGTGAAGATCGTAAAGCTTGGCGGCATGGACGCGACGATCGCGCGTCACGCCCGGCGTGTCGTCGACAAGCGCCAGCTTCTTTCCCACCAGCCGATTGAAAAGAGTCGATTTGCCGACGTTAGGCCGGCCGATAATGGCGACTTTGAACGTCATCCGGGGTCACGAAGCGTTGCCCGACCCGCGGATCAGCTCGGACATCAACTGCGCCCGCTGGCGCGCATTGCGCGGGGCGCCGTCATCCGAAGCGATCTGGTCGAACAGTTTCAGCGCATCCGCCGACTTGCCTTCCTTCCAGGCGGCAAGGCCGAGCGCCTCACGCGCCGAGCTGCGCAGCGGATTGGTGTCGGCGGTGAGCGCCTCGACACGGCTGGAGACATCGGCAAACGAGCCGTGGTCGACCAGCAGCAGCGCCGCTCTCAGCCTCGCCATGTCGCGGATGCCTGCGGGAATGGCGCTGTCGGCCGCGACCGCATCGAAATCCTTGACGGCGGCGTCGACGTCTCCCTTGTCGGCCTTGACGGTCGCCGCCCGCATGCGGGCGAGCAGCGGATAGGCGCCATAGCCATCCTTTTCCAGCTGATCGAGAGCGGCGATCGCCTCGTCGTTCTTGCCGTCATTGGCGAGCTTGAGCGCCTGCGAGAAGGCATCGCCCGACCGGTTGGCGCGGGTCTCGTCCCAGTAGCGGTAGCCGACGAAGGCGGCAGTCGCCACCACGATCAGGATCGCGGCACCGAGCAGGGCCGGACCAAAGCGGTCCCACAGCGCCTGCGCCTGCTCGCGACGAATCTCTTCGTTGACTTCGCGGATAAAACTGTCGTCCGACATCAATCAAAAACCATTGCGGCCCCGGAACGGAGCGCTTCTTGAGCCCCGCGTTTTAGCGAAATTTCGTCGGCATGGAAGGGGGATCGCCGGAAAATCGGCGGAGACTCCCAGTGCCCCACAGGCCTTGCCGGAACGCATCGATGCTACATTTGGGCGATAGACGGCTTTCCTACAGCCCCAAAGGTTGCCCAAAAGGTTGCCAGTGCCACGTTCGTTCCGCGCCCTTGCGTTCAGCCTCGCCTGGCTTGGCTCCGTTGGCACGGGGCTTGCCGATCCGCCGAAACCGATGGCGGCGAAACCAAAGCAGATCGTGCTTATCTCCTTCGACAGCGCACGCGAGATCTCGCAATGGGAGCGCAGCCGCGCGCTGGCAAAGCGCACCGGCGCGCATTTCACGTATTTTCTGTCCTGCGTCTTCCTGCTCTCGCCGAAAACGCGCGCCGAGTACGTCGCGCCCGGCAAGGGTGCCGGCAAATCGAATATCGGCTTCGCCGCCTCGGAGCAGGATGTCGCGGACCGGCTGCAACAGATCCGGCTCGCGGCCGCCGAAGGTCACGACATCGGCAGTCATGCCTGCGGACATTTCGACGGCAAGGGCTGGAGCAAGGCCAACTGGCTGGCAGAGTTCTCGGCGTTCCGCCGCGTCCTCGAAAATGCCTATGCTATCAACGGCATTTCGCCCGAGCCCTCTGGCTGGCGTGAATTCGCCCGCCATGCCGTGATCGGTTTTCGCGCGCCGTACCTCTCGACCGGCAAGGCGCTTTACGAAGCGCTGCCCGAGGCCGGCTTCCAATATGACGCAAGCGGTGTCTCGAACGGCTCTGCCCTGCCGCGCGCAAAGAACGGCACCACCCGCTTTGCATTGCCGCAGATTCCGGAAGGGCCGAAGTCGAAGCGGGTGGTCGCCATGGACTACAACCTCTATGTTCGCCATTCGGGCGGCTTCGAGAAGCCGTCGATGGCGGGCGTGTTCGCCGACCGCGCCTATCGGGCGTTTCGCGCAGCCTTCGATGCGCAATACAACGGCAAACGACTTCCGCTGGAGCTCGGCTTCCACTTCACGCAGATGAATGCCGGCGCCTACTGGAACGCGCTGGAGCGCTTCGCGGATGAGGTCTGCGTCATGCAGCAGGTCGAGTGCATCAGCTTCGGCGACTATGTGGCGCGGCAGCGCTCTGGCGAAGCACAGGTTGCCGTGGGCGGCTGAGCCGCCCACTTCCAATCTCTTGCCTGGGCGCAATCCCGGACGGAAAGGCGTTCCGCAATTGTTCCGAGTTCAGGCCGGATCCTCCGCGCTCTGCCGCGCGAGATAACGCTGGTCGATGTCTGGCAGCGGCTCGCCTTCCAGCGTCGCCTCGAAGGCGCGCAGGCGCTTGTGCACTGACTGCAGCTCGACGATGGTCGACCAGGAATTCAACAGGAACTGCAGCGAATTCGTCACCTTGCCGAAGGCGTTCGAAATCTGGTTCAGCGCACCGAAGGTGATCTTGTGCGCAACCAGCGAGGGCCCGAGGATCAGCAGCGAGAAGATGTTGTCGGCCTGCAGGTAGGTGTACCGGACGACGTTGAAATAGATGTAGTGGAAATAGAGCCTGAAGTAGTTGCGGCGCACATTGTCGAACAGTTCCGTCGTCGTCGCCGGCTGCGCCCGGTCGGGATGATCTTCGCCGTAGACGAGTTCCTTGCGATAGGCGGCCTCGACGCGCTGGTTGCGGAACTGGAGGCCCGGCAGCTTGATGCCGGCGAGCATCACCGAGGCCGTGCCGAATATGCACCACCCCAGCGCGGCAACGACCAGGGGCTGCGGCACCGCGCCCAGGATCGGCAACTCGGTGATGTGCGCTTGCAGCTGGATCATCACCGGCAGGAAGGCGATGAGGGTCATGATCGACTGGACGAAGCTCGAGCCCAGGTCCTCCATGATCTGCGAGAAGCGCATCGTATCTTCCTGGATGCGCTGCGAAGCGCCCTCGATGTGGCGCAGCCGGCCCCAGTTCGCCATGAAGTAGTCGTTCATCGCCGTGCGCCAGCGGAAGATCCAGTGGCTGACGATAAAGGCGTTGACCACCTGCACGTTCATGCCGACCAGCGCCAGCCAGGAGAAGTCGGCCAACCCCCTGTAGAACTCGATGTCAGTCGATGGCGTCGTTCCCGACATCAGCCCCTGGACATAATCGAAGAAAGGTCCGTACCAGTTGTTGACGGCGACGCTGACCTGCACGTTGAAATAGATGAAGAAGAGAATGACGGCGGTCATCAGGATCGACCAGTTCTGCCACGGATGCGGAGCATACCAGCTCCAGAACGCGTAGAAGATCGCCACACAGGCCACGAAGTACATGTAGAACCACAAGAACGGCTTCGACCATAGAACCGCGATGCCGATGATGGGCGGCGCACCCGCAGCCGCCGGCGGCATGCCGAGGATGGCGCCCAGCTGTTCGCCGCCGAAGAACCAGAACAGGATCGCCGCAAGGCTCCAGAGGGCGGCCGAGGTGAAGAAAAGCTTCGGCTGCGGGAAGAAGGATACGAACACTGTGGCGGGTTTCCTCGGTCTGACCGCAAATCAGCGGCGTTGCTGTTCGGCGGGCATAAGGTCACACATTACTGGGAAAGAAAATGCCCGGCCCGGCGCCCGGCACCGAACAAGACCACAAATCATGGCGATTTTGGTGCGGCCGACCAGGCAACGACGCCGGAGACCAGCAGAGCGGCAGCCGCCATTGTCGAGGCGAGCACATAATTGCCCGAGGCCTGGGCGAGCAAGCCGGCGGCAATCGGACCGATGATCTGGCCGAGGCCGAAGGCGGCGGTCATCACCGCGAAGATGCGGCGCGGCGCCTGCGGCGCAAGCTGCCTTGCTGCCTGCAGGCCGAACGCGGTGATGGCGATGAACGTGCCGCCGAGCAATATGGCAGCCAGAAGCGGCCCGCTGAAACCTTTGACGACGACGCTGGCGATGACGCCGACCACTTCGACCAGGCAGCTCACGGCATAGGCCGTATAAAGCCCGATCCTGCCGGCGAGCTTTTGCCAGAACCAGGTCGAGGGGAAGCCGGCAAGACCGGCGATCATCCAGACCGAGGCCTCGAAGACACGTCCGCCGCCGTCCTGGCGAACGATGGCGACCAGAAAAGTGGCCGTCACCACATAGCCCAAGCCGAACAGCCCATAGGCAAGGATTATCTTCGTCAGCGATCTATCCTTCGGCAACGCCGGTTCAGGCCCATCGACGCCATTGGTGGGCGTGGCGGAGCCCGCGAGGATCGCGACGAGGAGCAGGCCGACAGCGGAAATTGCTCCCGACCATAGCCAGCCCGCGGGCCAGCCGGCATGGGCCGTGACGAGGGTGGCCAGCAGCGCCGAGGACGCCGCAATGCCCAGGCCGACACCGCCGAAATGCAGCGCTTGCAAGTCGCCACGGCCTGCCTTTGCAAGATGGCTGAAGACGATTGACGACATGAAAACCATGACGAAGGCGCTGGCTAGGCCGGCGAGAAAACGAATGGCGAGGAAAGCGGCCATCGTCTCGTTCAGTCCCATCAGAGCCGCGAGCACGGCGCTCGCGGCAAGGCTTGCGAACATCAGCAGACGCTCGCGGCCATGCGCCCAGCCGCCGGCTGCGGCAAGCGCGCCAATGAGATAGCCTAGATAGTTGGCGGAAGCGATCCAGCCGGCGTCTGCCGGCGTCAGGTGCAACTCTTCCATCATGCCGGGCAGGATCGGGGTGTAGACGAAGCGGCCGATGCCCATGGCGACGGCGAGAGCCGTCATGCCGGCGAGGGCAAGGCGCAAGGGAGATGGCGAAGCGGCTTTCATTGCAGCGCAGCATAAATGTGTGCACGTGCGAAACAATGCGATTGCGTTGGGCCAGGCCGGCTTGGCCCGCCTTCAGCGGCAAGCCGTCTCGTACACCGTGCGGCCGGCCGTGAGCCGGAACGGCATATCGCCGAGCTCGCGCTCCGACATGGCGTCCAGCACCGGATGCGACAGAGGATCGACCGTCCAGCGGGCGATCTCGCCGTCCTCCTGCCAAGCCTGTCTTGGCTCAGCGCCGGAAAGCCCCTTCAGCAAAGAGAAAATCTTCATCGACCTGCCTCCAAAGCCCGGTTTGCCTCGCTAGAATCCGCTTTTCTTTGGCACGTTTCAATTGAGATTTGGAACCAGCCAGTTTAGAAAAACTGGATGACGATCCTGAACCGTGTCCACCTCAATGGCTTGCGTGCCGTCGAAACCGTTGTCCGCGTTGGATCGCTTGCCGCGGCGGCTGCCGAACTCAATGTCTCGATCAGCGCCGTCAGCCAGCAGATCAAGCGCACGGAAAACCAGCTGGGGCAGGCGCTGTTCGAGCGGACGTCCGGCGGACTCGTGCCGACGGAATTCGGGGTCGTTTTCACGGCCCGGCTGAGCGCCGGCTTCCGCGAGCTTGCGCAAGCGGTGGCGTTGGCCGGCGAGGCAACGGAATGCACCCTGGTTGTGTCGGTGGCGCCCGCCTTCGCCTCGAAATGGCTGTTGCCCAGGCTGTCGCGGCATTTTGCCCGCCATCCCAACGTGCTCTTGCGCATAGACGCTTCAGGCAGGCTCGCCGATCTCGACCATTCCGATATCGACATTGCGATTCGGATGGGCGACGGCGCTTGGCCGGGAGTAAACGCGGAACTGCTTTTGGCGCAGGAAGTGTTTCCGGTCTGCGTACCAGCGATCGCGGCCAAGCTGAACTCGATCGAGGACCTGGCGCGGACCTGCGCCATCACCGACGAGCGGGCAATGATCAGCTGGGATAGCTGGTTCAAGGCGGCCGGCGTCGAGCCGGTCACTTTCCAAAAAGGCGCGCGCTTCACCGATCCGATGCTCTGCCTGGAATCTGCAATCGCCGGCCATGGCGTGATGCTCGCCTGGCAATTGCTGACCGCCGATGCGCTGGCCGATGGCCGGCTGGTCGCCCCCTTCGGGGTGCGAGTTGAAAGCGGGCTCGGCTACTGGATGGTGACCTCGGCCACCAAAAGCGAAAGCCGAAAGGTGCGCGACTTCAAGGCTTGGGTCCGCGAGGAGATCGAAGCGACCATGGCGCAGATCCGGGCGCTCGACAGCGCCGCCTGAGCTCGTTTGAGCATGATCTTGTCCGAACACCGCCATGCACTTTTCGCGATCATGCCTGGAGGCCCAGTTGATCGCGGTGGAAAGGCCAGGCGCAGCGGTCTATGTAAGGACCAGACCCCAAAAACATGGCAGGCAGGATCATGACCACACATTCGCGCGGCGTCTCGGCAACCATCGACCCGGTGAAGCTCGACAGGCTGGCCGAAGTCGCCGTCAAGGTCGGGCTGCAGCTGCAGCCGGGACAGGACCTGGTGCTGACGTCCTCGATCGCGGCGCTGCCGCTGACCCGGCGCATCGTCGAGCATGCCTATAAGGCCGGCGCCGGGCTGGTGACGCCGATCTTCAACGACGACGAGATCACGCTGGCGCGTTTCCGCTATGGCGCCGACGCCGGCTTCGACCGCGCCGCCGGCTGGCTTTACGAAGGCATGGCGAAAGCCTTCGCCAACAATGCGGCGCGGCTTGCGGTGCGCGGCGAGGATCCGTCTCTGCTGTCGGCGCAGGACCCGGCCAGGGTGGCGCGCGCCAACAAGGCGAATTCGATGGCGTACCAGCCGGCGCTCGAAAAAATCACCGGTTTCGACATCAACTGGAACATCGTCGCATA
This sequence comes from Mesorhizobium sp. WSM3864, assembly GCF_002294955.1. Classification (NCBI taxonomy): domain Bacteria; kingdom Pseudomonadati; phylum Pseudomonadota; class Alphaproteobacteria; order Hyphomicrobiales; family Phyllobacteriaceae; genus Mesorhizobium; species Mesorhizobium sp. WSM3864. Next base: position 534,978 of record NZ_NSGD01000002.1, read on the forward strand.
TCCGGATGTTGCCTGGGCTCGCCAAGTGTTCCCGGGCGAGCCCGACGATGTTGCGGTGGTGAGGCTCGCCGACGCGATCTTCTCGGCCTCGCGCGTCGATGTCGAGGATCCGATCGGCAACTGGAAGGCGCACAACGCGGCCTTGGCCGAGCGCACGAAATGGCTGAACGAGCACAATTTCGACGCACTGCATTTCACCGGACCGGGCACCGACCTCACCGTCGGCCTGGCGGAAGGTCATGAGTGGATGGGCGGCGCTTCGACGGCGAAGAACGGCATCACCTGCAATCCGAACATCCCGACCGAGGAAGTCTTCACCACGCCGCATGCGAGGCGCGTCGAAGGCCATGTTTCCTCGACCAAGCCGCTCTCCTACCAGGGCACGCTGATCGACGAGATCTCGGTGCGCTTCGAGGTCGGTCGGATCGTCGAGGCCAAGGCCTCGAAGGGCGAGGACGTTCTGAAAAAGGTGCTGGACACCGACGAGGGCGCGCGCCGGCTCGGCGAAGTGGCGCTGGTGCCGCATTCCTCGCCGATCTCGAAGAGCGGGCTGCTGTTCTTCAACACGCTGTTCGACGAGAACGCCGCCTGCCACATCGCGCTGGGACAGTGCTATTCGAAGTGCTTCGTCAACGGCGCCTCGCTCAGCCAGGACGAGATTGCCGAGCGCGGCGGCAACAAGAGTTTCATCCACATCGACTGGATGATCGGCTCGGACAAGATCGACATCGACGGCGTCGGCAAGGACGGCAGCCGCGTGCCGGTGATGCGCAAGGGCGAATGGGCCTGAGAGACCCGACGCGGAGACAGCCTTGGACGTAGCGGTAAAGCGCGTCTACGAAGCGCCGGAGAGGAGCGACGGCCAGCGGGTGCTTGTCGACCGCGTCTGGCCGCGCGGCGTCTCCAAGAAGGACGCCGCGCTGGACCTTTGGCTGAAGAAGATCGCGCCGAGCACCGAACTGCGCAAATGGTTCGGGCATGATCTCGAACGATGGCCGGAGTTCCAGAAGCGGTACCGCGCCGAGCTGGACGGCAACGAGGAAGCTGTGGCGCAGCTGCGAGAACTGCTGCGCCACGGCAAGGTGACGCTGCTCTTCGGCGCGCATGACGAGGCGCATAACAATGCGGTGGCGTTGATGGGGTATTTGCGGAGGGAGTAACCTCTCTCTCGTCGTCATCCTCGGGCTTGACCCGAGGATCCATGCCGTGACTGTCACCGAAGGACGCAACGGAGCAGAACTCTTAACCGCACAACGCTCTAGCGTCGCGGCATGGATCCTAGGGTCTGCGCGCGCCGCTTCGCTCCTTGCTCCGCCCTAGGATGACGAGGGGATAATGTGCCGCGCCTGCCGAATCCTACTTCACCGCCTCTTCATAAACATCCGGCTTGAAGCCAACCAGGATGCGGCCACCCACCTCCAGCACGGGCCGCTTGATCATAGTTGGCTTGGCCAGCATCAGCATCTTCGCTTTCTTCTCGTCGAGCGCTTCCTTGTCCTTCTCCGGCAGTTCGCGAAAAGTCGTGCTGCCCTTGTTGAGCAGTCTTTCCCAGCCGACCTTATCGACCCAGCCATCCAGCCTTTCTGCCTCGATCCCTTTGGCGCGGTAGTCATGGAAGCGGTAGGGAAGGTCGCGGCTCTCCAGCCAGACGCGCGCCTTCTTGATCGTGTCGCATGTGGTGATGCCGTACATAGTGATCGTCAATTCGGACCTCGGGCGAATGGATTGCGAATCTGGCCGAATCCTAGGCTTGCCCTGCCCGCTTTGCCAGCGTGACTACGTGAAGACGATTTGGCGCTCTCCATGGCGGCCGGAATATCATCTTGGCCGCCGTGTCTGATTTTCAGATCCTGCAACGAAGATTCGGAATGCCAGACGCCGATCGCCTTCAATAGTAGAAGCGCTCTTCGCTGATCTTGCCGTTCTTGACCGTATAGAGGCCAACCTCATCCATTTTGACGCGTTCGCCGGTAGATTTGGGCGTCACGTCAAAGGTGAAGCGCAAGGCGAACTGGTCGCCATTGACGTAGGGGCCCTCGATCGAGCCGCCGTGAACCTCATGGTTCGCTTCCCACCATTCGCCCTTCTGCTTTACGGCGTCCCTGCCGCTGCAAACGGCCATGGGCCCTTCCATCGCCTCGTAGCTGACGATGTTGTCGGCATTGTATTTCGCGGCAGCGCCGCGGTTGTCGCCCTGCTTGAGGAGTTCGGTGAAATGCTTGGCGACTTCGGCAGTGGTCATGATTTCCTCCCGGTTTGGACAGACCCGAGATAGGGAGCTCCCTCGTGACCTGCCATCGCCGAAGCGTCGGTAGCTGACAAATCGTGTCAGGATCGAATGCCGGTCTGCTAATAACACCCGCGCTCGATCGCCAGCCGGCGCACCAGCGCCAGCACGGTGTCGATGGCCGGCGTCGGCTGGCCGGTCAGGCGGCCAAGCTCCTGCACTGCCGTGACCAGCGCGTCGACCTCCATCGGGCGGCCGCGTTCGAGGTCCTGCAACATCGAGGTCTTGTGCCCGCCGACATCGCCGGCGCCCTTGATGCGCCGGTCGACGGGGATCAGGAAGCGCACGTCGAGTCGCTCGCCAATCGCCTGCGCCTCCAGCATCATGGCGCGGGCGACGGCCCGCGTGCCTTCATCGGCGACGATCGCCGCAAGCGTGCTGCCGGTCAGCGCCGAGATCGGGTTGAACGAGAGATTGCCCCAAAGCTTCACCCAGATTTCCGACCGTATGTCCTCGCGGACCGGCGCCTGCAGCCCGGCCTTGACCATCTCGCGCGCCAGCACACTCACCCGCTCGCTTTTTTCGCCCGAAGGCTCGCCGAGCGAAAAGCGCGTGCCCTCGACATGGCGGATCCGCCCGGGCGCATCGACCTCGACGGCCGGATAGACGACGGAGCCGATGATGCGCTCAGGCCCGATGGTCTCCCAGATCTTTCCGCCGGAATCGACCGCATCAAGCCGCGTGCCTTCGAGCGCGCCGCCGGCCTTGTAGAAGTACCACCAGGGCACGCCGTTCTGCATGGAGACGACGGCTGTCCTCTCGCCCAGCAGCGGTGCAATCTCGTCCAGCGCCGGCGCCAGAGAATGCGCTTTCAGCGCCAGCACCACGTAATCCTGAATGCCGAGTTCTTCGGCCGTGGCCGCTGCTCTCACCCGGGCGATCGTCTCCTTGCCGTCCTCGATCAGGCGTAGGCCATCGGCCTGGATCGCTTCGAGATGCGCGCCGCGCGCGACGATCGACAGATCGACGCGGCCGGCAATCGCCAGCTTGGCGGCGAGATAGCCGCCGATGGCGCCGGCGCCGAAGACTGTAATGCGCATCAGCTCAAACCGAGTTTTGCCGCGAGGCCTATGCGCTGCAATTTGCCGGTGGCGCCCTTCGGGATCTCGTCCAGGATCACCACCTTGCGCGGCACCTTGAAATCGGCGAGCCGAGTCGCGGCAAAGCCGCGAATGTCGGCCTCGCTGGCGCTCTGGCCTTCCCGCAGCACGACAGCGGCAGCCACTTCCTCGCCGAGCTTGTCATGCGGCATGGCGAAGGTGACGACCTGCGCCACCGCCGGATGATCCATCAGCACGCCATCGACCTCGAGCGGCGAGATCTTTTCGCCGCCGCGATTGATGATCTCCTTCAGCCGGCCGGTGACGCGCAGATAATTGTCCTCGTCCAGCACGCCCTGGTCGCCGGTGTGGAACCAGCCATGCGCGAAGGCGCTGGCATTGGCGTCCGGATTCTTCTCGTAGCCGGCGGTGACGTTCGGGCCGCGAATGACGACCTCGCCGATCTCGCCGGGCTCGAGCAGCCTTCCATCCGGCGCCATGACGGCCACTTCCGGTCCGGCCGAGGCTCCGACGCTGCCCGGCTTGCGCAGTCCGGGTGGCAGCCGGTTGGACGCCATCTGGTGCGCCGCCTCGGTCATGCCGTAGGCCTCGATCACCGGGCAGCCGAAAGTCGCCTCCAGCTCTGCCATGACCTGCGCCGGGAGTGAGGCCGACGACGAGCGGATGAAACGCAGCTTCGCTTCGGCCAGTTGCTCGGGATTGCGCGCGGCGCGCGGCAGGATCGCCTGGTGCATTGTCGGCACCGCGGTATACCAGGTTGGCTTCGCTTCGGAGAGCCATTGGAAAAAGCGCAGCGCGTTGAAGCCCGGCGTGCAGAAGACGCTGGCGCCGGCGGCGAGCGAGGACAGCACCGCCGCGATCAGCCCGTGGATGTGAAACAGCGGCATGATGTTGAGGCAGCGGTCAGCCGAGCCCAGGCCCAGCGTGGCGCCGATATGCGCGGCCGAGGCGGCGAGGTTGGCGTGGCTGAGCGGCACCAGCTTCGGCCGCGATGTAGTGCCGGAGGTATGCAGAAGGAGAGCGGTGTCGCTGTCTTCGGCCAAGCCGGAGGCAACCGGCGGCCCGACCGGGCCGCCCTCGATGGTGAAGATGCCGGCCGGCGCGCCTTCAGGCACCGCCAGCCGCAGCACCGCAATGCCGAGGCGTTCGGCAACTTCGACCGAGGGTCCTTGCTCGTCCTTGCCGACAAGGATCGCCTTGACGCCGATGTCGCTGAGATAGAAATCGAGCTCGTCGGCCCGGTAGGCCGGATTGAGCGGCGCGGTGGACGCGGCGGCGGCGACCGCGATGAAGGCCGTTGCCATCTCCGGGCCGTTCGGGAGCACGATGGCAACGCGGTCGCCACGGCCGATGCCGAGCGTGTTGAGCCGAGTCACGGTCTCTTGGATCAGACGCCGCAGCCCGCCATGCGAGAGGACTGTCCGGTTTGGCGCGGCGATGGCTGGCGCATTTTCGGCGCCGGGCGCGAGGCGATGAGCAAGATCAAAGGGTTTTTCGCTTGTTGTCATGGTTCCAGACTATGTTTCGAACGATCGGCCTATGTCCAGCAAAGGGCTGCTCAGTATCCGAGCGCCAAGCCGTCCTTGCGCGGATCGGAGGCGCCGGTCAGCGTGCCTTTTTCCCAATCGATGAGCACCGCCTGCCCGCCGCCGAGCGGATGGTCTGGCTCGACAACACGATGGCCGCGGCGGCGCAGGCCTTCGATCGTATCGGGACGCACGCTTCGCTCGGCTTCCACGACGTCGTGATTGTAAAAGACGCGCGGCGCATCCAAGGCCTGCTGCGGATCCATGCCGAAGTCGATCATGTTGGTCAAAAGATGGACATGGCCGAAGGGCTGATAGCCGCCGCCCATGACGCCGAAGGGCATCACGGCACGGCCGTCCCTCACCATCATGCCCGGCATGATCGTGTGCATCGGCCGCTTGCCCGGCGCTATTGCGTTCGGATGCTTCGGATCGAGCCGGAACGAAGTGCCGCGGTTCTGCAGCACGACGCCGGTCTTCGGACCGACGACGCCGCTGCCGAAGGAATAATAGGTCGAGTTGATGAAGCTCACCGCATTCCGGTCGCGGTCGACGACGGTGATGTAGACCGTGTCGCTGCCCGGCAAATCGACGCGCGGCAAATGCGTCATGGCGCGTTCGCGGTCGATGGCGGCGCGCAGCCGGTCGGCATAGACGGCCGACAAAAGCTCCTTCACCGGGACTGCGACATGATCCTGGTCGCCGAGAAATGTATCGCGGTCGCGGTAGGCGAGCCTCCCGGCCTCGATCTCCAGATGCAGGCGCTCGGCGCCATTGGGGTCGAGCCCGCCGAGTTCAAAACCGGAGAGCACGTTCAGCATCAAAAGCGCGGTCAGGCCCTGATTGTTGGGTGGCATCTGATGGATGCCGTAGCCCTTGTAGGAGATGCCGACCGGGGTCTTGTAGTCGCCTCGGGTCGAAGCGAAGTCGTCCAGCGTGTGCAGCCCGCCGAGTTGGCGCAGGCGGCCGACGATGTCCTCGGCCACCGCACCCTCGTAGAAGCCGGCACGACCTTTGCTGGCGATGATGCGCAGCGTTTCGACAAGCTCCGGCTGGCGATGCACGTCGCCGGCCCGGGGTGGCTTGCCGCCAGGCAGGAAGATGCGCGCCGCCACCTCGTCGGCCGACAGGTCGGTCTCGGGATCTTTCCAGTCGAAGGCGACGCGGTCGTGCACGACATAGCCGTTTTCGGCATAGCGGATCGCTGGCGCCAGCGCGTCGGCGATGCCCTTGCGGCCATGGTCCTGCAGCAGCCTGCACCAGGCATCGACGGCGCCAGGGACGGTGACGGCGTGAGGACCCTGCTTCGGAAGCTCGCTGAAGCCGTTCTCCAGATACCAGTCGACGGTTGCTGCCTTGGGCGCACGGCCCGAGCCGTTGAAGGCGATCACATTGCCCTCGCCTTTCGGGCAATAGAGCACGAAGCAGTCGCCGCCGATACCGGTCGACTGCGGCTCGACCACGGCTTGCACGGCCGCGGCGCAGACGGCGGCGTCCATCGCATTGCCGCCGGACCGCAACATGTCGATGGCGGCAAGTGTGGCGAGCGGATGCGAGGTCGCGGCCATGGCTTCGGTGGCGCGGACCGGCGAGCGGCCTGGAAACTGGAAATCACGCATTCTGTTCGAGGTATCCCTGTATTCTCAACGTCCGCGGCCGAAAAGCTGGGCGGCGGACAACAAGACGATCGATAGCACGATCAGGCAAGTCGAAATGGCGGCAATCGTCGGATCGATCTGGTCGCGCAATGCATTGAACATGCGGCGCGTCAGCGTCGTGGTCTCACCGCCCGAGATGAAGAGCGACACCACCACCTCGTCGAAGGAGGTGATGAAGGCAAAGAGCGCGCCCGAGACGATCGAGAAGCGCAACTGCGGCATGGTCACCTGGAAAAAGGCCGCGAAGCGGCCGGCGCCAAGGCTGCGCGCCACCATCTCCTGGTTCATGTCGTAAGAGCGCAGCCCCGACAGGACGGTGAGCACGACCAGCGGCAACGCCTGGACGGTGTGGGCGATGACGAGGCCGGTCAGCGTGTTGTTGAGGCCGATGCGGGCATAGAGGAAGAAAGTGCCGATGCCGATCAGGATGACCGGAATGATCAGCGACGCCGTGAGCAGCGCATTGATGGCGCCGGTCAGCCTGAGCGTGCCGGCGTTGATGGCATAGGCAGCTGCGGTGCCGAGCGGCGTCGCCACGATCGCGGTCATCACCGCCACCTTCACCGAGACAATGGTTGCGTCGCGCCATTCGACGGAACCGAAATAGCTCTCATACCAGCGCAGCGACCATTGCTCGGGCGGGAACTGCAGCAGCGTCGAGCCGGAGAAGGACATGATGACGATAATCACCGAGGGCGCGATCAAAAACAGCATGACGAGGCCGCCGAGCAGATAGAGCCAGAGGCGTTGCCAATGCGTTATAGGCAGGCTGCTTTCCGCGCTCATCGCTGGCTCCAAACGCCGGTGGCGCGCGCGCCGAGCAGCCACTGGAACAAGCCGAGCAGCGCCAGCGTGACGGCAAGCAGCACGACGCCGAGCGCAGCACCCGCGCCCCAGTTCGAGTAGAGGCTGGTCGCCTGCTCCATGCGCATCGCCCACATGATGACCTTGCCGCCGCCCATCAGCGCCGGCGTGACGAAAAAGCCGAGGCAAAGCACGAAGACGATGACCACGCCAGAGGCGAGGCCCGGCAGCGATAGCGGGAAAAAGATCTGCCGGAAGGTGGCGGCGGGGCTGGCGCCGAGATTCATGCCGGCGCGCAGGCAGTCGACATCGATGGTCTTCATCGAAGCATAGAGCGGCAGCACCAGGAAGGGCAGCATGATGTGGGTCATGCCGATGACGACGCCGGCGAAATTGTTGGCGAGCGGCAGCGGCTGGCCGATCACGCCGAGATCGATCAGCCAATTGTTGATCAGCCCCTTGCGCTGCAAAATGACCAGCCAGGCATAGGTGCGCACCAGCACCGAGGTCCAGAACGGCAGGATGACGAAGATCAGGCAGATCGAGGCGGCGCGACGCGGCAGCTGTGACAGCATATAGGCCAGCGGGTAGCCGAACAGCACGCAGGCGCCGGTGACAACAAAGGCAGCCTTGAAGGTGGTCGCGAAGGTCTTGATGTAGGACGCCTGCTCGAAGAAGCGCGCGTAATTGGCGAGGCTGAGCTGGCCGCTCTCGTCGAACAGCGACAGCCAGAACAGCCAGCCGATCGGCACAATAATGACGGCAAAGACTAAGAACAGCCCGGGCGACAGCAGTGCCAGCAGTCCCAGCGCCTGGCGCCTGGCATCCGAGCGCAACGCCCTGGCGTTGAGTTCCCCGTCCTGCCGGACGGCGTGACCAAGACTGGCGGACCCGATGCTCATTGATCCGTCACCAGCACGACGTCCTGGGCATCGATGCCAAGCGTGATCGGCTCGCCCGGCGCCGGCAGCTTCGCCAGCACGTCGCTGCGACAATAGTCGCGCAGCGTCACCTGGCGGCCGTCGCGAAGCGTCGCGTAGCAGATGAAGCTGTCGCCCTGATAGATGACATCGCCGACCGTTGCCGGCAGCGCGTTGACGGGACGTGCCTGATCCGCGTCGGCGAGCAGCCGCAATTTCTCCGGCCGCACCACCATCAAGTGCCGACCGGCGGACGGCGCCGGGTCATTCATGCGCAGCTTCCGATCCTCATACCAGACGCTGCCGTTGCGGCATTCGACCGGGATGAAATTGGATTCGCCGATGAAGCCGGCGACGAACTTCGTCTTAGGCCGGGCGTAGAGCACCTCGGGCTGGTCGATCTGCTCGATGCGCCCGGCATTCATGACCGCAATGCGATCGGACATGGTGATCGCCTCGCGCTGGTCATGCGTGACGTAGACCGTCGTCATGCCGAGCCGCCGATGCAGGTTGCGCAGTTCGATCTGCATGTGCTCGCGTAAGCCTTTGTCGAGCGCCGACAGCGGCTCGTCCATCAGCACGATGCGCGGCTCGAAGACGATGGCACGGGCCAAAGCCACGCGCTGGCGCTGGCCGCCGGAAAGCTGGTCGACGCGGCGCTCGCCGAGACCTTTCAGCTGCACCAGGTCCAGCGCCCGCTCGACACGCTCGGCCGTTTCCGCCGCCGATACGCGCCGCTGCTTCAGCGGAAAGGCGATGTTGTGGAAGACGTTCATGTGGGGAAATAGCGCATAGTTCTGGAACACCATGCCGATGTTGCGCTTGTGTGGCGGCATGGTGATGATCTCCTCGCCGCCGACCTTGATCGAGCCGGCATTGGCTCGCACAAATCCGGCCAGGATCATCAGCAGCGTGGTCTTTCCCGACCCCGACGGACCGAGCAGCGTCAGGAATTCACCGGCCGCGACATCGAGGCTGAGATCGCTCAGGATGGAGAGCGCCCCGAAGCGCTTCTCGATACCATGGATGCCGATGGGGAGCGCTGACGGCGCAAGAGACAAGAGCATCTCCTTCAACTCCGGATCATTGATAGCGGGGGAGCAGCGCCTCGGCGCGCCGCTCCGCCCCGCAGTCGTTATTGCTGGATCAGGTTGTTGAACTTCTCGGTCGCCTCGACGAGGTTGTCGCGCCAGAACTCGGGATCCTGAAGCACCTGCTTCTTGACGTTATCGGGCGCGGAGTTGATGTCCTTGATGCGCTCCTGCGGGATCTTGCCGGTCTCGAAGGCCTTCTCGTTGGCCGGGCCGTTGTCGACATAGAGCGGCAGATTGGCCTGGAGGTCGGGGCTGACGAACTTGGCCAGCGCTTTCATCGCGAGGTCCTTGTTCTTCGAGCCCTTCGGGATGACCATGCAGTCGGCGGTAAGCACACCCTGGTCGAAGGAGAAGCTGACGGGTGCGCCTTCCTTCCTCAGGGTGCCGGCGCGGCCGTTCCAGATGCTCGCCATATCGACCTCACCGTCCTTGACGAGCTGCATGGCCTGCGCGCCCGAGGTCCACCAAGCGTCGATGTGACCCTTGACCTTGTCGACGGATTGCAGCGCGCCGTCGATGTCGACCGGATAGACCTTGTCGATCGGAGTGCCTTTGGCGAGCGCCGCGACGCTCAGTGTCTCCGTCGCCTGGCTGCCGGAGAGCGCCCGCCGGCCCGGGAACTTTTCCACGTCCCAGAAATCGGCCCAGGTCTTCGGTCCCTTGTCGCCGAAAACATCGGTCCGGTAGATCAGCACGACGGACGTGTAGGAGATGCCAACCCAGTCGTCATGGACGAGCTTCGGGTTGATGCCGCTCTTGTCGATGACGTTGTAGTCGAGCTTTTCGAACAGGCCCTCCTTGGAACCGCGCGCGCATTCGTCGGCGCCAAGCTCGGTGATGTCCCATTTCACCGCATTGCCGGTGACCTGCAGGCGCACGTCGTCGAGGCCGTTTGTGGTGTCCTGCTTGATGGTGATGCCGAGCTCCTTGGCCGTCGGATCGAAGAAGGCCTTGGTCTGTGCCTCCTGATAGGTGCCGCCCCATGAGGCGACGGTGATGGTGTCGGCGGCCGAGGCCGGAACGGCGGCCGAGGCCAGCAGGCCGGCTACGACCAGACCGTGAATGCAAAGTCTCTTCGTCATTTTCGCTTCTCCAACCGATGTTCCCATTATCGTTGATTTGGTATGCGAATTTGTATACAATTTTGAGTGTAATTCTCCGGAAGTCGATGTCAACATGTGCCGAGCGTTTTTTGGGCGGCGATGAGTTGAGGCTTCGGGGCGGGAGCGTTTGATACGGCCCTGTTTCAAGCAGGAGCCAAAAGGCACTAGACTGCGAATCCGTGACTGACCGTTGGAGGCGGGACGCTTGAGCAAGGAGAGAAAGAACACGCTGCGCGATTCGGTGTTCGAGAAGCTGAAGGCGTTGATCATCACCGGCCAGATCCCGCCAGGCGGCCGCGTGACCGAGAACGAGATCGCCGAGCGCCTGAAGGTGAGCCGCACGCCGGTGCGCGAAGCCTTCAACCGTCTCGAGCGCGACGGCCTGGTGATCGGACGTCCGCGCCAGGGCTATATTGTTGCCGAGTTCAACCTGACCATGTTCCGCGAGGCCTTCGACATTCGCGAGCTGCTCGACGGGCGCGCGACCGAGCTGGCAGCGGCGAACGCGACCGCCGCCGACAAGGCGCGGCTGCGCGACATGCTCGCCGAATGCGAACGGCTGGCGGCAATCCCCGACCGCAGCACACGAGAGAAATTCGAGGAACTGCAGGTCGGCATCGATCTGCACCGGGTGATCGCCGAGATCAGCGGCAACGAGATGCTGCACGGCATGCTTTGCGGCATCCTCGACAAATGCCAGCAATATGTGTGGACCGAGCTTCTGTGGCTGGACGAGTGGAAGCTCACCCGCGAGGAGCATACGGGCATCGTCGACGCGATCTGCGCCGGTGATGTCGCTCTAGCCGGCGAGCGCGCTCGCGCCCATGTGCGCGGCTCGCGCGAGAACATCCTGCGCCTGCTGCAGGCCAAGTCCGATTATCAGGGCTTTTTCGCCAAGGCTTCGTGAGGCCGGCGATCAGTTCGAGAGCACAGGGCAGTTGGCGCCACGCCGCAGGCTGATGTGCGCTACGTCGCCGATGCTGAATCGAAAACCGTCGGCGCGGCGTGGGGCATCGATGACGATTGCAGTCCCCTGCCCCAGTTCGACGTGAAGGCGCAGCGTGCGACCGTGGAAGACGATGCCACTCACCCGCGCCGGCGCGGTGCCTTCGGCGGCCTCGATGGCCGCCACAAGATCCTCCGGACGAACGCCGATGGTTCGTGCGTCGCCGACAGCCGGTGTCTCGCCGGTTTCCAGTATGGCCTCCAGCGGCAGCTCGCCGGCGGTAAAGCGCAGCCGCTCGCCGTCGCACCCGACAAAGCGTGACTGCAGGAGATTCATGGTGCCGATGAAGGAGGCGACGAACCGCGTCGCCGGACGGTCGTAAAGCGTCGCGGGCGGCGCGATCTGCTCGATGCGGCCCTTGTTCATGACGACGATGCGGTCGGAAATCGACAGCGCCTCGGTCTGGTCGTGCGTGACCATGACGAAGGTGGTGCCGAGCCGGGACTGAAGCCGCTTGAGCTCGACCTGCATCTGCTCGCGCAGATGCGCGTCGAGGGCCGACAGCGGCTCGTCGAGCAAGAGCACACGCGGCTCGCAGACGATGGCGCGGGCAAGCGCGACGCGCTGGCGCTGACCGCCCGACAGTTCGGAGATGCGGGCGCGCAGCTTGTCGGCTAGGCCGACCATGTCAAGCGCCTGACCGACGCGCTTGGCCTGCTCGGTACCGGACAGTTTGCGCAGCGAGAGGCCGAAGCCGACATTCGCCGCGACGTCCATATGCGGGAACAGCGCATAGTCCTGAAAGACGGTGTTGACCGGACGGTCGAAGGGCCTCAGACCGGTGATGTCACCGCCTTCGAGCAGCACTTTGCCGCTGGTCGGGCTCTCGAAGCCGGCGATGACGCGCAGGCTCGTCGTCTTGCCGCAGCCTGAGGGGCCGAGCAGGGTCAGGAACTCGCCCGCCGCAATGTCGAGATCGACCGCATCGAGCCCGACCACGCCGCCCGGGAAGACCTTCGAGACGTTCTCTAGACGAACGAGCGCGTCAGGCGCCATCGCGCACCTCGGAGGGTTTTGTCGTGTTGACCCACAGGATCTGGCAGCGCTCGGCGCCCGGATTGCGGAAGGCATGCAGCAGCGTGCTCTTAAAGCCAAAGCTGTCGCCGGCCTTCAGCACATAGGCCGTGGCGTCAACCACCAGCTCGACCTCGCCCGTCATCACGAAGCCGAATTCGTGGCCGGCATGTGCATAAGCTTCGGCGGTGCCGCCGCCGGCCTCGACCGTCACCAGCATTCCGGTGAGTGTGGCGGCGGGCGGCGACAGCAGCGCCTTGGCGATGCCCTCGGACTTGACCGGGATTGCGCGCCGCTTGTCGGCGCGCACGCAATAGAGGTCGTTGACCGCTTCATCGCCGTCGGCGATCAGGGCCGAGGGCTCGATGTCGAGGGCGGCGGCCAGCGGCCAGATCACCTTGACGCGCAGCGAGGACATGCCGCGCTCGATCTGGCTGAGCGCGCCGATCGATATGCCGGCCTTGGCGGCGAGCTCGGCCAGCGACAGCTTGCGCTCGAGCCTCAGCGCCCGCACGCGCCGGCCGACACGCACGTCGGCATCGTCCTTCGGTTTTGCCTCGTCAACAATGTCCATCAAATAGTCCTTGTTGTCTTTCCACCGGTGCGGCGCAGCGCCGCCAAGCCCCCCTTCTCCCCTTGTGGGAGAAGGTGTCGCCGAAGGCGACGGATGAGGGGTGTTCCAGCGAAGTAAGACGTCGGCGTTCCCTGGATCACCCCTCATCCGTCTCGGCGCTGCGCGCCGATCCACCTTCTCCCACAAGGGGAGAAGGCAAGTGCGCTCAGCCGCCGGCTTTCACCTTCTCGAACATCTTGGCGACGTCGTCGTTCTGCTTCATCGGTCCGGTGAAGATCGTGCTCTTCAGCATCACGTCGGGATCCGCCGGCAGCTGCAGCTTGTCCAGCTCGTCTTTCGACACGCCGGCGAAGGCGGTCGAAAGCGAGCTGCCATAGCCGTAGGACTGGATGAGGTACTTGCCCGAATCGGCGTCGAGCCGGCTGTTGATGAAGTCATAGGCGAGATCGACGTTCTTGGCGTTCTTCAGCATGACGAAGCCGCAGGCCCAGGTGAGCATGCCTTCCTTCGGCTTCATGAACTCGACCGGCACGCCCTGCTTCTTGAGCGACGTGGCCGACGCGTTCCAGGTCATGGCGGCGACCAACTGGCCGCTGGCCAGCGCCTGCTCGACCGAGGTCATGTCGGTGGTGTAGCTCGACAGCAGCGGCCGCTGCTCGCGCAGTTTCGCCGCGACTTTTTCCATCTGCTCCGGCGTCATGTCGAAGGGGTTCACGCCTGCCAGAAGTGCCGCGACGATCGGCGTGTCATGCACGGCGTCGATGGTCGCCATGCGGCCGGCATATTGCTTGTCCCACAAAAGGTTCCAGCTCGCCTCGGGGTTCTTGACCAGATCGGTGCGGTATAGGATCGAGGTGTTGCCCCAGTCCCACGGCACCATCCAGACCTTGCCGTCGCCGGCCTGCAGGTCGGGCAGGTTCTTGAACACCGGGAAGATCGAATCCCAGTTCTTGATGCGCTTGGTGTCGATCGGCTGCAGCAGGCCTTCCTTGTTCCAGCGCGCCACCTTGTCGTAGCAGGGATGGGCGATGTCGGGCCGGAAGCCGGCCTTGACCTTGGTGAAGGCATCGTCGTCATCGCCGAAGATCGTGGCCTCGACGCCGTCCGGATGCGCGGTGAGGAAGCTCTTGTTGAAGTCGGGCAGCTCGTAGCCCGACCAGGTGAAATATTGCAGCTTGTCGGCAGCCAAAGCGACGGTCGACGACAGCGCCAGGGCGAGTGCGGCTAGGCCCGCGCGGGCTTTGTATCCCGTGATCGATTTCAGGTGGACTGTCATTTTCGTTCTCCTCTTTCTTGTTGTGGTTCAGGCTGGATTGCGGCGCGCGGCGCCGAGGCCGCGATGGCGCAGGATCTCGGCGAGGGTGGCGATGACGAAGGACACGGCCAGGATCACCGTTCCGAGCGCCATCACCGTCGGCAGCGAACGCGGGAAGCGCAGTTGGCTCCAGATGTAGAGCGGCAGCGTCGGCTCGGTGCCGGCGAGGAAGAAGACGACGATGAACTCGTCGAAGGAGGTCAGGAAGGCGAGCATGAAGGCCGACAGCACCGCCGGCAGGCTGAGCGGAAGCATGACGCGCCGGAACGTTGTCCAGTCCGACGCCCCAAGGTCGAGCGCCGCCTCGCGAATGGTCTTTGGGATCGCCGCGAATCGGCTGCGCATCACCACCACCGTCGTCGGCAGCGCCACCAGGATATGGCCGAGCACAATTGCGACGCGCGACGGGCCGAGGCCAATGAGATTGACCAGGATCAAGAGCGAGATGCCGACGATGACGCCGGGGATCAGGATCGGCAGCCGGGCTATGGCACTGATCGTAGCCGCGAGCGGCGAGCGGCCGTAGAGGTCCATATAGGAAACGGTGATGCCGCATAGCGTTGCCCCCGAGGCAGCAACGACACCGATGACGAGACTGTTGGCCAAAGCGCCGGAGAGCGCCGGATTGCCGTAGAGGGTCTCGTACCAACCGAGCGTGAAGCCCTGCAGCGGAAACGCCGCCTGGATGGAATCGTTGAAGGAAAACAGCGGGATCAAAAGGATAGGCAGATAGAGGAAGACGAGATAGGCAAGCACATAGAGGCCGAGCCAGCGGCCGCCCGCATTTGCCTCTTTGCGCGCCGCGCTCATGTGCGGCTGCCAAACCGGCGGTCGGCGCCGCGCGCGACCAGGACCACGCACAGGATGACCAGCATGACGCAGACCGAGAGGGCCGCGCCGAACGGCCAGTCATTGGCCTTGCCGAATTGCGACTGGATCAGCGTGCCGATCATGGTGCTGGCCGGGCCGCCGACCATAGCCGGCGTGACATAGTCGCCGACGGTCGGCACGAAGACGACGAGAGCCGCCGCCAGTACGCCCGGCATCGAATTGGGCAGCACGACGCGGCGGAACGACGTGAACGGGCGCGCGCCGAGATCGGAGGCGGCTTCGAGCAGCGATTTCGGGATGGTATCCAGCGCCACGTAGATGGGCAGGATGGCGAAAGGCGCGTAGGCGTGCGCAAGCGTCACCACCACCGCCGCCGGCGTGTTGAGGAAGGCGAGCGTCGGCTCCGACCAGAGACCGCTTTCGATGAAAGCCGAGTTCAGCACGCCGTTGTAGGCAAGCACGATCTTCCAGGCAAAGACGCGCAAAAGGTAGCTGGTCCAGAACGGCAGCGTGACCAGGAAGAGCAGCAGGTTGCGCCGGCGGCCGGCATGGAAGGCGAGGTAGTAGGCGACCGGATATGCAGTAGCGACGGTGGCGAGCGTCACCAGGCCGGCGATGACCAGCGAGCGCAGCGTCACCGTCCAGTAGAGCGGATCGGTGGCCACAGTTACGAAGTTTGCCGCCGTCAGGCCGGCGCCGAGCAGCGAGCCGTCGTTGCTCCTGAAGGCAAGGAAGAGCACCAGGCCGAGGGCAAAGAGGATGAGGAAGAAAGTGACCAGCCCGCCGGGCAACAGCATGGCAAAGCGGAAGACCGGCGAGATGCGGGTTTCCGGCGATGGCCGCGCTGCAACGATGGTGGACATCTGCTAGCTGCCCATCGGATTTTTGAAATCAGCTAATGATTTTTCATATTCATGAAACTGTCAAGCTAAATCGGTGATGCGCTGCCGCGTTCAACTTCAGCGCTCGAGGGCATCCAGCATCCGATACCAGGCGATGGTGGCGGCAACGCCGACCTGGCGGAAGGCGTGGAACGGGATCGGCCGGATCGGCGACAGCGGGAAAGGCAATTGACTGACGTCGCCGGTCGCGAGGTAACCCGCAATGCGCTTGCCCAGCGCGCTCATCAGCCCGACGCCCCTGCCCTGGCAACCGACCACGGCAAGCAGGTCCTTTTCCGGCTCATGCAGGTGCGGGAGATGATCCGGGGTCATCGCCACACGACCGAACCAGCGCTTTTCGATGGCGATGCCGGAAAGCGCCGGATAGAGGCGCAGCAGCGCGCGTTCGCAATGCGCCCAGTCGGCCGCGCTTGAAGGCAGGGCCATGCGGCCGCGTCCACCCAACACCATCCGGCCATCAGGGCTCTTGCGGTAATAGATCAAGATGCGGCGGGAATCGGAAACGGCTTGCCCGCCGGGCAGGATGCTTGCGGCAAGCTCCGCCGGCAGCGGTGCCGTGGCGATCTGGAAGGAATGCAGCGGCACGATTGTTTGCGCGAGGCCGGGCAGCAGGCCATCCGTATAGGCGTTGGTGGCGAGTACGACCCTCGTCGCGCGCAGTTCGGCGCCGCCTTGCGTGGAGACCCGCCAGACGCCGGCTTCCTTGGTGAGCCTCACCACCCGCTGCTGCTCGGCGATCCCGGCGCCGACGGCAGAGGCGACGCGGGCAAGCTCGAGCGTGTAGGACAGCGGATCGATGACGCCGGCGCGGCGGTCGAGCCAGCCACCGAGATAGCCCTTGGCGCCGGTCATCGCGGCGATCTCGGCCCGGTCGAGCAGCTTGACGTCGGCGCCGCGCGCCCGCCATTGCCGGTCGCGGCTGGCTACGGCCTTCAAGGCCGTTTCGGTATGCGCGGCCTGGATCCAGCCATTGCGCGTGAACGGCACCGCAAGCTTCTCGTCACGGATCACATCGAACACCGCGTCGGCCGTCGAAGCGGCGAAGTCGACCAGGGCCTCGCCGCGCTCCTTGCCAAAGTGCTCGAGCAGACATTCGGGATCATATTTGAGGCCGGGAATGACCTGGCCGCCGTTCAAGCCCGACGCGCCCTGCCCGATCGCACCGGCATCCAGCACCTGGACGGAAAGACCGGCCCGGGCCGCATGCAAGGCGGTCGACAGACCCATGATGCCGCCGCCGACGATCACCGCGTCGAGGGTGCCGTCGCTCGACAGCTCGGACTGGAACGCCGGAGCTGTTCGCGGCTTTTGCCAGACCGGATCGGAAAAGGTGGGCAATTGGTCACCTGAGGCGCTGGAGCTCGTGAAAATCCTATTGCTGATTTCATGAATTTGAAAGAGGACCCGATGGGCCAGTCCGCGCTTGGCTATGTGACAGCATGCCATTGACTCATAACCTCGCCATCGACGGGATAGACGTTTGCATTAAATCCGGGGAAAGTGCCGCGCGACAATCGAGAGGACAGAAGACCATGACCGATTTAACCCGCCTCCCTGGCGACGGCCTTTTCGTCGGCCGCGCCAGGACCAGCGAAGCCTCCCATCCGCTGGTGGTCACGGTGCGCGCAGGCGAGGTCATCGACATCACGTCGAACGCGGCGCCTACTGTGCGCGACCTCTGCGAGCTGAAGGACCCGGCCGACTACGTGCGCTCGGCCCGGGGCAAGGCGATCGGCACACTGGAAGACATCGCAGCCAACAGCTTCGAAGCTCAGCGCGATGCCAAGAAGCCGATCCTGCTCTCCCCAGTCGACCTGCAGGCGGTGAAGGCTTCCGGCGTCACCTTCGTCGTCAGCCTGCTCGAGCGCGTCATCGAGGAGCAGGCGCGCGGCTCGGCGGAAAAGGCCGACGCGATCCGCGCCGACATCGCCGGGCTGATCGGCCACGATCTCTCCAAGCTCAAGCCCGGCTCGCCGGAAGCGATGGAGATCAAGGCCAAGCTGATTTCGCGCGGCGCCTGGTCGCAATATCTGGAAGTGGGCATCGGCCCGGACGCCGAGATCTTCACCAAATGCCAGCCGATGGCCTCCGTCGGCTTCGGCGCCGATGTCGGGCTGCATCCGGTCTCCACCTGGAACAATCCGGAGCCGGAGATCGCCATGATCGCCGACAGCTCCGGCCGCATCGTCGGCGCCACGCTCGGCAATGACGTCAATCTGCGCGACGTCGAGGGGCGTTCGGCGCTGCTGCTCGGCAAGGCCAAGGACAACAATGCTTCCGCCTCGCTCGGACCTTTCATTCGGCTCTTCGACGAGACCTTTTCCATCGCCGACGTGAAGCGCGCCACGGTGCGGCTCAGCGTCGAGGGGGAGGACGGTTTTTCGCTGGAGGGCGCAAGCTCGATGGCGGAGATCAGCCGCTCGCCGGAAGAGCTGGTCAAAGCCGCGATAGGACCGCATCACCAGTACCCGGACGGGCTGGCGCTCTACCTTGGTACCATGTTCGTGCCTTCGAAGGATCGCGGCGAGAAGGGCAAGGGTTTTACGCACAAGATCGGCGACATCGTCACCATCTCGTCGGAAAAACTTGGCGCACTTGTCAACCGCGTGCGGCTGTCGCCCGACTGCCCGCACTGGACCTACGGCGCCAGCCACCTGATGCGCGACCTGGCCAAGGCGGGCCTGTTCTAGCGCGGCATAAATTCTATCTTATTCTGATGTATAGATAGCACACCGTAAAAAGGTACATTGCTATAAGTACAATAGCCAAAAAATAACCGAAAAGAGTCTCAAACAAAGCAAACAATAATATGCCAATCATCACCGAAATTACCTGGAATGGCAGCAAGCGTCGCCTGGCGTGCATTTCACTTCCCACTTAGCTGATACGAGACGCGCTACATTCCAGGCATTGTCATGACTGTCCTCGCATCGCCCGCCAGGGGATCGGTAGCAAATCCGTGATCGGCTGTTAAGAGCGAGGGCCGCTGCCGGGAGGCCAATCCGCGCAGCGAATGGGCCGATCGCATGGCTTGCCCGCGAAAATCATCGCAGCTGATGCAATCTGATGGGATTGCTGATGGCGTGCGCGCCTGAGCCGACATCCATTGACGATGGAGGCTTGCCAGCGGCCGAAAAAGGGAATGCTCTAGAGGCACCCGGTCGGCGCGGGCAGGAGATGCGCTCCTCGAGGATCGTATCGCGCCTAATGTGGAGGTGGTTTTCAACATGGGAGGAAATCGATGCTTTCGAGGCTGAGACTGTTCGTGCTTGGCTTGATCGCGGCAATCGCCATTCCGGCGATGGCTGAGGCCAAGACCTTCTACTGGATTTCGCATGGCGGGCCGGCCGATCCGGTCTGGACCTACTTCCTGGCCGGGGCCAAGCAATGGGCGACCGACACCGGCAACAAGGTGAACACCTCGTTCCACAATAACGATGTTGCCTCGCAGCAGGAGGCCGTCCGCGCCGCCATCTCGGCCAAGGCCGACGGCATCGTCACCACCAGCCCGGATCCGGGCAGCCTCGTCGAGATCGTCAAGGAGGCCCGCGCGGCCAACATCCCGATCATCAACTTCAACACGCCCGACCCGAAGGCCAACTTCAACGCCTATGTCGGCGGCGACAACGTCACCTTCGGCAAGCATTGGGCGCAGTATCTGGTCGACAAGGGCCTGGTGAAGAAGGGCGACTTCGTGTGGATGCCGGTCGAGGTGCCCGGCGCCACTTATGGCGTGCAGGAAGAGGAAGGCATCAAGAGCGTGTTCGAGCCGCTCGGCATCACCTATGAGGTGACCGAGGCGACGCTCGACCAGGCCGAAGTGATCAACCGCATGGTCGATTATCTCACCGCCCACAAGGGCAAGGTGAAGGCGATCATCGGCCTCGGCGACCTCGTCACCGGCTCGGTCAAGCGCGTCTTCGACCAGGTCGGCGTCAAGCCGGGCGAAATCCCGGTCGTCGGCTGGGGCAACTCGCTCGACACCACCCAGGAAGTGCTGAACGGCTATGTCAACGCCGCGCAGTGGCAGGACCCGCAGGCGACCAGCTACATCGCGCTTTCGATGGCGGCGATGGCGTCTGCCGGCATTCCTCCGGGCTTCAACGTCATCACCGGCGCACTCTATGAAAAGGATACCGCCGGCGTCTATGACAAGATCCTGTCCGGCAAGTAATTGTTGGCATCAGCGGTCGCGGCTTTCGGGCCGCGATCGCTTCCTGGACCACCGAGTCCTGCCTGATCGCAGCGGGCTCGCCAATCATTGACATCGCGGGCCCAATGGAAAACCGTTCCTTCATCCAGAGTTTCATCGCGCGGCCGGAATTCGGGCCGCTGGTGCTGCTGATCGTCGAGCTCGTCGTCTTCTGGGGCATCAACCCGGATTTCCTGTCGCCGCAGAACATCTCCAACATCCTCGCCTTCACCGTCGAGCTCGGGCTGATCGCGCTGGCAATGACCTTGCTGATGACGTCGGGCGAATTCGACCTCTCGGTCGGCTCGCTGTTCGGCTTCTCGCCGGTGCTAATGTGGACGCTGTTCAACGGCGGGGTCACCTCGCTGGAGATGGGCTTAGCCATCGCGCTGGTGGTCGCGGCCTTGATCGGGCTTATCAATGGCTGGTTCGTCACCCAGCTCAAGATCCCGTCCTTCCTGGTCACGCTCGGCATGCTGCTCGTCGTGCGCGGCACCGCGCTTTTCGTCACCGACGGCTTTCCGCAGCGCACCTGGAGCGCCGAAGGCAGCTGGCTTGCGGACATCCTGGTCGGCGACTTCTACATCGGCCCGTTCCGCATCTATGCCTCGCTGTTCTGGTTCATCGGCGCCGCGATCGCGCTCGGTTATGTGCTGACGCAAAGCCGCACCGGCAACTGGATCCAGGCGGCCGGCGGCAATCCCAACGCGGCGCGCGCCCGCGGCGTCAATGTCAGCCGGGTCAAGATCGGCCTGTTCATCCTGTCGGCGGTGATGGCCTCGCTCGCTGGCGTGATCTCGTCGCTGCGCACCTCGGCCGCCAATCCGAACAGCGGCACCGGCTACGAGCTCGAGGTCATCGCCATGGTGGTCATCGGCGGCACGGCGCTGACTGGCGGCCGCGGCACCATTATCGGTACGGTGCTCGGCATCCTGATCCTGCGCGTCATGCGCAACGGCATCGTGCTGATCGGCGTGCCGGGACTCGCCTACAACATCTTCATTGGCGCGATCATCCTCGGGATGATGGCGCTGCACTCATGGCTCGAACGCCGGCACCAGGCAGGGACTTGAAGACGATGGCCGAGCCTCTGATCCGCATGACGAACATCCGCAAGTCCTATGGGCGCGTACAGGCGCTGGTGGACGCCAACTTCCACGTCAACGAAAAGGAGATCGTCGGCCTGCTCGGCGACAACGGCGCTGGCAAGTCGACACTGATCAAGGTGCTGTCGGGCGCGGTGCCGCTGACCAGCGGCGACATTTTCGTGCGCGGCAAGAAGGTGAATTTCCGACGCACCAGCGACGCGATCGCTGAGGGCATCGAGACGATCTATCAGGACTCCGCGCTCGTCACGCAGCTGTCGATCGCCCGCAACCTGTTCCTGGGGCGCGAGCCGATCAAACCGCCGCGTTTCCTCAATCGCATGGACCAGGAGGCGATGAACACGGTGGCACGCGACCTGCTCAAGCAGGTCGGCATCTCCAAAAACATCCCGCCGACGACGCCGATCGGCTCGCTGTCAGGCGGCGAGCGGCAAGCAGTGGCGATCGCGCGCGCCATGCATTTCGACAGCGACCTCATCATCCTCGACGAGCCGACCAACAATCTCGGCGTCGCCGAGACGCAAGGGGTGTTGAGCTTCGTGCGCGGCGCCCGCGATTCCGGCCACTCCTGCATCTTCATCGCACACAACATCCACCATGTCTTCCAGGTCGTCGACCGCATCGTGGTGATGCGGCGCGGCAAGGTGGTGGCCGATGATATCGATCCGAAGAAGACCACAGTCGCGGACGTCGAACGCGTCATCACCGGCATGTCGGACAAGGAGATCCGCGATGCGATTTCCGACGGCCCGCAGCCGCATGGCTGATTTGGCCTGACTTCGATTTGGCTGACAGGGGCTCGCATCCCACCCTATGACCGGACCCATGAAAGCGACCGTAGCCGACATCGCCAGAAGCTGCGGCTTGTCGACCGCGACGGTAGACCGAGTGCTCAACAACAGGCCGGGCGCAAGCGCGGCCAACCGGCAGCGCGTCTTGGAGGCGGCAAAGCAGCTCGGCTATCTGCCGACGCTCGATCAAGTCGTGCTGCCGTCGAAGCCGGCGCATCTCGAATTCTTCCTGCCGATCGGCAGCAACGCCTTCATGGCCGACCTTGCCCATCATATCGAGGACTATGCAGGGCGCCTGCCGCTGGTCGCCTCCTGCCGCATCCACAATCTCGCCGGCATCTCGCCGGGCGCGCTGCAGGGCGCGATCGAGAACCTCTCGCTCAAGGCCAATGGCGTCGGCGTCATCGCCGTCGACCATCCACGCACGCGCAACATTTTGCGCGAGCTGGTCGAGGCCGGCATTCGGCTGGTCACGCTGGTTTCCGATGTGCCCGCGGCCCCTCGCTCGGCGTATGTCGGCATCGACAACCGGGTTGCCGGACGCACGGCGGCGCTGCTGATGGGCCGCTTCCTTGGCGGCCGGATCGGGCACCTCGCGATGGTCGTTGGCTCGCGCTCCTACCGCGGCCACGAGGAGCGCGAGATGGGTTTCCGCTCGGTGCTCGCAGAAGAGTTCCCCAATCTCACCGTCTCCAGCGCCGTCGAGATCAACGACGAGCCCGACGCCAGCTACAGCGCGACCATGAAGGCCTTGCACAACGAACCGGAACTGCTCGGCATCTACTGCGTCGGCGCCGGACGCTCCGGCGTGGCCAAGGCGTTGCTCGAAGCCAGGCCGCGCAGAAAGCCCGTCTTCATCTGCCATGACCTGACCAGGGAAACACGCCGCTATCTGGTCGACGATCTCGCCGACGTGGTCATCGACCAGAACGCGCGGCTGATTGCCGAGCAAGCAGTGATCCGCCTGCTCGGCTCGATCGCCTCGTCGGCACCGTACCTGACCAAAAAATTCATCGAGCCCCGGCTGATCATGAAGGAAAACGTGCCGGTGCAGTAGGCGCGAATGGCACCATGCCGTCGCCTCACTGATTTGTCAGACGATTGATCCGGCAAATCTGCACACCAGCTATGCACGTTTCGCAGTTGCCGAATGGTTGGGCAAATCGTAATTATTGCGGCGTCGGATGTCTTCCTCCTCCCAGACACCGGCGCTGAATGCGGTGCTCCTCCTCCCGCGCCGTATTCGAAATCGAAGCCCGCTGCCTCCTCCTCCCGGCAGCGGGCTTTTTCTTTGCCTATACTTAAGCCGAGCGCCCCTCACCCGGATATTGCCTTGCAATTCGGGGAATTCGACTTCTCCCCGAGGGAAGAGGAGATCGTTGGTGCCGCCCCAAACCTCTGCTCCCCTCGGGGAGAAAGGTGGCCCGAAGGGGCGGATGAGGGATGTGGTCAGCGTGCCCGGAACGAGGCGATCAGGCTTTCGGCCATGCGCACGAACTGCGCGCTCGGGCCCTCGGCGCCAACGCTCTGCATCGAGACGCGCGCGCCTTCGAGCAGCAGCGATAGCGTATCGGCGAGCAGCTCGGCCTGGCCGATGCCGGCATCGCGGCAGAGCGCAACCAGCTTTTCGCGCTGGGCTTCCTTCAGTTCCTTGATGACGCGCCGTGCCGGGTGATCGGTCTCGGTGAGCTCGACGGCGGCATTGGCCATGTCGCAGCCGCGACTGTCGGCGCTAAGCAGTTCCGAAGCCTTGCGGACCCAGGCATGCAACTGCGCGAGCTTGTCGCCGGGATGCTCGGCCTCGAACTCGTCCCATATCCTTGAAGCCTTCGCCGCCGTGGCGCGCAGGCATTCGATGATCAGATCGTCCTTGGATTCGAAATGACGATAGAGCGTCATCTTGTTGGTGCCGGCAGCCTCCGTGATGGCGTCGACGCCCACACCCTTGATGCCGTGCTTGTGGAACATGTCCTGCGCCGTTTCCAGGATCCGATCCCGGGGGCGGGAACGCTCCGCAACGCCGTCAGTCATCATGCTCTCCTTTCGTCGTTTCCAAAAAAACCGAGGTCACCTCTTGACTAGGGTGTTACCGGTCTGTAACTTTCAGATGTTACTTACTGGTAACACCTATATCACTCCTCGTCAAACGACAAAGGCCCACCGATAGCTCTGCCAGAGTGAGATAGGACAAAAAAGCTGCCTGTCATGCGGCTTCGGCCGGTGAAAACGAAAAAAAGCGGTCCGTGATCATCCGATGCGGGCCGCAGCAAGGAGCCGCTCCTATGCAAAAGCGCAAAGACCTGACGATCGACGAAGCCATCCGGGATCCGATGATCCGGCTGGTGATGAAGGCTGATGGGGTCGATCCCGCCGCCTTCGAACGGATGCTGCGCTCGCGCGCCGCGGAACAGGCGCCGGACGATGTCCTGCCATCCTTCCTGGAGGATTCCGGCTCCGTCCGGGCCCGGCGCCTGCGCCATTTTGCAAAACCGTTCGGCGAGGCGTCCGCGTCATGGTGAACTTCTTCATCCACCGCCCGATCTTCGCGTCGGCGATCGCCATCATCATGGTGCTCGCCGGTACGATCGCCTATTTCCTGCTGCCGGTCTCGCAGTTCCCCGACATCACGCCCCCGCAGGTCGTGGTCAGCGCCCATTATCCAGGCGCCAGCGCGCAGGTGGTGGCCGATACGGTCACCACGCCGCTGGAGCAGCAGATCAACGGCGTGCAAGGCATGACCTATATGTCGTCGACGAGCTCGAATGACGGCTCCTCGACCATCACCATCACATTCGACGTCGGCTATCCGCTGAGCACGGCGGCCGTCGACGTCCAGAACCGCGTCTCGCAGGCCGCATCCTCCCTGCCGGCCATCGTCAACCAGGGCGGCGTCACGATCAAGAAGCAGAACCCGAACTTCGTTCTGATCGTCGACCTCACCTCGCCCGACGGCTCGGTCGATCCGGTAGCGCTGAGCAACCTCGCCTATCTCCAGGTCGTCGATCCGCTGAAGCGGCTGCCCGGCGTCGGCGACGTGCAGATTTTCGGCGAACGGCGCTATTCGATGCGCGTCTGGCTCGATCCGGACAAACTGGCCAATCTCGGCATCACCGCCGTCGATGTGCAGAACGCCATTTCCGAGCAGAACGTGCAGGTGGCGGCGGGCAAGATCGGCCAATCGCCGGCGCCGGCCGGCACCGCCTTCGAGATGCAGGTCAATGCGGTCGGCCGTTTGAGCGACCCGAAGGAATTCGGCGACATCGTCGTGCGCGCCAACTCGCAGAACGGCTCGCTCGTGCGTCTGCGCGACGTCGCCCGCATCGAGCTCGGCGCGCTGCAATATTCGTCATCGGCCTTCTTCGGCAAGGACCCGACCGTGGTGCTC
Source organism: Mesorhizobium sp. WSM3864 (assembly GCF_002294955.1). Classification (NCBI taxonomy): domain Bacteria; kingdom Pseudomonadati; phylum Pseudomonadota; class Alphaproteobacteria; order Hyphomicrobiales; family Phyllobacteriaceae; genus Mesorhizobium; species Mesorhizobium sp. WSM3864. The sequence continues at coordinate 560,547 of NZ_NSGD01000002.1, forward strand.
GCCGTCTACCAGATGCCCGGCTCCAACGCGCTCGACCTGCAGCAGCGGGTCAAGGACAAGATGCAAGAATTGTCGGCGCGCTTCCCGAAGGGCGTTCACTACGCCATGCACTACGATACGACGCGCTTCGTCTCGGCCTCGATGCATGACGTGCTGATCACGCTCGGCGAAGCGCTGGTGCTGGTGGTGGCTGTCGTCTTCATCTTCCTGCAGAGCTGGCGCACCACCATCATCCCGACCATCGCCATCCCGGTGTCGTTGATCGCGACTCTGGCGGTGATGTACATGCTGGGCTTCTCGCTCAATATGCTCTCGCTGCTCGGCATGGTGCTGGCGATCGGCCTCGTCGTCGACGACGCCATCGTCGTGGTCGAGAATGTCGAGCGGCAGCTGGAAGCCGGCCTCAAGCCGCTGGCCGCGACGCGCGCGGCGATGGCCGAAGTGACTGGCCCAATCATCGCCACCACCGCGGTGCTGATGGCGGTGTTCATCCCGGTCGCCTTCATTCCCGGCGTTTCGGGACGGCTCTACAACCAGTTCGCGCTTACCGTCGCGATCTCGGTCGGCATCTCCGCCTTCAACTCGCTGACGCTGAGCCCGGCGCTGAGCGCCGCGTTCCTGCGCCATCGCGGCGGAACGCAGTTCGTGCTGTTCCGCTGGTTCAATGCCGGCTTCGACTGGCTGTCGCATGCCTACGCGCATGGCGTGCGCATTCTGATCCGGCTGCGCTGGGCCATGCTCGGCCTGTTCGCGGCGGGCCTGGTCGCCACCTATTTCGTCTGGCAGAAGCTGCCCTCGACCTTCCTTCCGGTGGAGGATCAGGGTTATTTCTTCGTCGTCATCCAGCTGCCGGACGGCGCTTCGCTGGAGCGCACCGACGCGGTGGCGCAGAAGGCGCGCGACATCCTGCAGAACACGCCCGGCGTCGACATCGTCGGCTCGATCAGCGGCCTGAACTTCCTTACCAGCGCCGCGCAATCGAACTCGGCGGTGGAGTTCGCCATCCTGAAGCCGTGGGACGAACGCGGGCCCGACCAGAACGCCTCGAAGCTGGTGGCCGAGGTGCGCAACAAGTTGCTGCAGATACCGGAGGCGTTTGCGCTCTCCTTCGATCCACCCTCGATCCCGGGCCTCGGCACGACCGGCGGCTTCGAATTCCAGGTGGAAGACCTTTCGGGCCGCGGCAGCGCCGCGCTCAACGAGGTCACGCAGGCGCTGATCGCGGAAGCACGCAAGCAGCCGGAGCTCAATCCGCAGCAGCTGTTCTCGTCCTTCTCGACCTCGACGCCGCAGTTCAACTACGACCTCGACCGCAGCAAGGCGAAGCTGCTCGGCCTCAACCTGCCCGACGTGTTCAACACGCTGCAGATCTATCTCGGCTCCCTCTACGTCAACGACTTCAACCTTTTCGGCCGCACCTTCCGGGTGACGATTCAGGCCGACAAGGACGCGCGCGGAAACGCGAACGACATCTCGCGCCTCTACGTGCGCAATGCGTCCGGCGGGATGGTGCCGCTGAGCACACTGGGCAAGCTGGTGCCGATCGTCGGTCCCGAGACCGTGCCGCATTACAACAACAATGCATCCGCCCTCATCAACGGCGGCGCGGCGCCAGGCTTCTCGTCCGGACAAGCGGTCGCGGCCATGGAGCGGGCGGCGGCAAACGTGCTGCCGCGGGACTTCGGCTATGAATGGACCGGCATCACCTATCAGGAGCTCCAAGCCGGATCGATCGCCTCGATCGTGTTCGGCCTGGCGATCGTGTTCGTCTTCCTGATCCTGGCGGCGCAGTATGAAAGCTGGGCGATGCCCTTCATGGTGCTACTCGCCGTGCCGCTCGCTTTATTCGGCGCCTTCGTGGTGCTCTTGCTGCGCGGCATGCAGATCGACGTCTACTCGCAGATCGGTTTCGTCATGCTGATCGGCCTGGCGGCGAAGAACGCGATCCTGATCGTCGAGTTCGCCCGACGGCGCCGCGAGGAAGGCCTGACCATCGTCGAGGCGGCGATGGAAGCCGCGCGGCTGAGGCTGCGGCCGATCCTGATGACGGCCTTCGCCTTCATCCTCGGCGTGCTGCCGCTGATGTTCGCGACCGGCGCGGGCGCCGCCAGCCGGCAGTCGATCGGCACCACCGTCTTCGGCGGCATGGTGGCGGCGACGATCCTGTCGCTGGTCTTCGTGCCGGTCTTCTACGCGGTGATCGAGAAGCTGCGCGAGCGCGGCGGCGAGAGCGAACCTGCCGCGGGGCCTCAACATGCCCCGCACCAACAAGAGATTGAACCGACCGCCGAGCCCGTCCGGCTCGCCCAGGCGGCCGAATAGGATTGGAGACCAACATGCGTAAATGGAAAATCGCTTTGGGAACGGCGGTCGCGCTGGGCGCAATCTCGGTGGCAAGCGTGCACCTGCTCGACATGGGCAATCTCAGCCTCAGCGCCAGCACTGCGGGCGCGGCACCTGCGCCCAAGGCGTTCGTCATGCCGGTGCCGGTGGTGAACGTCGTCAAGAGGACGCTGCCGATCTATCTCGACTACGCCGCACGCGTCGAGCCGATCCGAAACATCACCCTGCAGGCGCGCGTGCCGGGCTATCTGCAGGAGCAGACGGCGCAGGACGGCAGCGACGTCAAGCAGGGCGACCTGCTTTACCGGATCGCGCCCGAGGACTACCAGGCAGCGCTCGACCAGGCCAAGGCGCAGGTGCAGCGCGACGCGGCAGCGCTCGATTACGCGCGGTCCAACCTCGGCCGTGGCACCGACCTTGCCAAGGCCGGGTACCTCGCCAAGGACAGCTTCGACCAGCGCACCAGCAACTTGCGCACGGCCGAAGCCGCCCTTGCGGTCGACCAGGCGGCGGTGCGGACGGCCGAGCTCAATCTCGGCTATGCCGAGATCAAGGCACCGTTCTCCGGACGGATCGGCCGCAACCAAGCCTCGGTCGGCACCCTGGTGAGCGTCGCCGGCACGGTTCTCAACACGCTGGTGCAGCTCGACCCGATCTACGTCACCTTCAATCCGAGCGAGACCGACCTCGTAGAGATCGAGCAGGCGAAGGCCAACGGTCCGATTGCGGTCGACGTGCTGTTGCCCGGTGAGACCGAGCCCAGCCAGAAGGGCGAGCTCACCTTCATCGACAACACGATCGATCATTCGACCGGCACGATCACCGCGCGGGCGACGATCGGCAACGCCAAGTTCACGCTGCTGCCCGGGCAGTATGTGCGCGTGCGGCTGCATGTGAAGGAGCAGCCCAATACGCTGATGGTGCCGCAGGTGGCGCTGGGTTCCAGCCAGCTCGGCAAATATCTGTACGTCCTCGGCAAAGACAACACTGTAGACCAGAAGCTGGTGTCGCTCGGCCCGACCGACGGCGATCTGATTTCCGTCACCTCAGGCATCTCCGAGAGCGACCAGGTGATCACCGGCAATTTGCAGAAGATCGGACCCGGAATGCCGGTTTCTCCCTTGCCGGAAACGAAACCGGCCAGCTGATAATCCCCCATCAGTCCCGGTCCGACGGCGCCCTCGACACCCACATCGAGGGCGCCGTTTTGTTTGCGCGCCTGCCATCCGCGAAAAAACGATAGTCACCCTCTTGTTGGATTGTCGACAATCTGCTTGTCTTGCGGTCGGTTCATCCGGAGTGGCCCACATGTCAAAGCTGGATTTCAGTCCGATCGCGGATACGACGCGCAGGGCCGAGATCGTCGCGCTGCTCAGGCGCGCCATTCTGACCGGCCAGCTGGAGCCTGGGCAGAAGCTCAACGAACTCCGCATCTCCGAGCAGATGCGGGTAAGCCGCGCGCCGCTGCGCGAGGCGATGCGCGAGCTGGTGCAGGAAGGTATCCTGACCAGCATTCCCTATGCCGGAACCTTCGTCGTCGACGTCACCGCCAAGGACATCGTCGACGCCTATTCCCTCAACAAGGTGCTCGACGACTTCGCCATCGAGCTCGCCTGGCCGCAGCGCGACCAGCGCTTCTTCGACGAGCTCGACCGCCGCCACGAAGCGGTGAAGCAGGCGACCCGGGCGCTCGACACCACGCGCCAGATCGAGACGGCGCTGCAGCTGCACGGGCTGGTCTATGAGTGGGCCGACAATTCGGTGCTGCTCGAAACCTGGCAGCGGCTGACCAGCCGGCTGCAAATGTATTTCGCCCTGCACCAGCGTGCGCGGAACGAGCCGGTACCGGCCGAGGACCTGCACGAAACCTATGTGGCGCTGCTCAAGGGCACGGACATGCGCGCCGCCCAGCGCCATGCCCGCGAGCATATCGACAACGATTTCGAAGCGCTTCTTGCCTATGCGCGCAGCCTCGAAAAGCGCGCATCGAAGGGCGCCTGACAAACCCGCGGACAAACGGACACAAACGTGAAGATCAAGAGCATAAAAGCCTACCATGTCGTGCAGCCCTTCGTGGACGGGCCCTACCGCATGTCCAAGGGCCGGGTCGCCGACTGTTTCGATGCGGTGATCGTCGCCATCACTTCCGACACAGGCGTGACCGGCTGGGGCGAGATGGCGCCGCTCGGCAATTTCTACTCGGCCGCGTTTCCCGCGGGAACGCGCGCGGGCGTGCCGGAGATCGCGCCGCATCTCATCGGCCATGACCCGCGCGGGCTGGCCGGCATCGGCAGGTTGATGGACACGGTGTTCAAGGGCCATCCCTACGTCAAAGCCGCGCTTGACATGGCTTGCTGGGATCTCGCCGCCCGTGCGGCCGACGTGCCGTTGGTAGCGATGCTCGGCGGCCGCGAGAGCGAGACGGCGGAACTTTACCGGGTCGTGACCCACGGCACGGTCGACCAGATGGCGGCACTTGCCAAGCGCATCGTTGCCGAAGGCTACCATCGGCTGCAGGTCAAGGTCGGCGGCAATGTCCGTGACGACATCGAGCGCGTGAGCGCCGTCGCATCAGCCGTGCCGAAGGGCACGGTGATCTTCTGCGACGCCAATGCCGGCTGGACGCCCTACCAGGCGCGCCAGTTCGCCGATGCCACGCGCGGCATCGACTACACATTCGAACAGCCCTGCTCGACGATCGAGGAGAACATGTCGGTGCGCCGCATGCTCGACAAGCCGATGGTGCTCGACGAATCCGTCACCTCGCTGGACGAGATGCTGGAAATCCATCGCCGTGGCGCCGCCGATGGGCTGACGCTGAAGATCTCGCGCCTCGGCGGCGTGACCCAGACGCGGCTGATCCGCGACGTCGCCGTCGATCTCGGTTTCATGATCACCGTCGAAGACACCGGCGGCGCGGAGATCGACACCGCCGCGATGGCGCATCTGTCGCTGTCGACGCCGGAAGAGCGCCGTCTGCATGCCATCGCCTTCCACGAATGGGTGACGGTACGCACCGCCTCCAACAAGCCGCCGGTCGCGGGCAGCCGCATGGGCATTCCCGACGGCCCCGGGCTCGGCATCGACGTGGTGCCGGACCTGCTCGGCAAGCCCTTCTTCGAGATCGGCTGAGATGAAGATCGGGAGCAGCGCCGCAACGCCGATCGCGCTAGCAGGCTTTTCGCTGAGCTGAACTGGGAGATCGCCAAAAGGAAAGGAGACCGGCAAATATCGAATCGAGGCGGCCACGATTTCGATCGGGGCTGCACGCCCGAGCTAGGCATGCATCAAGAAAATCTGACTTTTCCGCTTCAAGGAGCGGATGGACCGGACCAAACTGCATGTTACAGTTCGTTCGACTGAATTCTTGACGATGGCCGGGACCGGAGAACTCCACGGAACGTCGTCAACCGGAATGCACTCGCCAACCACAAGAACTGGGGAAGGGTTTAGACCCATGAGCAAGAACTACCGCGTCCTCGATCTCATCCGGCGCAACCGCACGCCGCTCGAAAATCACCTCATCGACGGCCTCATCGACGGCCGCGTCAGCCGCCGCGATTTCGTGCGCCACGGCAGCCTGCTCGGCCTGTCGCTGCCGCTTCTCGGCCGCATCGGCATGGCCGCCGGCTTCGGCGCCGCGCCCTCGCTTGCCCGCGCCCAGGGCGCGCCGGGCGCCACCATCCGCGTCGGCAGCAGCGTGCCGGCCGCCGCGATCGACCCGGTCACCATCGCCGACGCCGGCGGCCTGCTCGTCATGCAGCAGGTCGCCGAATTCCTCTGCGTCGACGGCCCCGACCTGGTGCTCAAGCCGGCACTGGCCGAAAGCTGGAAGCCGAATGCCGATGGCTCGGTGTGGACCTTCACGCTGCGCAAGGGCGTCAAGTTCCACTCAGGTGGCGAGATGAAGGCCGAGGACGTTGTGGCCAGCATCGACCGGCTTGCCGATCCCGCCAACTCCTCCAACGCGCTGTCGGTGTTCAGCGGCATCCTCTCGAAGGGCGCCAGCAAGAAGGTCGACGACTACACGGTGGAATTCCATCTCGACGCGCCGAACGGCAACTTCCCCTATATGCTGTCGTCCGACAACTACAACGCCGTCATCATCCCGGCGAGCTACAAGGGCGATTACGAAAAGAGCTTCGACGGCACCGGACCGTTCAAGCTGGAGAAGTACACGCCCAAAGTCGGCGCCTCCTTCGTTCGCAATGAGAACTACTGGGGCGAAAAGGCCCTGCCGGAGCGCACCGAATTCACCTTCTTCACCGACATCCAGCCGCAGATCCTGGCGCTACAGGGCGGCCAGATCGACATCATCAATCAGATGCCGGTGCTGGCGGGCGTCGCCGTCCTCAACGACCCGAACGTGAACGTCATCAGCCTGAAATCGTCGGCGCATCAGCAACTGCATCTACGCTGCGACGACGGTCCGATGAAGGACCCGCGGGTACGCCGCGCCATCGCGCTCAGCATCGATCGCAAGAAGTTGGTCGCCGGCCTGATGAAAGGCCGCGCCCAGGAAGGCAATGACAGCCCGTTCGCCGGGGTCTATCCGTCGACGGACACCAGCGTGCCGCAGCGCGAGCAGGACATCGCGCAGGCCAAGCAGCTGATGGAAGCGGCCGGCGCCGGCAAGGGGTTCAAAATAACGCTGACCACCGAGCGCTATCTGGAAATCCCCGAATACGCGCAGCTGATCCAGAACTGGGTCAAGGAGATCGGTATCGAGCTCGAGCTCAACATCCTCGACCAGAGCGCCTATTACGGCGATGCGGTGTTCGGCAAATCGAACTGGCTGGATTCGGTGATGGGCATCACCGACTACGGCCACCGCGGCGTGCCGAACGTCTATCTCGCGGCGCCATTGAAGAGCGAAGGCACCTGGAATGCCGCGCATTTCAAGAACAAGGACTATGACCAGCTGGCGACCAGCTATATCGCGGCCCTCGACCTCGAGGCGCAGAAGGCTGCAGCCGGCAAGATCCAGAAGCTGCTGCTCGAGGAAACGCCGGTGATCTTCGGCTATTTCTACGACTACCTGACTGCGACGGCGAAAGGCGTGGCGGGCGTGCAGCCCACCGCCATGTCGCAGCTGTTCCTCGAAAAGGCTTCGAAAGCCTGACGCGAGGGAGCAAGCTTCTCCCTGACAGCCGGCTCTCGACGGAGAGCCGGCTCCAATAGGAGTATTCGCCATCCTCGGCTTCCTCACCCGGCGCCTGGCTCTGTCGCTCGTGACGCTGTTCCTGCTCAGCGTCATGGTGTTCCTGGGCGGCCAGGTGCTGCCCGGCAATGTCGGGCGCGCGATATTGGGGCCGTTTGCCGACCAGCGCGCCGTCGACGCGCTCAATCACTCGCTCGGCGTCGACCGGCCGCTGCTCGTCCAGTACGGAAGCTGGATCTGGAACTTCCTTCATGGCGACATGGGCACGTCCTACATTTTCCGCGCGCCGGTGGCGCCCTTCGTCATCGACGCTTTGGGCAATTCGATGAAGCTGGCGCTCGTCGCCTTCGTGCTGGTGGTGCCGATCGGCATCCTCGGCGGTGTCATCGCCGCGCTCAACCTCAACCGGCCGCTCGACCGCATCATCAGCCTCGGCGGATTGTCGGTGACGGTGCTGCCCGAGTTCGTCACCGGCATCATCCTGATCCTGATCTTCGGCGTCTGGCTGCGCTGGCTGCCGATCGCGGCGGCCTGGCCGAAGGGTGCCGGCGTCTTCACCCAGCTCTATTATCTCATCCTGCCGTCGCTGCCGCTGTTTCTGGTCCTGTTCGGCTATATCGCTCGCATGGCGCGGTCGGGGATGATCGAGGCGCTCGATTCCGACTATACGCGCACCGCGGTGCTTAAAGGTCTGCCCTGGCGTACGGTGATCTGGCGGCATGTGCTGCGCAACGCGCTATTGCCGACCATCACCGTCATCGCAACCCAGACCGGCTACCTCATCGGCGGCCTTGTGGTGATCGAGACGCTGTTCCGCTACCAGGGCATCGGCTCGCTGATCTTCACCGCCGCCCGCGGCAAGGATTTTCCGATGCTCGAGGCCGGCATCCTTACCATCGGCATCGTCTATGCGGTGGCCACATTGATCGCCGATTTCCTCTATTCGGTGCTCAATCCGCGCATCCGGCTGGGAGCGGAGCAATGAGCGCGACAGACACACCCGCGAACCTGCCAACGCCGGACGCCGCGACACAGCGCAGCCCCTGGGGCGAGGTGCTGCATTCGTTGTTGCGATCGGGGACCTTCCTGACCGGGCTCGGCATCGTCCTGTTCTGGATCGTCTGCGCGCTGTTCGGCGAGCATTTCGTCCCTTACGATCCGCTTGCCGACGACATCATCAACGCGCTGGCTCCACCGTCGGCCGAGCACTGGTTCGGCACCGACCAGATCGGCCGCGATGTCTTCTCGCGGGTCATCGTCGGCTCGCGCGATATCCTGACGGTGGCACCTTTGGCCACGATTCTGGCGACCATTGCCGGCACCGCGCTCGGGCTCGTCATCGGCTATTTCCGCGGCATCGTCGACGATATCGTCAGCCGTATCCTCGAAGCCTTCATGGCAATCCCGGTGGTGATCATCGCACTGCTCGCCATCGTTGCGCTCGGCACCTCCAAGATCACCGTGATCGTCGTCATCGGCTTGAGCTTCGCACCGATCATCGCCCGCACGGTGCGCTCGGCGGTGCTGGCCGAACGCGAGCTCGATTATGTCGCGGCGGCAAAGCTTCGCCACGAAGGCGCGCTGCACACGATGTTCGTCGAGATCCTGCCCAACGTGATCCCGCCGATCCTGGTCGAGACGACGGTGCGTCTCGGCTATGCGATCTTCGCCGTCGCCACGCTCTCCTTCATGGGCTTCGGCATCCAGCCGCCCTCGCCCGACTGGGGACTCTCGATCTCCAGCAATTACGGCATGATCGGCGGCGGCTTCTGGTGGACGGTGCTGTTCGACGCGCTGGCGATCGCCTCGCTGGTGATCGGGGTCAACCTGGTGGCCGACGGCGTCCATGGAGCGTTCAATGACTGACAGGAACGCGCTCGAGCTCAACGATCTCTCGGTCGCCTATCGCGTCGGGCGCCGCAACCGGGCGGTGCTGCGCAATGTCAGCTTCAAAATCGGCCGCGGCGAGGCCTATGGGCTGGTCGGCGAATCCGGCTGCGGAAAGTCCACCGCGGCGCTGTCCGTGGTGCGATACCTGCCGCGCAACGGCTCGATCACCGGCGGCTCGATCGCACTCGACGGCCAGGATGTGATGAAGCTCGATGCCGAGGCGCTCAGACGCGCCCGTGCGGAAAGCGTCTCCATGGTCTATCAGGATCCCGGCAAGGCGCTGAATCCATCATTGCGCATCGGCCGCCAGCTCACCGAGATCTTCGAGCTTGCCGGCACGTCGGGACAGGCGGCGAGCGACAGGGCGATCGCGATGCTCAATCTTGTGCGCATCTCGGATCCGGCCAGCGTCATGCAGCGCTACCCGCACCAGCTTTCCGGCGGCATGCAGCAGCGCGTGGCGATCGCGATGGCCTTGGCCAACGACCCCTCGATGCTGATCCTCGACGAGCCGACGACGGGTCTCGACGCCACGGTCGAAGCCGAAGTGCTCGACCTCATCGCGCAACTGCGCCGCGAGCTTTCGGCCTCAATCTTGTTCATCAGCCACAACCTCGCCGTGGTCTCCAACATGTGCGACCGGGTCGGCGTGCTCTATGCCGGGATGCTGGTCGAGGAAGGCTCGACCAAGGACGTCTTCAACGATCCGCGCCATCCCTACACGGTCGCCTTGCTGCGCTGCCTGCCGCGCGGCGGCCAGCGCAAGGACCAGGGCCGGCTCGACACGATCCCCGGCTTCCTGCCCGGCATCGGCGCCACGATCGTCGGCTGTGCCTTCGCCGACCGCTGCGCGCTGGCGACGGAGCGCTGCCGCAGCGAGCCGCCGCCGCTCTATGAGCTTGGAGGCGGCCGGCTGTCGCGCTGCCACTATCACGACAAGGCGCAGTCGCTGCCGCGCGCGACACCCGCCGAAATTGCCGCCGTCGCGCCGAAGCAGGCGCCGCCCGTGCTGCAGGTCGAGGGACTGAACAAGACCTATGCCAGCCATGGCCGTGCATTGAGGGCGGTGAAGGACGTTTCAGTCAGCCTCCGGCCCGGCGAAACGCTCGGGTTGGTCGGGGAGTCCGGCAGCGGCAAGACCACCTTCGCCAGGCTGCTGCTCGGCCTCGTGCCGCCGGACGAGGGCGGCAGCATCGAACTGGAGGGCAAGCAGTTGGCGCCGCGGCTTGCCAGCCGCTCGGAGGAGCAGGTCAAGGCGGTGCAGATCGTCTTCCAGAATCCGGATTCGGCGCTCAACCGTTCGCATTCGATCCGGCATATCCTCAGCCGCGCTTTGAAGCGGCTGGGCGGGCTCACCGGCAAGTCGCTGGAAACGCGCCTCGAAGAGCTCGTCCGCTCGGTGCGGCTCACCGACCGGCATCTGGCCGTCAAGCCGCGGCAGCTTTCGGGCGGTCTGAAGCAGCGCGTGGCGATCGCCCGCGCCTTCGCCGGCGATCCGCGCATCGTCGTCTGCGATGAGCCTACCTCGGCGCTCGACGTGTCGGTGCAGGCGGCGATCCTCAACCTCTTGGCCGACCTGCAATCGAAGCAGGACGTCAGCTACATTTTCATCTCGCACGACCTCGGCGTGGTGCGCTATCTGTCCGACAAGATCGCGGTGCTCTATCTCGGCCGCATCATGGAGTTCGGACCGTCGGAAGCGGTGTTTTCCGGCCCGCATCACCCTTACACGGAAGCTCTGTTGTCGGCCGTTCCGAAACTCGACCGGACGGAAAGCTCGCGCATCCGCCTCGACGGCGAAATCCCGAGCGCGGCCAACCCGCCCACGGGTTGCGTCTTCCACACGAGATGTCCGCGCAAGATCGGCGCGATCTGCGAGACGCAGGAGCCGGAACTAAGCGAGGCCGAGCCCGGGCACACAATCCGCTGCCATATTCCTTTCGCGGAGTTGGCAAGGCTGCAGAAGCCGAGGGCCGTGGAGCCGGCATAGTCGCCGCCAGAAAGCGGCCGCGCCTGCTGGATTCGCTGCGCCGATGGCTGGCGCAGGGCGGCAAGCGCGCTGACACCATCGCGCTGCCCCGTTAGGGACGTCCACAACGTCCGGCCGGGCGGAACCTCGTTTCGAACGCCGCATAGGGCTCCCTCGCGCCTTCCCTCTATCCTGCCGGACATTCCCTCTCCCCGCATCGTCAGTCTCGTTTGAGCTCAATCCTAAGACACCGCCGAAATGTCGGTTGAAATATTTTTCAAACGGTCATAGGAATGTTCAAAGAGTGATTGCGGCGCGGGCGGCGCGCCAAGGACCGGAGGAAGCGACATGTCCCATCCGCAATTCGCAGCGGAACTCCTGCAGCGCGCTGAGAAACAAGGACCGATCACCATCGGTCTCGCCGGCGCCGGACAGATGGGAACGGATATCGTCGTTCAGGTCGCACTTATGCCGGGCATGCGCATCGGCGCCATTTCGGAGGTCAGGCCGCAGGCGGCGATCGATGCGGCGCTGCTTGCGGGCCATGACCGCTCCGATATCGTGCAGACGCCCAATGCCCCGGCCATCGATCGCGCCATCGAGGCCGGAAAGATCGCGGTCACCGAGGACCTGCATGCGCTCGCCGCCGCCGGTCGTATCGACGTGATCATCGACGCAACCGGAAATCCCAATATCGGCACGCTGTTCGCGCTCGAGGTGATGAAGAACGGCAAGCATATCGTCATGCTCAATGTCGAGGCCGACATCACCATCGGCCGCTTCCTGAAGGAAGAGGCGCGCAAGGCCGGCGTCGTCTACACAGGTGCGGCCGGCGACGAGCCTGCCTGCACGCTGGAGATCATCGGCTTCGCCAAAAGTCTCGGCTTCAATATCGTTGCCGCCGGCAAGGGCAAGAACAATCCGCTGAAGTTCGACGCCGTGCCGGCCGACTACGAGAAGGAGGCGGCCGAGCGCAACATGAATGCGCGCATGCTGGTCGAGTTCGTCGACGGCTCGAAGACGGCAATCGAGATGGTGGCGATCGCCAACGCGACGGGACTAGTGCCCGACGTGCCGGGCATGCACGGCCCGACCGCGACGCTCGAAGAACTAGCCAGCGTGCTCTGCCCGCGCGAGGATGGCGGCGTGCTTCATCGCAAGGGCGTTGTCGACTATTCGATCGGCAAGGGCGTCGCGCCCGGCGTGTTCTGCATCATCGAAACCAAGCATCCGCGCGTGCTGGAGCGAATGATCGACCTCAAGGTCGGCAGGGGCCCCTATTTCACGATCTTCCGGCCCTATCACCTCACCAGCCTGGAAGTGCCGCTCTCGGCGGCGCGCGCCGTGGTCTACAAGCGCGCCGACATGGAACCGCTCGACCATCCCGTGGCCGAGGCGGTGGCGGTGGCCAAGACCAGTCTCGGCACCGGCCAGTCGCTCGGCATGATCGGCGAGAACGACTATCGCGGCTTCGCCATGACCTGGGAAGATGCGCGCGCCAAGGGCGCGCTGCCGCTCGGGCTTGCCGAACGCGCCAAGGTGGTGAAGCCGGTCAAGGCCGGCGACTTCCTGACCTATGAAAACTGTGTACCCGACGATTCGATGGTGATAACCCAGATCCGCCGTCGTCTCGACCAGTCGGACGGGCGGTTCGTAACCAACGCGGCCTAAAGCGCGTCGCGCGGGAAACGGATCCAGGCGACGCGCTTTAGGTCCTTGTTTTTATGCATGTCGTTTTCGCAAAACCGCTGCACACTTTTGCGCGACATGCTCTAACCCTCCGGATCCCAGCCTGATGGACGATGTGGTAATCGGGATCGACGCCTCGACGACCGCCGTGAAGGCGATTGCTTTCGCGCGCGACGGCTCGGAGCTTTTCCAGGCACGCGAGACCTATCCGCTTTCCAATCCGGCGCCCGGCCATTTCGAGCAGGACGCCGAGCATTGGTGGGCGGCGCTGCTGTCGGCGCTGCAACAAGTCGCCAAGGCGATCGATGCCTCACGCGTGAAAGCCATCTCAATCGCGCACCAGCGCGAGAGCTTCACGCTGATCGACAACGCCGGCAAGCCGCTCATCCCCGCCATATTGTGGCTCGACGAACGCGCCCGCCGCCAGGTGGCGCGGCTTTCGGAAGAACTCGGCCGCGAGGCGATCCGCGACTGGAGCGGCAAGCCGCCGGACCCGACGCCGGCGCTCTACGCTTTGGCCTGGCTGATGGAGCACCGGCCGCAGGCGCTGGCGGAAGCGGCCGCGCTGGTCGACGTGCACGCCTTCTCCGTCCACCGGCTCACGGGGCGACTGGTCACCAGCACGGCGAGCGCCGATCCGCTCGGCCTGCTGGACATCGCGCATGGCGTCTGGCACCCCCGACTCGTCGAGGCGGCGGGCCTGCGGCCGGAGCAACTGCCGATGTTGGTAGCCCCTGGGGAGGTCTGCGGCACGTTGTCGGAAAGCGTCGCGGCGGCGATCGGCCTGAAGGCCGGCACGCCGGTTATTGCGGGCGCCGGAGACGGCCAGGCGATGGGCCTCGGCATGGGAGTCTACGGGCCCGGCAAAAGCTATCTGTCGTTGGGCTCAGGCGTCGTCAGCGGAAATTATTCGGGTACGGTGATAACGTCGGATGCATTCCGCACGCTGGTCTCGCCGACCGGCTCCGGCTTCATGCTGGAGACGGTGCTGCGTTCCGGCATGCAGTTGGTCGACTGGATCGTGCGCACCACCGGCGCGCCTTCGGCCGTGGTGCTGGAGAGAGCTGCGAAGGAAGTCGCGCCAGGCAGCGACGGATTGCTCGTCATGCCCTATTGGGCCGGCGTCATGAGCCCTTACTGGGACGGCTCGGCGCGCGGCGCTATCGTCGGCCTGTCGCTCGATCACGAGCCAAAGCATCTCTTCCGCGCGGTGCTGGAGGGCATAGCGCTGGAGCAGGCGATCGCCACCGAGGCGATGGAGGAACAGACCGGCAAGGCCGACGCGATGATCGCGGCCGGCGGCGGCACCAATTGCGCACTGCTGATGGAAATCATGGCGAGCGTGCTCGAGCGCCCGCTCTTCGTCTCGCCGGTCAACGAAGCAGCGGCGCTGGGAGCCGCCATGCTCGCGGCCTCGGCAATCGGCTGGTTCGCGTCACCGGAAGAAGCGGCAAAGGCGATGGCGGCACGGCCGGCACGCCAGGTCGATCCTGTCGAGGCGCTTGTTCCGACCTACCGCGCACGCAAAGAAGTCTATCGTGATCTCTATCACGCGACACGCGATATCCACACGCGGCTCGGCGCGATTACCTGAACTACCGGCTAAGCAGCCCCTTGGCCGCGTCTTCGTCGGTGATCAGCACCGAGACCTTCGTATTCGCAAGTGCGGCGCGCATGACGGCGATCTTCTCCCGCCCGCCCGACACCAGGATGGTGATCGGAATGTCGGAGAGATCCTGCAGCGGGTAGGCGCAGACGCGGCGGTTGACCTCATGGTCAACGATGCGGCCCTCGGCATCGATGAAGTGGCAGAGGATATCGCCGACCGCGCCCGCCGCCTGCAATTCCTCCAATTCGCTGGGCTTGATGAAACCGTAATTGGCGATCGGGCTGTCGTTGGAAAAGGAGCCGACGCTGAGCACGGCGATGTTGGCGCGCCGCGCCCTAAAGACCACATCCTGGACGCTGCGCTGGCTCATGAAGGCATCGCGCTGCTCCGGCCTGTCGGCATAGACGGGCACGGGCAGCAGATAGCATTCGGCGCCGATCTTCTCAGCGAATTCCCAGGCGCTCTCGGTCGGATTGAGCGGCTGCGCATGGGTGAGGCCGCCAAGCATCGAGACCACCGTGGTCCTGGCGATCGGCCGCCTGGGCAATTCGTTGATGGCGAATTTCAGCGTCCTGCCCCAACCCAGTGCGATAACGTCGCCCGGATTGACGTTGTCGGCGAGATAGGCGGCGGCGGCATGGCCGATCATCAGCGGCGCGTTGCTCCTGTCGGCAGCCGACGGCACGACCACCGCCTGGCTGAGGCCGAAGCGCTGCTTCAGGCGTTCCTCCAGCTGCACGCATTCGACGACGCTGTCGCGAATGCGGAACTGGACGACGCCCTCCTCGCGCGCGGCCGACAGAATCCGGTGCACCTTGATACGGCCGACGCCGAGGATCTCCGAGATCCGCTCCTGTGTCAGCCCTTCGACATAATAGTGCCAGGCGGCTCGGGCCTTGAGCTCGGCATCCGGAAAACGCGAGACCTTGTCGTTCTCGATCACCGCCATGCTTTATGCCTCCGTATGCGCTCGACTTCCCTATGGCAAACTGTCGGTTCACGCAAACTGCCGCCGAATGGCTGCGCGGCACTTGACAATTTTCTGATGAACGTTTTAGCTGAACAAAATTGCATATCAAAGATAAATTGTTCACAAGGGAGGATGCCTGGTGAACAAGAGCGGAAGGCAAGGCACGCCTAACCGCTGACGGAGGAGACGAAGTGGCCGTGAGCAACGAGACGAGCGAGTTGAAGGCTGGCACCGGCGCCGCGCAGGCCGCTTCCGGTGCGAAGCTTTCGGCGCTGTTTGCCGGAACGATGGGACCACTGATCGGGCTGGTGCTGCTGTGCCTGGCGCTGGCGCTGACCACCGACACCTTCCTGACGGTACGCAATATCCTCAACGTGCTCGACCAGGTGACCGTCCTCGGCATCATGGCGATCGGCATGACGCTGGTCATCCTGATCGGCGGCATCGACCTTTCCGTCGGCTCGGTGCTGGCGCTGGCCTCGATGGTGATGGGCTATGTCGCCTATCCCGACTATCTCAATCTCGGCGTCCCGGCGGGCATCGCCGCGGCGCTCGTCGTCGCCGCCCTCTGCGGCCTGGTGTCGGGCCTGCTGGTGACGGTGACGAAACTGCCGCCCTTCATCGCGACGCTTGCCATGATGTCGGTGGCGCGCGGCCTCGCCAACATGATCACCGACGGCTCGCAGATCGTCGGCTTTCCCGACTGGTTCACCAACCTCTCGATCGTGCGCCACTTCGGCTTCCTGTCGGTCACCGTCGGGCTGATGATCGTGCTGGCGATCGTCTTCGCCATCTTCCTCAATTACCGCGCCACCGGCCGCAGCCTCTACGCGATCGGCGGCAGCGCCGAGGTTGCCCGCCTCTCCGGCATTCCGGTGAAGTCGCTGACCAACTGGGTCTACGCAATCTGCGCACTGCTGGCGGGACTGGCCGGCATCGTGCTCGCGGCCCGGCTCGATTCCGTGCAGCCGAGTTCGGGCGTCGGCTACGAGCTCGACACGATCGCCGCGGTGGTGATTGGCGGCGCCAGCCTTTCCGGCGGCATCGGCTCGATCGGCGGCACGGCGATCGGCGTCCTCATCATCGGCGTGCTGCGCAACGGCCTCAACTTGCTCGGCGTGTCGCCCTTCATCCAGCAGGTGGTGATCGGCGTGGTGATCGCGCTGGCGGTTGCCACCGATACCTGGCGGCGGCGCCGCCAATAGGAATTCGCCCGGATGTCCGGGCGGAACGGATCGGTCGATCCGAGACTGGGACTGTCCGGCCGAGGGCGCCGCGATGCGCAGGCGGGCAGATTGGACACCAACGGAGGAAAAACATGCTGACCAAACGTTCACTGCTGCTTGCGGCCGCGGCCATCGTCCCGCTGCTCGGCCTGTCCGATGCCGCCTCGGCCAAGGACGCCAAGAAGCTCGGCCTTGCCGTCGCCAATCTGCAGGCGGACTTCTTCAACCAGATCAAGCAGTCGGTCGAAGCCTATGCCAAGGAGAAGGGCATCGAGGTCATCACCGTCGACGCCAAGGGCGATTCGGCCACGCAGGTCAGCCAGGTGCAGGATCTCGTGACGCAGAACATCGACGCGCTGATCTATATCCCGGCCGGCGCCACCGCCGCGACCGTGCCGACCAAGACCGCGAAGGCCGCCGGCATCCCGGTGGTCAATGTCGACCGCAACGCCGACGGCGCGCCCGGCGACACCTTCATCGCCACCGACAGCGTCAACTCGGCCAAGGGCGTGTGCGACTACATCGCCAAGCAGGCCGGCGGCAAGGGCGAGATGGTGATCATCCATGGCCAGAAGGGCACGACGCCGGAAGTCGACCGCTCCAAGGGCTGCGGCGAGGCGCTCAAGGCCTATCCGGACATCAAGGTGGTCGGCGAGCTCTGGAGCGATCAGTGGCACCAGGACGAAGGCTTCAAGCTGGCGCAGGACCTGCTGCAGGCCCATCCGAATGTCTCGATCATCTTCGGCCAGGCCGACGCGCTGGCTCTGGGCGCCGCGCAGGCGGTCAAGGTCGCCAACCCCGACCACAAGGTCTGGATCGCCGGCTTCGACGGCGACGTTGCGGCGCTCAAGGCGCTGAAGGACGGCGTGTTCGACGTGACCGCGACCCAGCAGACGCAGGGCATGGGCCGGCTAGCCGTCGATTCGGCCATCAAGATCGTGGCGGGCGAGAAGCTGCCGGCCGAGCAACTGCAGGACGCGACCCTGACCACCAAGGACAATGTCGCGCAATTCATCGAGAAGCATCCGTAAGGCGGCAACCGTTGAGCGCCACGATATCCACTGAACCTCGCCATAGCGAAGGCCCGCATAACGGGCTCTTCGTCAACGGCCTCTGCAAGAGCTACGGACCGGTGCAGGTCCTGGCCGATGCGAGCTTCGAGGTGCGGCCGGGGGAGGTCGTGGCGCTGCTCGGCGAGAACGGTGCCGGGAAGTCGACGGTGTCCAACATCATCGCCGGTTCGACCAAGCCCGATGCCGGCACCATCATCTGGCGGGGGAAGCCCTATTCCCCGGCCAATCCCGCCGCGGCCATCGAGGCCGGCGTCGGCATGATCCATCAGGAACTGAAGCTGCTGCCGGACCTATCGGTGGCGGAGAATGTCTATGTCGGGCGGCTGCCGATGCGCGGCGGCCGCATCGACCGGGCAACCATGAACGCGAAGGCCTCGGCGCAATTGAAGCGCCTCGGCCTCGACGTCTCGCCGGAGCGCAAGGTGCGCACGCTGCGCGTCGCGGCACAGCAGCAGGTGGAGATCGCCAAGGCGCTGACGCTAAATGCCGAGCTTCTGATCCTCGACGAACCGACCGCCGCGCTCGGCGGCGAGGAGACGGAGCTGCTGTTCAAGCAAATCCGCAAGCTCAAGGCCGAAGGCATGTCCTTCATCTATATCAGCCACCGGCTGGACGAGATCGCTCAGATCGCCGACCGTGTGGTGGTAATGCGCGACGGCCGCATCGTCGCCCGGCACGAGCGCGCCGACATCCCGGTGCGCACGGTCGTCGAGCAGATGGTCGGACGCAGCGTCGAACGCATGTTCCCGAAGCTGTCGGCGCCGGGTACCGAGACAGTGCTCGAAGTCGAGAACCTGTCCTCGCCGGAGCGCAGCTTCAACAATGTTTCGTTCGCGGTGAAATCGGGCGAAATCCTGGGCATCGCCGGGCTGATCGGCGCCGGCCGCACCGAACTGGTCAGGGCGATCGCCGGCGCCGATCCAATCTCGTCCGGCGCGGTGCGGGTCGCGGGCCAGCCTGTTCATCTCAGCGGCCCCGCGGCTGCGATCAGGGCCGGCGTCGTGCTGGTGCCGGAGGACCGCAAGGAACAGGGCGTCGTATTGGAGCAGACGATCGGCGAGAACCTCGCCATCGGCAATTTCGATCATGTCGCACCGAAGGGCTGGGTGTTTCCCAAAGCGGTTCAGAGGTTCGCCGAGGCCGGCATATCGAGGCTCGGCGTCAAGGGTCGGCCGAACCAGGCGGTCTCAAAACTTTCCGGCGGCAACCAGCAGAAGGTGATCATCGCCAAATGGGTGTCGCGGCCGCCCAAGGTGTTCATCCTCGATGAGCCGACGCGCGGCATCGACGTTGGCGCCCGCGCGGCGATCTACGACGTCATCGCCGACCTCGCCCGCTCGGGCATGGCCGTGGTGGTGGTGAGCTCGGATCTCGAGGAGGTGCTGGGGCTTTCGCACCGGGTTCTGGTGCTGAGCCGGGGCCGCCAGCGCGGCATCCTCGATCGCGACGAAGCAAGCAATGTCGCCGTGATGGAACTCGCCACGAGCTGAGGGTACGGCAGATGGGAATAAAGCGCAGCAGGTGATAGCCTCCCAAGCACCGGACCGCGCGGGGCGCCAGCAGGGCTGGCGCCCCTTCTTTCAGGGAGAGGGAGAAAGATGAAACTGTTCGATATTGATGGCGACGTGGCGCTGGTGACGGGCGCCGGCAGCGGCATCGGTCAAGCGATCGCCATCGGTCTGGCGGAAGCCGGCGCCGATGTCGCCTGCTTCGGCCACAGCTCGAAGGGCGGGCTGGAAGACACGGCCGACAAGATCAGGGCGCTCGGCCGCAAGGCGCTGGTGCTGACCGGAACTGTCACATCGCAGAGCGATCTCGCGGCAGCGGTCGAACGCATCGAAAAGGAACTCGGCGCGCTGACGATCGCGGTCAACAATGCCGGCGTCGCCGGTGCCGAACCCGCCGAGACGCTGCCGATGGAGAAGTGGCAGAAGCTCTACGACGTCAATGTCAGCGGCGTGTTCCTGTCCTGCCAGGCCGAGGCGCGCGTCATGCTGCCCCGGCGCAAAGGCTCGATCATCAACATCGCTTCGATGTCCGGCTCGATCGTCAACCGCGGCCTGACGCAGGCGCACTATAATTCGTCCAAGGCGGCGGTGATCCACATGTCGAAGAGCCTCGCCATGGAGTGGGCCGATCGCGGCCTGCGCGTCAATGTGGTGAGCCCCGGCTACACGCTGACGCCGATGAACAAGCGGCCGGAGGTCGCCGAGCAGGTCAAAATATTCGAGCGCGACACGCCGATGGGCCGCATGGCGAGGCCTGAGGAAATGGTCGGGCCGACCGTGTTCCTGGCGAGCCGGGCCGCGAGCTTCGTCACCGGCATCGACCTCATCGTCGATGGCGGCTTCGTCTGCTGGTAGGAGAAAGAAAAAGTGCAGAAGCGTTTCGAAGGAAAGACGGCAATCGTCACAGGCGCCAGCGGCGGCATCGGTGCGGCCATGGCGAAGCGTTTCGCGGCGGAAGGTGCGGCGGTCGTGATCAGCGCCATTGATCCGCGCGTCGACGAGGTCGCCGCCGGCCTGAAGGCTGCGGGCGCCAAGGTCGCCTCGATGCGCATGGACGTGACGAAGAAGGACGAGGTCGAAGCGCTTTACGATCTCGCGGAGAATGAATTCGGTCGGGTCGACATTTCGGTGCAGAACGCCGGCGTCATCACCATCGCCAAAATCGAGGCGATGACGGAATCCGAGTGGGACAAGGTGATGGCGGTGAACACGAAAGGCGTGTTCCTGTGCTGCCAGGAAGCGATCGCGCGCATGCGCAAGCACGGCCAAGGCGGCCGGCTGATCAACACCGCGTCCGGCCAGGCGCGGCAGGGTTTCATCTACACGCCGCATTACGCCGCGTCGAAGTTCGGGGTTGTCGGCATCACGCAGAGCCTGGCCAAGGAAGTGGCCAAGGAAAAGATCACCGTCAACGCCATCTGCCCCGGCATCATCGACACCGACATGTGGGCCTATAACGACACCGCATGGGGCAAGCTGCTCGGCGACTACAAGCCGGGCGAGCTGATGGCGGAATGGGTGAAGAACATCCCGATGGGCCGCGCCGGCAGCGGCGAAGACGTCTCGGGCCTCGTCAGCTTTCTTGCCAGCGATGACGCGGCCTACATCACCGGACAGACCATCAATGTCGACGGCGGCCTGATCATGTCGTGAGAAGGCCTGCGATGCGGTGAGTGACCGCGGCGCCAGCCTCACTGCGACCCAGGCAGCCGGGTCGCGACAGCCGATTTCAGCGCAGGTTCTGCGACATAAGACGGCTTGCCGCCGTGATTGCGCTCCTGTATCGCCACCGAATATGTTCACCTCGAGTGAAATAAATCGGCGGAAAGTTGAGGGGCGCCATGGCGAAGAAGACGACCGACACCAAGCCTTCCGGCGCGAGCGCCCAAGCCAAGCCGTTGCCGAAGAGCGTCTCGGCGGACGGGCGAACCGTGCAAACCATCCGCGCGCCGCTGACGCAGAATCCGCACGCCGTCCGCGACACGCGCGAGAAAGTGCTGGAGGTGGCGATCGGCCATGAGGTGCGCGCCTTCCGCAAGAAGCTCGGCATCACCGTCGCCGATCTCGCGGCCGCCACCGACATTTCGCTGGGCATGCTGTCGAAGATCGAGAACGGCATCACCTCGCCGTCGCTGACCACGCTGCAGGCGCTGTCGCGGGCGCTCGGCGTGCCGGTCACCGCCTTCTTCCGCCGCTTCGAGGAAGAGCGCGCCGCCGTCTTCGTCAGGGCCGGCGAAGGCGTCGATGTCGAGCGGCGCGGCACACGCGCCGGCCACCAGTACAATCTGCTCGGCCATATCGGCGCCAACACCAGCGGCGTGGTGGTGGAGCCCTATCTGATCACGCTGACCGAGGACTCCGACGTGTTCCCGACTTTCCAGCATGCAGGGATGGAGTTCCTCTATATGCTCGAGGGCGAGGTCGTATACCGGCACGGCAGCAATCTCTATCCGATGAAGCCAGGCGACAGCCTGTTCTTCGACGCCGATGCGCCGCATGGGCCGGAAGAACTGACACAGCTGCCGATGCGCTATCTCTCCATCATCTGCTATCCGCAGAACAGCACGACCTGACCAACCCGAACCCGGACATCGTTCGGTGACGCATTCGTCGAAGGTCCGACCTCGCGAAGCATTTCCGTGGCATTTCCACCAGCTCGTGCCGGCGCTGTGCCGTCCGCGGTAATTTTCCTGCAGGCAAATAGTTTTATCCACAGGCAATCCTGCGGCGGACCCCCAAACCGTTTACCGAACGGAAAACCGGCTTGACAACTTCGCGGTTCGGGCAGAACTTATGAAAAAAATTTCACTCTGTTGAAAGAGTGGACGCCCGGTCGATTGCGGGGCCGGACGTCGAGAAAAGGGGAAAAACCGATGTCCGACCTTAAGCAGCGCATCGAAGCGCTGCACCGTTCCGACGTGCGCGGATCGGTGCTCCTGATCGTCTGCCTTTGGGCGACGATCCTCTTCGTCCTCCTGATGACCTGGGCCTACATCCCCGACAGCGGGATCAAGCTCGTGGTGGTGATCGCCGCGGCCGCGGTGCTGATCTTCAACACCGCCGCCATCCTGGCGATGCTCAACCACTACAAGGAAGACAAGGATTTCATCTACGGCCTCGACATCAAGAACGCCGATGCGTTCCGCAACCGCCAGTCCTGAAGGGAGAAAGCATGTCCCGCTACATTCCGCCGGAGCAGAGCAAGGCCGGTCAGGTCTTCGACATCGCCGTCGTCGTCGTCGCCATCTTCGTGGCGCTTTGGCTGCCGCTGAAACTCGGCCTCGCGGGTGCTGCGAAATCGATCGACGTGCTCGACGCCAAGACCTGGGAAGCGCTCGGCCAGAACGCGACCATGGCCTCAATCTGGGAAAAGCTCGGCTACACGCCGGAGACCGCCCACGACATCATCCAGAACCGCTTCCACTACATCATCGACTGGCCGACGCTGATCATCATGGCGGTGGTGCTGATCGCCTATTTCGTCTTCATGTTCCGCGCCTCCGATCGCGAATATCGCGAGGTGATCAACGAGAAGTTCGACGGCAAGTAACCCGGGAACACGATCATGTGGATGACAGTCTCTTACGCATGTTGGGGCATCTCGATCCTGCTCGCGCTGTGGATGCTCTACGACTGGTTCAAGGTCGACACGACCTATTCCGAGGAGACGCTGACCTCCTCGCGCGAAGGCGAGCTTGAAGCCGTCTCCGAAAAGCACCGGATCTGAGTGGAGCCTCACCAATGACAGTCGCGGTTGAAACGAGAGAAACGGTGGTCCACGGCGACCGGGTCTCGCTGCTACGCGTGCTCGGCCCCGCCCATGTCTGGGCGCTTGGCGTCGGCATCGTGCTGGTCGGCGAGTTCACCGGCTGGAATTTTGCCGCCGACAAGGGCGGCGCGCTCGCCGCGCTGATCGTCTGCTGGATCGTCGGCCTGCTCTACACGTCGGTCGCCATGATCGATTCCGAGGTGACGTCCACCGTCGCCGCCGCCGGCGGCCAGTACGCGCAGGCCAAGCACATCGTCGGGCCACTGATGGCTTTCAACGTCGCGCTGTTCCTGGTCTTTGCCTACACGATGCTCGAAGTCTCGGATGCGATCCTGCTCGGCGACACCATCGTTGCCAAAGCAGGTGTCGAGGGATTGACCCACAATTCCTTCATCGCCGCCACCATCGTCGTGCTGGCATGGCTCAACTATCGCGGCGTGCTGATGACGCTCAACGTCAACTTCGTCATCACGGCGATCGCCTATATCTCGATCGTCATCCTGTTCTTTTCGGTCAGTCCATGGACGCAAGGGGCGGTGCTGAAGCTCAACGAACTGGTCACTCCCGGCAACGCGCTGCCCTATGGCTGGATCGGCGTGATCGCCGCCTTCCAGTTCGGCATCTGGTACTATCTCGGCATCGAGGGCACCACGCAAGCGGCCGAGGAAGTGCGCTCGCCGGCGCGTTCCCTGCCCTATGGCACGATGGCCGGCATGATCACGCTTCTGATCGCCGCCGCCATGACCTGGTATGTCTGCGCCTCGCTGATGCCGTGGGAATATCTCGGCATCACCTATTATCCGCTCTGGGACGCCGGCAAGCTGACCGGCAGCCCGCTGCTCGAGAACCTACTCTTCATCGCGACGCTGCTTGCAGCCCTTGCCTCGGCCAATGGCTGCATCAATGACGCCGCCCGCGCCTGGTTCTCGCTCGGCCGCGACCGCTACCTGCCGAGTTGGTTCTCGGCGGTGCATCCGAAGTATCGCACGCCCTATCGGTCGATCCTGTTCCTGCTGCCGATCGCGCTGGCCTTCGCCTTCATCGCCGATCTCAACCAGGCGATCACCTTCTCGATCCTGTCGGGCGTGCTGCAATACACCTTCATGAGCATCAACATCATGATGTTCCGCAAGAAGTGGCCGCTCGGCTCGATCCGCCGCGGCTACACGCATCCCTTCCATCCGCTGCCGGCGATCGTGCTGTTCTGCCTGTGCGTGGTGACCTTCTTCGCCATCTTCCTCGGCTTCGGCTCGCAGCTGATCGCGATGATCGCCTTCTACTTCCTGATCTCGCTGTGGTTCCACTTCTACCGCTACAAGTTCGTGCGCCGCGGCGACCAGTTCACCATGCCCTGGCCGAAGCCGCAGGGCTATTGAACGGAAAAAGACCCGCCGCCTGGCGGCGGGTCTTGGCGGGTCGAGATGTCTGAGTTGACGTCAGTCTTGTTTGCCGGGGCGATCGTATTTGCGGTCGTCCTTCACCTTGCCTGGCTTGCGCGCTCCAGCCGCAACAGGGCCAGGGCGGCGCTCGCCGACGACGAGGCCGCCATCCGCGCCGTCATTGGCGACGCGATCGACGTCTCCGACGGCACGGCCGGCGTCGCTACCTGGGCGGGTTCGCATAACGGCGAGCGAGCGCAGGTGCGCACCATCGTTGACACGCTCGCGACCAGAAAGCTTCCCGCGCGCTGGCTCAGCGTGTCGATCACCGAGCCGGTGGCGGTGCCGGGCGTTTTCGACATGATGATGCGGCCGGGATCGCCGACGACCTTCTCCAATTTCGACCATCTCGAACACACCCTTCCGAAAACGGCGGCGTTCCCCGACGAGGCGGTGCTGCGGACAAACCGCAAAGGCGTCGTCTTCCCGCAGGAGGTGATCGCCGCGCATGCCGGGATCCTTGCCGAAGGCCACGCCAAGGAATTGCTGATCACGCCGAAGGGCGTGCGCATCGTGTGGCTGCTGGCCCAGGCCGATCGGGCGCGCTACGGTGTGTTCCGGCAAGCCGCTTTCGGCGACGCGAGGCTCGATCCGGCATTGATCGAAAAACTGCTCGGAGCCGCATCCTCGGTTCGCGACGCGATCAACCAGTGCGAGAGGCAGGCCGCATGAGCAACGCCACCGAACCCGCCGCCCGGCCTTCGAACCCTTATGTTGTGCTGGCCTCCGCGATCGCCCTGCCGGGTAGCGGACATGTCATGCTCGGCTTGCCGGCGCGCGGCCTGCAGTTCCTGTTCTTCATGGTGATCCTCGGGTGGGTCACGACCAAGGTGGCGCCAGCGGACGCCAGCTTCATCGGTCGCCATGCGGGCGGGTTCCTGATCTATGCGCTGTCGATCCTCGATGCCTACAGGATAGCGCGGGTCCGCCACGCGATATGGGCCCACGACCATCCGGACGGCGACAACGCTACAAGCGGCGCGAAGGCGGATATATAATCAGAGGAAAATTTCTTTCATACCATTGAATTGGCGGATTTGATTCGGTACACCATCTGGAAGCCACAAACGTCGGAGGCTGACATGTGCGGAATCGTCGGACTTTTCCTCAAGGACAAGACGCTGGAGCCGAAGCTCGGCGCGATGCTGTCGGAGATGCTTATCTCGCTCAGCGACCGCGGTCCGGACAGCGCCGGCATCGCCATCTATGGCGCGGCGACCGGCAATGAGGCCAAGATCACCGTGCAGTCGCCGAAGCCCGAGCGCGATTTCCGCGGCCTCGACGTCGAGCTCGCCAAGGCGTTCGGCGCGCCGGTGAGCGTCGCGGTGAAGTCGACGCATGCGGTTATCCGCACCACGCCCGACAAGGTCGACGCCGCGCGTGTGGCGCTGCAGTCGCTTCGGCCCGATATCCGCATCATGGGCGCCGGCGAAGCGGTCGAGATTTACAAGGAAGTTGGCCTGCCGGAGGCCGTCGTCGATCGCTTCGACGTGCGCTCGATGACCGGCACGCATGGTATCGGCCATACCCGCATGGCGACGGAGTCGGCGGTCACTACGATGGGCGCGCATCCCTTCTCGACCGGCACCGACCAGTGCTTGGTGCACAACGGTTCGCTCTCCAACCACAACAATGTCCGCCGCGAGCTGGTGCGCGAAGGCATGACCTTCGAGACGGAGAATGATACGGAAGTGGCGGCCGCCTATCTCTCCAACAGGATGGCGCATGGCAAGAATCTCGGCGAAGCGCTCGAAGGCACGCTCTCCGACCTCGACGGCTTTTTCACCTTCGTCGTCGGGACCAAGAACGGCTTCGGCGTTGTGCGCGATCCGATCGCCTGCAAGCCGGCCGTGATGGCCGAGACCGACCAGTATGTCGCATTTGGCTCGGAATATCGCGCGCTCACAAAATTGCCCGGCATAGACAATGCGAGGGTCTGGGAGCCGGAGCCCGCAACGGTCTATTTCTGGGAGCATTGAGTTCATGCCTGCAACACCCATGCCGAAGGCGCAGCGCGAGCAAGGTCATGCGAGGGTGTTCGACCTCGCAGAACAGTCGCTGCGCGAGCTGAACCAGGCGCTTCATCAGATGACCCCCGGCTCGAACGAAACTGCCTGGGAAGTGCTCAACCCGAAAGGCAGCCATTCGGTCGCCGTCGGGGTCGACCAGCCGATCAGCATCGATGTGCGGGGCAGCGTCGGCTATTACTGCGCCGGCATGAATGACGGCGCCACGATCACCGTGCATGGCTCGGCCGGCCCCGGTGTCGGCGAAAACATGATGTCCGGCTCGATCGTGGTCAAAGGCGATGCCAGCCAGTATGCCGGCGCCACCGGCCGCGGCGGCCTCTTGGTCATCGAGGGCAATGCTTCCTCGCGCTGCGGCATCTCGATGAAGGGCATCGATATCGTCGTGCACGGCAATATCGGCCACATGTCGGCCTTCATGGCGCAGTCCGGCAATCTGGTAGTGCTGGGCGATGCCGGCGATGCGCTGGGCGATTCCATCTATGAGGCGCGGCTCTTCGTGCGCGGCAAGGTCGAGAGCCTGGGTGCGGACTGCATCGCCAAGGAGATGCGGCCCGAGCACATCGAACTGCTGCAGGGCCTGCTCGACAAGGCGGGCGTCACCGACGTCAAGGCTTCGGAGTTCAAGCGCTACGGCTCGGCCCGGAAGCTCTACAATTTCAATATCGACAACGCCGACGCGTATTGAGGCAAGATGACCTACCGCAACCCGCCAACGACGCCACGCAAGTCCGCGACCTTCGACGACTACACGCTTTCCGAGATTCGCCGCGCAGCAGCGACCGGCATCTACGATATCCGCGGCGCCGGCGCTAAGCGCAAGCTGCCGCATTTCGACGACCTCCTGTTCCTCGGTGCCTCGATCTCGCGCTATCCGCTAGAAGGCTATCGGGAGCGCTGCGATACCAGCGTGGTGCTCGGTTCTCGTCATGCCAAAAAGCCGATCGAGCTGAAGATCCCAATCACCATTGCCGGCATGAGCTTCGGCTCGCTCTCCGGTCCGGCCAAGGAAGCGCTCGGCCGAGGCGCGACGCTTTCCGGCACCTCGACCACTACCGGCGATGGCGGCATGACCGAGGAAGAGCGCGGCCATTCGAAGACGCTGGTCTACCAATACCTGCCTTCGCGCTACGGCATGAACCCGCGCGACCTACGCCGTGCCGATGCGATCGAAGTTGTCGTCGGACAGGGCGCCAAGCCCGGCGGCGGCGGCATGCTGCTGGGACAGAAGATCTCCGACCGCGTCGCCGAGATGCGCACACTGCCCAAGGGCATCGACCAGCGCTCGGCCTCGCGCCATCCCGACTGGACCGGCCCCGACGATCTCGAGATCAAGATCCTGGAGCTGCGCGAGATCACCGACTGGGAGAAGCCGATCTACGTCAAGGTCGGGGGCGCCCGTCCTTATTACGACACCGCGCTTGCGGTGAAGGCCGGCGCCGACGTAGTCGTAGTCGACGGCATGCAGGGCGGCACCGCCGCGACCCAGGAAGTATTCATCGAGAACGTCGGTCAGCCGACGCTCGCCTGCATCAGGCCGGCGGTGCAGGCGCTGCAGGACCTCGGCATGCACCGCAAGGTGCAGCTGATCGTCTCCGGCGGCATCCGCAACGGCGCCGATGTCGCCAAGGCGCTGGCGCTCGGCGTCGACGCGGTGTCGATCGGCACCGCCGCACTCGTGGCGCTTGGCGACAACGACCCGCGCTGGGAGACGGATTACAACGCGCTCGGCACCACGGCCGGCGCCTATGACGACTGGCACGAAGGCAAGGACCCGGCCGGCATCACCACGCAGGATCCCGAGTTGATGAAGCGCGTCGATCCGATCGCCGCCGGTCGGCGGCTCGCCAACTACTTGAAGGTGATGACGCTCGAGGCTCAAACCATTGCCCGCGCCTGCGGCAAGAACAGCCTGCACAATCTCGAGCCCGAGGACCTGGTCGCGCTCAGCATCGAAGCAGCCGCCATGGCCGGCGTGCCGCTTGCCGGTACCAACTGGATACCGGGGAAGAACGGCTTCTAGGACACACCATCCAGGATCACATAAGCGAGGAACTATAATGGGGAACGATCTCGCCGCATTCGCCAAGGAGAACGGCGTCAAATACTTCATGATCTCCTACACCGACCTGTTCGGCGGGCAGCGTGCCAAGCTGGTGCCGGCGCAGGCGATCGCCGACATGCAGAAGGACGGCGCGGGATTTGCCGGCTTCGCCACGTGGCTCGATCTCACGCCGGCGCACCCCGACATGCTGGCGGTGCCGGATCCGGATTCGGTGATCCAGCTGCCGTGGAAGCCGGAGGTAGCCTGGGTGGCCGCCACCTGCGTGATGGACGACAAGCTCGTCGACCAGGCGCCGCGCAACACGCTGAAGCGCCTGATCGAAGAGGCCGCCCGCGACGGCATGCATGTCAAGACCGGCATCGAGGCCGAGTTCTTCCTGATCTCGCCGGACGGCAGCGCTATCTCCGACCAGTACGACACGGCGTCGAAACCCTGCTACGACCAGCAAGCGGTGATGCGCCGCTACGACGTGATCGCCGAGATCTGCGACCATATGCTGGCGCTGGGCTGGGGTCCGTACCAGAACGACCATGAGGACGCCAACGGCCAGTTCGAAATGAACTGGACCTTCGATCACGCGCTGGCGACCGCCGACAAGCACTCTTTCTTCAAGTTCATGGTCAAGTCAGTTGCGGAAAAGCATGGGCTGCGCGCGACTTTCATGCCCAAGCCCTTCCAGGGCCTGACCGGCAATGGCTGCCATGCGCACATCTCGGTGTGGGGCGAGACCGGCAAGACCAATGTCTTCGCCGACAATTCGGAGGAGCTCGGCCTGTCCGCCAAGGGCAGGAACTTCCTCGGCGGCATCATGAAGCATGCTTCGGCACTTGCCGCGATCACCAACCCGACGGTCAATTCCTACAAGCGCATCAATGCGCCGCGCACCATTTCGGGCGCGACCTGGGCGCCGAACACCGTGACCTGGACCGGTAACAACCGTACGCACATGGTGCGCGTGCCGGGACCGGGCCGCTTCGAGCTGCGTCTGCCGGACGGCGCCGCCAATCCCTATTTGCTGCAGGCAGTGATCATCGCTGCCGGCCTCGACGGCATCCGCTCGAAGGCCGATCCCGGCAAGCGCTACGACATCGACATGTACCAGTTCGGTCATACCGTGACGGATGCGCCGAAACTGCCGCTCAACCTGCTCGATGCGCTGCGTGAGTTCGACAAGGACAAATCGCTGAAGGCGGCGCTGGGTGAGGAATTTTCGTCGGCATATCTAAAGCTGAAGCAACAGGAATGGAATTCCTATGCTTCGCACTTCACGCAGTGGGAGCGCGACCACACGCTGGACATCTAAAGCCCGTCGGCCGTGCAATCCGATGCGATAGAGAAGAGTCGGCGTGGGCGAGCGGCCTCGGAATGATTTCATGAAATACTCGATCTTCTCGCTCGCCCGTGCCGCCCTCTCCGGCCACAAGACCTGGAAGCCGACCTGGCGGGACGCGGCGCCGAAGGATCGCTACGACGTGGTGATCATCGGCGGCGGCGGGCACGGGCTGGCGACGGCCTGGTTCCTCGCCAGCGAGTTCGGCATCCGCAACGTTGCCGTGCTTGAGAAGGGCTGGATCGGCTCCGGCAATGCCGGCCGCAACACTACCATCATCCGCTCCAATTACGGCCTGCCCGGCAACACCGGCTTCTACGAACTGTCGATGAAGCTGTGGGAGCGGATGGAGCAGGATTTGAACTACAACGCGATGGTCAGCCAGCGCGGCGTCATCAACCTCTACCATTCCGACGCGCAGCGCGACGCCTTTGCCCGACGCGGCAACACCATGCGCATCAACGGCATAGATGCCGAGCTGCTCGACCAGGCGGCGCTCAGGAAGATGATGCCGTTCCTGAACTTCGACAATGCGCGCTTCCCGGTGCAGGGCGGGCTCTTACAGCGGCGCGGCGGCACGGCGCGTCACGATGCCGTGGTGTGGGGCTATGCGCACGCGGCGAGCGAGCTCGGCGTCGACATCATCCAGAACTGCGAAGTCACCGGCTTCCTGCGCGACACCAACGGCAAGGTCTCCGGCGTCGAGACCTCGCGCGGCCGGATCGGCGCCGGCAAGGTCGGCATGGCGGTCGCGGGCAGTTCCTCACGCGTCGCGGCGATGGCCGGACTGCGCCTGCCGATCGAGAGCCATGTACTGCAGGCCTTCGTCTCCGAAGCGATCAAGCCGCTCCTGCCCAACGTCATGACCTTCGGCGCCGGGCATTTCTATGTCAGCCAGTCGGACAAGGGCGGGCTGGTCTTCGGCGGCGACATCGACGGCTACAACTCCTATGCCCAGCGCGGCAATCTGCCTGTCGTGGAGGATGTCTGCGAAGGCGGCATGGCGCTGATCCCGATGATCGGCCGCGTGCGGCTCCTGCGCCAATGGGGCGGCATCATGGACATGTCGATGGACGGCTCGCCCATCATCGACAAGAGCCCGGTCGACGGCCTCTATCTCAATGCCGGCTGGTGCTATGGCGGCTTCAAGGCGACGCCTGGCTCCGGCTTCGTCTTTGCTCATCTCATCGCCCGCGATCAATCGCACAAGGAAGCCGCCCGCTTCCGCCTCGACCGGTTCCAGCGCGGCGCCATGATTGACGAGAAGGGCCAGGGCGCCCAACCGAACCTCCATTGAAGACCCGACCATGCGCATAGTCTGTCCCTTCTGCGGCGAACGCGAACTCGGCGAGTTCACCTATCTCGGCGACGCCAAGCCGCAGCGCCCGCCTGCCGATTCCGGTGAAGACGCCGTCTACGACTACGTCTACCTGCGCGACAACATCGCCGGTGTGATGAGCGAGCATTGGTATCACGGCGGCGGCTGCCGGGCCTGGCTGAAGGTCACGCGCAGCACGCTGACGCATGAGATTTCGGCTGTCGAGCCGGCGGCGGGCGCCGGCTCCGCCAAGGTTGGTGCTTGATGCGCGGCAACCAGGCAAACCGTCTGGCCGCCGGCGGCCTTATCGACCGCTCGACGCCGCTGAGCTTCCGCTTCGACGGCAAGACACTCTCCGGCTTCCAGGGCGATACGCTTGCCTCGGCGCTCGTCGCCAACGGCGTCAAGCTGGTCGGCCGCTCGTTCAAATATCACCGCCCGCGCGGCATCCTGACGGCGGGTTCGGAAGAGCCAAACGCGCTGGTCGAGCTGCGCAGTGGCGCAAGGCGCGAGCCGAACACCAAGGCAACGACCGCCGAGCTCTATGAAGGGCTCGAGGCCGCCAGCCAGAACCGCTGGCCGTCGCTCAATTTCGACGTCATGGCGGTCAACCAGCTCTTCGCGCCGATTTTCGTCGCCGGCTTCTACTACAAGACCTTCATGTGGCCGGCGAAGTTCTGGGAAACGATCTACGAACCGGCGATTCGCCGCGCCGCCGGCCTCGGCCGCGCGGCGGGCATTCCCGATCCCGATCGCTATGACAAAGCGTGGGCGCATTGCGACGTGGCGATCGCCGGCTCCGGTCCGGCCGGCCTCGCCGCCGCCCTTGCCGCCGCGCGCTGCGGCGCGCGCGTCATCCTGTGCGAGGAGGATTTTGTGCTCGGCGGGCGCTTGCTTGCCGATGGCGGTACGATCGACGGGCTGCCGGCGGCCGAGTGGATTGCCCGTACCCTGGACGAACTCGCGGCGATGCCGGATGTTCGCATCATGACGCGCACGACGCTGTTCGGCGTCTATGACGGCGGTACCTATGGCGCGATCGAGCGCGTCAACGACCATCTATCGGCACCGCCGGAGCATCAGGTGCGGCAGCGGCTTTGGCGTATCGTCGCCAAGCGCTGCGTCGTCGCGGCGGGCGCGATCGAACGTCCCATCGTCTTCGCCGGCAACGATACGCCTGGCGTGATGATGGCCTCCGCCATGCGCAGCTACATCAACCGCTACGCCGCTGCACCGGCGCGACGCATTGCGCTGTTCACCAACAATGAGGATGGCTGGCGCACGGCGGAGGCTGCGATCGCAGCCGGACTGCAGGTCGCTGCGGTGATCGATGGGCGGCCAGACGTTTCGCCGGCCCGTCGCTCGCTGGCCGGCAAGGGCGGCTTCCCGGTGCTTAACGGCTCAGTCAGCGGCGTCGACGGCGGCAAGAGCGGTGTGCGCAAGATTTCCGTGTCGCTGACCGGCGGCGCGCGCGCCGAAGTCGAGGCCGACGGGCTTGCCGTCTCTGGCGGCTGGAACCCTGTGGTCGGCCTCACCTCCTATCATCGCGGCCGGCCGAAATGGCGCGACGATATCGCCGCCTTCGTGCCGGACGGCGCGCCGCCCGGCATGGCGGCGGCAGGCGCGGCGAACGGCGCCTTCGGCCTTGGCGCCTGCCTGCGGGAAGGTTTCGAGGCAGGTGCGGCAGCGGCGCGCGATACGGGACGGAGCGGCAACGCCGGATCGGCGCCCCTCGCCGACGACGAGGCCTTTTCGCTGACGCCGCTCTGGCATGTCGCCGGCAAAGGCAAGGCCTTCGTCGACCAGCAGCATGACGTGACGGCGTCCGATGTCGCGCTGGCGCAGCGCGAGGGTTTCGAGTCGGTCGAGCATCTGAAGCGCTACACGACGCTCGGCATGGCGACCGACCAGGGCAAGACTTCGAATGTGGCCGGCCTCGCGATCATGGCGGCGGTGAGCGGCAAATCCATTCCCGAAACAGGCACGACCATCTACCGGCCGCCTTATGTGCCGGTCGCCATCGGCGCCTTCGCCGGCCACCACCGCGACGAGAATTTCCATGCGACGCGGCTGACGCCGTCGCATCACTGGGCGGCCGAACAGGGTGCCGTGTTCGTCGACACCGGCCTGTGGAAGCGCGCGCAATGGTATCCGTTGCCCGGCGAAAAAGACTGGCTGGAATCGGTCACCCGCGAGGTCAAGGCGGTGCGAAGCGGCGTCGGCTTCTGCGATGTCTCGACGCTGGGCAAGATCGACGTGCACGGTCGGGATGCCGGAGCCTTCCTGGACCGCGTCTATATCAACGCGTTCTCCAGCCTCGCAGTCGGCAAGGCGCGTTATGGACTGATGCTGCGCGAGGACGGTGTCGTCTATGACGACGGCACCACCTCGCGCCTGGCCGAGGACCATTATTTCCTCACAACCACGACCGCCAAGGCTGGGCTGGTGATGCAGCATCTCGAATTCTGCCGCCAGGTCCTGTTCCCCGAACTCGACGTGCAGCTGACCTCGGTCTCCGACCAGTGGGCGCAATTCTCCCTCGCCGGTCCGAAGACCCGCGATCTGCTGAAGGAGATCGTCGATCCGGCCGAAGACCTGTCGAACGAAGGCTTTCCGTTCATGGGGGCGCGCGAAGTCAAGCTGCGCGGCGGCATCAAGGCGAGGCTGCTCCGGATCTCCTTCTCCGGCGAGATGGCGTTCGAGATTTCGGTGCCGGCGCGCTACGGCGAGGCTCTGGCGCGCAACCTGATGATCGCGGGAAAGCCGTTCGGCGTGACGCCTTACGGCACCGAGGCGCTCGGCGTGATGCGCATCGAAAAGGGCCATGTCGCCGGACCGGAGCTCAACGGCACCACAACGGCTGCCGATCTCGGTCTCGGCAAGATGATGTCGACCAAGAAGGATTTCATCGGCCGCGTCATGGCCGGCCGCGAAGCACTCGTCGCGCCGAACCGGCAGGTGGTCGTCGGCATCAAGCCGACCGACAAGGCGCGCCGCCTACGCTCCGGCGCGCACATCGTTCCCAAGGGCGAGACCCCCGGACCAGACAACGACCAGGGCTATGTAACCTCGGTCTGCTTCTCACCGGTGCTCGACCAGTGGATCGGGCTCGGCCTCGTCGAGCGTGGCCGCGAGCGCATCGGCGAGATCGTGCGCGCGCATGATCCGCTGCGTGGCGAGGAGTACGATGTCGAGCTCTGCAATTCCGTCTTCTACGATCCGGATGGAGGGCGCCAGCGTGGCTGATTTTTCCTGGAACATCCGCAGCCCGCTCGAGCGCGCCCTGGTCGCCGGCCGTTATGGCGCGCCGGGCGAAGCCGGCGTGTCGCTGACCGAGATCCGCAATTTCGACCTCGTTCAGGTGATGGCGCGTCGCGGCAAGGCGGCCGAGACGGTCAATGCCGCGAAGGCTCGCTTCGGCGTCGCCGCGCCGGAAACACCCAAGGCGGCCGACCCGGCCGACGCGACGCTGATCTGGTCAGGACCGGACCAGTTTCTGGTGCTGTCGAGAGGCGGCGGGCAAAGGAGGGAGACCCTTGCCCGCGTGTTTGCCGGTTTGGCCTCGCTTTCCGATCAATCACATGCGCGCGCATTGATCAGCGTTTCCGGCGACACGGCGCGCACGATGCTGGCCAAGCTGTCGTCGATCGACCTGCACCCCGAAATATTCCCGGTCGGCACGGCAGCCGCCACCTCGATCGACCATACCAGCGTGACGCTCTGGCGCGGGAAGAACCGACAAGACGGCCAGGCCGTGTTCAACCTCTTGGTATTCGCAACCTTCGCCGAAAACCTGTGGCATACGATGCTCGACTCGGCCGCGGAGTATGGCGTGACGGTCGCGCATTCCGAGGAATTGGCGTAGGCGCCTCGCCGAGCGCGCCGCGGCGGCGCGAGGCGTTCTTTCGATGCGCATCATCCGCCACCGGCTTTCGCCGATGGCGGATGATGCGAGGTTGCCACCTTCTTATTCCGCAGCCAGCGCCAGTTGCGGTCTTTCGATGCCTTCGACCTGTTCCGGCTCCTGCGCCTGCTCGTCGGTCTTGGCCTTCTTGGGCTCGCGGCCGAAGAACAGGGCATAGCCCGCCGGCAGCACCAGGATGGTGAGCACGGTGGCGACGAGGATGCCGCCCATCATGGCGTAGGCCAGAGGCCCCCAGAAGACGGCGCGCGAGATCGGGATCAGCGCAAGCACCGCGGTCAGCGCCGTCAGCATGATCGGGCGGAAGCGGCGCACCGCAGCGCCGACGATCGCTTCCGATCGATCCATGCCGGCGACGATATCCTGGTCGATCTGGTCGACCAGGATGATCGAGTTTCGCATGATGATGCCGAGCAGCGCGATGACGCCGAGGATGGCGACAAAGCCGAACGGCGCGCCGCTGATCAGCAGGGCTGCCGCGGCGCCGATGATGCCCAGCGGGCCGGTGGCCAGCACCAGCATCGACTTGCCGAAATGCTGCAGCTGGACCATCAGCAAGATGACGATGACAGCCAGCATGATCGGTGCCTTGGCGGCGATCGAGGCCTGGCTTTCGGCCGAGTCCTCCGCGCCGCCCTGGATCTCGATCTTGTAGCCGGGGGCAAGGCCGGCGCGGAGGTCCTTCATGTCGTTGTACATCTTGGTGACGACGTCGTTCGACTGCACGCCATCCGGCAACGTGGCGCGCACGCTGATGGTCGGCAGACGGTCGCGCCGCCACTCTATGCCCTGCTCCATCACGGGCACCACTTTCGCCACCTGGGACAGGGGCACGGAACCGC
Organism: Mesorhizobium sp. WSM3864; assembly: GCF_002294955.1. NCBI lineage: Bacteria > Pseudomonadati > Pseudomonadota > Alphaproteobacteria > Hyphomicrobiales > Phyllobacteriaceae > Mesorhizobium > Mesorhizobium sp. WSM3864. The sequence continues at coordinate 596,697 of NZ_NSGD01000002.1, forward strand.
CGAAGTCGGTCGGGATGTAGACGGAGTCGACCGAGGACAGCAGATGACGGGTCGCCTCCGGCTCGCGGGCGACGATCGAGACCGTCTCTTCGCCGTCGCGGAAATCGTCGAGCGGCGCACCGGACATCGTTGCCTGCAGCATCTGGCGAATGCGCTGCGATGTGACGCCTAGTGCCCGGGCTCGGTCCTGGTCGATCACCAGCTTCATCGCGGGCACCGGCTCCAGCCAGTCGTCATGGACGGCGCCGAGCTGCGGGTTTGCTTCGAACTTTGCCTTCACCTCGTCGGCGATGCGACGCACCTCCTGGCGATCCGGACCCATGACGCGCATTTGCACCGGCCAGCCGGTCGGCGGACCGAGGAACAAACGATCGACCTTGGCGCGGATCGACGGGAAGTCCTTGGCGAGAATGCCTCGCATCTTGACGATCAGCCGCTCGCGCGCCGGCTCATCCTTGGCCATCACCAGAAGCTGGGCGAAGTTCGGATTGCGAAGCTGCTGGTCGAGCGGCAGGAAGAAGCGCGGAGCGCCCTCGCCAATATAGGTAGCGATGAAGCGCTTGTCCTGGTCGTCCATCATCTTCGCTTCGAGCGCCTTGGCTTGGTTCTCGACTTCCTTGATCGAGGTACCTTCCGGCAGCCAGAGATCGACCAGAATTTCCGGACGTGACGACTGCGGGAAGAAGTTCTGCGGGATGAACTGGAAGGCCCAGAGGCTGGTGCCGAAAGTGACCAGCGTCATCGCCAGCACGATGATGCGGTGGCGCACGGCCCAGGTGACCGTCGCACGCAGCCGCCGGTAGAAGCCGGTGTCGAAAACGTCGTGGTGGGTGCCGGCGTGCTTGCGCTGCTTCAGGATCATGTAGCCCAGCCACGGCGTGAAATAGACCGCGACGAACCACGACACGACCAGTGCGATGCCGACGACATAGAACAGCGTGCGCACATATTCGCCCGCGGTGGAGGCCGCGAAGCCGACCGGGATGAAGCCCGCGGTGGTGATCAGCGTGCCGGTCAGCATCGGGAAGGCGGTCGAGGAATAGGCGAAGCTCGCCGCCTCGATCTTGACCAGCCCCTCCTCCAGCTTGCGCTCCATCATCTCGACGACGATCATGGCGTCGTCGACCAGCAGACCGAGCGCGATGATCAGCGCGCCGAGCGAGATGCGCTGCAGGTCGATGCCGATCTCGTACATGATGGCGAAGGTGGCGGCTAAAACCAGCGGGATGGCGATCGCGATCACCAGGCCGGAGCGCCAGCCGATCGACAGGAACGAGACGACGAGAACGATCAGCAACGCTTCGCCGAGCGCCTCCATGAATTCGTTGACGGCATCCTTGACCACCTCCGGCTGGTCGGAGATCTGGTCGACCGCAACGCCATAGGGCAGACCTTCCTCGAAGCGCTTGTAGGTCGCCTCGACATCCTTACCGACGTCCCTGACATTGAAGCCCTTGGCCATGACGACGCCGACCTGGACGCTTTCGTGGCCGTTGAAGCGGTACTTGCGCTCATAAGGGTCCTCGAGGCCGGAGGAGACCGTGGCGATGTCGCCAAGACGCGTCACCTGATTGCCGGCGCGCAGCCTCAGCTCGCGAATATCGGCGGCCTTGGTGACGTCGCCTTCGACCGAGATGCGAACCGAGCGCAGGCCGGTATCGACAGAGCCCGCCGGATCGACGGCGTTCTGCCCTTTCACGGCATTCTGCAGGTCAAGCACCGTCAGGCCGCGCTCGGCGAGCGCCTTGGAGGACACATCGATATAGATCTTCTCGGGCTGGTCGCCGATGATGACGGCCTTTTCGACGCCCGGCGTCGCCAGCAGCATGTCGCGCGCCTGAAAGGCGAATTTCTTCAGCTCGGGATAGGTGAAGCCGTCGCCGCTGATCGAATGCAGCGTGATGAAGGTGTCGCCGAACTCGTCGTTGAAATAGGGGCCGAGCAGGCCCTGCGGCAGTTCGTTGGCGATATCGCCGACCTTCTTGCGCACCTGGTAGAAGGCATCCTTCACCTCCTCGGCGTTGGTGTCGCCCTTTACCTGGAGCGTGATGATGGCGCTGCCGGCGCGGGTGTAGGAGCGGACAAAGTCGAGATGCGGCGTCTCCTGCAGCTTGCGCTCGATCTTGTTGACGACCTGGTCTTCCATGTCCTGGATCGAGGCGCCCGGCCAGACTGCCTGCACGACCATGACGCGGAAGGTGAAGTCCGGGTCTTCCTTCTGGCCCATGCGCATCAGGCCGAGCGCGCCGGCCAGGATGATGAGGCCGAACAGGAAGCGCGCGATGCTCGGATGCCCGATCGCCCAGCGCGAGAGGTTGAAGGGACGCTTTTCAGTGCTGCTGTCCGTGGTCATGGCGCAGGTCCAGTCCAATTGGCGGCAAGGCAGCATGCCTTGCGGCTCATGAGTTCTCGGTGGGCTTCCGGGCGGCGAGCACCTCAAGCGGAGAGAGACTCGCAATCGCGCTCGACGCGGCCGTGGTGCGGGGGATACCAATGCCGCGTCTCGTCGATCGGGCGATTTCGCCGCCCGGAACCCATGCCCTGCCCGGCTCGCGGCTCGCGCAGCGAGGTCGGGAAAGGCGTTCTTTCGCCTGGTTAGCGCAGGCTGCTGGTGGCGGCGACGTCATCCTCCGCCGAGGCGGACTGCTGGGCGGCATCGCCGGAAGGCTTCACTTTCAGATTGTCGGTCATGAACTGTGTGCCGGCGGCCACCACCACGTCGCCCTGCTTCAGGCCTTCGGCAACGGCAACGCCGTCGGCGGTGAAGTTCGCCACCTTGATCGGGCGCGGATGCACCGTGTCGGACGCGCGGTCGACCGTCCAGACGATGTGCTTGCCGTCCTTCTCAGCCATCGCGGTCAGCGGGATAGACACCAGCTGCGCCTTGCTGCCGACGGTCGCCGCGACATTGGCGGTCATGCCGAGCAGCACGCGCGGATCGTTGGGCAGCGACACCCGGACCGCGAAGGTGCGCGACTGCGGGTCGGCGCTGCCGGCCACCTCGCGGACCTTGCCGTCAAGGGTCAGCGCGTCGTCCGACCAGAAGCTCGCCTTGACCTCCTTGCCCGGGCGGAAGCCGGCGATGTCCATTTCCGGCACCGCGATAAGCACTTCCTTCTCACCGTCGACGGCAACCGTCATGACCGGCGTGCCGGCGCCGACCACCTGACCGATATCGGCCGAGATGGCGGTGACGATGCCGGCCTTGCTGGCCTTGAGATCGGTGTAATGGACCTGGTTCTGCGCCTGGGCCAGGGTCGAACGGGCGGCATCGCGCGTCGCCACGGCCTGATCATAGCTCAGAACGGCCTGATCGAGCTGCGACTTAGGCGCGAAGTTCTTGGCATAGAGCTGCTCAGCGCGCTTCCTGGCGAGATCGACGGTCTCGACCTGCCGCTCGGCGGCGTCGAGGCTCGCCTCGGCGCTCTTCACCGACAGCTCGTAGTCGGAGGGGTCGACGCGGGCAAGCACGTCGCCCTCGTTCACATGCTGGCCGATGTCGACGAGACGCTCGGTGACCTTGCCGGCGATGCGGAAGCCGAGATTCATCTCGGTGCGGGCGCGCACCGAACCGGAATAGTCGAGCTGGCGCGTGGTCTCGGCCTCGCCGATCTCGACGACCTTCACCGGCCGGATAACTTCCTGGGATTCCGCTTTCTTCTCTTGGCTGCAGCCGGCAAGCCCGAGCGCCGCGACAACGACGCCGACGACTGGGAGGCCGGCGGCCGGCAGCCTGCGGAGGATGGAACTGGACAAAGACACCTTAGCACTCCCGAACTGGAGATAAACGTCGATCGGCACCCGGCGGGGCAGCGGCTATTTCAAGGCTCTGATTGCGTAGTCGATGAGGTCGTCCGGCATTGCCCGGTTGGTCTTGGCAAGGCACTGAGCGACCATCTGCGGATGGCATAGGATGACGGTGGAGGCGCCGAAACAGCGCGAGGCGATCACCGGGTCCTGCTTCCTGAACTCGCCGGCCTCTATGCCGTGGCGGATAACGTCGGCGAGCAGGTCGTGAATGCGGTCGACATGCTTGTCGATGACGCCCCAATCGCGCTCGAGCGCGACGATCACCATCTCATGCACCTTCTGGTCGTCGAGCATGACTTCCAGCGTCATCTTGTACTGGGCGTGAACGTAACGGCGCAGCCGCTCCTCCGCGCTGATCGGCAGGCGCGAAATCTCGTAGGCCATCGCGTAGCTGGCGCCGAGCATGCGGCCGCAGACGGCCTGGTGGATTTCGACCTTGGAGGCGAAGAAGCGGTAGATGTTCGCGGGCGACATTCCGAGCTCGCGGGCAATGTCGGCAACGTTGGTCTTGCCGTAGCCGTAGTGCCGGAACAGGCGCTCGGCACAGTCGAGAATGCGCGTCACATTCTCCTGTCTGGCGGGGTCGGCCACAATGTTGGCGGCTTCTGACATGATGCTTTCGATTTACGAGTGACGAATTTCAATTTTCGTCACTCGTAAATCGAAAGCAGCGAGGAGTCAACGCGGAATCGATATACGCGTACAAAATGGTGACAGATGGTGACAGTTGCGAGGGGTGGGCGTGGGTCACGCTGACGACTAGCCATTGACGCCTGTGACGTCGTCATCCACGGGCGGAGCAAGGAGCGAAGCGCCGCGCGCAGACCCGAGGATCCATTCCGTGACCTATGTCAAAGAATACAACGGTATCAATATGTTACGCCAATATGCATCTGACGTCCACCTGCCAGCTATTCTCAACCGCTGGGACATGGCCGCATGGTCACGGAATGGATCCTAGGGTTTCCGCGACGTCGCTTCGCGACTGCTCCACCCTAGGATGACGAACTCAGAGGCCCTTCGCCATTTCCCTCAACCTGAACTTCTGGATCTTCCCCGTGGATGTCTTCGGAATCTCGGCGAACACCACCGCCTTCGGCACTTTGAAGCGGGCGAGCAACCCACGGCAATGCTCGATGATCTCGGCCTCGCTCGCAACCATGCCGGGCTTCAGCTCGACATAGGCGACAGGCACCTCGCCCCATTTCTCGTCTGCGCGGGCAACCACTCCGCAAGAGGCGACGGACGGATGCTTGTAGAGCGCGTCCTCGACCTCGATGGACGAGATGTTCTCGCCGCCCGAGATGATGATGTCCTTCGAGCGGTCCTTGAGCTGGATGTAGCCGTCCGGGTGCATGACACCGAGATCGCCGGAGTGGAACCAGCCGCCGGCAAAAGCCTCGTCGGTGGCCTTGCGGTTCTTCAGGTAGCCCTTCATGACGATGTTGCCGCGGAACATGACCTCGCCGATGGTCTGGCCGTCGGCCGGCGTCTCGACCATCGTCTCGGGGTTCATCACGGTCAACCCTTCCAGCGCGGCATAGCGCACGCCCTGGCGCGCCTTCTTCGCCGTCCTCGGGCCCTTCTCCAGCTCGTCCCACTCATTGTGCCATTCGTTGACGACGGCCGGCCCATAGGTCTCGGTCAGGCCGTAGAGATGGGTGACGGCGAAGCCGGCATCGGCCATGCCGGAAAGCACTGCCTCGGGCGGCGGCGCGGCGGCCGTGTTGAAGGTGACGGTCTGGGCAAACTGGCGCTTGTCCTCGTCTTTCGCGTTGATCAGCACCGACATAACGATCGGCGCCCCGCAAAGATGGGTAACGCGATGGTCGGCGATGGCATCATAGATCGGCTTTGCCCGTACCCAGCGCAGGCAGACATGGGTGCCGGCCTGCACGGCGAGTGTCCAGGGAAAGCACCAGCCGTTGCAGTGGAACATCGGCAGCGTCCAGAGATAGACGGCGTGCTTGGCCATGCCCGCATGGATGGTGTTGGTGTAGGCCATCAGCGCGGCGCCGCGATGATGGTAGACGACGCCCTTTGGATTGCCGGTCGTGCCGGAGGTGTAGTTCAGCGAGATGGCGTCCCATTCGTCGTCGGGCATCGACCATGCAAAAGCCTCGTCGCCGCCGGCGACGAAATCCTCATAGTCGAGCGTGCCGATCCGCTCGCCCTTCGGATAGGGCGCATCGGCGGCGTAGTCGGGGTCGTCATAGTCGATGACCAATGGCTTGGCCTTGGCCGATGCCAGCGCCTCCTTGACCACGCCCGAGAACTCGCGGTCGACGATCAGCACCTTGGTGTCGGCATGGTCGAGCTGAAAGGTGATGACGGCGGCATCGAGGCGGGTGTTCAGCGAATGCAGCACCGCCTTCACCATCGGCACGCCGAAATGCGCCTCCAGCATCGGCGGCGTGTTCGACAGCATCACCGTGACCGTATCCCCCTTGCCGATGCCGTGCTTCGACAGCGCCGAGGCGAGCTTCAGCGACCGCCGCCAGAAATCGCGATAAGAGATGCGCTGGCTGCCGTGGATGATGGCGACATGGTCGGGATAGGTCTTGGCCGCCCGCTCAAGGTAGGTGAGCGGCGTCAGCGGCTGGTGGTTGGCGGCGTTCCGGTCGAGATCCTGTTCGTAGGGATTGGCCATCCCATCCTCCCCAAAAGTCTTTTCGAGCTTTCTAACCGCAGGCCCGCGATCATGCCATCCCCCTGAACGACCGGGAAATGCTATGACATGAGCGCTCGGTAGAATGGCTGCCCCGATCATGCCGGCGCCGGAGGACGAATAACCCAGCCGGCTGAATTTGACTTTTGTCGAGAGCCGTGACTAATGTCAGCCGAGGAGGCGGCATGGCGATCCGACCGGCAGAACAGCTCATCCACAAGGCCGCCTGGCTTTACTATGCGCATGGCCTTCGCCAGGACGAGGTGGCGAACCAGCTCAAGATTTCGCGCGCATCGGTCGCCATGTATCTTCGCAAGGCGCGGGAGACCGGCATCGTCAACATCTCGACCTCGACGCAGCTTTTCACCGACGATGTCATGGCACGCAGGCTGGAGGACGCCTTCAAGCTCGACGCCGTCTGGATCGCGCCGGAAAACGCCTATGTCGCCGACCCGTCGACCGACATCGCCGTCCTGGCGGCGAGCGTCTTCCTGGAACTGGTGAGTAAGGGCGACCGCATCGGCGTCGCCTGGGGCCGCACGGTCTACACCATCGCCGACATCATGTCCTATGCCGATCTGCAGGACGTCACCGTGGTGCAGCTCTGCGGCAATCTCGGCGCGCCCTATTCCTACCGACCCGATCAGTGCACGATGGAGATCGCGCGGCGGCTGAACGCCAAGGGTCTGAATTTTTACGCGCCGCTGGTGCTGTCCACGGAAGAATTGGCAGAGGGCCTGCGCGCCGAGCCGGTGATCCGCGACCAGCTTGCCGGCATCAGCGACTGCGATCTCGCGCTCTATTCCGTCGGCGCCGTGGACGCCGACAGCCATCTGGTCAAATGCGGCGCGCTGACGCCGGCCGAAATGGCCGCGCTCCGCAAGGAAGGCGCGGCCGGCGTCATCGCCGGACAGATCATCGATGCAAGCGGCGAGGCGCTCGACTGCAGCTACAACCGGCGGGTCATTTCCGCCGAGCTCGCCTCGCTGCGCGCCATCGGGAAGCGGCTGATGGTGGTGCAGGAGGACAGCAAGTTCGAGCCGCTGCTGGCCGCAATCGGCGGCGGACTCTGCACGCATCTGGTGGTCGGCGCGCATATGGCGGGGCGCCTTCTCGATCACGCTGGCGCCGTCAACAAAAAGGCCTCGTAGGAACCACCCTCGCCGCTTCTGTCATCAAGACGTCGCGGCTTCCTGTTCATGAGCAGACAAAATACGGAATCGGACGGAACGACATGAAGAACCTTTGGAACGACGCCGACGCGGAAAAGATGGTTGCCGACTACGCGAGGAAGGGCTTCCGCCGCGACCTTGCGCTGCGCGTCTATACGACCCGCCTGCTCGGCGGCGAGCCGCGGCTGGTGCTGCATGGCGGCGGCAATACCTCCTGCAAGACCAAGGCCACCGATCTGGTCGGTGACGAATGGGACGTCCTCTGCGTCAAGGGCAGCGGCTGGGACATGGCCGTCATCGAGCCGCAAGGCTTGCCGGCTGTGAAGATGGGCGCGCTGCTCAAGGCGCGCGCCCTGGACACGCTCTCCGACGAGGACATGGTGGCGCTGCAGCGTTCCAATCTCATCGACCCCGCCTCGCCGAATCCATCGGTCGAGACACTCCTGCACGCCTTTCTGCCGCTTAAATTCGTCGACCATACGCATTCGACCGCGATCCTTGCCATCGTCGACCAGGAGAACAGCAAGGCGCTGGTGAAGACGGTGTTCGGCGACAAAATGGGCTACGTGCCCTACATCAAGCCGGGCTTCGAGCTCGCCAAGGTCGCGGCGGACGTTTTTGACGCCGACCCCAGCGTCGAAGGCCTGATCCTCGACAAGCACGGCATCTTCACCTTCGGCGACGATGCCAAGCAGGCCTATGACCGCATGATCCACTATGTGACCATCGCCGAGGACTATATCGCCAAGAACGGCAAGCCGCAGGCGACCAAGGCGGCGCTGCCGGTAAAGCTCGCCAAGGCGAGCGACATCGCGCCGACTCTGCGCGGCGCTGTCGCAGTGGCGCGCGGCGAAGGCCGCTTCGACCGCATGATCAGCGATTTCCGCACCTCGGATGCGATCGTCGATTTCATCAATTCGGCCAGGATCGTCGAGCTGGCCGGACGCGGCGTGTCGACGCCCGATCTGTCGATCCGCATCAAGACCGGACCGATGGCGGTCCCGACTCCCGACGCCGACAAGCTCGGCGACTACAAGGCCGCCGTCCGCAGCCATGTCGAGGCTTTCGCCAAGGACTACCGCGCCTATTTCGAGACCAACGACGCGCTGGATGACGTCAAGCGTACCATGCTCGACCCGATGCCGCGGCTGACATTGGTGCCGGGCCTCGGCATGTTCGGCCACGGCCGCACGCTGAAGGACGCGAAAATCGCCTCCGATATCGGCGAGATGTGGATCGAGGCGGTGCGCGGCGCGGAAGCCATCGGCAATTTCCAGCCGCTCTCCAAGGCCGACCTCTTCCCGCTCGAATACTGGTCATTGGAGCAGGCCAAGCTCGCCTCGAACAAGCCGAAGCCGCTGACCGGCCAGGTGGCGTTGATCACCGGCGGCGCCGGGGCGATCGGCGCCGCGACGGCGAAGCTGTTCGCCGCAAACGGTGCGCATGCGGTCATCGTCGATCTCGATCCGGCCAAGGCCGCGGAAGCGGCAAAGGCGGCGGGTAACAATTCGATCGGGGTCGGCGCCGACATCACCAGCCCGGCCGAGGTGCGCGCCGCCTTCGACAAGGCGGTCGCGGTCTATGGCGGCGTCGACATCCTGGTCTCGAATGCAGGCGCGGCCTGGGAAGGCCGGATCGGCGAAATCGACGACGCGCTGCTGCGCAAGAGCTTCGAGCTCAACTTCTTCGCCCACCAGTCGGCGGCGCAGAACGCGGTGCGCATCATGCTCGAACAGGGCACGGGCGGCGTGCTTCTGTTCAACACCTCCAAGCAGGCGGTCAATCCCGGGCCGAAATTCGGCGCCTACGGCCTGCCCAAGGCGGCGACGCTGTTCCTGTCGCGCCAGTATGCCCTGGACTACGGCGCCTACGGCATCCGCTCGAACGCGGTCAACGCCGACCGCATCCGGTCCGGGCTTTTGACCGACGCCATGATTGCCAGCCGCTCGGGCGCGCGCGGTGTCTCGGAAAAGGAATACATGTCCGGCAATCTGCTCGGCCAGGAAGTGACCGCCGACGACGTGGCGCAGGCCTTCCTGCATCAGGCGCTGGCCGAACGCACCACCGCCGACGTAACGACGGTGGACGGCGGCAATATCGCCGCGGCGCTGCGCTGAAGAAACAGGAGATCTCTCTGAGCGGCCCGTCGCTTTCCCAGAACGACGGGCCGCTCTCTCCGTGTCGCGACCCAGGTCAGGACTGAAGCCCATTTCACGTCTGCTGGAAAACTGCTCCAACCGGTCAAAATCCGCGCAAATCTTTTGCTTATTGCTCGAACAGCTTTAAGGGGGTGCCTTGCGCCTCGATTGCGGGACACAAGGCTGGAGCCGGTATGCAATCCAGGGAAGTGCCTTATTTCAGCCAGTGGGAATCGCCCGGCATGACTTTGCCGCTGTTGGCGGAGGGACCATCGGCTCTGCACCGCGACCCGCTGTGGCGCAATTCCGGCGCCGAAACGATTGAGGATTATGCACGCTGGGCCGTGAATGTCTGCGGCATGGCCTGCCTGAAGATGATCCTTGCCGCGCGCGGCGAAATTCATCCGACGCTTGAGCTCGCCCGCGCCTGCACGACCTATGGCGGCTATGTCGTCAATGAAGGCGACGGTACGATCAGGGGGCTGATCTACGAGCCCTTCGTCCGGTTCGTGCGCGAACGTTTCGGCCTGTTCGCCGAGACGGTGACGAATGTCGATGCGGCCACGGTGCCCGGTCTGCTTTGCAAGTGGCGCTACTTCATCGCCTCGGTTCATCCAGGCATCCGCTGGCCCGAGCGCGAGCCGCCGTCGAAAGGCGGGCATCTGGTGCTGGTGACGGCCGCCTCGCCAGGCGAAATCCGCTTCCACAACCCTTCGGGACACGACAGGCAGAGCCAGGCGGACGTCACGCTACCGCTCGCCAGTTTCGACAGATTTTTCGCCCGGCGCGGCATCGCCGTCGGTTTCTGATCCTTGATCATTGTGGAGATGTCGATGGCCGAGAAAAGACTTCGTTTTGGTGTGCTCTTTGGCGGGCGGTCCGCCGAGCACGACGTGTCGGTGCTTTCGGCGACCAATGTCATGGGCGCGCTGGGGCCGGCGAAATACGATGCCGTTCCGATCTTCGTCACCCGCGAAGGGCAATGGCTGCTCAGCCGCTTCGAGGACGGCGCGCTGGCGACGCCGTCGAACGGAACGCAGGTCTGTCTGGTGCCCGGCGGGCATGGACGAATGCTGGCCGTTCCGGCCGAAGGGCCGCCTTACGAGTTGCCCGCGATCGACATTCTGTTTCCCGTCCTGCACGGTCTGCATGGCGAGGACGGCGCCGCGCAAGGACTGGCGGAGGTGGCGCGCGTGCCGCTTGCCGGCTGCGGCATTCTCGGTTCGGCCACGGCGCTCGACAAGGATACCGCCAAGCGGTTGCTGAAGGCGGCCGGCCTGCCCACGGCACGGTCCATCACCATCCTGCCCGCGGCCGCGCCTGGCTTCGCGGAGATCGAGCAGGCGCTCGGACTCCCGGTCTTCATCAAGCCGGCCCGCCAGGGCTCTTCCGTCGGCGTCAGCAAGGTCTCCGACGAAACGGACTATCAGGCGGCGCTCGCCGAAGGCTTCAGGCACGACGGCAAGCTGCTGGCGGAGGAATTCATCCGCGGCCGCGAGATCGAATGCAGCGTGCTTGAGGACACGGAAGGTGGCCTCTTCGTCTCCCGTCCCGGCGAGATCGTGCCGGCCGAAAGCCACGGCTTCTACAGCTATGACGCCAAATATATCGATAAGGATGGAGCAGCACTTAAGGTGCCCGCCGAATTGCCCGAGACGATCGAAGGCGATATCCGCGAGACGGCGGCGAAGGCGTTTCGCGCGCTGGGTTGCGACGCGATGGCGCGCGTCGACTTCTTCGTGAGACCGGACATGACGTTCCTGATCAACGAGCTCAACACCATTCCGGGCTTCACCGACATCAGCATGTACGCCAAGGCAATGGCGGCAAGCGGCATCAGCTACCCGGAAGTCATCGACCGGCTGGTGGCGCATGGGCTGGCGCGTGCCGCTCGATCTGCCTGAGCGACTCCGGGGATAAAAAGAGCGGCCCGGAAGCCGCTCTTTTGCCTTCAGGCGCGTGGCCTACTTCGCGTTGGGGTTCGGCATCCAGGCCGGCATGGCGACATCGGCATGGGCGAACTGCGGCAGCTTGGCCGACAGGTCTTCCATGTTCTTGATGTCCTTGTCGATAAGTTCCTTCTGGGTGATCAGCGTCGGCGGCACGATGACGTTGTGGCCGGGATCCTCGCCGGCGAGCAGCTGCGCCAGCGCGCGCACCGAGACCTGGCCGACGACTGCCGGGTTGGTGGCGGCGGTGGCGGCCCAGGCGCTGTCCGGCTCGCGCATCGCGGCGATGTCGGACGTCGAGATGTCGGCCGAGTAGATCTTGATGCCCTTGTTGAGGCCGGCCTCGTCGACGGCGATCTTCACGCCCTTGGCGAACTCGTCGTAAGGCGCGAACATCACCTTGATATCGGGATGCGCCTGCAGCACCGAGCGCGCCTGGTTGGCGACGGAATTGGCGATCGGATTGTCGAGCGTGCCGAACATGGCGACCTCGCTGATGCCGGAATGTTTCTTCTTCACGTCGACCCAGGTTTCGTTGCGGCGGTCGAGCGGGGCGATGCCGGCGACATAGACATAGCCGGCCTTCCAGGCGTCGCCATTGTCCTTGACCGCCTGTTCGAGCGCGAGGCGCGCGAGATCGCGGTCGGACTGCTCGATCTGCGGGATCTTCGGGTTCTCGACATTGACGTCGAAGGCGACGACCTTGATGCCGGCGTCGACGGCGCGCTGGGCGGCGTCCTTCATCGATTCCGTCAGGCCGTGCTGGATGATGATGCCCTGCACGCCGAGCGCGATCGCCTGGTCGACCATGTCGGCCTGGAGCGCTGCGTCCTGGCGGCTGTCCAGCACGCGTAGATCGACGCCGAGCGCCTTGGCCTGCGCCTCTACGCCGGAGAGATAGGCCTGGAAGAAGTCGCCGGTGGAGAGATAGCGCACCAGCGCGATCTTGACGCCCGGCTTGTCGAATGGCGCCGGACGGTCCGCCGCCAATGCTGTGCCCTGCATGAGCAGCGCCGCGCCCGCGAGGCCGAGTGCGGCCTTCCCCAAAAGTCTTCTTGTGATGCTCACTTCGTCTTCCTCCGTTTTGTTCTCAATGCCCCGGTCGAAACTATCTCTTGCCCCTGCCGGAAAGGGCGAAGGTGAAGACAAGGGCGACGACGAGAACCGCGCCCTTGACGAAATCCTGCGTGTAGTAAGGGGCGTTCATCATCGTCAGGCCCTGCAGCAGGACGCCGACGAACACCGCGCCGACGGCCGTGCCGAAAGCGTTGGGCTTGGCGGCGCCGAGCACCGCGTAGCCGATAAGCGCCGCCGCTACTGCGTCGAGCAGCAGATTATTACCCGAGGCGATATCGCCGCGTCCAAGCCGGGCAGCGAGCAAAATCCCGCCGATCGAGGCAAAAACTCCCGAAATGACATAGGCCCAGATCTTGTATGCCTTGACAGGCGCGCCGGCCAGTTCGGCGGCGCGTTCGTTGCTGCCGACGGCATACATCATGCGGCCGAAGCGGGTGTATTCGAGGAAGAACCAGATGAGCGCGGCGAGCACGACCAGCACCACCACCGAGACCGGGATCAGGTTCGGAATGAAGAAGTCGATGCGGTGGCGGCCGACCGCCAGGAAGGCTTCCGAGAACTTGCCGTTGGCGACCGAGCCGTCGGGCATCGTCATGCCGGTGGCGATCGAGCGGCCTTCGGTCGGAATGCGTTGCAGGCCGAGCAGCAGGAACATCATGCCGAGCGTCGCGAGCAGATCCGGCACGCGCATGTAGACGATGAGCCAGCCATTGATGAGGCCGACGACCGCGCCGATCACGAGGCAGGCGATGACGGCGACGACGGCGTTCTGCTCCAGCACAACCATGGCATAGGAAGCCGCCATCATGGCGCTGGTGGCGACCGAGCCGATCGACAGATCGAAGCCGCCGACGACAAGTGTCGCGGTGACGCCGAGTGCCAGCACGCCGGTGATGGCGACCGACTGGAAGATGAAGACGGCGCTTTGCGGCGAGGCGAAGCCGTCGGCGGCGATCGCGAAATAGGCGATCAGCCCGACCAGCAGGATGATGAAACCATAGCGGATCGCATAGTCGCGCAATGTTATCGAACGCCCCCGCGCTGCTGCCCTCTCCGCCAAACTGGAACTCATGCCTGCACTCCAAGTCTCGTCATCCATACGATCTCACGCCGCGCTGGTGAGCGGCCCGCCGGCCACCTCAGCCAGCAGCCGATCGAGATCGATGTCATCGTTCCTGTGCTCGCCGACGATCGCGTGCTCCGACATCACCAGGATGCGGTCGGCGGTCTCCAGGGCCTCGTCGATCTCGGTGACGAAGAGCAGTGTGGCGCGGCCATCGGCGCTCGCCCTGAGCTTGGTTGCGATGTCGCGCCGAGCCGAGATATCGACGCCCTGGAACGGCTCGTCGAGGATGAACAGGCGCGAGGCCTGCGACATCCAGCGCGCCACCATCACCTTCTGCTGGTTGCCGCCCGAAAGCGCGGAAAGCTCGTCCTTCTCGGAGCGGCAGACGATGCCGAGCTCGTCGATCTGGCGGCGTGCGGCAGCCCGCTCTGCCCGCTTCTTCATGACACCGAAGCCGGACATGCGCTTGAGAAACGGCAGGCTGATGTTGCGTTCGATGTTGAAGCCGTCGACGATGCCGCTCATCGCGCGGTCCTTGGCCACGAGGAAGACGCCGGCAGCGATTGCCTCGCACGCGGATCCCGGTGCGTAGGGCTTACCGTCCATATGCATGGTGCCGGCGAGCGGCCTGCGCACGCCGAACAAAGTTTCGGCGAGCGCCGTCTTGCCGACGCCGACCAGGCCGGTGATCGCCACCACCTCCCCAGCGCCAAGCGTCATCGAGATTGGTCTGGCGCCGGGCGCCAGTTGCAGGCCTTGGGCGGTGAAGACCGCGCGCGCCGAGCTTCTGGCAATGACCCGGTCGAGCAGGATCTTGCGGCCGAGCATGGCATTGACCGCGCCCTCATAGTCGAGCGGCTTCCGGTCGAACACGCCGGAGACGACGCCGTCACGCATCGAGACGATGCGGTCTGCCAAGCGCCTGATGTCGGACATGCGATGCGAGATATAGAGGATCGCGACACCCTGCCCGCGCAGCCTGTCGATCAGCGCAAACAGCCGGTCGGCCTCGGCGCTCGACAGCGAGGAGGTCGGCTCGTCGAGGATCAGCACTTTCGGCTGGTGCGCCATGGCGCGGGCAATCGCGACCATCTGACGATCGGCGAGTGAGAGGTCCGCGACGCGTGCCTTAAGATCGAGCGTAAGCCCCATGCGGTCGGCGACGGCCCTGGCTTCGACGCGGACATTGGCGGGCTTGAACAGCAGCGATGCGCCCTTGCCGCTCAGCCGGTCGAGCGTCAGGTTGGTGGCGACGTCGAGATCTGCGACAACGCCGTCATTGATGTTCTGATGAACGGTGACGACACCGGCGCGGATCGCTTCTGCCGGCGAGCCGGGATCGAAGGCCTGGCCGGCGAGCCGCATCGTGCCGCCGCCGCGCGCGTACACGCCGCTGACGATCTTGACCAGGGTGGATTTGCCGGCGCCGTTGGCGCCCATCAGCACGGTGACCTCGCCCGCATAGAGATCCAGCGCGATGCCGCCAAGCACCTCGTTCTGGCCGAAGGATTTCCTCAGGCCGTCCACACGGAACACGGCATCTGCGCCCATTCGTTCCTCCCTGATCCATGACGCTATGGGCTCACTCGGCAATTGTCAACACGATTGACAATTGCCAGAGCGCTCCCTAGCTTGGCCCGGCCGCCGTGGCTCCGTTATCGTGGGACACCACGCGCAGGAGGGAGAGGATGACCGGGAAGTTCGAAGCATTGTCGGTGGAGACGCTGCCGAAGCGCCTCGGCGAGACCACAGCGCTTACCGAGCGCATTGGCAAGGACGCCGGCCACTGGAAAGTACGCGAGGTCGGCGACGGCAATCTGAACCTCGTTTTCATCGTCGAGGGCGACCAGGGCGCGGCGGTGGTCAAGCAGGCGCTGCCCTATGTGCGCCTGGTCGGCGACAGCTGGCCGCTGCCTTTGAAGCGCTCTTTCTTCGAGTATCACGCGCTGACGAGGCAACAGCGCCGAGCGCAAGGCTCGGTGCCCGCGATCTATTATTTCGACGAGGACCAGGCGCTAATTGTCATGGAGTATCTGGCGCCGCCCTACATCATCCTGCGTCGCGCGCTGATCGACGGCCGCGAGCTGCCGAACATTGCGCGCGACATCGGCCTGTTCATGGCCCGCACGCTGTTCCGCGGCTCGGACCTCTCAATGCCGACAAAAGAGCGCAAGGCCGATCTCGCGCTGTTCGCCGACAATGTCGAGCTCTGCGACATCACCGAGAACCTGGTGTTCTCCGATCCCTATTTCGACGCCGAGATGAACCGGCACACCAGCCCGCAGCTCGACCGCCTGGTGGCCGAATTGCGCGCCGACCGCGACCTCAAGGTCGAGGCGCAGCGGCTGAAGCACCTCTTCGCCGCCAATGCCGAAACACTGCTGCATGGCGACCTGCATTCCGGTTCGATCATGGTGACCGATACCGAGACCCGGATGATCGATCCGGAATTCGCCTTCTACGGCCCGATCGCCTTCGACGTCGGCATGCTGCTCGCCAATTTCTGGATGGCCTTCTTCTCGCAGCGGGGCCATGAGCAGAAAGGTAGCCGGGATTCGATGCGCGCCTACCTGCTTAAGGTCACGGCCGAGAGCTGGGCGGTGTTCCGCGCCGAGTTTTCGCATTTGTGGCGAACCGAGCGCACCGGCATCCTCTACCAGAAGAGCCTGTTCGAGGATCAGGGCGACCTGCTCGGTTCCGAACAGGCGCTCGACCACATGCTCTCCGGCATCTGGACCGACCTGCTCGGCTTCGCCGGCATCGAGGTGCACCGGCGTATCCTCGGTCTCGCCCACAATGCCGATTTCGAGACCATTGCCGACGCAGACCTTCGCGCCAAATGTGAAGCAAAGGCGCTGCGCTTCGGCCGCCACATCGCCGTGAACCGGCGTGAGATCCACAGCATCGACGAGGTCAACGCATTGGCCGCGCTGGTCGAACAGGAGAAGAGCCTTTGAAAGTCGGCGAACGCCACTATCGTACAATTTGGCTCAGCAACGACAAACGCTCGGTCGAGATCATCGACCAGCGCTGGCTGCCGCATGAGTTTCGCGTCGAGACGATCGGAACCGTTCCCAGCATCGCTACCGCGATCCGCGACATGTGGGTGCGCGGCGCGCCGCTGATCGGCGTCACCGCTGCCTACGGCGTCGCCATCCAGATGACCGACGATCCCTCGGACGAAGCGCTCGACGCGGCGTGGGAGACGCTGCACAAAACGCGACCGACGGCGATCAACCTGCGCTGGGCGCTGGACGAGATGCGGCGTTTTCTCAAGCCGCTGGCGCCGGGAGAGCGCGCCGAGGCCGCCTACCGGCGCGCCGCCGAGATCGCAGACGAGGATGTCGGGCTCAATCGCGCCATCGGCGAGAACGGGCTTGCCATCATCAAGGAGATCGCGGCGAAAAAGAAGCCTGGCGAGGCGGTCAACATTCTCACCCATTGCAATGCCGGTTGGCTGGCGACGGTCGACTACGGCACCGCCACGGCGCCAATCTATCTGGCGACGGAAGCCGGCATTCCGGTCCACGTCTATGTCGACGAGACCAGGCCGCGCAACCAGGGCGCCCAGCTGACCGCCTGGGAAATGGCCGGCCACGGCGTGCCGCACACGCTGATCGTCGATAACGCCGGCGGGCATCTGATGCAGCATGGCGACATCGACATGGTGATCGTCGGCACCGACCGCACGACGGCCAATGGCGACGTCTGCAACAAAATCGGCACCTATCTCAAGGCTTTAGCCGCCGCCGACAACGACGTCCCTTTCTATGTCGCGCTCCCCTCGCCCACCATCGACTGGACGGTCGCCGACGGGCTTGCGGAAATCCCGATCGAGGAGCGCGCGAGTGACGAGGTTTCGCTGGTGTGGGGTAGGACGGCCGACGGCAAGGTCGCGCAGGTGCGCGTCTCGCCCGACGCAACGCCGGCGGCAAATCCCGCCTTCGACGTGACGCCGGCTCGGCTGGTGACAGGGCTGATCACCGAGCGCGGCGTGGCGAAGGCTTCACGCGAGGGGCTGAAGGCGATGTTTCCCGAGCGCAGTTAATCTTCCCCGGTGCTCTCTGCCGTGCTCACGCCGCACAACTACCATGAGAGCGCCGAGCACCGCCGCTTCTTCCACGAGCATTTTTTTTTTTGGTGAAGGGCAAGGAAGCGGCGAAGGCCTGCGTTGAAATCCTTGCCGCGCGCGAGCGGATCGCCGCTTAGGCTCGACTCGGGCCGGATTTCAGCCCTGCAACAAGAATTGCGGCCGAAAAGGCTTCAAAAGGTTGCGGTAGGTTAGAAATCCGGCCAGAAGCAACGGGGCCGCCCGCCCGGGCGGCCCTTTCAAACACGGGCTCGAACCAGATACGGGAGACTATTCGTTGGCTCGCATCACACTGAGACAATTGCTCGACCATGCCGCCGAACAAGGCTACGGCGTGCCTGCCTTCAACATGAACAACATGGAACAGGGCCTCGCCATCATGGAGGCGGCCGAGGAGACCAAGTCGCCGGTCATCCTCCAGGCGAGCCGCGGGGCGCGCGCCTACGCCAACGATGTGGTGCTGGCCAAGCTGATCGACGCGCTGGTCGAGATTCACCCCGACATTCCGGTCTGCATGCATCTCGACCACGGCAACAACGAAGCGACCTGCGTCACCGCGATCCAGTACGGCTTCACCTCGGTCATGATGGACGGTTCGCTGAAGGAAGACGGCAAGTCCCCGGCCGACTACGCCTATAATTCAGGCATCACGCGCCGCGTCGTCGATATGGCGCATTGGGGCGGTGTCTCGGTGGAAGGCGAGATCGGCGTGCTCGGCTCGCTGGAGAGCGGCGGCGGCGAGCAGGAGGACGGCCACGGCGTCGAAGGCGCCATCAGCCACGATCAGTTGCTTACAGACCCGGTGCAAGCCGAGCAGTTCGTGCGCGACACCCATGTCGATGCGCTGGCGGTGGCCATGGGCACCAGCCACGGCGCCTACAAATTCTCGCGCAAGCCGGATGGCGCGGTGCTGGCGATGAACGTGATCGAGGAGATCCATCGCCGCCTGCCCAACATGCATCTGGTCATGCACGGCTCGTCATCGGTGCCGGAGGAGCTGCAGGAGATCATCAACAAATATGGCGGCCAGATGAAGCCGACCTGGGGCGTGCCGGTGGAAGAGATCCAGCGCGGCATCAAGCACGGCGTGCGCAAGATCAACATCGACACCGACAACCGCATGGCGCTGACCGGCGCGATCCGCAAGGTGCTGACCGAGAACCCGTCCGAGTTCGATCCGCGCAAATATCTGACGCCGGCCATGGCGGCGATGAAGAAGCTCTGCAAGGAACGTTTCGAGCAGTTCGGCACAGCCGGCAACGCGCCGAAGATCAAGCCGATCCCGTTGTCGGAAATGGCCAAGCGTTACAAGTCCGGCAGCCTCGACCCGAAGTTCGGCTGAGCCACCTCCTCCCGCGACTGGGTTCCAGCTGGTCGCGGGAGCACGCCCGCCCTCCCACGGCACCAGTCCCGCCGAACCTCACGTCATCGGCATTGGCCAAGGAACCATCCATAGCCGAGCATAGTTGAACTGTCCTGACGCAATGGAGGGTGCGCCGACCGGCGTCGCCGACGGGAAATGCTCGAGCCGCTCTGCTGCGACATGCCGCTTCATCCAACCTGGCCGGATCTCGTTGCGAGGCTGTTGCTGACACTGGTCGCGGGCTTCCTCATCGGCTTGAACCGCGAGGCACGCGGCCATTCCGCCGGCCTGCGGACGACCATCCTGGTCGGCCTCGCGGCGTGCGTCGCCATGGTCCAGGCCAACATGCTGCTCGACGTTGCCGGCAAGGGACCGGACTCATTCGTGCGCATGGATGTGCTGCGCTTTGCGCTCGGCGTGCTCACCGGCGTCGGCTTCATCGGCGGCGGCGCCATCCTCAGGCGCGGCGATCTCGTCACCGGAGTGACCACCGCCGCCACCATGTGGATCATGACGATGATCGGGCTGGCCTTCGGCGGCGGCCAGTTCGGCCTCGGCGCGATTGCTACAGCATTGACCCTGGTGACGCTGCAGGCCCTGAAGTGGGTCGACCTCAAGATCCCGCGCGACCACAAGGCGATCCTTGCGGTCTCATGGCCGAAGACAGCCCCGCCCGACCTCCAGGAGATCGTACGGCCGCTCGGATACGATGCCCGCTTCGTTGGCATGGAGCACGATGCCGACCGCGACCGTTTCGTGTTTTCCTTCCAAGTCAAATGGCGGCAGCCAGATGCAGTCGAGCCGTCAACTGAGGTGCTGGCGCTGGTCGGCCAACACTGCGAGATCGAGCGGTTTGAATTGATCAGCGAGAAAGCGCCCTGATCAGCGTCGGAAGGGTGGCGAACCTATTCGGCCGCGCTTGGCGTTTCCGAGTCCGGGCGAATAAGCTTGATGTCCGCTCCCGCCGCCCAGGCGCCGATGTCCTCCCGGCGCAGCGCCGCCGCCATCATGTCGGGAAAGTGCTCCGGCGTGCATGCGAAGACCGGGACGCCCAACGCCGCGACCGAGCCGGCCATGGAGGAGTCGTAGCCTGGACGGCCCTGGTCGGTGAGCGCCAGCAGCACAACGACATTGACGCCCGACCGCACCAACGCAACCAGCCGACGAAGCAGTTCCTGACCGTTGCCGCCTTCGTAGAGGTCGGTGATGAGAACAAAATGCGCCTTGGTCGGCCGCTCGATGCGCTCGGCGCAATAAGCGACCGCCTGGTTGATGTCGGTTCCGCCGCCAAGCTGGACGCCGAACAGCACCTCGACCGGATCGCTGAACTCGTCGGTCAGATCGACGATCGCGGTGTCAAAACAGACCAGCTTGGTGCGCACGACCGGCAAGGAGGCCATCACGGCAGCGAAGATCGAGGCGTAGATGACCGAACTTGCCATCGAGCCGGACTGATCGACGCAGAGCGTCACTTCGTCGAGGTCGACCAGCCGACGCTGGCGGCGCATGAAGCCGATGAGCTTTTCCGGCACCACGGTCTTGTGCTCTGGCTGGTAATGGCGAAGGTTCGCCGCGATCGTGCGCGGCCAGTCGATGTCGCGCTGCCGCGGCCGGTTGGTGCGCCTTGAACGGTCGAGCGCGCCGCGGATCGCCTCGGCGGTCTTCTGCTCGAGACGCTGCATCAGCTTGGCGACGATGTCGGAAATGATCGAGCGGGCAATATCCTTGGTCTTTTCCGGCATCGCCGAGCGCAACGAGACCAGGTCGGCAACGAGATTGACGTCGGCCTCGATCGCCTTGAGGAATTCCGGCTCCATCAGCATCTGCTTCAGGTTCAGGCGCTCGAAGGCGTCCTTCTGCACGACCTGGACCACCTGCTCGGGGAAGAAAGAGCGGATATCGCCCATCCATTGCGCGACGCGCGGCGCCGAACGGCCAAGCCCGCCGCGCCGCTTGCGCGGATCGCCGGCGTCGCCGCTGCCGTCGCCGTAGAGCGCATCGAGGGCTGCCGAAAGCCGCCGGTCCTCCTGCGACAGCGCCGAGGAGGACTCATCATCGGCGCCGATCGCTAGGCGCCAACGGCGCTCCCGCGTCCCTTCGATCGGATGAAGATCGGGTCCGACCGTTTCATCATCCATGGTTGGGCTCCTCCGTAAGCAGCTTGCCGAGGAGACCAAAATGCCGGCGCCAGGCGTCGCCGCCATCGGGTGCCGGCGTCAGTCCGGCGGGCAGGCTCGCCCTGCGGCCGAGCACGGCCTCGATCAGGCGGCGGCGCTCCATGCTGTCGAGATTGGAAAATACGCGGCGCAGCAAAGGCAGGTGCGCAACGAAGGCGTCCTCGTCGAGCGATGCCAGCCAGGAATCGACAGCGCCGCGCAGCCCTTCGTCATAGATCAGCCTCTGGCCGGCGCCGCTGAAGAAGCCTTCGAAAAAGGCGGCGGCGTCGATGACCGGCGTTCCGGGCGACAGCCGCTTTGCCAAAAGGCCGGCCGTTGCCTCGGCGGAGAGGTGCCCGGCCTCGTAGAGCAGATGTGCGGCGCAGCCAGCAACGAGCGCCGTCGAGCGCGATGAATCGAGAACGGTCGCAAGGCCGTTCCGCCAGGCATCCAGGACATGCTCGTCCGGCTCGACCAGCCTGATCGCCTCGTCGGCCTTCCGCAGCGCCGCCATCAGCGCTGCGGCGGCCTGCGCGTCGAGATCGCGCGCGGCGTAAGGCAGCGCGATCGCGCCTTCGATGACCAACCGCTCCAAGAGGCCGGCAAGGCGCTGCGTCTCGGTTTTGCGCGCTTCGCCATAGCGGATGATGTCGGCAAGCGGGGGCACCGACGCAAGGAGCTCCAGGCATTCGCTGCTATGCGCCGCCTTCTCCTCGAGCGCGGCGAGGCCGGCCGCGGACGCCTCGCTCAAGGCGGCGGTGATCGCGCTTTGCACCAGCGTGGCCAGAGCATCGAGCGTCGAAGCGGCGCCGATCATCTGGACAAGCCGGCCGTTGGCGGCCTTCTCGATGGTCGGTCCGTAAATCAGGTTTTCGACCAGGCGCACGGCGTATTCCGGCTGCCAGGCCAGCAGCCAGCGCTCGCGGAACGTGCCGCGGCTGCGGCCGACATCCGTCAGCCTGCCCCAGTTCACGCCGAGCACGTTCAGCCGGTGCAGAAGCGTGGACCGAAAGAGACCGCTCTCGCTGCGCAGGTCGATGGAGAGCTCGCGCTCCAGTGCTTCAGGCTTGAGCCGCGCGGCCTTCTGGTTGCGCTGCAAATCATCGATCAGCGGCGCGAGCGGCGTGTCGGCTGGAATCTCGCCGACATCGGCGCCGAGCAGAAGCTCGGCCTCGACCATCTTCCACAGCAAGGCCTCGCCGTTGAAGAGCGCCGCGATCGAGGCCTCGCGCAGTTCCTCGAAACCCGGTTTCGGGCGCTCGCGTATGGCGGCAAGCGCCCGCGCCAGACGCTCCGCCTCGATCAGCGAGGCGGTCGAAATCATATGGCCCTTCGCCCTGAGAACCGAAGCGATCCGCGCGAGCCACAGCACCGAAGCGTCATCCTGCCCGCGCGTCTGCCACAGGTGCTTGCTCCAGCCCGGCGCGACGACACCGGCGCCGTAGCCATAGCCCAGCGCCAGCCGCGGTCCGGTCCATGGCGCGAAGGTCATCGTGGTCTTGCGCCGGCCGATGCCCTTGAGCAGTGCCTGGTCGCTCTTTTGCGTATGCGCAGCTTGCAGGGCGGGCACATGCCACGCGCCGCAGACGACGGCCAGCGGTCCGTCGATTTCTTTTCGCGCGGCAGCGATCTCCAGTCGCATATGCGCCTCGCGCATGGCCTCGAATTTGCCAATGGACGTCTCGCCGTCGCGCAGCGTCGTCATCGCGTCGGCGATGGCCGCGAAGATCGGCCCGGGTGCGGGATTCTGCTCGATGATATCGGACCACCAGCTTTCGCCGTCCTCATAGCCGGCGGCGCGCGCCAAGGTGCCGATCGGATCAAGGATCCGCGAGCTTGCTTCGCTCTGCTCTTCGGTGGCCTCCGGTTCGTCCGCATCGGCGTCGGTCGAACCCTCGGGCCCTTGCTCGGCAAGCCGCGCGGCGGAGGGCAGGTCGATGAAACGCAGCGCCGCCTTGTTGGCGACGGCCCAAAGCGCCGCCTGATATTCGGGAGAGAATTCGGCGAAGGGCCAGAAGCGCGTCGCGGCGGGATCGTCCTCGGGGTAGCAAAGCAGCGCCACCGGCGGCTTCATGTCCGGGCTGGCAACCAGGGGCAGCAAGGGCGAGGCATCCACCGGCCCCTCGATCAGCACGGCGGCCGGCTGCAATTCCTGCAACGCTCTAACCAGGCTCGCGGCGGAGCCCGGCCCATGATGGCGAATGCCGAAATAGCTGATGCCGCCTTGCGTCATGGCTCAGATGGCCGCGTTGAGCGCCGCGTAATAACCGGCGTAGTCCGGCCGCTTCTTCAGCACCGTCTCCAGATATTCCTCCAGCACGACCTTGTCCTGGACCGGATCCTTGACGATGGCGCCGACCAGGCTTGGCGCCAGGCCTTCGGCGTGGAGCTTGCCGCCGTCGAACCAGGCCGCCTGGCTGAGGCCGCTGATCATCGTGGCGATCGCCTCGGCGGTGGAGAGCGAGCCCGACGGCGTCTTCAGCGTCACCTTGCCGTCCGAGGTCGCGCCGGAGCGCAGCTCGCGGAAGATGGTCAGCACGCGCGCGATCTCCTCGCCGACATTTTTCGGCACCGGCAGGTCCAGTCCGCCGGCCATCTCGCCGACGCGCCGAGACACGATCGAGACCTCTTCCGCCATGTCCTCCGGCTGCGGCAGCACCACGACATTGAAACGGCGCTTCAGCGCCGAGGAGAGTTCGTTGACGCCCTTGTCGCGATTGTTCGCGGTGGCGATGATGTTGAAGCCGCGCTGCGCGTAAATCGAGGTGTTCAGCTCCGGCACCGGCATCATCTTTTCGGACAGCACGGTGATCAGCGTGTCCTGCACGTCGGAGCCCATGCGCGTCAGCTCTTCCAAGCGGCAGAGCTTGCCTTCCTGCATGGCGCGGTAGAGCGGCGTCGGCACCAGCGCCTCCTGGCTCGGCCCCTTCGCCAAGAGCTGCGCATAGTTCCAGCCGTAGCGGATCTGATTCTCGTCGGTGCCGGCCGTGCATTGCACGATCAGCGTCGAGTTTCCCATGATGGCGCCGGCGAGATGTTCCGAGACCCAGGATTTTGCCGTTCCCGGCACGCCGAGCAGGAGCAGCGCCCGGTCGGTCGCGAGCGTCGCCACCGCGGTTTCCATCAATTGCCGACGTCCGACATATTTCGGGGTGATAAGCGTGCCGTCGCCCGCCTTGCCGCCCATCAGGTAAGTGAGGACAGCCTTGGGCGACAGGCTCCAGCCGGCAGGCTTCTGGCGGTCGTCGTCGCGCGCGAGCGCCTGCAGTTCGGAGGCATAGACCTGCTCGGCCGGAAGACGGATGGCTGCGTTCATGCGATCTTCTCCGGGTTGATCATCTGTCGGATTGCGAAGGGTTTCCGGCCAGCGCCGCATTGAGCCGCAGCAGGCCGAGGGATGGGGAAGCGGGCGACAGGCCGGCGGCGATCACCTCGTCGATCAATTTTTCCGCCGCCTCCGGATTGGCCAGAAAGCCTAGGGTCTGGAGATACTGCTCGGCGCTTCGTTTCATGACGTCGTTGTCACCCGAGACGGCGGAACGCAGCGCTGGAATCGTCTTGCTCCTTGCGAGGTCGCTCCATTCCAGCCAGCCTGCTTCCGCGCCTTCGACCAGGTTGAGCGCGGCCAGATTTTGCCCATCATCCAGGATCTGCCTGATCAGGACACGCTTCCTGCCGTTGTCCAAGCGCGACATGAGCTGGAGGACGAGAAGCGCCGGCCTGCCGCCGGCGGCGACAAGCAAATCCGCCAAACAGGCGACCGCCGCATCGCTGCCGGACACCGCGATCATTCGAACGAGAAAGAGATCGGCACCCTCATCGACGCCGAACTGCCATGCGCCAATGAAATCGGGCTCAGTCTTGCCGAATTGGGCGATGAGATCGCCGAAGTAACAGGACGCGAACAGGTCGGCGCGACGCGACTGTTGCGCAGGCGACTTGGGTTTTATCGGCGTGTAGGTGGTTCGGCGGCGGATGAAGCCGGATTTGCCTTCCTCGATGAAAGCGGCGAGCTCGGCTATCGGATCTTTCGACGCGCCATCCGCTGGATCGCTACGTTCACCCAACCTTGCCAGGAGCCGGCCGGCCGTTTCGCGCACCTTGCCTGAGCGATCGGCGGACAGGCTCTTTAGAAATGGAATGTCATCGGCACTCAAGCCGAAGCGCATCAGTTCCACGAGCGCAAGCCTGACCTCCGCCTGCTCGCTCGCTCCCTTGGTCTCAATCAACGTCCGCGCCAAGACAGGCATGGTGCGCCGTAATTCGACCAAAGCTGTACGGCGCGCGGCAGGATAAAAATCATCCCAGGTTTCAGCGGTGAGTTGTCCTCGTCGAGACTGCCTGTCGCCATCCGCGCCTGCTTGCCAGTCGACCCAGGGAGCATAGATATCTGGGCTTTCCTGATCCGAGGCAGCGGGCATCCAATCCATCGGATGCAGCACGAAGCCTCGGCTGGCGACGAGTGTGGCCACGCGGGTCTTGAGCCTCGCATCAGCGGCGTATTTCAATACGGCACGCAGCAACGGTCGCAGCCAATCAGGAAGCATCGGCAGGGCCAGCATCGGCAGCGGCGGACGGCGTTTCAAGGTTTTGGGCGCCGCCGGCCGAAGCGCGACATCCAGCGCCTGCGCGGCGATCGCCAAGAGCCGACGTTCCTGCTCGTCCGAGCTGGAGGCAGCCGCGAACTCCTTCCATTCGGCGGGCGCCAATTCGAAAGCGGCGCCGCCCGAAATCCAGTTGTCGCGAAGCCTCGCCAGCCCTGCCTGCTCGAGCTCGTTCATGAGAGATTGAGCCTCCCGATGCTGCTTTGTGAGGCCAGAAGCTCGAGCCTGGCGCCGTTCCACAGCGCTGCCGTGACTGTCAGATCGAGGCCAAGCAAGGTCTGGTTGACGGAGCCGGCGACAGGCAGGGCGATGCCATGCGAATCGTTCGCCGCCGCCTGCCACCAGGCGCCATCCTTCTCGTCCAGCGCGATCGCGCCCGCCGGCAGGAGGATCGGACAGTCGGACAGCCACGGCGCGCCGTCCTGGAAAGCTGCATAGGCGGCCAGCGGATCGCCGGCAGCGTTCGGAGCAAAATCGGGCCAATTGCCGGGCGACGCATCGCCCAGGCGTTCTGCGACCAGTGCGCGAAGCGGAATTCGGGATGGATAGAACACCAACCTCGCCTTGAAGCGATCCCCCGGCGCGAAGGCGCCGGAGCGGCGCCCGGCCGAGGCCGGGAAGAAGTCCAGGAGGACGGCAAATCGTGGAATTGGGCTTTTCAGATCGAGCAGCCAGGTCGCGTGGCTGACCAGGCCGTCGCGACGGGTCTCGATCTTCTCACCCAGCACCTCCCAGTCGCTCTCGACCTGGAGGGCATCCGGATTGGCAAGCATCTGGTCACGTGCTTCGGATGTCGAGACCAGGCGCTTCAGCTCGGCATCGTCGGGCGCGGCACGCCAGGCCTTGGCGAGCAGCACCAGCTTACCCAGCTCGCGGATAGCGGCGTCCGGCCGCTCTTCGCTGCGCAGCGCCATCAGTTTCGCGGGCAGCTCGTCGATGCGCCCGGCCAAAGCGGTCGCCTTGAGGTCTACAAGCCGCGCCGCGATGCGGCGGCAGCGTTCGCTGCTGGCGTCGACAAATCCGGCAAGGCCGAGCCGAAGCTGGTCGGCGATCCATTGATCGAGCTCATCCAGCGCGGCCGAAACGGCGCTTCGCGTATCCTCGGCCCGCTTGCGCTGCGCCGTCTCGCGGCGTTCGGCGGCCGCGGCGTCTTCTACAGGAGCGCTTTGCTCGGGCCGCAACGCCTCGTCGATGCTTTTGCTTTCCGCGCTTGCCGGCGCCGGCGTCGGCGACTGGCCCGGCTTGCGGCGCCGGCCGAGCCAGTCATTGATCCATTCCGGCGTCTGGTCGACCCGATCGAAGCTGGCGGGCGCGGTGGCGCCGATCCACATCAGCCCCAGTATGTGCTTGCACGGAAATTTTCGCGATGGACAGGTGCATTTGTAGCCGTGGTCGCGGGCATCGAATGCGACGCGGTAGGGATTCGCTCCCGAGCCCTGGCATTCGCCCCAGATGAGGCCCAGCTGTTCGTTTGTCTCGAGGCGGGGCCAGTTCGACCGCTTGGTCAGCTTGGCGGCGGCGCCGAGCGAGGCCTGGTCGGGCGCGAGCGCCTCGATTGTTGTCAAATCCAGCTGCAAGCCGCTCCCTCATGGCCCCCGAAGCATGATGTCGCGACGATAGATACCTGTTTGCGGCGCGCTGGTGTAGCTCCAGCCGCTGAAAAGTTGGTGCCTTGTCTAACGTTGCGTTGCCCTGTTCATCGTCAGGCGCGCGAACCCACCAGGACGGCGTGCACAGCATAGGCGCGGCGATCCTCGGCGCCGACGGGCAGCCGATCGGCACGCTGTCGATCGCCTCCCCTGTCTCGCGCGTCGACGATGCGGTCGCGGCCGCCCAGGGCGAGGCGGCGATCAGGGCGGCGAGGCTCATCTCGGCGCGGCTGACCGGCGAGGCATGACTCATCTTCCCCGTTGCGGCGAAGATGGTTAGGTGCTGCCGACGCCGTCCCGATGGCAGCTGGCGTCGTGCCCCAGCTTCTCCAAGCCTGACTTCATCATCTGCCTCCTCCACCAGTCGCTTCGCGTTCCGCAACCGGCGGATTTCGCGGCTGAATTCCTCGCCGTCAAACAGCGTCCTGGTAAAATTCGATCGGCAGTCCATCGGGATCGGCGATGAAGGTAAACAATCGTCCCGTGTATGGATCTGTTCGGATGGGCTCCACCTCGACGTCTCGCGACCGAAGCAGCTCGGCTGTTGCCTCGACCGAGGCGACCGAGAATGCAATATGCCTTAATCCACAGGCCTCGGGCCTGCTGGGCCGGCTTGGCGGATCAGGGAAACTGAACAGTTCGATCTGGATGGGACCGTGACGCAAATCGCACTTCCAAGACTGCCTTTCGGGGCGCCAGTTTTCGGCCAGAACGACGAAACCGAGCTTGTTCGTGTAGAACTGCTTGGAGGTCTCATAGTCACTGCAGATGATTGCGACATGATGGACAGCCAGGAGCATCAGATTGGCCTCGCGTAAGCGTCGATAACGGCGACCCAGCACAGTCGCATCGGGTATACCTTGGCGCAACCAGGCGCCGACACCGGCCGTGCCGGCTTGGGCGAGCATCTCCACAAAGTCCGGCCACCCTCCCCTCGAGGGGAGCTTATCCGAGCGCTATCCACGCCGTCCTGAGGTCGGTGTACTTCTCGATCGCGTGCTGCGACTTGTCTCTGCCGAAGCCGGACTGCTTGAAGCCGCCGAGCGGTACCGTGATGTCGGCGCCGCCATAGGTGTTGACGTGGACGACGCCGGCATTGATGGCGCGCACCATGCGATGCGCGGTCGAATGCTTCGAGGTCCACACGGCAGAAGCAAGACCATAGACGGTGGCGTTGGCAAGGCGCACCGCCTCTTCCTGGCTTTCGAAGCGCATGACGCCGAGCGCCGGCACGCACAATGTGATGTTCGGCCGCGTCGTCGACGTCCGCCATGGCAGCGACGAGGCGGCGCTGCTCTATGTCGGGCGCAACTACATGCAGCCCAGCGCGCTGGGGAGTTTCGGTGGCTAGTCGGGTCAGTCCGGCGCTGACTCCGACTCGATCAGGCTTTCCAGCATGTCCAGCAGGCGTTCGTGCTGCTCGGCGCCGTAACGCTTCTCGATGGCCTCGTAGATGGCGGTGCGCTCGGGCGCCAGCTCCTCGATCAGCGCCACGCCGGCCGGGCTGATGGCGAGCAGTGCGCGGCGGCCGTCATCCTTGACCTTGTTGCGGGTGATGAATTCGCGCTCGTCCAGTGCTTTGATGATGCGGGTGAGGCTGGGCGGCAGGATCGAGGCGCGGTTGGCGAGCTCGGTCGCTTCCAGCGGACCGGTCTCGGCAAGCACGCGCAGCACGCGCCATTGCTGCTCGGTGATGTCGTGGCGAGCAAGCATCGGACGAAAATGCGCCATGATCACTTCGCGAGCGCGAAGCAGAGCCATGGGCAGGGAACGGCGGGTGCTGGGCGGCAGCAGAGTCAACTCTCCGAAAAGTTCCAGTCCAGTACGACTCGCAACAGAAATTAACGCTCGGATCGCAGCTATATCCGCGATTTCTCCGAGAGCGGCAATCCCGTCCCCGACGACCCCGTCGACATGGAGACCAAGCACTTGACATTCGGTCGCCAAGCCCTTGCCCCACATGGGGATCGAATATTCGGCGAATCTCGACGCGAAGGTCGAGATGAGCGAGCTTTGC
This sequence comes from Mesorhizobium sp. WSM3864, assembly GCF_002294955.1. NCBI lineage: Bacteria > Pseudomonadati > Pseudomonadota > Alphaproteobacteria > Hyphomicrobiales > Phyllobacteriaceae > Mesorhizobium > Mesorhizobium sp. WSM3864. Next base: position 626,456 of record NZ_NSGD01000002.1, read on the forward strand.
GCGCTCGTTTCATGCATCATCCTCGAGACGCGGCCTGTTCGAGCCCGGCGCCGCGCGGGTGCGCGCCTTCCGTGCAGATGCCTATGCGATCGCGGACCGGCTCCCCGAGAACGGCTTCATCGACATGAACTTCCGCATCGGCAGGGGCCGCAGCGCGGAGGAGAAGAAGCGGACCGGCGAGGCGATCTTCAACGGGGGTCATCGCGCGCGTTCTATGTCGACACGCTCGGCCTGCAGGTGAGCGACGAGACCAGCGACGCGATCTATCCGCGCGCGCTGGAGGAGCGCGGCCACGCCAGCCCGCGCGAGGCAGACCTGCGCTGGATCGGCGCCATCGTGTCGCAACGGCGAGGTGGAGGAGACGGGGCTCGGTGCCGGCGTGCTCGATCATCCGGCCAAGGGCATTGTGTGGCTCGCCGACCGGCTGCATCAGTACGGCATGCAAATCGAGGCCGGACAGGTGGTGCTGTCGGGCTCCTTCATCCGGCCGGTCGAATGCCGGCATGGCGATCGGATCGTCTCGGATTTCGGGCCCCTTGGTGCGATCCGCATCGCTTTCGCCTGACCGGCCGCGCGAATTTGCAAGCTGCGCGCTGCCCCAAAGAAAAAGGCCGGGCGCGAAAGCGGCCCGGCCAAGAAATGAAGGTCATAACCTTCAGAGGGGAACATCGCCCGGCGCAATGGGAGGAAAACACCGAGCGATGGCCTCTATTTGGGGCGGTTGCGGTATATTTTCCACGAACTGAATTCCAAAAACTGGCCGAAAGGCGAAAAAATATCGCGCGGGCAGCGGCAAAGCTCAGCCGGCCGCCGCTGCCTTTTCCAGAAGATCGGCATAGTGCTGCCGGGCCACGTCGGGATGCGACCTCAGACGGCTCTTCAGCACATTGGTTCCGACGTTGCGGAAGAGCGGGTTGTCGGGATCGCTGGCCGGCCCGCGCGCCTCAGCCGCCAGTTCCTGCGGAAGGTCGAGCAGCGGAATGGTCGCGTCGAGCCGGGCGCTGAAGAAGAACGGCACCGAAATCCGCTCGACGCCTGGCGGCGGTGTGACGACGCGGTGCACGGTTGCTCTCAGATACCCGTTCGAGGCGAGTTCGAGCAGCTCGCCGATGTTGACCACGAGCGTTTGCGGAATCGGATCCACATTCACCCAGTTGCCATCATATTCGACCTGCAGCCCCTTGTTCTCGTCCTGCAGCAGAAGGGTGAGGAAACCGCCATCCTTATGCGCGCCGACGCCCTGGTCGTCACCGGTGGCGTCGCGGCCTGGATAGCGCACGATCTTCATGCGGTGGTTGGGCTCGCCGCGATAGATCGGGTCGAAGGCGTCCTCCGGCTGATCGAGTGACAGCGCGAAGGCCTTGAGCAGCCGTATGGCTACCTCCGTCGCCTTGGTCTGCCAGGCAAGCAGCGCCGGCTTCAGTTCGGGCAACGCAGCCGGCCACTGGTTCGGCCCTTGCAGCCGCGTCCAGGCCGGCACGCTCGGCCCTTGCGAAATGGTCGCGCGCTCGACGCCGATGTCGAGCTGCTCGCGCCAGTCGGCCTTGCCCCTGGTCAGCTCGCCGCCGGCGCGCGTGTAGCCGCGAAACTGCGGCGACTTCACCATCTCGATGGCGAGCTTGTCGGCCTCCGATAAGGCAAAGAAGCGCCGTGCGGCATCGAGCACCGCGTTGATGTCCGGCTGCGTTATGCCGTGGCCGCTGAGATAGAAGAAGCCGACATCGCGAGCAGCGGTGCGCAGATCAAACAAGAAGGTCCGCAGTTCCGACTCGCCCTGCTCCAGTCGGTCGAGATCGAGCACCGGGATTATTCTGGCCATGGACAGCTTCCTCTTGGCGGCAACCGATTGTTTTTCGCAAGTCCGGACGGAAAACCGCTGCGCCCTTTTCCTGGAATTGCTCTGGCGACCCCGCCGCACGATGACATGCGCGTCATTGCAGGTGAAGAAACGCGCCAACCAATCTCGTTGCAAACGGAGCAAGCCGCCGCTCAATTTCCGGGTTTTCGCGGCAAATTGCGTTCATTCGACTTCCGCTTCTCGCGTTTCGCCTATCCGCGATGATCCAGCCACGCGACCAGCCGGTCACACCACTGGATGCCGCAGACCAGCACGATCAGCACCATCACCGCCGCAATGACGCCGGTCTCGCGTCGGGGCGCGTTATTGCACGGTTCGTGGAATGGATCGTCAGAACGTCTCGACCCAGGGCCTCATCTCGACCTCGAAGCTCCAGGCGCTGCGATGCTGGCGGTGGACTGCGAGATAGGTCTCGGCGATCGCGTCCGGCGAGAGGCGGCGATCCGGCCGGTCTGGCTCGGCCGCCTGCCCGGGCGGCTCGATCTGGCCGTCGATGATGAAATGCGCGACATGGATGTTCTTCGGACCTAGCTCGCGCGCCATCGACTGCGCCAGCCCGCGCAGCCCGAATTTCGGCATGGCGAAGCCGGCCGAGCCGGAGAAGCCCTTGAGACTCGCGGTGGCGCCGGTGAACAGGATCGAGCCGGAGCCGCGCGCAACAAGCCGGCGCGCCGCCTGCTGGCCGACGAGGAAGCCGCCATAGGCGCCGACGAGCAGGGCCTGCTTGACCGCCTCCGGATCGAGCTCGGCGATCGGGCCGCGCGTGCGGCCGCTGGCGTTGAAGACGGCAATTTCGAGGGAGCCGGCCTTGTCGGCCGCCTCGAACAGCCGCGCGACGGAGGCGGCATCCGACACGTCCGTCTCCACCGCCCGCGCACCCGTCTCCTGAACCAGCGCGGAGAGCTTGTCGACATTGCGGGCGGCCAGCACGACGTGAAAACCTTGCTTGCCGAGGAGCCGCGCCAGCGAAGCGCTGAGGCCAGCTCCAGCGCCTGCGATCACTGCGACATTGGCGGCCATGTCGTTCCTCCTGCGAGTACGCGTTGTTCAAGTTGAGGTCAATAATCGCACAAGCTCGCTCCTTCGGCGGCAAGAGGCAAGGACCAGGTTGCTCCGTTTTGGCAGTTCGACGCAAAGGCGGTGCGCGGTGAGAAGTCCCGGCGCAGCCGAAAGACTTGCCTGTCGCGGCGATCCGTCCGACACGTGGTTCAGCGGCGATTCGAGGAACGACCATGGAACCAATCTGGGCCGTCGGCCTGATGACCGGTACGGTGCTTGACGGCAATATCGACGTGGCGCTGATTAAAACCGACGGCGAGCGCATCGCCGACGCCGGTACATACACATTGGCCCCCTACCCGCAATCGATCCGCGCCCTGCTCGAAGAAACGCTGCGCCAAGCACGCGTCTGGAATTTCGAGGGGCCGGAGCCGGCGATTTTTCGCGAGGCGGAGGAGGCGCTGACGCGCGCGCAGTCGGCGGCGGTCAGGGATTTGGTCGAAAGCCAGGGCATGACGATGGCCGATATCGGCGTCGTCGGCTTCCACGGCCAGACGGTGCTGCATCGCGCCCCGCAGCCGCGACGGATCGGCCGCACGCGCCAGCTCGGCGACGGCGAGCTGATGGCCGCCCTGCTTGGCACCAAAGTCGCCTATGACTTCCGCACGGCCGATGTGGCGGCCGGCGGACAAGGCGCGCCGCTCGCTGCCGCGTATCATGCGGCGCTGCTCAAAGAGGCCGACGCCAGCGGCGACACCGCGGTGCTCAATCTGGGCGGCGTCGGCAACATCACCTGGTGGGACGGCAAAGACAACATCGTCGCCTTCGACACCGGGCCGGCCAATGCGCCGGTCAATGATTTCATCAAGGCGAAGGGCCTCGGCGAGATGGATCGCGACGGCAGACTGGCTGCCGCGGGTACGGTCGACGAGGCAAGGCTAGAGCGGCTGCTGCAGCATCCGTATCTGACGAAGCCTTACCCAAAATCGCTTGATCGCTTCGACTTCACCGCGGCCATGGCCGACGGGCTCGGCGCGGAGGACGGCGCGGCGACGCTGACGGCTTTCACCGTCTCGGCGGTCGGCAAGGCGCTCGATCTGTTGCCGCGCCGGCCAAGACGACTGGCGGTCAGCGGCGGCGGCCGCCGCAACCCGACCATGATGGCGATGCTCGGCCAGCGCGCCGGCGTCGAAGTGGTGCAAGCCGAGACGCTCGGCTGGAAGGGCGACGCGGTCGAAGCGGAATGCTTCGCGTTCCTCGCGGTGCGCGTGCTGCGCGGCCTGCCGATCAGCTTTCCGAGCACCACCGGGGTGCCGCAGCCGATGCGCGGCGGAAAGCTCGCGGGTTAAGACAACTTCTTCTGCAGGAAGATGCGGCTGCGACCGACCGGAAAATCGGCGAGCGTGCCGAACGGCTGGTAGCCCTGGCGCTGATAGACCTTGGCTGCGGTCGGATTGAAAGTGTCGATCCACGCGGCCTGGCAGCCGCGCGCCAGCGCTTCCCGTTCGGCTGCGTCCAGCATGCTCGCGGCGATGTGCCGGCCACGCCAGGTTTCGTCGACCCAGAGCCATTGCACATAGAGCCAGCCCCAGGCGGTGTAACCGGAGATGCCGGCGACGATCGCGCCGGCGTCGTCGCGAACGAAGACGGCGAGCGTCTTCCGGCCCGAGGCACCGACATCGCTGTCGTTGAAGGCGGTCAAGCCCTCGCCGACACGGGCGAGATCCTGCGGCAAGGGCTCGGCGGTGATCTCGAGCGTCATCTTCACGGTGGCTCCGGTGCGGTTCGGAAGCCAGCCTTAGCCAAGGAGCGAAGCGACACGCAAGCCTATTGCCGGGCAGAGCGCCACGCTGCGGCCGATGCCGCCACCAGCATCAGCAAGGCGGCGACCAGGGCGCAGTTGGCGAAGCCGAGGGCGGTGTAGAGCGGGCCGAAACCGGCGGTGCCGACGGTTACGGCGAAATAGGTGACTGCGCTGTTCAGGCCCATGATCGTGCCGCGCCGCGCGGCGTCGAGCGCGGTGAGCCGCATCACCAGAACGTTCAGCCCGAAATGGTTGGCAAGGCCCCAGACGGCGATCGTCGCCATCAGCAGGCCGAAGGTGCCGCTGGCCGAGGCGATCGCCACATAGACGGCGGCGACCAGCAGATAGGCGAAGGGCATGACACGGCGGGCGCCGAGACGGTCGATGACGCCGTCAAGCAGCGCCGCCGCGCCGAAGCCGAGCCCGTAAGCGATCGCCGCCAGCCCGTTGGCGCTGACCGGCTCGCCGAGACCTTCATGGAGATGATCGCCGAGATAGCCGTAGACGCCATAGAAGGCGGTCATGAAGGCGCCGCAGGCGATCAGCAGCGGCAGGATTCCGGGCACAGCCAGCGCGCCGAGCGGCGACGGTGCCGGACCGCTTTTCCTGGTGTCGCGCAGCGAGCTGACCGACAGGCCGGCGACGGCGGCTCCGGCGAGAAGCGCGACAGCGGCGAAGACGGCCCGCCAATGGATCAGATCGGCAAGCACCGCCGACAGCGACACTCCGGCGACCATGGACAGCGTCCAGCCGGTCAGCACGACGCCGATCGTTCCGCTCTCGCGGCCGGGCGGCGCGATCGCTGCGGAGCTGGCGTAGATCGCCGGCATGGCGACGCCAGCAGCGATGCCGGCAACGAGCTGGGCCGCGACCAGCGCCGCCACCGTCGGCGCGAGCGCGCTGCCCACCAGCGCCAGCGCAAGCAACAGCAATGCGCCCTGCAGCATGCGGCGGGCGCCGATCCGGTCGATATAGCGGGCAAGAAAAAGCGCGCTGGCCGAGGTGCCGAGGCCGAAGGCAGCGGCGGCCGTCATCACCGCCGGCACGCTTGCCGCGAAGGATGCCGCGACGGCGGGCGCTATCGGCCCGAGAACCAGTGAGTTGGAGCCGATGACGGCGATGCAGCCGGTGAGCAGGTAGGCTGCGGCCGGGATCGGTGCACGGGACGCCGCAGTCAGAATCGCTGATTGATCACTGTTCGACATATCTCCATAATCGCCGAATTCAATTCAGCATCAATGGAGAAATTCCAAATGGACTCAGAAACAGATGACGTTCAGCGGAACAAGCAGCCAACCCGTGAGGTCGACCCGATCGACCGAAAAATATTAGGCGTTCTGGTCGACAATGCGACCATCAGTTATGCCGAGCTCGGCGATCGTGTCGGCCTGTCGCCGCCGGCGGCGCATGAGCGGGTGAAGCGGCTCAGGCGCAGCGGCGCCATCCGCGCCACCTCGGCGATCATCGATCCGAAGGCCGTGAAGAAGCCGCTGCTCGCCTTCGTGCACATCGATACCAGGGGCTGGGGCAAGACGCCGGAATTGATGGCGATCTCGGAATGCCCGGAAGTGGAAGAGATTCATTCGGTCGCCGGCGACACCTGCATGCTGCTCAAGGTGCGCACCGAGGACACAAGGGCGCTGGAAGGCCTGCTGTCCCGTATCTACGAGACGCCGGGCGTGGTCTCGACGCGCAGCTATGTGGTGCTTTCGACCTATCTCGAACGGCCGGTGCAGCCAGAGATCACGGCCGAATGGCCGGCACCCAAACATATAGCGACGCCTGTGTACTAATTAGCCGGCTTACGGGGTCGTCGCGCTGCGATAGATATCGAGGACGCGCGTGACGCTGGCAATCAGAAGCTCATGCGCGGTCGGCGTGATCCGACCGGCGCCGACCTCGGCATCGAGATGGCCGAGATACTGGCTGATCAGGGGGCGTGGAATCTCGCGATCGCCGAGCGCCGCCAGCAGCGCTTCGGTCGCATGCTGCGCATCGGGTGATGGCCAGTAGTAGCGGATGCGGTCGCTGAAGGAGAAATGCCGCTGCAGGCGCTGCTCGCCAGGCGTTCCCAGATAATATTTCTGCCAATTGCCGGGCGAGGCCAGCATGATGCGTTCCATCGCGGCCGGCAAACTTTCGCGCGAGGGATCGGGCGCGAGCGCGTCGGCGATGTGGCTCAGGCCATAGAGCGCCTCGCGCAATGCGAAGGTGAGCCAGGGGCCGACCTTGAGGATGGCGAAGCCGTCGCGCACGAGCGCGGCCAAAGCTTCCGCGGGCTGATAGTCGGTCGAATGCGCCTCGAAGACGAATTGCGGCTGGCTTTCCAGGGCCGCGACCAGCTTCGTCGCCCTCTCGGGCGCATAGGCGATGATGTTGGCATTGCCGAATTCGACGCCGGGCTGAACGACGACGCCGACAGCCCGGGCAAAAGCGGCATCGAGGCCGAGACGGCAGAAGGCCTGGCGATGGAGCTCGACCGTGCGGAGCGCATCGGCCGGCTCGGTCACATGCATATGGTCGAGCGCTTCCATCGCGCCGCCCGGAACCGGCACTTCGGTGCCGATGATGTAGACGGGTTTTTCACCGCCCGAGCGGGCGACCGCCGCCTCGGCAACCGCCGCAAGCTCGGCCGCGCGCGCGGCAATCGTCTCATCGGTGAGTGCCACGGAATCGTCGGCACAAGCCATGCTGGTGTCGAGATGCAGCTTGGTGAAGCCGGCCGAGGCATAGGCGTCGATCATCGCCGCCGCCTTGTTCATCGCTTCCGCCGCGGGCAGATGCTTCCACGGATTCGGGCCGAGGTGATCGCCGCCGAGGATCAGCCGGTCGAACGGAAAGCCGGTCCTGCCTGCTTGCGTCTCGACGAAGGCTCGAAAGGCGGCCGGGGTCATGCCGGTATAGCCGCCCTCGTGATTGACCTGGTTGCAGGTCGCCTCGATCAGCACATCGGCGCCATTCCTCGCGCCGTGGCGGAGCGTCGCTTCGATCACCAGCGGGTGCGCCGAACAGATCGAGGCGATGCCGCCCTTCGCGCCTGCCGCGCGGCGAGCGGCGATGCCAGCAAATCTTGCCGTGGCGCCGGTCATGCGCGTGCGGTCGCTTTTGCGATGAAGGCCTCGACGTCGGCGAGCCGGTGAATGCCTTCCATCGGCCCCTTGCGGGTAACGGCGAGCGCGCCGCAGGCATTGGCGATGCGCAGTGCATCGGCGGGCGAGGCACCGCGCAGCCAGAAGGAAACGAAGGCGGCGCCGAAGCAATCGCCGGCGCCGGTCGGATCGACTTCCTCGACCACAAAGCCGGGCATGGCGAGCGTGCCCTTGCGGTCGTGATAAGTGGCGCCATCGGCGCCTTTCTTCAGCACGATGCATGAGATGCCTCGCCCCAGCAATTCGCGGACCGCGGCCTGTTCGTCGCTGGCGGACGAGAAAAGGAACATTTCGTTGCCGCTCGGCAGGAAGACATCTGTCTGCGCGAGCACATGATCGAGCGCCTGACGCGTGCCGGACGCCTGCATGATCTCGCGACGGATGTTCGGATCGAAGGACACCGTGCCGCTCTTGGCCTTCACGGCCGCGATCGCGGCGAGTGCGACGTCGGTGGCGCGATCGGAAAAAAGCGAAGAGCCCATGACATGGACATGATCGGCTCCGGCCAAGAGCCGCTTGGCGGCATCGTCCATTTCCAAAAGGCCGGCGGCGCTGTTCCGGATATTGAAAACAAAATGCCTGGATGCATCGGTCCGGTAGGCGACGAAGGCGGTGCCGGTTGCATGGCCTTCACGGACGGCGATTGCCGAAACGTCGGCGCCGAGCGCGCTGAGCCGGTCGATGTTCAACTGGCCGAAATCGTCCCCCCCGACGGCGCCGATGAGACCCGCAGGCTGGCCGAGCGCCGCCGCTTGGCCGATGAAGATCGCCGGAGCGCCGGACGGAAAGGGGCCGACCAGCGGGCCGGGCTGGAGAAAGCTCTGGCCGACTGATTCCGCCATGATCTCGACGAGGATCTCGCCGGCTGAGACCAGCTTCTTCATCACGTCCTCCCGGCATTCGCCGCGCATGGCGCGGGGCTTGGAAATTGAATACGGCTCCCTCTTTTTCACGTCAATTAATAAATTTACGCATGGAATAATTTATCCGGACGCGTTGAAACTTGCGGCACATCCTGTAAAGTTTCAACTTGCAGGCCCACGCCGATGCGCCGTATGAGCGCCGGAGCAGCGCATGGGAGCGACCTTCCATGCCGCGAGGGTTTGGATGCCGATGACTCACAAGACGATGGAGGAGTTCGCCCGTTCCTGCGGCGTCTCCAGGCCGACCTTGTCGAAATTCTTCGACGATCCGACCAGCGTCAAGCCGGCGACGCGAAAACGCATCGAGGATGCGCTGCGCTCGTCCGACTATCAGCCCAATCTGTTCGCGCGAAACCTCAACCGCAAGCGCACCCGCAGCATCGGCATCGTCGTGCCGACGGTGACCGACCCGTTCTATTCCGAGATGGTCAGCCGCATCGAACTCAGGCTGCGCGACGAAGGCTACTGGCCGATCGTCATTTCCTCGCATGGATCGAGCGAACTGGAAGCCGAGGCGACGCGGACGATCCTGTCGTTGAAGGTCTCCGGCGCGCTGATCGCACCACTCGGCCGGCGCTCGGACCAGCGGGCGATCGAGAAGCTGACGCAGGCGATCCCGATTGTCTATTTCGACACCTATCTCGAAGGCGGCACGCCTTTCGTCGGCAACAACAATGTGCAGAGCATGTCGACCATCGTCGACTATCTCTGCCGCTCGGGCGACGCCCCGGTCTATTTCGATATTCCGCACGTCAATCATAATTCGCGCGAGAGGGTGGAGAGTTACATCGATGCCATGAAGCGCCTCGGGCAGGAGCCGCTCGTCTTCGGCAATACCGACGACTACACATGGGAGTTCGAACGCATCGGCTACGAACAGACGGAAAAGCTGCTCGGCAATGGCGGCCTGCCGGGCAAGACCATATTGTGCGCCAACGATCGTCTCGCCTTCGGCGTGATGGCGGCCGCCTTCTCGAAAGGGCTGAAGGTGGGCCGCAAGGCGGATTGCGACCTGCGGGTGGCTGCGCATGACGACCATCCGCTCAGCCGCTACACTTGCCCGGCGCTCACCACCATGGCGCAGGATTTCGCGGCGATGGCCGGAAGCAGCGTCGAGACGCTGCTTACCCTGCTCGACGAGGACGGCGCGCCCGTCGCGCCGAAGGTCAATCTCGACGCGACGCTGGTGATGCGCCAGTCGGCCTAGGGACACCGAACTCCCGCTGGGCGATCACGGCGCCTCAGGCAAGCAGGCTCGCCGCCTCGTCTTCGCCGAGCAGCGGCGGCTGGTCGACCGAGCCGACGACGGCGACGGAGTTCCGGCTCTCGCCGGAGGCGAGGATCGCTTCCATGATCTCGAGCACGTGCAGCGCCAGTTCGCCGGACGCGCGGGGTCTGCGCCCTTCCGACAGCGACCGCGCCAGGTCGGCGACGCCGAGCATGCGATAGTTGGCGCGGTCCGGTGCAGCATAGGGCCAGTTGCGCGCGCCGTAGAGCTCGCCTTCGCTCTCGAAATCCTTCCAATCGGCGCCGTGCGCCGATAGCGAGACCGTGCCGCCAAACGTGTCGGGATCGGGTAGCCTGAGCGAGCCTTCCGTCCCGTGCAGCTCGATCGGATGGTTGGAATGCTTGAAGACGTCCCAAGAGGCGCCGAAGGTGACGGTGGCGCCGCAGTGGAATTCGAGCAGCGACAGGATGTTGGTCGGCGTGCCTACCCTGAAGCTGGTGTTTTTGTAAGGGCCTTCGGCGGTGATCAGGCGCTCGTCCTGACCGCGCGTCGTCATCGCCATGACGCGGGCGACCGGGCCGAGCAGGTTGACCAGCATTGTCAGGTAGTATGGCCCCATGTCGAACACCGGACCGCCGCCCGGCTGATAGTAGAATTGCGGATTGGGATGCCAATGCTCCATGCCGCGCCCCATCATGAAGGCGGTGCCGGTCACGGCGCGGCCGATCGCGCCCTCGTCCATTAGGCGGCGGGCACGCCGTCCGGCTGCGCCGAGGAAGGTGTCTGGAGCCGAGCCCAGCAGCAGATCGCGCTTCGCCGCCTCCGCGACCAGCCGGCGGCCCTCGCCGGCCGAGGTCGCCAGAGGCTTTTCCGTGAAGACGTGCTTGCCCGCGGAAAGCGCCGAATGGGTGATGTCGAAATGCGCCGACGGAACGGTGAGGTTGAGGACGAGATCGACCTCGGGATCGGCCAGCAGCGAATCGACCGGCAGCGCGCGGATACCGTATTCCCTGGCCCGTAGCGCGGCCATGTCGGCGGAAACATCGGCGCAGGCGCGCAGTTCCACGCCGGCGAAAAGTGCTGCGTTGCGCAGATAGGTCATCGATATGTTGCCGCAACCGATAACGCCGATACCGAGCTTCGCTCCTGATTTTGCTTGCATTTTCCTTCCGACCTCCCATGCGGCACCGCCGCAGACAACCCGCTGCAACGGCGGCGGACCATGTTCGTGACTCGCTATAGCGCATTTTAAATCTTGACGCGCGTAAAATTTTTATAGAGCATGTGAAAATGCTGGCTCGACATCGGAGGCCGCCAGCTCAAAACGATTGAGGAATTTTGCACTCATGAGCCTAGGAACCAAGGTGCGCCTTGCGCGCCTCTTCTCGCATCCGTCCGGGAAGCTTTTTGGCGGCGCGGTCGACCACTTTGTCGGCTATGGCGACGTGCGCAAAGGCGGGCTTGCCGATCTGCCCGGTGCGCTCGCGCGCGTCATGATGGGCAAACCCGACTACGTCAGCATCCAGCCCGGCACCGCGCGCCATCTGTGGCCGCAATATGCGGGCAAAGCGTCTCTGGTGATCCAGGCGGGCTGCTTCACCCCAGACGATCGCATCAGCGAGCTGATTGCAACGCCGGAGGATGCGGTGCGCGCCGGGGCCGATGCGTTGGCCGTTGCCATTCCGGTGCGCGGCGCGACCGAGGGTAAGTACATACGCTGGCTGACCGACTCGGTGAATGCGGCGGCACGCTACGGCATGCCGGTGGTGGCGCATATCTACCCGCGCGATTTCACCGACGGAGCAAAAATCGTCTTCACCCCCGACGAGATCGCCTATGCGGCGCGCATCGGCTACGAGTCCGGCGTCGACGTGATCAAGATAGGCTACACGGGCGATTTCGAGTCGTTCCGAGAGACCGTCCGGACCTGCCCGGTGCCGGTTGTGATCGCGGGTGGTCCGAAGACCGAGACGCTGCTCGGCGCCCTTCAGCAGACGGCGGACGCCATACGTGCCGGCGCGCGCGGTGCCGTGGTCGGTCGCAATCTCTGGGGGCACGGCGATCCGGAGAAGGCGGCACTTGCCTTTCGGAGCGTCATCCATGACGGCCTTTCGGCAGAAGACGCCCTGGCGAAGGCGGGTGCCTGAACGATGCCCACCGTCCCTTCAATCCTCGGCTTCGGCGCTATTGCGATCGACGACATCGTCTATGTCGATCAGCCGTTGTCGGCGGGCAAGGGGAAGGTTCTGCAAACTGCCCGAACTTTCGGCGGCAATGTCGCGACGGCCCTTGCCGCCGTCGCGCGACTCGGCGGAACCGCCGGGTTCGTCGGATGGCTGGCCAGCGCCGCTGACGACGCCGTGCTGTGCGATCTCGTTGCGAGCGGAGTTGAAACCGCATTCGCGCCGCGCCACCCGCACGCACGCCCGGTGCGCTCGCGGATCACCGTCGGATCGGATGGCGAGCGGTTCATCGCGTATGACGACGAAGCGATGCTGGGCACCGCACCAGAATTTCCGGACGAGGTCCTCAGCCGCGCGACCGTCCTGATCGTCGATAGTTACGCGATCCGGTCGATGGATGTCGTGGCTCGGGCTCGCGATCTCGGCCTTGCAATCCTCGGCGATATCGAATGGAGCAGCGGCCCAGCCACCGAGAGGCTGACCGGGCTCTGCGACCATCTCATTCTTCCTCTCGGCTTCGCGCGGGCTGCCACGGGCGGCCGATCGCCCGCCGAGATGCTCGACGCATTGTGGTTGCCGTCGCGGTCCAGCGTGGTTCTGACTGATGGCGGCAGGGGCGTCTATTATCGCGGACGCGACGAGGCAGGGCTTTGGCACCTGCCTCCGCACCGGGTTGCCGTTGTTGACTCGACCGGCGCCGGTGACTGCTTTCACGGTGCCTATGCCCATGCATTGACGCGCGGAGCCGACACCGCAGGCCGGGTCGCATTCGCAGCCGCGGCCGCGGCCCTGTCGATAACGGGGCGTGGCGGACGCGAGGCGCTGCCGACCGAGGGCCAGGTCACGGAACTCCTCGCATCGGCGAACGCCCCGTCGGCAGTCCAACTGAAATCGCAGCCCGATACCGGAACATAGTTGAAACTATCCGAGGAACATTCGCAGGCGAACATAGGCCGATAATAATCATAATAACGAGCGGCTTAGCCTTGTGGAGGGAGGAAGATGGCAGAAGTCATTCTTGAGAATATCTGCAAGACCTATGGGAACAACTTTCACGCAATCGACCAATTGAACCTGTCGGTCGAGGATGGCGAATTCTTGATTCTCGTCGGGCCGTCCGGCTGCGGCAAATCCACCGCGCTGCGAATGATCGCGGGGCTGGAGGACGTGACAAGCGGCAGCCTTCGGATCGGCGGAGTCGACGTCGTCGACATGCCGCCCAAGGACCGCGACATCGCGATGGTCTTCCAGAGCTACGCGCTCTACCCGCATATGACGGTGTTCGAAAACATCGCCTTTTCGATGCGGCTGGCAGGCAAGACGAAGGCCGAGCGCAAGAAGCGGGTGGACGAGATTGCCAAAACCCTTCAGCTGACATCTCTGCTCGACAGCAAACCCGCGAACCTTTCAGGCGGACAGCGTCAACGGGTTGCCATGGGCCGTGCCATGGTGCGCGAGCCGGCCGCCTTCCTCATGGACGAACCCCTTTCCAATCTGGACGCGAAGCTGCGTGTTCAAATGCGCGCCGAAATCACCAGCCTGCAAAAGCAACTCGGCGTCACGACCATATACGTGACCCACGACCAAACCGAGGCGATGACGATGGGGGACAGGGTCGCGGTGTTGAAAGGCGGCGTGCTGCAGCAGGTCGATACTCCCAAGAGACTCTATGAATCGCCGGTAAACGCCTTCGTTGCCGGCTTCATCGGTTCTCCTTCGATGAACCTGTTCGAGGCGACGCTGACGGGCGACGAACTGATGTCCGGCACCTTCGCCATCCGGCTGCAGGATGCAGCCTTCGTGCGCAGGCCGTCCTTGAGGACGTATGCGGGGCGCAAGGTCGTGTTCGGGATCCGACCGGAGGATCTCTATGACAGCAGTCTCGAATCCGGCCGCAGATATCAGACGATCCCGGCAAAGGTGACCTCGATCGAAGAACTCGGGTCCGAACACATCGTTCATCTCAGCATCGATGCGGTGCGGGTGGACTCCGGCGATCCGGACGCGGTGCAGGATTTCGGCATGACCTCGAACGCGGTGGCGAAATTCGAACCGGTCAGCACAGTCCGCCCCGGCTCGGAGATCCGCTTAGCCGTGGACGACGCCAAGCTCCATTTCTTCGATCCCGAGACGCATCTGGCGATCTGAAGATTTGCTGCAGAGCCCGCAGGCGCGCCTGCGAAAGTACTCGTAAGAAGACTTCTGAATGAAGCAGACGATCGTCCGCATTGTGCGGTCGATCTTAAGAAGGAGGAGAAAATGACGTTTCGGATAAAACCCGCGATGCTGAAAATGGCCGCGGCGGCATGGTTGCTCGGCGCAACCAGCGCCATGGCGGACACGACGCTGGAATTCACGCAGTGGTGGGAGCCAGAGCTGCCCGCAGGCTCCTTGCGCAAAATCATGGACGAGTTCGAGGCTGCAAACCCCGGGATCAAGGTCACGCTGGTCAGCGGCCCCTATGCGACCACGCGAGACCAGATCTCGGTCGGTGCTGCGACCGGAACGCTTAGCGACGTTGTCGGTCTCGATGGCGCTTGGGTGAACAATCTGAACGCACAAAATGCGCTGGCCGACATGAACCCGATGATGGATGCGAGCGGCTTCGACAAGAGCCAGGTCGCGGACATCATCAAGGTGGACGGCAAAGCGGTGATGTTTCCCGTGGCTTCGTTCGTCTATCCGGTCTTCGTCAATATGGACCTCGCCGCCAAGGCAGGTGTGAGCAAGCTGCCGTCGACCCGCGCGGAGTTTCTCGAAGCCGCCAAGAAGATGACCCATGCCGACAAGAACCAGTATGGCTGGGTGCTGCCCCTGTCGCTGCAAACACCGTCCGGCGTTCAGAACGACATGATGTCGTGGGTTTGGGCTTCGGGCCAGTCGATGATGGCGAATGGCAAGCCCGACCTCGAGGGCAAACCGGTGGTGGATATGCTCAGCTTCGTGAAATCGCTCAACGACGCCGGCACCATCTCGCCCGGCATCGCCACCAAGACGGAACAGGAGAAGGTCGAGGAATTCGTCAACGACCGGGTCGGGATGATGATCGACTCGCTCGCGCATGTGAACCTCATCCGCAAACGCAATCCCAAGCTGAACTTCGACCTCATCCCGGTCCCGGTCGTGGAGAACTACAACGGCAAGCGCGGCCTTCCCTATGCCTCCTGGGGCATCGGTATCTCTGCCGGCTCGAAGCACCAGGAGGAGGCTTGGAAGCTCGTCCAATATCTGATGAGTGAAAAGGTGAACGCCAAGCTCGTGTCGCTTGCAAACGCCTTCCCGGGCAACGTCAACGCCAAGCCCGATTTCGTGACGTCCGACAAGGCATTCGCAAAGGCTTTCGAAATCTTCAAGACCGGTTATCTCGCCAACGAGTTCACGGGTCTGCCGGTGGCGGAAGACCTGATGACCCAGTTCGACGTGGAAGCCCAGAAGATGCTTGCCGGCGAGCAGTCTCCGGAACAAGCCGCAGCCAACGCTCAAAAGGGCTGGATGGCGAAATTCTGATCGGCCTGTTCCCCGTTCACTTTCTCGACCGGGTGGCCTGACTTCGGGCAGGCCACCCGGCCACAACGGATCGGTGGACCCGTGTTCCGAAGCTCACCTTCTCTTGAAGGCGTATTTCAAGGTTGGCACATGACCCCGCAGAAGCGCTCCCATCACAGACTGAAACGAGCGGTCGCACCCTATCTCTATCTGTCGCCCTCGCTCCTCATAATCGGTCTTCTGATGCTGCTGCCGATGGTGACGGTGATTGCCTATTCGTTCCAGAACAGCGCGGTGCTGCGCCGTGACCCATCCTTTGCCGGACTGAAACACTACCAGGCGATCTTCGCAGATCCGGTGTTCTGGGCTTCGCTGTGGCACACGCTCTACTTCACTTGCATGAGCGTGGTTTTCCACATGACCATCGGCATGGTCTTCGCACTTATGCTGAACAGCGACCGCATCAATCCGATGCTGCGCAATATTCTGCGCGTGCTCTACATACTGCCTTGGCTGTTCACCGCGGTGATTATCGCCGTGATCTGGCGCCTGCTGCTCGAGCCGAACGGGGTCGTGAACAGCATTCTCATGCAGATGGGCATCATCGGTTCCAAGGTCGAGTGGTTTTCCTCGCCCGAGACCGCGCTGCACGCCGTCACCTTCGCCAATATCTGGGCGGGGTACCCGCTTTTCATGGTCAGCCTGCTCGCAGGGCTGCAGGGCATTCCCAAGGATTTCTACGAGG
Source organism: Mesorhizobium sp. WSM3864 (assembly GCF_002294955.1). Classification (NCBI taxonomy): domain Bacteria; kingdom Pseudomonadati; phylum Pseudomonadota; class Alphaproteobacteria; order Hyphomicrobiales; family Phyllobacteriaceae; genus Mesorhizobium; species Mesorhizobium sp. WSM3864. Next base: position 642,831 of record NZ_NSGD01000002.1, read on the forward strand.
CCGCCGATATCGACGGAGCCAAGGCCTACCAGAAGCTGATCTTCATCACCATCCCGCAGTTGATGCCGATCATCATCAGCATCTCGCTGCTCGACTTCATCTGGACCATGCAGGTCTTCCCATTGATCTGGATAACGACGGGCGGTGGTCCGATCTACTCGACCGAGGTCCTCAGCACCTACACCTATAAGCTGGCGTTTTCGAGCTACAACCTGTCTCAGGCGTCGGCGAGCGCTGTGGTCATCCTGCTGATCTCGCTTGGCCTGACGCTGTTCTACATCCGTTATCAAAAGGCTCGGTAGTCACCATGAGGAAAAGGCACACGCCGAAAGACAGGCTGATCACCGTCGCGCTCCATGTAGCGCTTGTCGCGGGGCTCTTTTTCGCGGCCTTCCCGATCTACTGGATGCTCAGCAGCTCGTTCAAGTCGAATACCGAAATCTTTGCCCTGCCACCAACCATCCTGCCGAAGGCCTTCACGCTGGAAGCGTACGCAGCCATCGTTGGCGACCCGGTAAAGCTGCGCTTCTTCTTCAACAGCTACTTCGTGGCGGCAGCGGTGACCGTGCTGACGGTGCTGATCGCCTTGCTGGCGGCCTACGGGTTCAGCCGCTTCAACTTTCGCGGCAAGGGCAGCCTGAACACACTCATCATCAGCACGCAGACGATTCCGCCGATCACGCTTCTCATCCCCTTCTTCGGGCTTGTCGTCTCGTATCGCATCTTCGACACCTATATCGCGCTGATCCTGACTTACCTGGTGTTTACGCTGCCCTACGCGATCCTGCTGATGACGGGATATCTCAACACCTTGCCCCGCGATCTCGATGAAGCGGTGGCTGTCGACGGCGGCACCAGTTGGACAGCGCTTTGGCGGGTGATCGTCCCGATCTCGCTGCCTGGTATCGTGGCGACGTCTGTCTACACCTTCCTGTTATGCTGGAACGAATTTCTCTTTGCGCTGACGCTGACCAAGTCGACGTCCATGCGCACCGTGCCGATCGGCATCCAGCTGTTGATGGGGCAGCACGCCTTCGAATGGAACCAGATGATGGCGATGAGCGTGCTCGGCTCGTTACCGCTTTTGCTCATCTACCTCGTTGCCCAGAGATTCTTCCTCGCAGGCATGACCGCGGGCTCGGTCAAGTAGGACGTCCCTCCCATGAAGACGCAGAGCGACACCAAGGAATGGGCGGTATCAAGGAATGAAAGAATGAACGTGAAAGACCTCAAAGTCGGCTGCCAGACTTTTACCTGGGAGATGCTCGGCGACCGTTTTGGCGGCGGCCCGGACGATCTCATCAAGGCGATTTCCGACGGCGGCTATGCCGGCATCGAGATCACCGACACGATGATCGGTCGCTATGCCGGCAAGCCTGCGGAGTTCGCCGCCGCGTTGAAGGCATCCGGCCTCATGCTGGTCTCGTTCGCCTTCGGCTCGAAGAGCGGCTTCACGCTCAAGGAGAAAATCGGCGAGGACCTCGAAACCGCCGGTCGCTGGATCGACTTCGCCGCCGCCTTTCCGGGAGCGCTGGTGTCGATGGGCTCGGCAACCGTCGTCTCCGACGGCCCGCGCGACCACAAATTCGCCATCGCCGCCGAGGTCTACAACAAGGCCGGCGAACTTGGGCGCAAGGCCGGCGTGCAGGTGGCTGTGCATCCGAGCTCGCATCAAAACACGCTGCTCTTCGACCGCGCCGATTATGACCGCATCTTCTCCCTGATTGACCCATCGCTGGTCGGCTGGGTGCCGGACACCGGACACATCTTGCGCGGCCGTCAGGACATGGCCGATACGCTCACCACCTATCGCGACCGCATTCGCTATGTGCATCTGAAAGACGTCGATGCCAACGGCAGTTGGGCGATGCTCGGCGAGGGTGTCTGCGACACGGCTAAGGTGATCGAGATCGCCAGCGCCGCGCCCAACTTCAACGGCTGGCTGGTGCTGGAGGAGGAATCCGAAGCAGCCGCCGCCGATCCGGCGGGCGCGGTGAAGACCAATCGCCAGACCATGCGCGGCTACGGGGCTTGAGGCGATGATCCGCAAACAAGACCGTCGTCTTCGTGTCGGTGTGCTCGGCTGCGGGCCGATCGCGCAGTTCGCGCATCTGGAATCCTGCGTGAAGGCAGCCAATGCCGATCTCTACGCGATCTGCGACGCGGCGCCCGACCTGCTTGCGCGCATGAGCGCCACCTACGAGCCGCAAAAAATGTATGGCGACTATGACGAGATGCTCGCCGACCCCAAGTTGGAGGCGGTGATCGTCGCGACGTCCGACGCCTACCACGTGCCGATGTCGATCAAGGCGCTCGAAGCAGGCAAGCACGTGCTTTGCGAAAAGCCGATCGGCATTTCCGTCGAAGAAGGCGAGAGGCTGGCGGAAGGGGCCAAGCGCTCCGGCAAGGTGCTTCAGGTCGGGCATATGAAGCGCTTCGACCCGGCGCTGGAGGCGGCGCGCGATTTCGTGCGCGACGAGATGGGCGAGATCTTGGCGCTGAAGGCCTGGTATTGCGATTCCACCCATCGCTACACCAATACCGACGCCGTGCAGCCGCTGCCCGTCACCAGCAAGCTGGCGAGGAAGCCGGCCGGCAATCCGAAGGCGGACCTGAGACAGTATTTCATGCTGGCGCATGGCTCGCATCTGGTCGACACGGCGCGCTTCCTGTGCGGCGAAATCACCGCCGTGCGCGCGCGGCTCAACGAACGCTTCGGCGCTTATTGCTGGTTCGTCGAGACGGAGTTCGCCAATGGCGCGCTCGGCCATCTCGACCTGACCGTTGCGGTGCGCATGGACTGGCACGAGGGCTTTCAACTCTATGGCGAGAACGGCTCGGTGATCGCGAAGACCTTCAATCCCTGGTATTTGCGCGCCAGCGAGGTCGACATTTTTCATGAGAAGGACGCGACGTCGCGCAAGCCGCTCGGCGCCGACGGCCACTTCTTCCGCCGCCAACTGGAAGGCCTCGCCGACACGGTGCTCAACGGCGCGCCGCAGCGCGGCGCTACCGTGGAGGACGGGCTCGCTTCGATCCGCGCCATGGTGGCGATCGCCCGCTCGGTCGAAAGCGGCCAGCGCGTTGAGCTCGCCGGCGTCACCGGAGCGATCTGATGCAGGTCGGGGTGTTCGCCAAGACTTTTCCAGGCGGCGAGCCGGCCGGCGTGCTCGCCGCCGTTCGCGAAGCGGGCTTCGCAGTCACCCAGTTCAACCTTGCCTGCGCCGGCCTGCCGTCGATGCCGGACGATGTTCCCGACGAAGCGATCCGTACGATCGATGCCGCCGCTAAGGCTAGCGGCGTCGGTCTCGTCGCGCTGTCGGGAACCTACAACATGGCGCATCCGGACAGCCGGGTGCGTGATGACGGGCTGCGGCGGCTCGGGGTGGTCATTGAGGCAGCCGCCAGGCTTTCGATCCCGCTGGTGACACTGTGCACCGGAACGCGCAACGCCGAGGACCAATGGGCGCACCACCCCGACAATGCCGATCCCTCGGCTTGGGCCGACATGGCGCGGGAAATGGAGAAGGCGCTTCAGCTCGCCGAGCGCCACGGCGTCGATCTCGGCATCGAGCCGGAGCAAGCCAACATCGTGACCTCCGCCGATGACGCCGTGCAGCTGATTTCCGAGATGGGTTCGAACCGGCTGCGCATCGTGCTCGACCCTGCCAATCTGTTCGAGCGAGCGAATGCCGACGAGGCACGCGGCATCGTTGCCGAAGCGGTCGAGCGCACGGCGGGTCATGTCTCTTTGGCGCACGCCAAGGACCGCTTCGCCGACGGGCGCTTCGCCACGGCCGGACAAGGCGTGGTCGACTTCGACGACTTCGTCGCTCGCCTGAGGGCCACAGGCTTCGACGGGCCGCTGGTGACGCATGGGCTTTCGGCCGAGGAAGCGCCGCGCGTCGCCCGCTTCCTCAAGGGGCTCATGTGATGGGCAGGCTCCTGCGCGACGGCGCCACGCTGCATATGACCGACACCGGCGAAGGCCTGGCGGTCGTCTTTCAGCATGGGCTCGGCGGCGGCGAGGCGCAGGTCGCGCAGACTTTCCCCGCAGGCTTCCGGCGCGTCACGCTGGAATGCCGCGGGCATGGCGGCTCTGGGCTCGGCAAGCGGCGGCCGTTCTCGTTCGAAATCTTCGCTGACGATGTGCTTGCCGCCGCCGATCGTGCCGGCCTCGACCGCTTCGTTGCCGGCGGCGTCTCGATGGGCGCCGCGATCGCGCTTCGCCTCGCCTGCCGTCATCCGCGGCGCGTCGCCGCCCTGGTCCTGGTGCGGCCGGCATGGACGTTTTCGCCGGCACCGCAGAACATGCAGCCGATCACCGAGGCCGCCGAGCTCATCCTGGAACACGGGGCCGACAAAGGGCGGACGATCTTCGCGCGATCGGACACGGCAACGCGGCTCTACCGCGAGGCGCCCGACAATCTATCCTCGCTGCTCGGCTATTTCGACCGGCCCGACGCCAAGGGGTTCGCGCAAGTGCTCGCCGATATTGCCAGCGACGGCCCAGGCGTTTGCGACCGCGACGTCGCGGCGCTCGACATTCCTGCGCTGGTCGTCGGCAACGCGATGGACGCGGTGCATCCGCTGTCGAGCGCCTACACGCTTGCCGCCGCGATGCCGCACGCAGTCTTCGCCGAAATCACGCCGAAGGCGCGCAACAGCGCCAGACATTTCATCGAACTGCACGAGCAGATCAGTTCCTTCCTCCAATCCAACTCGAATGCCCGGAGCCTCATTCCGTCATGACCGCCAAACCCGTCTCCGGACCCGCGGCAATAGCCGCACTGCCGCGCAACCGGCTTATCGGCGAATTCTCGCTGTGGTCGGCGGATCTCGCCAATTTGGAGCGCGACCTGAAGCGCATCGAAGCCCATGTCGATCTGCACCATATCGACGTGGCGGATGCCCGCTTCACGCCCGGCTTCCTGTTCTTCCCCGATCTGGTGGCGCGCATTGCCAGGCTGACGGCGAAGCCGATCCACGTCCATCTGATGGTCGAGGCCGAGATCGTCGAGGCTCAGACGCGCCAGTTCATCGAGGCTGGTGCCGATCTCGTAACCATCCATGCCGAGAATGGCGCGGCAGGTTTGCGCGCCGTGAAGCTGGCGCGTGAGCTCGACGCAGAGGCCGGAGTGGTGCTGCGGCTGGAGACGCCGGTTGAAGCGATCGAGCCGTTCCTGCCACGCGTGGCCTTCGTGACGCTGCTCGGCACCTCGATCGGGGTCAAGGGACAGAGCCTGTCCGAGGAAGCCTGCCCAAGGCTGGTCGAGGCGCGCGCGCTGATGAGGAAGGCCGGCCGCGAGGCCGACATCCGGCTCGCCGCCGATGGCGGCATCCGCCATGAGACCGTGCCGCTGCTGCGCGCCGCCGGCGCCGACACGGTGGTGCTGGGCTCGCTCGCTTTCGGCGATCCCAATCTCGCCCAGCGCATGGCCTGGCTGCATGGACTGAAGGCCGCCGCCTGATGAGCACGATCGCCCTTGCCTTCGATCTCGGCGGCACGGAACTGCGCGGCGCGCTGGTCGAGCGCAGCGGCGAGGTCGTCAAGCGCGTCTCGGCGCCGACGCTCGCCGGCGCCGGATCGGAAGCGGTCATCGGCCAGATCATCGCGCTGGCGGACAGGCTGCTTAAAGAACACCCGCAGGCAAAGGTCAGCGGCATCGGCATGTGCGCGCCGGGGCCGCTCGACCCCAAGGCAGGCATCGTCATCGGGCCGCCGACGCTCGCCGGCTGGCACAACGTGCCGCTGATCGACATCCTCAGCCGCCAGTTCGGCTTGCCGGTACGGCTGGAGAACGACGCCAATGCCGCGGCGCTCGGCGAGTGGCGTTTCGGCGCCGGCCGCGGCGCGGGCTCGCTGGTCTTCGTCACCGTCTCGACCGGCATCGGCGGCGGCGTGGTCGCTGATGGCCACATCTACCATGGAAGGCGCGGGCTCGCGGCCGAGATCGGCCACATGACCATCACCGGCGAAGGCGACCGCTGTTTCTGCGGCAACGTCGGCTGCTTCGAGGCCGTTGCTTCCGGCACCGCGCTCGGGCGCCGGGCGACGCGGCTTACCAAGCCAGGCGACGGCTCGGTGCTCAGACGTCTTTCCGACGACGGCGGCGTCTCGGCCCGGCATGTCGTGGATGCCGCGCGCGCCGGCGACGCGGCCGCCTGCGAACTGGTCGAGACCGAGGCGAAATGGCTGGGCATCGGCTTCACCAATCTCCTGCATCTCTATTCGCCGGACCTGATCGTCATGGGGGGCGGCCTCGCAAACGGGTTCGATCTGCTGGCGCCGGGCATCAGGGCGACGGTCGAGGAACGCGCCATGCAAGCCTATCGCGACGTGCCGATCGTGCCGGCCGAGCTCGGCGATCGCGCCGGGCTGGTCGGCGCGGCAAGCCTGATCCTGTGGGAGGGCGAGCCGGGAACGGCGCTGGCGATGGTGCAGAATGAGCAAACGAAGCTCGGCGAAACGACCGGCGCTTCGGCCCGATCGATCATCGAACGGATGAAGGAGAGCGAAGAGAACTGAGACCGACCGCCTTCCTATTGTCCGCGCCCGGCTCGGTCTTGGGCTGAGGTCGCGCCAGAAGATAAAGGGCGGCCACGTGCGTAATCATCAGCAGGGGCACATAGATGATCGGGATCGCGTATGCGGCGCCCAGCTGCCCGGCCTGCTCGGGCAGATGAAGCACGGTGCCGTGATAGTAGTCGCCCACGAGGTCGACTATTCCCACCAGATTGAAGGCCGCGACGGACGGCCAGAAGATCGAGGGCCGCTTCACGCCAAGCAGCGCCAGCATGGCCAGCAGCCCGGTCGCGAAATCGCCATAGGCGCCAAAGACCGCGAAGTCCGCCGGGAGGTTCGGGCCAACCACGCCCGGAATCAGGAAGACCAGCCCGAAGAAGCGGAAGCTGTGCAGCGTCGCGATGGCGCGCTGCGCCACGACGCGGTCCATGAGCCTGAGCCTCGGCCAGATATAGGCGCCGAAGCAAAGCAGCCACGGGACGTAGCCCAGGACGAGATGGGTGTTGAAGATCGTGGCCGGCGTCATTCTTGTCTCCCGTCAGAGATTGGCTGGAACGGCTTCGAATACCGCCGTCAGGATACGGAGACGGCCTTCCAACAGATTGTGTCCAAGATTGGCGGCATAATTCCGCGAACCCGACCCCATGACGACGCCGAGATTTAGCGAAGGCGGCGGCCCCGACGCCCGCAACCGCACGCGATCCAAATCGTCCGTCATTGCCACTTCCCTCCAGCCTTCCAATCGACAACACAGATACGACCGCTTTGTGCCGGGAACTATCCGCGATAATCTCAATGGGTCATGAAGCAAAACTTCACAGTCCGGCACGGCGCCCTCGACGGCGTCGAGGCGTTCCTGAGCGTCGCCAGGCATCGCAATTTCCGCAAGGCGGCGGCGGAGCTCGGCGTCACGCCGTCGGCGATCAGCCAGGCGGTGCGGACATTGGAAGCGCGCATCGGCGCCGCGCTGTTCGTCCGCACGACACGCAGCGTCGGCCTGACCGAAGCCGGCGAGCGCTTTTTCTCGCGCGCCCGGCCAGCCTTCGAGGAATTGATAGCAGCAAGCGAGGTCGCGCGCGAAATCGGCCAGCGGCCGGCTGGGCTTTTGCGCCTGTCGGTACCGCCTGCGGTGGTGCCGACGCTGCTGGAGCCGATGATCGCGTCCTTCTGCCAGGCCTATCCCGAGATCGAGCTGGAGATCGTCGCTAGCGGCGAATTGGCCGACCTCGCAGCCGAGGGATTTGACGCCGGTATCCGGCTCGGCGACCTCATCGCGGCCGACATGGTCGCGGTTCGACTGACGCCGTCCTTCCCGATGGTGGTCGTCGGCAGTCCCGACTATCTACGCCAGCGAACAACGCCGGAGCGCATCGAGGATCTGCGCCACCATGCCTGCCTGCGCCTGCGCCGATCGAACGGTTCGGTCGCGCCGTGGCGCTTCGCCAAAGGCAACAAGGCGGTCGAGGCAATCGTTTCCGGGCCGTTCATTGCACACGACTATCCCACGCTGCTTGGCGCTGCGATCCAGGGCGCCGGGCTTGCCCAGGTGCCAAGCCCGATTGCCGCCGCGGCGCTCGCGGACGGGCGCCTCGAGGCGCTGCTTTCGGCCTTCGCCGCGACATCCCCGGGTGTCTTCCTCTACTATCCGGAAAAACATCAGGTCCTGCCCAAACTGCGCGCGTTCATCGATCACATCAGGTATCGAGGCGGCGCCGAGACCTCCCGAAAACGGCCGCGGGAACGGGAGGCTCAGGCCTAACGCATCAGGCCGATCGGGCAGCGATCCGCGACTGAATGGGGTGGCGATAGCGCAGGCCGGCGTCAAAGTATCGGTGGTGCGGCTTCCGCAGGTGCATGACACGGTGAAGCAAGGCCTGATCACGCCGCTGGTGGCGCTGACCCGCGCCAAGGGCGTGTCAGCCTATCTCGGCCTAACGGGGCGCATGCTTCCTTCAGGCGCGGAGCAGATCAGCGAGGCTGTCAGACTTTTCGACCTTGTCGGTGAGATCGAGCCCGGAGAGCAGATCGACCAGATGGCTGTTCATCAGCGCCGCGGCGTCGGCGCTGTCGCCGGCTTCAATGGCGTCGACCAGCGCGTGATGGGCATGTTTCTCGCAGGTCGCGTCGCGGCGTTTCCAGTAGAGCGCGATGATCAGCGAGGAATGCGAGACGAGGTCGCGCACGAAGTTGGTGAATACCGAATGCGCCGCGATCTCGGCGATGCCGACATGGAAGCGCGCCGACAGCATGATGGCGTCGCTGTCGCGACCGGCATGCAGCGCCTCATGCTCCTTCTCCAGGTGCATTCGCAATTGCGCGATGTCGGAGGGCACCGCAGCCTTTGCGGCGAGCGCCGCCACCTTGGGTTCGATCAGTGCCCTCGCCTCAAACACTTCGCGCGCCTCGATCTTCGAGGGCTGTGCGACGAAGGCACCGCGGTTGGGCTCCAGCCGCGCCAGCCGGTCATGCGCAAGGGCCTGCAAGGCGGCGCGGACGACGGTGCGACTCACCGAATAGATCGACGCCAGCTCGTCCTCCGGCAGCTTGGTGCCCGGGGCGAGACGATGGCTGACGATGGCGTCTCTCAGCCCATAGTAGATCGGCGACCAGCGCGCTGCCGGCTTGTCGTCGCGATCGTCTTCTCTGAGTACCGTCAACATGCTTTCAATGCGCAGGCCCGACGCGGCCCGCTCTGCCCCCAAATCGCCAGCGGCCGGTCCAATCTAATGGCGCTCGCGCCCCGGTCAATCCCGCGGGACCGATCTCCCGGGGCCACGTTTACCCAGGCGAACCGGCGCCCGGGGGAGACGCCGAAGCGAAGATACCCGCGAAACGCTTGCCTCGCGGGGCGGCATAGCCGCCGATCTTCGATGTCTTCAAGCCGACCTTGAACAGGCTCTCGGCCAGGGTGACGGCGCAGACGACGCCGTCAAGCACCGGAACGCCATGCTCTTGCGACAGGCTGTGCGCAAGGTCGGCCATGCCGGCGCAGCCCAGCACGATCGCCTCGGCGTGATCCTCGCGAATGGCGCGCGCGATCTCGTCCGAGATCCGATGCCTGGCGTTCGAGCCTGGCCGTTCAAGTTCGAGCACGGCGACTTCCGACGAGCGCACTTTGGCGCAGCGCGAGGCAAGACCGTATTTCGCAAGGTTGTGCTCGATGGCGGGGACTGAGCGGGCGAGCGTGGTCACCACGCTGAACTTGCCGGCGACAAGGCTGGCGAGATGGAAGGCCGCCTCGCCGATGCCGATGACCGGCGCTTCGGTCGCGCAGCGCGCGGCGTCGAGCCCGGTATCGTCGAAGCAGGCGATCACATAGGCATCCGCCGCCGGCGCCTTGCTCATCTCGGCGATGATGCCCGGTACGGCGAACACCTCGTCGAAATAGCCCTCGATGCTCGGCGGACCATCGGCCGGATTGACAGCGACGATTTCGGTTCCTGATGAGGCGACGCTTGTCGCCGCCTTGCCGATCTTGCCGGTCATCGACGCGGTCGTGTTGGGGTTGATGACGAGTATGCGCATTAAAATCAGCCTCAGATCTCGCCGCCGAGATAAAGACGCTTGACCCGGTCGTCGCTCAGCAATTCGGCGGAGTTGCCGCTCAGGGCGACGCTGCCGGTGGTCAGCGCATAGGCGCGCTGCGAAATGCGAAGCGCCATGCGGGAATTCTGCTCGACCAACAGAACGCTGACCTTCTCGTCGCGGTTGATGGCGACAATCGAGCGGGCGATGTCCTGGACAAGTTTTGGCGCGACTCCGAGCGACGGCTCGTCGAGCAGCAAAAGCTTCGGCTTGGCCATCAGCGCGCGGCCGATGACCAGCATTTGCTGTTCGCCGCCGCTCATCGTGCCGGCAGCTTGGGAGAAGCGCTCCTTCAGCCGGGGAAAGCGCCCCAGCACCATCTCCAACGTCGCCGCGATCTCGGCCTTGCTCGAGCGCGTGAAGGCACCCATCAAAAGGTTGTCCCTGACCGTCATATAGGGAAAGACGCGGCGCCCTTCCGGCACCATGGCGATGCCCATCTTGACGATCTCGTCTGGAGCGGCACCGTCGATGCGCTTGCCGCTGTAGTGGATCTCGCCGGACCTTATCCGGTTGAGCCCGGTGATGGCGCGCAGGATCGACGACTTGCCGGCGCCGTTGGCGCCGATCAGCGCGACGGTCTCACCCTCATTGACCTCGAGCGAGACGCCCTTCAGCGCATAGACGTGATCGTAATAGAGTTCGACGCCGGCGAAGTTCAGGATCTGGTTCATAGCCCGATCGCCTCGTCTTCGCTGCCGAGATAGGCTTCGATGACCTTCTCGTTGGCCTGGATTTCCGACGGTGTTCCCTCGGCGATCTTCTGCCCGAAATTGAGCACCACGATGCGGTCCGAGATCTTCATCACGGCCGGCATGTCGTGCTCGACGAGCAGGATGGTAAGGCCGAGATCGCGCAGGCGCCGCACCATCGCCACCATGCGCATCGTCTCCTCGTGATTCATGCCGGCAAAGGGCTCGTCGAGCAGCAGGATCGAGGGATCGGTGGCAAGGCCGATGGCGATGCCCAGCGCCCGCAAATGGCCATGTGGCAGGTTGCGGGCGATCTCGCTGGCAAGCGAAGCCAGGCCGAGCAGCGCCAGGATCTCGTCGGCGGACTGGCCGAAAGCCGCTTCGTCTGCCTTGGCCGTGCCGGTGCCGAGAAAGAAACCGACGAGGCTCGCCTTCGAGCGCAGATGATGCGCGATGATGACGTTGTCGCGCACGCTCATGTTCTTGAAGATCGTCGTTTCCTGGAAGGTGCGCACGACGCCCTTGCGCGCGGCAATATGCGGCGCCATGCCGGAGATGCGTTCACCCTTCAGGCGGACCTCGCCGGACGTTGGCCTGAGGAACGACGAGATCAGCTTGAACAGCGTCGATTTGCCGGCGCCGTTCGGACCGATGACCGAGAGAATCTCCTTCTCGCGCACCGAGAAGGAGACGTTGTTGACCGCGACGAGACCGCCGAAGCGCTTGGTGATGCCGGAAACTTCGAGCATTTCGGCCATGGCTCAAGCCTTCTTCCGGGTCGGAACCGTGAGGCTGAGCAGGCCGTTTGGCAGCACCAGCATCAATACGATCATCAGGCCGGAATATATCAGGAGCTGGAACTGGCCGGTCTGGAACAAGAGGTCCCAGCCGAAATAGAGCACCAGCGTGCCGAGCATCGGACCGAACACGTAGCCGAGGCCGCCGAGGAAGCAGTTCAGCATGAAGTTGACGGAATCGGTGACCGTGAAGCTCGACGGATAGATCGACTGCGAGATGGCGGCGAAGATGGCGCCGGCAAGCCCACCGAAGAAGGAGGACACCGCATAGGCGATGACGCGCAGATAGGCGATGTTGACGCCGATCGAGGAGGCGAGTTCCTCGTTCTGCTGCAGCGACTGGCAGAGCTTGCCGATGCGCGAGTTGACCAGCCGATACATCACCGCGAAGCAGCCCACCATCAGCGTGACCGCCAGCAGGTAGAACGCGAGCCGCGAATTCTGCAGCGTGGCGAAGTCCGGGATGATGGTCAGCCCGAAGACCGAGAGCGCGCCGGGCAGCGGGATGCTGACGATGCCCTTGGCGCCGTTGGTGATCGGCAGCGCCAGCGCCAAGAGCCGCACGACCTCGGTCAGAACCAGCGTCACCATGGCGAAATAGACGCCGCGCAACCGCAGGATCGGCAGACCGATCAGCACGCTCGCGGCGGCGCAGAAGAGACCGGCGACAGGCAGCGTCAGCCAGAACGACCAGCCGTGGTTCATCACCAGTATGGCCGAGACATAGCCGCCCATCAGCGCATAGGCGCCCTGGCCGATATTGATGCGGCCGATGTAGAAGGTGAGCCACACGCCGGCGCTGGCGATGCTGAGCAGCGCCACCGAGGTCAGCGTGTAGTAGAGGTCGATGCGGCCGCTTGCCGAGATCGCGGCCGGCACGGCGATGAAGACGATCGCCAGGAAGGTTGCGACCGAAGCGATCTTCATGTTGCGATTGCGGGTCATGGCGCGCTCAACCCCACGGCTTGCCCATCAGCCCGTTGGGGCGGATCGACAGAAACACCATCAGGGCGGCGAAGATGACGAGGTAGGTGACGTCGCCATATTCGCGCAGCGCGGTGAGGCCGACCGATTCCATCATGCCGAGGATGAAGCCGCCGGCGATCGCCCCGCCGACGACCCCGGCGCCGCCGATCATCACCATCAGGAAGGCCTTGATCGAGATCGGGCCGCCAATGCCGGAATTGACGCCGGTGATGGTGACCAGCAGGCCGCCGACAACGCCCGCCAGCATGGCGCCGAGCGCGAAGCCGATCATCGAATAGCGGTCGACCCTGACACCCATCAGCTGGGCCGCGACACGGTCCTGGGCGAGCGCGCGCATGGCGCGGCCGACCCGGCTGTACTGCATGTAAAGGACAAAGGCGGCGATGAAGACGATGGCCAGAGCGCCGACAACCAGGCGGTCATAAGGCATGATGATGCCGGCCTCGTTGAAGACGCCTTTGACGATCTTGGGAACGCCGCGCTGCTTCTCACCGAACATGAGCAGGATGACGGCGTCGAAGAAGAAGGCCGTCGCGGCGGCGAGCAGCATGGTGCTCTCCTCGCGGTGACTGCGGCGGATAACCGTTCGAAAGAGGAATCTCTCCATCAGCGCGCCGATGACGGCGAGCGTCACGCCGGAGGCCAGCAGCGCCACCACGAAAGGCAGGCCGAGTTGGCCGTAGACGGTATAGGTGATGAACCCGCCCAGAACGTACATCTGCCCGTGGGCGAAATTCAGCACGTTCATCAGGGCGAAGATCAGGGTTAGCCCGAGCGCGATCAGCGCGTACTGGGCGCCGAGATACAATCCGTTGGCGATGACCTGTTCCATGGATCCTTCGATCTTCCGCAGGGTCCGAGCATCGCCCGGACCCCCGGCATTCGGGAGGAAGTAACCTTAGGAACCCAAACCTAGTCGACGGAGCCGACGAACAGGGTCTGGAAAGCGCCGTCCTTGTATTCGTTGACCACCATCGGCACGGCTAGCTGACGCTTCTGGCCGAAGGAGGTCGCGCCGACATAGCTCAGCTTGGCGTCGCCCTTCAGGAAGGGGTTGGGCGCCGAGAAGGTGTCCATGGTCTTCTTGAATTCGTCGACATTGTTGATGGCGGCCGGATTGGCCTTCATCGTCTCGATGATGTACTCCAACGCGTAGACCTTGGTATTGGACTCGTCGTTATACTCGCCGAACATCTTGGTGTAGCGGGCGACGAAGTCCTTCATCTCGTCCGAAGCGATCTCCGGTGTCGAGGCACCGCCGACGGAAATGAAGCCGTTGGCGTATTCGCCGGCGCCCTCCTCCAGAACCTTGGCGTCCTGCGCCGTCTCGGTCGAGATCAAGCCCTCGAAGCCGAGCTCGCGGGCGGCGCGGATGAGCAGCGGCGCGTTGGCCGGCGCCACGCCGGACAGCACCAGCAGATCGGGCTTCAGCGCCACGATCGGGGTGAGCACCGGCGTGAAGTCGCGGGTGTCGTTCTGGTACGTGTCGTTCTGCGCGACGACGTCGAGCCCGAGCGCCTTGGCCGCCTCGACGCCGCTGTCACGCTGGCTGAGCGGGTCGGATTCGTTCGCGGCGACAAAGGCGATCGTCTTCACGCCCTTGTTTTCCTTGAGGTATTTATAGATCGCCGGGCCCGACTGGTAGTTGGCGATCATGCCGAGCACGGCGTTCGAGGCCGGCTTCTGGTAGAGCGCCTTCGGGAAGGCGTAGGGGAAATAGATGATGCCGTTGGCCTCGGCGACAGGGCGCACCGCAGCAGCGCCGTCATCGACATTGGGTCCGACGACATAGTGGATGCCCTCCTGCGCCATCTTCTCCATGCCGGCGATGGCGCGCTTGGGATCTTTCTGGTCGTCGAAGGTGACGATGTTGATGTTGTAGGTGTCGTCGCCGATCTTGACGCCGCCTTTTTCGTTGAGCCAGGCGGCGCGCGTCTGCATCGAGCGCACATTGGACGTGCCCCAGGCGGCGGCGGGACCGCTGGTGACGCCAACGAAGCCGATCTTCAGTTCCTTGTTTTCAGCCTGCGCGGACGGGATGCCTATGGCGGCCATGGCCAGGGTCGAGGCGGCGCCAAGCACCAGCGATTTCAAAGTCGAGCGTCGGTTGATCATATCGGTTCCCTTCTGGTTATCGCGCTTTTGTTTTTGCTCATGGCTGCGCGGATAGCCTATGGAAGCCGCCTGCGAGAGATTGTCAACAGATTTCTTTGTTATTGTATACAATGTTTGGACTGAATGTGTGCGACGGCAGAGCGGCCCAACCGCGAGCGCAGGCTGAGGACTGGCTGCCCGAACGGCCAGCCACCTCGGCGAACGATCAGTGCGCGGCATGATAAAATGGAGGCGGTCGCGGCTTGCCGACGGCTGGGCGCGGGGCAGACCTTATTTTCCGCAATGATGGTCGTTGATTTTGTTCAGCGCATTCGCGTCCGGCGCCGTCCGGTGGTATGAACACGCGCCCGCCGCCGTGGTGACCAGCATGGCGTCATAGTAGCGCGGCCCGCCGAACAGGATGTCGATGAGGTCGCCTTCGGCCGGAACGTAGCGCTCCTGCTCGACCGGGCGCTTCAGATGCCGGTCGCCGGCGAACGCTGCGCCGGACACGCCAATGGCCGTGGCCAGAACGAGAGCGGAGATCGCAAGGTTTTTCGTCATCGGCGGCACCTTTCCGGCCATTTCGGATCAGCAGCACATCCAAAATCGCCAGCGGAGCAAAAGTTCCCAGTCTCTATCTTCAAAATAGCTTGGCCCGCTACACTCCTTCCCCGGAGTTGCTGCGGCTACTCGAAGGAGTAGGTAAAACCTTCCTTTGACGCGCCGACGGTGACCTTCGTCATCTTCGCGCCCTCCAGCGAGCGGTTGAGCACGCCGCGGCTGAGCTCCGGCAGCAGCGTGTTGGTGAGGATGGCGTCGATCATGCGGCCGCCGGACTCGATCTCGGTGCAGCGCGCCTTGACCAGATCCATGACGCCGTCGCCGATGACCAGTTCGGCATCGTTGGTCGCTTTAAGCCGCCGCGCGATCTTGCCGAACTGATGGCGGGCGATCGCCTCTATCATCGAATCCGACAGTGGATAATAGGGTATGGTGACCACCCGACCGAGGAAGGCGGCCGGGAAAACTGTCAGCAGCGGCGTGCGCAGGGCCGCGTCGAGATCGTCAATGCCGGTCCGCACGGTGCCGTTCTTGGTGCGGTCCATGATGACGTCGGAGCCGACATTCGAGGTGAGCAGGATCAGCGTGTTCTTGAAATCGATGCGCCGGCCCTCGCTGTCGTCCATCATGCCCTTGTCGAAGACCTGGAAGAAGATTTCGTGGACGTCCGGATGCGCCTTCTCGACCTCGTCGAGCAGGATCACCGAATAGGGTTTGCGCCGCACCGCCTCGGTCAGGATGCCGCCCTTGCCGTAACCGACATAGCCGGGCGGCGCGCCCTTGAGCGTCGAGACGGTATGCGCTTCCTGGAACTCGGACATGTTGATCGAGATCAGGTTCTGCTCGCCGCCATAAAGCGTCTCGGCAAGCGCCAGCGCGGTCTCGGTCTTGCCGACGCCGGAGGGGCCGCAGAGCAGGAATACGCCGACCGGCTTTTCCGGCGCGCCAAGGCCGGCGCGGCTGGTCTGGACACGTTTGGCGATCATCTCCATCGCGTGATCCTGGCCGACCACGCGTTCCGAAAGGGTCGCGGCCAGCCTGAGCGCTTTCTCGGTCTGGCTGGACAGCATCCGTCCGGTCGGGATGCCGGTCCAGTCCTGCACCACGGCGGCGACCGCATTGCGATCGACCGAAGGCAGGATCAGCGGCGTCTCGCCCTGCGCCGCGGCAAGCTCCGCCATCAGCTCGCGCAGCCGCGCGAGATCGGCAGACGAACCGGCCGATCCCTCGGCGATCGTCTCTCCGACGACCGCCCCGGGTTCGACCGCCTCGCCCTTCGCCGCCTTGGCTTTCGAGCCCTTGGATTTCCCGGGCTTGGTTTCAGCCGCCTTGCTCTCGGGCGCCTTTGCTTCGGGAGTTTCGGACGCAGCCGGCTCAGCCGCTACGGTTTCCTCCCCGGCCTCTCCCCCCGCCGCATCGAGCGGCACGCCTTCACCGCGCAGTTTGGCGCGCAGGTCAAGAATCTCGGCGACCAGTGCTTTCTCGCGATCCCAGCGCGCCTGGGCGGCGGCTAAGGTGGTCTCGGTTTCCGCCAGCCCGGCATCGACGCGAGCCTGACGGTCGGCGACCTCGATGCCGATCGCCGCCTCGCGGCCGATGATGCCACTCTCGACCTCCAGCGCCTGGCGGCGGCGCAGAATGTCCTCGACCTCGGCCGGCGTCGCATGCTGCGAGACCGCAACGCGCGCGCAAGCCGTGTCGAGCAGGCTGACGGCCTTGTCCGGCAGTTGCCTGGCCGGAATGTAGCGGTGCGAGAGCGCGACCGCCGCCTCGATCGCCTCGTCCAGTATCTGGACCTTGTGGTGCTGCTCCAGGACGCCGGCGACGCCGCGCAGCATCAGCACGGCCACAGCTTCCGACGGCTCCTCGATCTTGACCACCTGGAAGCGGCGCGTCAGTGCCGGATCTTTCTCGATATGCTGCTTGTATTCGGCCCAGGTCGTGGCGGCGATGGTGCGCAGCTCGCCGCGCGCCAGCGCCGGCTTCAAAAGATTGGCGGCATCGCCGGTGCCTGCGGCACCGCCAGCGCCGATCAGTGTATGCGCCTCGTCGATGAACAGGATAATCGGCACCTCGGAGGCCTGAACCTCGTCGATGACCGCCTTCAGCCGCTTCTCGAACTCGCCCTTGACGCTGGCGCCCGCCTGCATCAGCCCGACATCGAGCATGCGCACGCTGACATTCTCAAGCGTCGGCGGCACGTCGCCCTGGGCGATGCGGAGCGCAAATCCTTCGACCACCGCCGTCTTGCCGACGCCGGCCTCGCCGGTCAGGATCGGGTTGTTTTGGCGGCGACGCATGAGGATGTCGACGATCTGCCGGATTTCCGGGTCGCGGCCGACGACCGGATCGATCTTGCCGTCGCGGGCGCGCAGCGTGAGGTCGGTCGCGTATTTGGCCAGCGCCGAATCTCCGCCCGGACCGCGCTTCATCGGCTGTTCGGCGGCGGCAGAGGCGGGAGGTGTGCCGGCTTCGAGCGAGCCTTCGGTCACGTCGGCGAAACGGGAAACGACGCCGTCGGCATCGATCTTGTCGAATTCGGCGCTGATTTTCGAGACCAGGCCTTCCAGCACCGGCGTCCTCAGGCAGGCCAGCAGGATATGGGCGCTGCGCACCTCCTCCACGCCGAACTCCAGCGTCGCCAGGTTCCAGCCTTCCTGGATTGCGTGGAAGATGTGATCGGAGAATTCCTCGACGGAGGTCGCGCCGTAAGGCAGCTTGTCGATGGCTCGGGTCATGTCAGCCGTCAGCCGGCTGACGTCCAACCCGGCATCGGCGATGATCATCTGCACGTCCGAGCGCTCGGACAGCACCAGTTGCTGGATGAAGTGGACGAGCTCCACATAAGGATTGCCGCGCAGCTTGGCCGTATCGGCCGCGGCCTTGAAGGCGCGCACCCCCGTGGCGTTGAGCTTGGCGACCAGTTCCTTACGCTTGAAGCTCTGCGATGACCGGCGCTGTTCCATTCGAACTTGCTCCCGCAATCTGCCAACCGTACCCTGCCATATAAGCGGCGGCTTGACAAAGCCGCGTGACGGATAAGGCGTTTGGATCTATCCGGGCGGCACTGCCCGGTTACACAAGCTCTGCAATGTCGTGCAAGAAACACCGAATTGCGGTCCGGGCTATGCGAGCCATTTCACATACCCGGCCCGGTAATCGCGCAATGGGTTTTGCTGAAAGAAACGGTCGCGTTTAGCATCCGTTAGTTTTTGAGCAGCTGCTCAATTGTCGTGACGCGAGGCCGGTGGTAACGTTGCGTCACATAGGGTCTCAGGGCCGCTGGCTGGGGGTTAGTGTGATTGATCTCGCACTCTGGCTGAATCCTCTGAACGGTGAAAATCCGTCGGGAGAGGACTTGCGTAACGACCCGGCCTTTCATGAGCTGGAGCGCCTGACCGAACAGCAGAAAAAGGTCGAATACGAAGGAAACAACAAATCGGAAGTCGATGTTCCGGTCGACTGGTCCGTCGTACTCACCAAGGCGGAGGAGTTGCGGTCGCACGGGCGGGACCTGCGCCTTCTCGTCCTGGTTGTGCGTGCCCTTGCCAACGAAGAACAGTTGGGCGGGCTCGCCGAAGGCCTGACGCTGATCGCCCAAACCTTCGACAGGCATTGGGAAACGATGCATCCGGCACTGCGCTCTGGCGCCACGGCGCGCGAGGCTGCCTTGCGGCGCATCAATGCGCTGATCGACCTGCAAAACAGCCAGGACGGGCTGCTCAAGGATCTGCGCGGCATGGTCTTCTTTGCGCCGCGCACGGTCGGCCCGATCAAGGGAGAGGACCTGGAGAAGGGCAGCCTCGACGAACACGTCATGCTGCAGGAGGCTGCTTCGGGACTGGGCGCGGCGGAAAAGGCGGCGCTGGTGAGCGGCCACAACCAGCTGGTGAACCGGGTGCGCACCGGGTGCAAGGCGCACGTCGATCAGGCCGGCGAGGCGATGACCTCGCTGCTCGCCGACGCCCGCGCGGTGATCGCCGCTCTCGACGAGGTCGACGCCGCCCTCAACAAGCGCATCGACGGCAATGGCCCCGCCATTCCGGAATTGAGACGCTTCCTGCAGCGTTTGCTGACGACGCTGGAGCGGAATTCCGCTGCCGGCGCCGGGGCGAACGGGGCCGCAAAGCCAATCCCGCAGCCGGCGGAACCGGCAGCGCCCGGCCCAAACGGCCATGGTGGCGAAAGGATGGGCGCCGAAGCGAGGGGAGCCGAATCGATGGCAAGTGTCGCAAGCTATGCGGAACCGGGCGCCGGGCTGCCCGACCGGATCACCTCGCGCGACGACGTCGTCAAATGCCTGGATCTCGTCGTCGCCTTTTATGACCGCACCGAGCCGTCGAGCCCGATCCCGCATCTCGCCCGCCGCGTGCGCCGCATGGTGCACATGGATTTCGTGGAACTGATGGAAGATCTTGCCCCGTCGGGGCTGAAGGAGTTCCGGCTTCTTGCCGGTGTCCCCGATCCGAAGAAGCCGGCCCAGAAGGATGAAAGGTAACAAGCATGCCAGCAGAGAGCAAAGCGAAGGTCATCGAAAGAAACCGCGCCCCGCGCGTGCAGATCGCCTATGACGTCGAGACCTACGGCAGCCCGACAACGATCGAACTGCCGTTCGTCATGGCCGTGATGGCCGATCTTTCCGGCGCTTCACAGACCAAGGAAGCGGTGAAGTCGGTGCTCGACCGCAACTTCGTCGAAACCGACGCCAACCGCTTCCCGAAGTTCATGGAGGCCATGGGGCCGCGGGTGAAGGCGCGGGTAAAGAACACACTCCCGCAAGCCGAGGGCGCCGAGCGGGACGAAGAGCTCGCGATCGATCTCACCTTCTCCAAGATGGGCGATTTCGCGCCGGACAAGATCGCCGAGCAGGTCCCGCAGTTGGCCGAGATTCTCAAGATGCGCCGGCAGCTCGAAGAGTTGCTCGGCTTCATGGATGGCCGCGTCGACGCCGAAAAGCGCATCGCGCAGCTTCTGAACAACGAACCGCTGCTGAGCAAGATCGCCGGCCAGGCGATTTCTGAGGGCAAGGGCGAGGAGTAAGTCATGGCTGAACAGCAAAAAACCGCAGCCGCCACCGCCGAGGCGGAAGCGATTGACCTCGGCGAATTCAGCGGCCTCCTGGAAAAGGATTTCAAGGTCAAGAAGGACGACAGCGAGAAACTGCAGCAGCTGGTGCGCAACCTGGCGCTGGCGGCGCAGTCGCGCTCCGAAACCACCACCATCTCGTCCAATGCGATCAAGTCGATCAAGTCGCTGATCGCCGGCATCGACAAGATGCTGACGACGCAGGTCAACGAGATCCTGCACGCGCCGGAAGTGCGCGAGATGGAAGGCACCTGGCGCGGCCTCTGGTATCTCGTCAACAACACCGAGACGGATACGAAGCTCAAGATCCGGGTGATGAACATCTCCAAGGAACAGCTGGCCGACACGCTGGAAGACTATGAAGGCCAGATGTGGGACCAGAGCCCGATCTTCAAGAAGGTCTATACGGACGAGTATTCGATGCTGGGCGGCGAGCCGATCGGCTGCATTCTCGGCGCCTACGAATTCTCGAACCATCCGCGCGACGTCGGCCTGCTGCGCAACATCTCCGGCGTCTGCGCCTCGGCGCACACGCCCTTCATCGCCGCCGCCTCGCCGCGCCTGTTCCGCATGGACAGCTGGCAGGAACTGCCCAACCCGCAGGACCTGCAGATGATCGTCAACAACCCGGCCTATGCCTCGTGGCAGTCGCTGCGCGAGAGCGAGGACGCCCGCTATATCGGCCTCACCATGCCGCGGGTGCTGGCGCGCCTGCCTTACGGCTCCGAGACCGTTCCGGTGAAGGGTTTCACCTTCGAGGAAGAAGTGGGAGGCGACCACAACAAATATGTCTGGATGAACGCCGCCTTCCCGATGGGCGTCAACATCAACCGCAGCCACAAGCTTTTTGGCTGGGGCACACAGATCCGCGGCGTCGAAAACGGCGGCACGGTGCTCAACCTGCCGGTGCACGCGTTTCCGACCGACGACGGATCGATCGCGATGAAATGCCCGACGGAAGTCGCTATCGACGACCGGCGCGAAGCGGAGCTCGCCAAGCTCGGTCTGATGCCGATCCTGCACCGGAAGAACACCGACCTTGCGGCCTTCATCGGCGCCCATTCGCTGCAGGACGACGAGACCCGAGCCGGGCGTCTGGTCGATCCCGACGCGCAGGCCAACGAGCGGCTCAGCGCCAACCTGCCCTACCTGTTCCCGGTCTCGCGCTTCGCCCACTACCTCAAGGCGATCGCGCGCGACAAGATCGGCTCGTTCAAGGAACGCACCGACATGCAGATCTGGTTGACCGAATGGATCAACCGGTACGTGCTGGCCAATCCAGCCTTTGCCGACGACAAGGCGCGCGCCAAGCGCCCGCTCGCCGCGGCCGAGGTCCAGGTCGACAGTGTCGAAGGCCGGCCCGGTTACTACAACGCCCGTTTCTATCTGCGTCCGCACTACCAGCTGGAAGGCATCAATGCCTCGCTCCGGCTGGTGTCCGAACTGCCGTCAGTGAAGGGGTGAAATCGCAAGCATAGTCATCTTGTTTGGTTTGAGAGCGGTGGAGAAAGACAATGCCTTCAATGAAGATCGATGGTTTCCTGAAAGTTCCGGACATCAAGGGGCCCAGCGTGCGCGACGGCCACGAAGATGAGATCGAAGTCCATGGCGTCGACTACAAGATGATCGCGCCTTACGATCCCAATTCGCTCTCGCGCCGCGGGCGCGTATCCTTGGGGATGATCAAGTTCACCAAGCATTACGACAAGGCGTCTCCTTACCTGAAGAAGGCGCTGTTCGACAACAAGGCGCTCGACGAAGTGGTGTTTTCGGCGCGCCGCACCATCGACGGCGAGACCAGCGATTATCTGGTGGTGACGCTCACCGACGCTTCGATCATGGAATACGACATGAAGCAGGCCGATGACGAGGCCGACCTGATCGAGGAAGAAGTGAGCTTCGCCTACAAGAAGATCAAATTCGTCTACGACAAGGACGACGAGATCGAAATGGATGTCTATGTCGGCAAGTGAGGCCAAAAGGCCCGGCGCAAGGGCGCAGCTCGCCGGCAGTTCGCGAGCAAAGCGCGAGGCGGTCCAGCCCTCCCTCTGGGACCGCCTCATCAACGACCTGCCCGGGCTGACGTCGGAGATCGAGGGGCTGCGTCGCCTGCTGGAAGAAGAACTCGGCGCCGAGCGCGTCGAGGCTCTTCTTGCCGGCAGCGCACGCACCATCGATGCCGATGCGGAACTCACCCCCGACCAAAAGCGGCGCCTGCACCGTCTGGTGTTCCAGGCCGAACATCGCGCCGAGATCGAAAGCCGCGGCGTGGTGGTGTCGGCGCGGGTGCTCAGGGAAGCCGTCCGGCGCGACATCGAAGCCTTGTTCAACACCGAGCGCTTCGAGTCCGTTCCGATGCTTTCCGATGCCGAGCACGAACAGCCCCTGGACGAGCTGCCGTCGCTTGCCGACTTTCCGGAGGTGCGCCGCAGCGTCGTGAACTACGGCGTGCCGTCCTTCTCCGGCCGCTCCTCGCGGGACTTCGACCGCGATACCCTGGCGCGCGAGATCCGCGCGGTGCTCGCCACCTTCGAGCCGCGGCTCAAGGAAAGCGCCACGACGGTCAATGTCACCCTCGGCGACAAGAGCGTCGGCCTGAAGATCGAGATCGACGCCGTGCTGATCATGACGCCGACGCCGGAGCGCATGCGGCTGCGCACCACGATCAATCTCGACAACGGCCTGGCGCGAACCGAATTCCGGGAGACCTGAGATGGATCGGGTCTTCGTCGAATATTACGAAGAAGAACTGACCCATATCCGGGCGCTCGCGGCCGAGTTCGCCGATATGCATCCGGCAGTCGCCCGCAATCTTTCCCTCGACACCGTCCCCTGCCCGGACCCCTATGTCGAACGGCTGCTCGACGGCGTGGCCTTCCTTGCCGCGCGCACGCGGCTGAAGGTCGACGCCGAGCGCTCGCGCTTCTCTCGCGCCGTGCTCGACGTGCTTTACCCGGACCTGGTCACGCCGGCGCCGGCAACGGCGATGGCGGTGCTGAAACCCGGCCAGCAGGTGCAGTCGATGATCGCCGGCCATACAGTCGCGCGCGGCACACGACTGGTCTCCAGCCTGCATCCGGGACTGTCGACGCGGTCAACCTTCAGCACCGCGCAAGAGATCACGCTATGGCCGATCGCGATCACCTCCGTCAGCTATTTCCAGGATCGCAGCGCGCTGGCTGCCGCCGGCATCGGCCCAGTCGGCGGCGCGCGCGGCGAGGCAGCGCTGCGCGTCGCGCTTGCGCGCACCGGAAAGGGCAAGCTCAGCGAGCTGTCGCTCGACCGTCTCGATCTCTATTTCGCCGGGCGCACCAAGGCGCCGCTCCTGTTCGACGCGATCTTCGGGGCCTGCTCGGCCGTCGGCGCGCGGGCGGAAGGAAAGACCAATCCGCTATCGGCCGCGCTGCCCGAGCCCGAAATGGTCGGCATCCGCGACGATGAGGCGCTGATGCCGCGCACCCGCCCGACCTTCGAGGGCTACCGGCTGCTGCGCGAGTATTTCATGATCCCCGAACGCTTCCACTATGTGCGGGTCGCCGGCCTGCAGCCGGTGGTGCGCCAATGCGAGGCGGGGATGGAGATCATCTTCCTGTTCCGCCGCCCGGTGCCCGAGCTCGCCGACGTTGCGCCGGCCGATTTCGAGCTCTTCGTGACGCCGCTGATCAATCTCTTCGAGCGCGAATGCAACGTCATCGAGATCGATCCGCGCAGGACACGACAAGTGCTGCATGCCGATCGAACCAGAGCGCGCGATTTCGAGATCTTCCGCGTCACCCGAGTGGAGGATGCCGACGCGGAGGGCAGCGAGGCGGAGATTCCCGAGCTTTTCAGCCTGGGGCAGAACCGCGGCAGCGGCTGGGTCTATTCGACCGAGCGGCGCCCTCGCAGGGCCACCGAAGATGAGCGTCGCGACGGCCTGACCCGCACCTCCTACACGGGAGACGACGTTTTCCTCTCGGTGTCGCGCCCGGCCGGCAGCCCGGCCAACCGGCCGCTCAAGCGCCTCGACATCATGGCGCTTTGCACCAATCGCGACCTGCCGATCCTCGACGACACACCGACACTGACGCTGGAGACGGCGGACCCGGTGGAGGCTGTCAGGCTGCTCGGCGCGCTGCGGCCGCCCCAGCCGTCGATCCCGGCGTCGCTGCCGGCGGGCGCCGAAGGCGAATCCCGCGCCGACAATCTTGCCTGGCGGCTGGTGGCGCAGCTCTCGCTCAACTTCTTGAGTCTCGCCAAGGAAGGCCGCGGCGTCGATCCGCTGCACGCGCTGCTCGATCTTTATGCCGACCGCGGCGACCCGAGCCTCGCCCGCAACGTGCATTCGATCACCCGCATCGACTCGCGCCCGGTGATCGAGCGGCTCAAGATCGACGGGCCGATGTGCTTCGGGCGGGGCACGGAAGTGACGCTGCATGTCGACCAGTCGGTGCTGGCGGGGCAAAGCACGCTTTTGCTTTCGGCCCTGCTGGCGCGGCTGTTTGCCCGCCATGCCGGGATAAACGGTTTCGTGCGGACACGCACGCGGCTGCTGCAGAAGCAGGAGGATGTGCCATGGCCGATGACGCCCGGCAATCGCTACCTGATCTAGCGCGGCCCGCCGTGAGCGAAGCCGTCTCAGACGGAATCGGGGCGTTGTCGGAAAGCTTTGACTTCTTCGAGCTTCTGCGCCGGCTGGAGCAGAGGGGCGGGCTGTTCGGCTATTCCGGCCAGGCCAATCGCGAGCCGGCGCGGCTCGGCCAGCATGTCCGCCTGAGCTTCTCGGCCAGGGACGTGATGAAATTCCAGGAGGCGGGCGAAAAGGCTCCGGCGCGGGTGACCGTCGCCAATCTCGGACTGCTCGGGCCCGAAGGGCCGATGCCGCTGCATCTGACGCGCTGGGTGCTCGACCGGCTGTCGCAGCGCTGGTTCACCGGCACGCAAGCGGAGCAGACCAGCGACACAACCTTCGTCGACTTCGTCAACATCCTGCAGCATCGGATGATCGCGCTTTACTATCGCGCCTGGGCCGACGCTCATCCGGCGGTGCAGGTCGAGCGCTCGGTCGGCGGGCGCGTCCGCGCCATGCTGGAAGCAATGTCGGGGATCGGCCTTCCCGGCACCCAGGATGCCGAACTCGACGCGGTGCGGCTGCGCCAGGCCGGCTCGCTGGCCCGCCAGGTCGACGGTCCGGAACGGCTGACCTTGTTTCTTGCCACGGCCTTCAAGGTGCCGGTCGAGATCAAGGAGTTCGTCGCTTCCTGGATCACCATACCGGCGGCACTGCAGAGCCGCGTCGGCAAGGCCTATGCGGCGCTCGGGCGCGGGGCGACGATCGGCCCGCGCGTCTTCAGCCGCCAGAGCCGGATCGAGTTGCGCGTCGGCCCGCTCGATCTCGACGCCTTCAAGTCGTTCCTGCCCGGAGAGCGGCGCCTCGCCCTCTTCAAGAAAGCGGTGCGCGACATGATCGGCGAAGCGCTGGACATCGATTTGCGCATCGTGCTTGCGCGCGACGCCGTGCCGCCGCCGAAGATCGGAACCGTCCAGCTCGGCCGAACCTCCTGGCTTGCGCGCCCCGCCGAGAAGGGAGACGCCGACGATCTCAAGCTGCGCACGATCGTCGGCTGGCGGCCGGAAATGGCGGAGGCGGCCGCATGAGCCTGCTGCTGACGCTGGAACAAGGCCCGCGCTCCCAGGTGGTCAGGCAGACGAGGCTGGACGAAGGCGAGCTGGTGATCGGGCGCAGCGCCGATGCCGGCTGGCAGATCGATGATCCGGACATGTTCGTGTCGCGCGCCCATTGCAAGATCAGCGGCGGCCGCGACGGCTACTTCGTCACCGATACGTCGAGCAGCGGGCTGTTCATCGACGATTCCGACAGCCCGCTCGGCACCGGCAGGTCGGCACGGCTGCAAAGCGGCATGCGTTTGAGACTGGGCGACTACGTGCTCTATGTCGAGGTCCAGCCAAGCGCGAGCCAAACTTCGGTCGGTGAGGCCGCCAACCATTCCGCCGCCGCCTGGTCGGCGCCTCAGCCGCGATCTTCGCCCAGCATTGGCGGCGACGATTTCTTTTCGGCCAAGGTCGAGGAGGAGCCGCGGCGGCCGCGGCCGGCCGATCTGCCGGACCCGTTCGAGCAGCCTGTGCCCGGCGCGTATGACCGCGTCTCGAACCAGCGCAGTTCGCCTGCCTTCGACGACCCATTCAGCCTCGACCCGGTGGCGACACCGGCCTCGGACGACGACTCGGCAACTGGCCGGTCCGATCCGTTCGGCTTCGGCGACATGCCCGCGCGCGGCGATACGGCGCAGCCGGCGCCGAAACCGGCCGGCTTCGACGACTTCGGCTTCGGCCCAGCCGCGACGCCTGCCTCCGCCAACGGCGCGAATACGGCCCGTCGCAGCGAGCAGCCGGCCGAAAAGCCGCAGGTCGCTCCTCCGCGGGACTTGCCGGCGCGCACGCCCGAGCCGCCTCCTCCGCCGCGCCCGGCTCCCGCGCCAAGGCCGTCCCGTGCAGCTCAGCCTGTGCCCGGCGATATGGCGCTGCGCGCCGCCTTCCTGCGCGGCATGGGGGTCGAGGAGGCCGATTTTCTCGGGCGCGACGCGATCGCCGAGATGGAAAAATTCGGGCGCGAGTACCGGCTGATGCTGGACGGCCTGATGCAGCTTCTGCGCAAGCGCGCCGAGGAAAAGGGCAGCGCGCGCGTTGCCCAGACGGTGGTCGGCGCCTCCGAGGTCAACCCGCTCAAATTCCTGCCGACGGTCGAGGATGTCATCGTCACCATAATCTCGGAGCGCAGCCCCGGCTTCCTCTCCGGCGAGGCGGCGATCGGCGATGCGGTGAAGGATCTCGCGCAGCACCACGTGCGCGCTTGGCGCGGCGTTCAGGCAGCGCTGCGGCGCATGATCGACCGGTTCGATCCGGCGACGATCGAGGAAGAGCTGAAATCCAATTCCGCGATCGGCAACCTGCTTGCGGGCGGCCGCAACGCCAAGCTGTGGGAGCTTTACCAGAAACGCCATCGCGACATCGCCCAAAGCGCGGAATCGAGTTTCCTGGGCGAGATCGGCGCAGACTTCAGGGATGCATACGAAGAGGAGTAGGACATGATCGATCGACGCGAATTCATCGTTGCCCTCGGCGCGACGGGGCTGCTTGCGGCTTGCCAGAGCGGCCCGCCGAAACCATCGGTTATCTCGGTCAACGTGACCGGTGGCGCCGGCATGAATCCGGGACCCGGCGGCGGCGATCGACCGGTGACCGTGCTGGTGATGCGGCTTGCCAGCACCGGCAAGTTCAATTCGGCCGATTATTTCGCGCTGCAGGGCGATGCGGGGTCCGCACTTGGGGCCGACCTTATCGGATCCGATTCGATCTCCGTCGCACCGGGCAAGACGGCGGCCAAGACCATCACGGTCGAACCGAACGCGACGGCGCTCGGCTTCGTCGCGCTGATCCGCGAACCCGGCGGACGTAACTGGCGCACGACCAAGTCGGTGTCGGCGGGATCAAAATTCACCATCAACGTCACGCTAGGCGGCGGCGGTATTTCCGCCTGACGGCGAGACAGAAGTTGGCAGTGCAGAGAGCAGCGGCATGAGCGACGCAAACAGGGTGCTATGGTCCGAGGGGCTCTTCCTGAGAACCCAGCATTTCCAGCAGCAGGACCGGTTCTTCGAGGCGATGGTGCGGGGCGCGCTGCAGGCCGGCCAGCTCCATACGTTCGGCTTCCAGCAGCTGACGCTCGATCAATCGCTGCTCGATGCAGGCCAGGTTTCTATCGTATCCGCCCGGGGTATTTTCCCCGACGGCACGCCCTTTTCCATCCCGGAAATGATGGATGCGCCGAAACCGCTGCCGGTCACGGCCGACACCGGCGCCGGGCCGGTGCTGGTCGCGCTGCCGCTCGAGCCGCCCGGCGGCGTCGGTTTCGACCCGGCGCATGCCGCGTCGACCGGCGCGCGCTATCACGGCAGGATCGTGTCGGTGCGTGATTCCGTGCAGGGCGGCGCCGACCCGGAAGAGATCGAGATCGCCCGCCCGCAGGCGATGCTGCTTGCGCCCGGCAAATCGGTCGGCGGCTACACCGCGCTGCCGGTCGCCGACATCAAGGGCGTGCGGGCCGACGGCGGCGTCTCGCTCGACGAGAGCTTCCTGCCGCCGACGCTGATCACAGGCGCGGTCGCCTGGTACCGGCAATTGCTGCAGGAGGTCGTCACCGGTCTCGACCAGATCGCCGAAGCGCATGGCAAGATGGTGATGGGCGGGCCCGGCCGCAGCGTCGAGGACCTGCTGATGCTCCACCTTGCCAATGCGGCCAAGCCGCGGCTCGCCCACATGCTGGCGCAAGATGTCTTCCATCCGGCCGAGCTCTACCTCGAGCTCGCCGGCCTCGCCGGCGAAATGGCGACTTATGGCTCCAGCTCGCGCCGGCTCGGCGAGCTGCCGGCCTATGACCACATGGCGCCCGGCCCTGCCTATATGGCCCTGGCGGACGCCTTGCGCTCGCTGATCCTCAGCCTGCGGTATATCGAGCCGAAATCGCGCGCGCTGCCGGTCATGCGGCATGCCACCAATGTCTGGAAGGTGCGCATCGACAACCCGAAGCTTCTGGTGGCCAGCCGCATCGTCATCCGCGTCGGCTCCGAACTGTCGGAAGACGCGCTGCGCAAGATCTTCGTCAACCAGGCGACCGTCGGGTCCGCCGACCAGTTCGAGGGGCTGTGGAAGTCGCGCCTGCCCGGCATTCCGCTGAAGCCGCTGCATTCGCAGCCGCGCGAGATCCCTTATGACGGCGACCGGCTGTGCCTGGAGTTGGACCAGAAGAGCGAGCATTGGGCCTCGCTGCTCGACGCCCCCGGTTTCGTCATCGGCGTTTCCGGTGTGCTGCCAAGCGAGCCGCAGGTCGACTGCTATTCGGTGAACAGGTGAGGCCATGAGCCGGGATGATCCTTTCGGACTGTCGGAGGATCGCGAACGCACGCGCATCAGGCTGACGGGCGCTTCGCCCCGGCCGATGGCGCCGCTGGCGCCGGGCGCGCCGGTGAAGCGCGCGCGCGCCCATCCCAATGTGCTGATCAATAGCTTCGCGCCGCTGCTCGAATTCGCGCCGGAGCTGGAAAGCGCGCTGGCGCCGGAGAACCCGGAAGTGCTGCGCACGCGCCTGCTCGAGGAGCTCGTGCGCGCACGCGATGCCGCGATGGCCGCGGGCTCGTCGCTGGAGCGGGCCGATCAGGCCGCCTGGGCGGTGGCGGCCCTGCTCGACGACCTCGCGCTCAACACGCCCTGGGGCGGCGCCAGCGCCTGGCCACGCCAGCCGCTGGTAGTGATGCTGCGCGGCGACGTCGATGCCGGCACGCAGTTCTTCTCGCGGCTCGACGAACTGGAGCGGCATCCGAACCGCGACCGCGAAATGCTGGAGCTGCAATATTATTGCCTGGCTCTCGGCTTCCGCGGCAAATATCGCGTGCCTGGCCGCGCCGGCGACCGCTCGCTCAACGCCGTTCGCGTGGCGGCGGCGCGCTTCCTGCGCAATGCCGATGCCGAAGATGCGCCGCTGTCGCCGAACTGGAAGGGCGTGATCGCCTCGGACGAGCCGCAGCGCTTCATTGTGCCGATCTGGGTCATGGCGCTGGCGGCCGTGGTCATCGCCGCCGCCGCTTATGTCGGCCTGTCGATGGGGCTGAGCAGCCAGGCGGTCGAGCTCTCCGCCCTGGTCCGCGCTTTGCCGCCGCCCTCGCGGGGCGACGTCACCCGCGCCGCGCCCAAGGTCGACGCGCCCGAACCCGAGGCGCCGCAGCCGGAACCGGTCGATTTTGCGCTGTTGCCTGAATTCAAGGCCGAGGCGCCGGATGGTCTCAAGCCGGCGCTGAGCGGGACCGAGAGCGTGTCGCTGGCCAAGCTCGTCATCCAGTCTTCCAATCCCGAACTGTTCCAGTCGGCGCGGCCGACACTCACGCAGGGCTATGAGCCGCTGATCGAATCGATCGCCAAGGTGATCCTCGCCAATCAGGAACTCATCGGGAACGTCACGGTGGTCGGCCACACCGACAATGTGCGCCTGCAGAAATCCAACCCGCTTTCGTCGAACCAGCGGCTGTCGGAAGCGCGCGCCGAGACCATAGCCAACCTTCTGGTGCAGGCCGGCGTGCCGCAGGAGCGCATTCATTCGGAAGGGCGCGCCGAGACCGATCCGGTGGCCGACAACTCGACGCGCGAGGGCCGCGCGCTCAACCGCCGCGTCGAGGTCCTGGTCGAGAAGAGGCTCTGATGTTCATCCTGCGCTTCCTCTGGGCGGTTCTCACTTCGCGCTTCCTTTGGACGCTGATCGGCATCGCGCTGCTTTCGCTGCTGATCTGGGTGTTCGGCCCGATCGTCCAGGTCGGCCCGTATGCGCCGTTCGATTCCGACAATGTGCGCATCGCCATCATCGCCGGGCTTATCATCCTGTGGCTGATTTGGCTGATCATCGCGCAGCGCCGCGCGATCCGCGCCAACCGCATGTTCGTCGCCGAGATCGCCGCGCCCGTGGCGGAAAAGCAGCTCACTCCTGGCGAGGAAAGCGTTGCCGCGGTCGGCGCCAAATTCGGCGAGGTGATGGCGGAGCTCAAGCGACGCAAGCTCGGCGGTCGCAAATTCCTGCGTGAGATGCCTTGGTATGTCATCGTCGGACCGCCGGCCACGGGCAAGACCACGGCGCTGCGACAGTCAGGCCTCAACTTCCCGATCGATCTCACCGACGATCTGCAGGGCGTCGGCGGCACGCGCAATTGCGACTGGTTCTTCTCGGAGAATGCGGTGCTGATCGACACCGCCGGCCGTTATGTCCAACAGGAGAGCCAGCCGGATGTCGACGCGACGGAATGGCTGGGCTTCCTCGATCTTCTCAAGAAGCATCGTGGCCGCCGCGCGCTCAACGGCGTCATCGTCGCGCTGTCGATCGATGCGCTTTCGGAAGGCGACGAAGCCATCAAGGCGCATGGCCGCAAGATCCGCCGCCGGCTGGCGGAGCTGAACGACCGCCTCGAAATCCGCCTTCCCGTCTACCTGATGCTGACCAAGGCCGACCTGATCAAGGGCTTCGAGGCCTTCTTCGGCGGTCTCTCGACCGCCGCCCGCGAGCAGGTATGGGGGACGACCTTTCCGCTCGATGCCCGCATCGACGCCAAGACCATCGAAAGAGAGCTCGCCGCGCTTGCCACGGAGCTGGAGCGGCGGCTGGTGCCGCGTCTGGAGGACGAGGACAAGCTCGGATCGCGCGCGGAAATCTTCCGTTTCCCGGCCCAGCTCGCCAGCCTCTCCGAGCCGATCCAGGTGCTGATCGAGGCGATGTTCGGCGAAAGCCGCTACGAGGAAGCCGCCTGGCTGCGCGGCCTCTATCTGACCTCGGCGACACAGGAAGGCGCGCCGATCGACCGGCTGACGGCGGCGCTGTCCTCCTCCTTCGGGCTGCCGCCGCGTCGCGCGATGCTGGCGCCGCGCGTCGAGAAGCGCAGCTTCTTCCTGCGCAATCTCCTGACCGAGGTCATCTTCAAGGAAGCGGGTCTCGGCACGTTCGATGCGCTGGCGCAGCGCCGCCGCGCCTGGATCTGGCGCGGCGCGGCCGCGGCTTGCGTGCTTGCCGCCCTGCTGGCGGGCGGGCTGTTCACCTGGTCCTATCTCGACAACCGCAATGCGATCACCGAGCAGGCCGGCCAGTTCGAGGCGCTGCAGGCGCCGCTCACCGACGTCTCCGCCACGCCGGCTTCGGTGGAGCAGCCGACGATGGATGGGGCGCTGGCCGCGATGGACGCGGTGGCGACGGCGCGCACCGCACCGCCGGATGCTGTCCACAATTTGCTCGGCCCGACCGCTTCGGCCGAGCTCGTGCGCGCCCAGACCGACACTTACGACCACGCGCTGCGCAACGTGCTCGAGCCGCATATGGTGGCGCTGCTCGAAGCCACGATGTGGCGGCAGATCCGCGATCCGGATTTCATGCTCGGCGCGCTGAAGACCTATCGCATGATGACCGGCCTGTCGCAAATGGACACCGACTTCGTGCAGAACTGGTGGGTGAACAGTCTGCCGGAATTCGCGCCCGCCCCGCCCTTCCCGACCGCCGACGCCGAACAGCACCAGCTTGCCGCGATCCGCCGCATGGCGGTCGACGACAGCTACATCGCCCCGGACAAGGAGCTGGCGGCCGAGGCGCTGAAGACGGTGTGCACCATCTCGCTGCCGGAGCGCGCCTACAAGCAGTTGCTCGCGGATCCGGAAGTGGCAGCCGTCAAGGAATGGGTGCCGGCCAATTTCGCCGGCCCGAACGGCGCCAAAGTGTTCGCGCGCCGCTCCGCCAAGACGCTGCGCGTCGGCGTTCCCGGCGCCTACACCTATGCCGGCTTCCACGACGCCGTTCTCGATCGCGTCGAGGATGTGGCGGCGCAGGCGGCGCTCGATCGCGCGGTATTTGCCGGCGGCTGCTCGGAGAATGCCGAGACCTCGGTGTCGGCGCTGTCCGAAGACATTCTGAAGCTCTACTACGACGACTACATTTCGCAGTGGGACAGCTTCCTGCGCGACATGCGGCTGGCGCCGCTGACCGACCTCAACGTCGCAAGCGAAAATCTCAAGGACCTTTCGAGCGCCGATTCCGCGTTGAAACGCCTCCTCACCGCGGTCGTGCAGGAACTCGATCTCACCCGTTCCGACGAGGCGCCGGCTGATGACAAGAACGGCGCCGCCGCCAAGAGCGGCTCGAAGCTGCTCTCCAAGCTCGGCAAACTCGGCAAGGTCGTGAAGACGGGAGCGAAATTACTGCCGCGCGCGGGCTCGGCCGAGCAGGTCGATATGACCGGCAGCCTGGTGGCCGAACATTTCAAGCCGCTCAAGGGCACGATCGCCGAGGTGGACGGCCAGCCGCCGGCGCTCGAGGCAGCCGTGGTGGCGCTGACGGCGCTGTCCAATGTGCTGCAGACCGTGTCGGCCAACCCCGACCCGCAGGACGCCATCAAGAAGCAGGGCGGCCTGGCCGAGCTGACGGGGGCGGTCGCTAGACAGGCGCAGATCCTGCCTTCGCCGATCAACGACTGGCTGGGCGGGATTGCCGGCGACACCAGCGGCCTGTCGCAGAAGGCGGTCACCAACGAGCTCAACGCCATCTGGCGCGCCGACATCCTGCCCTTCTGCCAGGCGGCGCTCAACAACCGCTATCCGTTCAGCCCGGAGAGCGCGGTCGACGTCAATGTGCGCGACTTCCAGCGCCTCTTCGGCCCCGCCGGCCTGATCGACGCCTTCATCAACGACCATCTGATCAACTATGTCGACACCGCCAGCCAGCCGTGGAAATGGCGCGCCGATTTCGGCCTCGACGCGGCCGCGCTGGCGGCGTTCGAGCAGGCACGGCACATCCGCGACGACCTGTTTCCCGGCGGCACCGGCCCGGTGATGAACTTCACGCTGGAGCCAAAGGACCTGTCGCCCAACGTGGCGCGGGTGACGCTCAACCTCGATGGCCAGAACCTCGTCTACTACAACAACGCGACCCGGCCGCAGCCGATGACGTGGCCCGGCAAGGACGGCACCGGCGTGATCTCGCTTGCGTTCCAACCGGTCGACGGCTCGCCCGAGGTGATGCTCAACGAGACCGGCAGCTGGGCGTGGCTGAGGATGCTGCGCGGCGGCAAGTTCGCCGGAACCAACCTATCCGACGTCTATAGCCTGCGCCTCGGCACGAAAGGCATGTATGCCGATTTCGAGCTCAAGGCGGCCAGCGTCGAGAACCCCTACACACTCGAGATGTTCAAGAAGTTCACATGTCCGCCGCAGATATGAGCACCGGCTTCTACGGCAAGATGCCCGCCACCGGCGATTTCGTGACGCGGCGGCTGCCGGGCGATTTCGTGCGCGTCTGGGACCGCTGGCTGGCGCAGCAGATCGTCCCGCTGTTTGGCCATGATGCGTGGCAGACGGACACTGCCTTGCGCTTTCTCGCCGGCCCCGCCTCGTTCGGCGCCTCGGCCGGCGTCATCGTGCAGAGCGCCGACAAGGTCGGCCGACAGTTCCCGCTCAGCGTCGTCGCACGGCTTGCCGAGGCGCCGCTCAGGCTGGCCTATTCGGATGCCTGGTTCGACCGCATCGAGGAAGCGGCCTTCGCCGCGCAACGGGGCGAGCTGACGCCCGACGAACTGGATGCCGCGCTGGGCGCCCTGCCGGCGCCGGCAGTCGATGAGGATGGCAATGTCATCGACGACCTCGTCATGTGGACCGCGCGCACGGACATCTTCGACGTCGACCCGCAGGCGCCGCAAAAGACGGTGGAGCGGATCTTCGCCGCTAGCTGGGAGACGAGCTGATGCAGGGACAAGTCTGATGTTCGTCAGTCAAAACACGACGCCGTTTCTCGCGGAGACTTTTCCCTATCAGGACAAGCATTGCGCGAAGTTCTGCGTTCTCGTCGTGCGAGCGACATACGACGTCGACGAGCAAGGCAACTGCACACCGAGCAAGCAGCAGTCGCCCTTCGTCTACGCTGATACCCATTACGGCGATCCGGAATTCACCTCCATCCGCGTCGAAACCGATTTCGCTCCCGTCAAGCCCAAATGCGAGGTCCTACTCGACGCGGTGGCGATGGCCCCACAGGGGCGGCAGGCCGAATCGGTCGAAGTACGCCTGGTCGGCCCCGGATTAGACAAGCGCGCGGTGGTTACCGGCCAACGGCGCTGGTTCAGAGGCGGGCTGGGTATTCAGGCTTCGCGGCCGACCCCTTTCACCTCAATGCCGTTGGCATGGCACCTTGCCTTCGGCGGCACCGATCGCACGGATTCCGACCCAGCGAAGCATCGCAGCGACGCCGTCAACCCGATCGGCAGCGGCTACCTTGCCGGTCAGGGCAATATCGACGGCACCCCGCTGCCATGTGTCGAGCACCCGCAATCGCGGATGCGCATCTGGAACGATCGGCCGCATCCCGTCGGGTTCGGCCCTGTACCGCGCTTTGCGAAGGAACGCGCTCGCTATACCGGCACCTACGACAAAAACTGGATGGAGAACGTGCTGCCATTCCTGCCGCAGGATTTCGATGACCGCTATTTTCAGGCGGCGCCGGAAGACCAATGGCTCGAGAAGCTCAGCGAGGGAACGATTTTCGGGTGCGTAAACATGAACGCGTCGGGCCGGTTCAAGGTCAAGCTGCCGTCGCTTAAGGTGCCGCTGAGATTCATGTTCGACGATCACACGGAGCACAAGTTCGTGAAACCCGATACGCTCAATCTGATCCCGCATGAAGGCAAGATCGTGCTGGTCGGGCGGGCGGCAGTGAAGCTGCCGCGCAAATTCGTGCGGCTGCAGCAGGTCCAGGTGGGGCCGCCGCCCAACGAGCCTGCGGTCAAGCCGCACTATGCCGGCCTTGGCGAGGCGATCGCCGCGCTCTCCAAGGTGCGAGGCCGACGCCGATGACGGTCGTCAGCTGCGTCAGCCTCGTTTCGCCGGTTGGCTACACCGCCGCCGCGACCTGCGCGGCACTGCGGGCCGGCATCGCAGCGTTCGAGGAACTCGACTATCGCGACCGCATGGCGGTGCCGATCCGCGGTGCGCGCGTCGACGCCATTGCGTCGTCCAGACGCGGGCGTGAGCGCCTGCGCACGCTTGCGCGTCTGGTATTGGAACACATCGAACCCGACATCGGAGCGGCGCTACCTTGGGTGCAGATGCCGCTCATCCTTTGCAGCCGCGAGAAGGAAACGCCAGGCGCGCCGCTGAACGGCATGTTCGCGGACCTGCGTTTTCCCGATGGCTCGGCGGTGAACGAACGGCGCACGGCGCATATCGCAGCCGGCCAGCCTGCCGCCTTCGCGGCGCTGATGCAGGCGCGCAAGATGCTCGACGAGGGCGCTCCGGCATGCATTGTCCTTGCGATCGATAGCCTCATCGACTCACGCACGCTGGCATGGCTCGACCGCCATATGCGGCTGAAGACGAGCGTGACGACGGACGGACTGATCCCCGGCGAGGCCGCATGCATGGCGGTCGTCAGCCGTCGTCCGATGACGCCGCACCATGTTGCGGTTCGCGGCCTGGGGCTTGGCGCGGAGACTGCGACCGCGATCAGCGAGGAGCCTTTCCGCGCCAACGGACTGGCAGGCGCTTTAAAGACGGCGCTCGCCGAGGCGCGCACCGAAATGTACGAGGTGGCCTTCCGCTTCAGCGACGTGGCGGGCGAATCCTACGCCTTTGAGGAACTTGTCATCGCGCAGATGCGCAACATGCGCCAGTCGCGGCCGGAACAACCGGTGTGGCATGCTGCCGACTGCATCGGCGACACCGGGGCGGCCGCGGGGCTGATCCAGCTTGCATGGGCGGAGCAGGCTTTCAGCCGTAACTACGCCCCTGGCGCGTTAGCAGCGCTGCATGGCAGCTCAATGGCCTTCGGCGGCCGCGCCGCAGCAATCGTCTCGGCATGAGGAGGGGTAGTTGACCAAGAACGTCTTCGCCGGAATGTGGGAAATTGCCGCCGAGAACGGCATGAACAAGTCCATCGCACGGTTTCCGGATGTGTGCATGTCGCCGCCGTCGCCGCCCGCCGGCCCGATTCCAATCCCGTACCCGGATACGTCGTTTTCCAACAATTTGAAGTCTGGCTCTAGCACCGTGAAGATCGGCGGCGAGGGCGCCGCCCTGGCGCAGAAATCCTACTACAAGGAATCCGTGCTCGGCGACGAGGCCGCGACGCGCACCTTCGGCGCCAACGTCGTCACGCATCAGATCACCGGCAAAACGTTCTTCCAGGCCTGGTGCATGGACGTCAAGTTCGAAGACAAGAATGTCTGCCGGCATTTCGACATAACAACCAGCAATCATGCTTCGGCGGCGACCACGACCGCACCACTAGTGTCGTTGGAAATGCAGAACCTCGCCGATTCGCAATATGCCATCGACGTCGGTGTTTGCCCTTGCTGCGGCGATGCGTTGCATGAGTGGCAGCGCGATCCGGACAGCACTGAAACCCCAAAGAAGCCTTACAAGGCGGTCACATCAACGGAATTCTGGCAATCACGCGTCGATCGGCTGCCGCCAGGCGCAAACAAGACCGCAATGGAGAATAAATTCAAGGAGTTCGTGTTGGCGAAAAGCGCGGCACGAGCGAACAGTCGCTCCGGAGGGGCCGGCTGCAACAACGTCCATCCCAGTGAGACGAGTGGTTGCGCCATCCATTTCGAGATACCGCCAGGTAAACGACATCCAGACCCGGACAATCCTGGCGATGTTCTGACGACATCAGGTCTGTGCGCCAAAGATTTTGGACATGCAAAGAAGATGCGCATCGATGCAGTTTGGTCAGCGAAAACCGGAACTCCAGCGGTGGCCGGCACGTCTCGAAATCATATTACACCGAAACAGGCTGGCGGATGCAATGACCCGAACAATGTGGTCCCGGAAAATATGATGGGTGGTCCCGAGTGCCAGACAATCGAGGATCTGCAGAGCGATCTTGAGGTCGGAACCAACAGTCTGGTCTGAGAGCGAGGATTGGCGTTTGACACAAGAGAGTTTCGCTTCCGATCAGCCGTTCCGGCCGCTGGCTCTCGGATTCTTCATTGAAGAATCCAACGAACTGACTGACGTCAAGCCGATCGTGCAGGGTTCCGACTGGCAGCGGATCTATGCCATAAATCTGCTCTGCAGACAGGGTGATTTCTCCAAGACGTACCACGTCGCTCCAATTCTCATGCGCAATACTGAAAGCTTGATCTGGTCGGCGGGAGTCAACATTATCGCGTCTGCTGGCAGATGGGAACATGTGCAGAAAGCGCTGAGTGTCTTTCAGGAACGCATCGACACACCGTGGGTTCGGTACAATATGTCGATTTTGCTTGGGCTGTCCTGCGACCTGCGCGCGGTCGACCCGCTGCTGAAGATATACGGGCGCTGCACGGACCCGGAGGAGGATGGGGATCAGACGCTGCGTGAGCTTTCTTATTTGCTGGAGGCCGCAAACAAGGAGATCTTCGGCGGCGGAGCCGCCGAAATTGAGCATCAGCGTATCGTGAATCTTGCTGCACCCCTGCGAGACGCGCTCTCCCGTTCAGTTCAAGGGACCAAAGTATTCGAAAGCGAGACGTTCGATGTCGTAACACTCGCAACGCGGATGCTGGCCCAGGCGGAGAACGGAAATTTGCAGAGCGAGCGGTTTTATCGCGGCAGGCTGATATTTGAAGCGAATACGGGCGTGAATTGTTCTTCGTTCTTTAATGAATTGGGGCGTCCAGACCGTCTAGCCATCATGGCCATTCTGGAGGAATTCTTCGACGGCAATCCACGAGGAAAGTATCAGCCCGGGCAGCGCTACTTCTTTAGCCATCCGATTCTACCTTAGGGTCACACCACGCGGTTTTGAGCCCACCAGGATTCCACTCGATCCGGGACAGCGACGCCGACCACCTCATCATCGAAAAACTCTGCAAACGCCGGTCCCAAATCCGTCGGATCGGCCGTAAACAGCTTCGTCTCCTCTCGCGCTTCGGGAAAAAGCTCCAGAAAAGCTGCGCATGCAGCGACGGCTACGTAGGGCTCCTTCATCCGCTCGATCAGCCAGGGCAGAATCGAGCGGTCGCCCAGCATGCCAATACCGCGCACCGCGAGCGGCGCGGTGGCGGCGGACTGCATCAGCCCGCCCATCCAGGCGCGCACGTCTTTCTCGGGGCCGGGCGCGATCGCGGCCCGCAAGGCAATCAGCGCGTCGGGTCCGCCGGCGACAGCGGCCTTGCGCAACTCGACCCGCGCCAGATCGCCGGAGCCAAGTTGTGTCAGAGCCCATCCGGCCCATAGCCGCACGATCTCGTCTTCCGACTCCAGCGCCGCCGCCATCTCGCGCGCCAGATCCGCGCGTCTCAGTCGGCCGGCCAGACGCAAGGCGAATGCACGCGTCGTCGCATCGGGGTCATTGACTAAGCGATGAAGCAATTGCCTGGGGTCGACGCCGTGCTCAAGGCAGGCGCCCACCGCCAAATAGCGCTTGAACGCGTCCGGCGCGAGCAGCCAGTCGTGTACGAGGTGACCGATCCTCGGCGGCTGGTGCCAGGCCAGCGCACCGACAAGCCCGCGTCGCTCGTCGAGCTTTTTTGCCGCCGCCACGGTCTGGTCGATGCGCTTAGCGTCGCCCTGCTCGATCGCCATCCAGCCGATGACGAAAAACTCGCCCTTTTCGGGAAAATCGTCGAGCTGTCGTTCGGCTGCCGGCCATGCGGCCGCGCTGGCGATCCGCAGACCATCCAGATTGATCTCAATGCGATCACCGATCTCGCTGATCACTGTCTCGTCCGGCGGATCCTCCTGGCCCCAGCTGTCCCGCTGTGCCCATAGAAACGCGGCCTGCTCGACGTGCTGGCGCACAGCCTCCACCGCGACGCGCCGCGCCGGGACGAAGAGCTGTTCGCCTGCCGAAGCCATCAGTTGAGATTGATCGAGCCGCCGCGAATGCGCTGCGCGCCGCTGGCATGGCTGGTGATGTGAGCGCCACGAATTGTGATGCGGCCGTCCGCTTCCATGAGAATCGTCGCCTTGCCACACCTCAGTTCCAAATGATCTTCAGCGATGATCCGAACTCGCTGTCCGTCGCGGACAACATGTGGGTCAGTTTTGGAGCGGCTTGGCTCGACAATGCGTCCGACAATAAGCGGCTTGCGTGGATTGCCTTCCTGAAACAGCAATGCCACGTCACGGCCGATCATGTCCGACGACAATTCGCACAGAGTGCGAGCAGGCAACGCTGTCTTCTCAGGATTGCCGGGAAAAACGACCAGTGGTGCATCTTCCCCAAATCCCAGAAAAGCACCGATCACAACGCCGTCGATCTTCGCCTTGAGCTTGCTCATCGTCGTCCTCAGTTCTCGTTGATCTTCGAGCCTTTGATGATCACGTCGCTCGAGGCCTTGATGTTGATTTTACCGGAGCCCTTGACGGTAATATCCTTGCCCTCGATGATGATCGTCCCATCCTTCTTCATCACGATTTGCGCGCTTCCCGTTTTCAGGGTGATGCTCTCCTTGGCATCGAGCGTAAAATTCTTGCCGACGTCGATAACGCCGCTCTCGCCGACATCGATCTTGCTGCCCTTGGCGATCTTAAGCATATGACCGCCACCGATGTCGGTGGCATCGTTGGAGGCGATGTTGGCACTGCGCGAGGCGCCTACACTTGTCGCTTGTGATGCGCCGATCGCAACAGTCTGTCCGGCACCGATATTGATATCTTGCCCCGCACCAATGTCCCAGGAATCACCGGCGCCAATGGAATGGCTTTGACTGATGCCCACCGTCACCGAGCGTGTCGCGCCGATCGTGTTCGTCTGCGCGGCGCCGACGGTTCGCGCCTCAGCCGCTCCCACGGTATCGACGCGCGCCGCACCCACCGTCACCGTCTGCACTAGGCCAACCGTCTGCGAGTGGTTCGCGTCGATATTCTCCGTCGAGTTCGCAACAATGTGGATGGTCTCGTTCGCGTGGACCGTCAGCGAACGGTTCGCCCCCACCGTTTCGGTGTCGTTGCTGCCGATGTTGGTGGTCTGGTCGACGCCGATCTTGACCGTCTTGTTGTTGCCGACGTCCTCGTCGAGGTTGTGGCCGACGGAGTGCTTGGCGTCGTGGTCGATGCGGTCGGACTGGTCGTGCTGCACCAGCTTGTTGCGGTCGTGCTTGATCAGCAGGTGGTGGTCTTTCTGCGCCTGGAAATTGACCAGTTCGGAGCCCGCCTTGTCCTCGAACATCAGCTCGTTGTAACCGCCGCCGCCCTTTGAGGAATTGGACTTCCAGCCCGATTGCGTCGCATTGCCCGGCAGCCCGTAGGGCGGCATCTGCGACGCGTTGTAGACCCGGCCGGTGATGATCGGCAGGTCCGGGTCGCCTTCGATGAAGTCGACGATCACCTCCTGGCCGATGCGCGGGATCTGAATAAAACCCCAGCCGCTGCCGGCCCAGGTTTGCGACACCCGCACGAAGCAGGAAGAGTTCTGGTCCTTCTTGCCCAGGCGGTCCCAGTGGAACTGCACCTTCACGCGCGCATATTTGTCGGTGAAGATTTCCTCGCCCGAGGGGCCCACCACCGTCGCTGTCTGTGGGCCGCGCATGATCGGCCGCGGGGTGATGCGCGGCGGCCGGTAGGGCAACTTGGTGGGCGCAACGCCGAGCACCACCTTGAAATTCTCGCTATGGGCCTCGTTCTGGGTCCGGTAGCCCGGATCGAACAGCCGGTACTCGGCGCTGATCACCAGATAGTCCTGGTTCTGGTCGTCGCGCGGAAAGCTTTCCAGCTTGAACTTGCAGCCAGAGAAGAGGCCGCGCACGGTGCCCACCGCCGTGCTGCGCTGGTGCACGGCCTGAAGCTCCTCGCGGCGAATTCCCGCAATCGTGTCGCCTCGCCCGACATCGAGATGCGCGCCGGGCTGGCGATAGTTCTCGCCCGCGGCCTCCTTGTGGCTGAACGGCTGGGCGGACTTCGCCATCAAATCCGCGCCGGGCTTCTCGAAATCAAAGTCGGTGTGGGCATAGGCTCCCGGCCGCACCGCGCTGCCTGGAATCCATTCGGTGATGTACTCGACGTCGCGCCGCGAGCCCTGGCCCTCGAAATTGTAGAGCACCTTCTCGTAGCCCGGTGCCGGCTTCAGCTTGCTCATCGCGTCGCAGAGCACCAGGGTATGCTTGCCCTCGTCATGCTCGAAGAAATAGAAGATGCCCTCGTGCTCAAGCAGCCGCTGCACGAAAT
This sequence comes from Mesorhizobium sp. WSM3864, assembly GCF_002294955.1. NCBI lineage: Bacteria > Pseudomonadati > Pseudomonadota > Alphaproteobacteria > Hyphomicrobiales > Phyllobacteriaceae > Mesorhizobium > Mesorhizobium sp. WSM3864. The sequence goes on from NZ_NSGD01000002.1 coordinate 684,878, forward strand.
CCAGATCGCTCTCGTCATACTGGACGCAATATTCGCGCTGCGGATAAGACCCTTGCAGCCGCTTCTCGAATTTCGCGATGCCGTATTTCGAGAAGATTTTCTCGACGATCTCGACCGCCGTCATATTTTGAAAGATGCGGCAATCGGTGGTGTTGCCGAGGAACCAGAGCCATGGCCTGACCATCGCCTCGTAAAAGCCGAGCCTGTCCTCGATGCGGATGAGCTTGAATTCCGACACAAGCCCGCTGAACCAGCGTTTCGGATCGGATTCGCCCTCGACCGAAACGACGCCGCCCAGCATCTTCAGCGGATCGACGTCCTGGCTCTTGGAGACGAAACCGACCGTATAGGCGAAACAACGGCTGATCTCGTCGCGCCCGACGAGATGGGTGAAGGTCAGCACATCGCCGCCGACGGGTGTCTGCACAACCGTGGCGCGTTCGTTCGGCATGGGTCGTGCCCCTCCTGGACGCGGCCGCCAGTATGATGGATTGAAGCCCCCGCTATGTTAACCGCATCACGTTCGGGAACTTTTCGCACCCACCGCACTGGACCTTTTTCAGCCTAGCACATGTTTGGTGGCGGCCAAACAACAGCTGTGGCTAAACCCGCCAAGCGCCGGTGTGAAACGCTCCTCTCCCGCCGCGCTCGCAAGCTGCTAGAATGCCAGGGCAATTCCCGGAACACCGCATAGCGATTTTCCGTTCGGAGTTGCGTGAAGAATAAGCATTTGTTGACCAAGTTCGGCGACGCTTCCGGATGTTCATCTCGCTCCAGATCAGCAATGTCGACAGGCTGCCATCCGGCGCCGCCGCGAGCTACGCCGCCCGCGACCGCAGTTTCGAGATCGGGCGCGAGAATTGCGACTGGACGCTTTCCGATCCGGACAAGATCATCTCGGGCCGGCATTGCGAAGTCCGCTTCCAGGCGGGCGGCTTCTGGCTCTACGACATCTCGCGCAACGGCACTTTCGTCAACGGCTCCAGTCAGCGCATGGCCGGTCCGCACCGGCTGGCGCATGGCGATCGGATGCTGATCGGCCGCTATGTCGTTGCGGTATCAATTGACGAGGAAGGCGCCGCCGCCGGCCACCCGCGAACCCGGCCAGCGTCGACGCAACGCGAACTGCCGCCATCGACGGGCAGACCGCTGGAGCTCGGCAAAGAGCCCTTCTTCAGTCGGACGGAACAGCGGCCCGGGACGGGAGCGGCATCGACATCTTCGGCGCTGCGGCCGCCCCCAGCGCCGGCGAAGCCGGGTAGCCAGCCGGCGGGAACCGATATGCTGCTGCAGGATATCGCGAGGGCGGCCGGCATTTCGCCCGACCTGCTTCAATCGCGCGATCCGCATGAGGTGGCCGCCGAGATCGGTACCGTGCTCAGAACCACGGTCGAGCAACTGTCGCTGCTGCTTAAGGCGCGCGCGGCGGCCAAGGTGCTGGCCAAGAGCGCCAACCGCACGATGATCAGCGCCGAAAACAACAACCCGCTGAAATTCGTTCCCGGCACCGACGACATACTGGAGATCATGTTCGCCAAACGCCGGACCGGCTATCTCGACGCCGCGCACAGCGTCGAGGACGCCTTCCGGGACCTCAAGACGCATGAATTGGCAACTTACGCCGCCATGCAGGCAGCGCTTTCCAGGCTGCTCGACGACCTGTCGCCGGAAGCCATCGCCAGGAAGCTCCCGCCGGCCTCCTTCTCATCCAAGAAGAGCCAGGCGTGGGATGCCCTCGTCGCCACCTGGCGGACGATGGAGGAGAAGCATGAAAACGGCATGCTCGACGTCTTCCTGGCCTATTTCAGCGAAGCCTATGCCAAGGCCAGCAAGCAGAAGTAGGTGAACCCGGGCTATGTGACGGGTCTCACAGAAGAAAGCGCTGCTTCGAGCATCCTGCTTTCCGATTTCAATCAGCTGCCTGTACGGTTAGGATAGCGTACGGAAGCTTGCCTGGCGGGCAAAGCGGCGTGGCTTGGGGCGTGTGCAGCAATGTCATGTTTCGGCGAGATGAGCCTTTCCATCCGGCCCGCCCCCAAAGCTCGGCTTGAAAAGCCGCAAGCCGACCTCATTTCCCGTCAAGGAAATGTTCGCCGCGCCGCGACGGTGGATCGCCGATGAGTTCGAAGGACGATCCCTCCCGGCCGGCGGACAAGACCGTCATCCGAGCGCCACGGCCAAGACAACGCTCGCCCGCGGCTCCCGCGAGTTCTTCTTCGGCTGGCGCTGAGCCCGCTGCGCCACCCGCCAGGGAATCGACGGTTTTCGACCCCGGCCTCGGCCGGCGGATGCCGACAGGCTGGTCCTCCGGAACCGTGGTCGTTCAAAACCCGGTTCCCGGGGCTGCCGCTGCAGCGGCGGCGCCCGCGTTGCAACAGGAAATCCTGCTTAGTGCCGCGGATGGCGTGAATTACGCCGCGGCAAATCCAATCCTCGCGGCCGCGGCGCCCTTTCTGATGCTGTTCGGCCAGCTGCGGCTGATCCCGGTCGAGCGGCAGGCGGCCCCTTTGGCGGAGCACATCACCGAAGCGATCGAGACATTCGAGCGGGAGATGACGAAAGCCGGCATCGCCGAGGAAGACGCGCGGATTGCTAAATTTGCGCTATGCGAGACCGCCGACGATCTGGTCGGCAACCTGCCGTGGCCGAAGGACGACGGCTGGATCGGGCACAGCCTGGTGGCGCGGTTCTTCCACACCAAGCCAACCGGCGCCGGTTTCTACGAGGCGCTGAACAAGATCCTGGGCCGGCCGGAGGGTCATCACGACCTGCTCGAACTGATGCACGCGTGCCTATCGCTCGGGTTCGAGGGCCAGTATCGTGGGAGGGTCGGCGAACGGGACGCGCTCGAACGCGTCCGGCGCGACGTCTACGACACGATCCGCTATTTTCAACCGCGCGCCGAGGACGACATCTCGCCCCATTGGCAAGGCATGGCGGCGGCGCTGTCAAAGCCCCGGGCGCGGTTGCCGCTATGGGCGGTCGCGGCCGCCGCCGCGACCCTGGTCACGGCGGCCTTCCTCGGGCTACGGATCCTGATCACCGACGAGGGCGACGCAACAGCCGGCGAATTGCTGGCGCTCAATCCCTCGACGCCGGTCACCATCGAGCGCGCGAGCGTCGCTCCGGTTGCCGAGCCGGCTGTAGCCGCTCCGCCGGAAGCCACCCCGCCGCCTCCTGCCGTTCCCACCGTAACCCAGATCGACCGCATACGCGCCGCGCTCGCCAGCGAAATCGCCGGCGGCGGGCTGACGGTCGGCACGAAGGGCAACTTCATCGTGGTCGAAATCAGCAACCAGCTCTTGTTCACGCCCGGGCAAGCCGAGCTGAAGCCGGAGTTCCAGCCCATCGCCGCGGACATCGCCACGGCTCTCAATGCCGAGCCCGGACCAATATGGATCGTCGGCCACACCGACAATGTGAAGCCGAAGAAGTCGAGCCAGTTCAAATCGAACTTCGATCTTTCCGTCGCGCGCGCCAAAGCCGTCCAGTCAATGGTGGCAAACGAGCTCAAAGACCCATCGCGGGTCGCGGTCGACGGCAAGGGCGAGGACGAACCGATCGCCGACAATGCGACGGCGGACGGCCGCGCCAAAAACCGCCGCGTCGACGTGATGATCCCGAAGGAGGAGACGTTGTGAGCGCGCGCGGCGGGGAGCGGCACTGATGCGCTGGGTGCTGCGGCTGTTCAGCCTGCTCGCGCTTGCCGGCTTCTCGGCTGCGGTCTGGTATGCCGGGCCGCTGATCCGGTATGCCGATACACGTCCGCTCGGACCGGTCTGGCTCCGGACAACGATCATCGGCGTGGCCGTCGCGCTGCTCGCAATCTTCTACGGCATCCGCTTCTGGCAAGCGCGCAAGGCGCAGAAGGCGATTGAGACGGGCATCGTTCGCAGCGGCGACCGCAACGACGATTCAGGGGTGCTCGAAGCGCGTATGAGCGAGGCCATCGCGACCCTGAAGCAGTCGAGCGGCAGGCGCAACTTCCTCTATGAGATCCCCTGGTACATCATCATCGGCCCGCCGGGCGCCGGCAAAACGACGGCGCTGGTCAATTCGGGGCTGAAATTTCCGCTTGCCGGCTCCGGCAATGCCCAGCCGCTGGCCGGGGTCGGCGGCACGCGGTCCTGTGACTGGTGGTTCACCGACGATGCCGTGCTGATCGATACGGCCGGCCGCTACACGATGCAGGATTCGGATGCCGAGCGCGACAAGGCGAGCTGGCTCGGCTTCCTTGGACTGCTCAAGAAGTACCGCACCCGGCAGCCGATCAACGGCGTGATCCTCGCCATCAGCGTCGCCGATCTGATCGGCTTCGACGACCAGCAGCTCGATGCGCATGTCATCGAGATACGAAGCCGGCTGCGGGAGCTGCACGAGACGCTGAAGATCCAGTTCCCGGTCTACCTGCTCTTCACCAAGGCGGACCTCGTTGCCGGCTTCATGGACTATTTCGGCGATTTCGATGAAGTCCGCCGGCGCAAGGTCTGGGGTGCGACGTTCCAGACCACCGACCGCAACAGGAACATGGTCAGCGAAACCTCGGCCGAGTTCGACGCGCTGGCCAGGCAGCTTGCGGACGAGATCGCCGACCGCCTGCAGGACGAGGCCGATCCGGTGGCGCGCATCGCGATCTTCGGCTTCCCGGCCCAGTTCGCCGCGCTGCGAACCCGCGTCGTGCGGTTCGTCACCAGCCTTTTCGATGCCTCGCGGGCCCAGGTGAATGTCAGCCTGCGCGGCCTCTATTTCTCGTCGGGCACGCAGGAAGGAACACCGATCGACCAAGTGCTGGGCGCGATCGGCCGCAATTTCGGCAGCGCTTCGCAGGCGCATTTTTCCGGTACCGGCAAGAGCTTTTTCCTGCATGATCTTCTGGCGAAGGTGATCTTCCCCGAGGCCGGCTGGGTCTCGTTCGACAAGACAGCGGAGCGGCGCGCCAGGCTCGCCAGGTTTGGCAGCCTCGCCGCAATCGCATTGGCAGCTTTTGCAGCGCTCGGCGTGCTGGGCCTCAGCTACTTTGCCAACAAGTCGCTGATCGGCTCCACGAGACAGGCGATGGCGCAGTATCGCGACAGCGCGGATTCGCTGCTCAGGAGCACGACCGTCACCGATGTCGATCTCGAGAACGTCATCGGCCCGCTCGATCAACTGCGCAACCTGCCGGCGGGATATGAGACCGCCGGCCAAACGAAGCCGATCGAGGAGAGTTTCGGGCTCAGCCAGCGGGAGAGGCTTCTGTCGGCGTCCAAATCCGCCTATCGGCAGGCGCTGGAGCGTAGCTTCCGCTCGCGTCTGCTGGTTCAGGCGGAGCGCACGATCCAGGCCAAGATGGCCGACCCGATCGCGCTCTACGAACCGTTGAAGATCTATCTGATGCTGGGCGGCAAGGCGCCCAAGGTCGACGACGAGTTGATCGTCTCCTGGATGAAGCAGGATTGGGAGGAAAACCGCTACCCCGGCGAGAACAACCGCGAAGGCCGCGCGCAGCTCGAAAAGCATCTGCGCGCCATGCTGGCGCTCGACGATGCCTACGACCCGGTGTTCGAGCTCAACCAGCCGCTGGTCGAGGCCGCGCAACGCTCGCTCGGACGCATGAGCCTTGCCGACCGCGCGTCGGCGCTGATCAGATCGGCGGTCTATGCGGCAAGGCTCCAGGATTTTTCCGTTGCCGCCAAAGCCGGTCCGGAGGCGCAGCTGCTGTTCGAACGCATGGACGGCGCAGAGCTCGCCGACCTTGGCGTTCCCGGCCTCTACACCAAGGCGGGGTTCAACGGTTTCTACCTGCCGCAGCTCTCGCGCATCGCGCAAATGCTGGTCGATGACCAGTGGGTTCTCGGCGGCGGCGGCGAGCAGGGCGGCATCGATCAGGACCTGCCCAGGCTCGGCCCCGAACTCATCGATCGCTACGGCAAGGAGTTCGCCTCCGCCTGGAACGGCGCGCTCGACCAATTGAAATTCAAGGCGATGCTGAAGGACAAGCCGCAATATATCACGCTCTCGGCCGCCGCCTCGCCGGGCTCGCCGCTGGACCGGCTGTTCACGGCCATTGCCGGTGAAACCGCCCTGACAAAAGACGGCGCCGCCTTCGCAGGCGACACCGGAACGGCGCAGCAGGACCCGGTCGTTATGGCCAAGGGTCTCGCCCGCATCGGTCTGCAGATCGCCGGCGGCAAGTCGCAGAGCCGCGCCGGGGCAAGCTCGTCCGCCACGCAGAATGCCGGCGCCACCGTCGAGGCGCAGTTCAGGCCGTTCCAAGCGCTGGTGAGCGGCTCCAGCGGTCGCCGCCCGCTCGATGCGCTGACGCAAAACTTCCACGACATCTACCAGAGCGTGAAGCTGGCAGCGGATGTCCCCGCGCAGACGGAGCGCGTCAACGCGAACCTGAAGCTGCAGATTTCGACGATGCGCGCCAATGCGTCGCGCCTGCCCAAGCAGCTCGCGCGCATGGTCGACGCGGCGGCGGACGAGTTCGAAGGCAATGTCGCCGAGACTTCGGTAGCCAACCTCAACCAGATGCTCGACGAGACGGTCACGCGCCCCTGCGAGGAAGCCGTCAACGGCCACTATCCCTTTGCCGGCGACGGCAGCGAGGAAATCTCTCTTGCCGATTTCGCCAAGCTGTTCGCACCGGGCGGCCTGATGGACCGGTTCTTTGCGCAGAACCTGACGCCGCTGATCGACATGACAGGCCAGGACTGGACCTGGAAGCAGGAGGCCCGCTCCAGCCGCGACCTCGCCAAATCGACCTTGAAGGCGTTCCAGGCGGCGGCGGAAATCCGCAGCGCCTTCTTCGCCTCCGGCGGTTCGGCGCCGTCGGTCTCGATCACCTTCACGCCCTCCTCTCTGAACAGCGAGGTCGACAGCGCGGTGCTCAACGTAGATGGGCAGACGGTGCAAAGCACGCAGGCCGGCAATGCGCCGAGCACGGTGACATGGCCGGGCGGCGGCGCTTCCGGATCCGCGAGCCTCAGCCTGACGCCGGAGATGCCCGGCCGCGAGTCCGCCCTCAAATTCGAAGGGCCATGGGCTCTGAAGCGCCTGCTGGACAAGGCGAGCGTCACCAGCAACGGCGCCGGCGCCGAGGCGCGCTTCGTGATCGGCGGACGCGATGTCGCCTACAAGATGGAGAGCGGCTCTGGCGCCAATCCCTTCCTGCTCCCGGCGCTGTCCGCGTTCAGCTGTCCGAAGGCATTCTGAGATGGCGCCGTCATGGTCGATCGGATCGTTCCCGAGCACCACCGTCTCTCGCCTTCATTTTGATACTCTAAAGTATGCGCTTGTGGCAAACTGGCCTGGGCACGCGGCCCATCGTTCGTCACAGAGGACGCTCGCGAAGCGCTTGGTGGCAAATTGAGCACTGTCGCCCTTTCCATTGAGAGTTTCGGCGTCAGCCACAAGGGCTGTGTGCGCGACCACAACGAAGACAACTATCTGGTCGAGCAACAAGCCGGCCTTTGGGTGGTGGCCGACGGAATGGGCGGCCATGAGGCCGGCGAGGTCGCTTCGGCCAGCATCGTCGACCACCTGGCGACGATCGGCATTGCGAGCTCGGCGCCGGACCTTCGCGCCCGTTTCGAGGACCGGCTGAGCCGCGCCAATGCCGAGATCCGCAACATATCGCGTTCGCGCGGCATCACCATCGGCTCCACCTTCGCCGCCCTGCTCGCCATGGAGGGGCGGTTCGCGGGCCTGTGGGCCGGCGACAGCCGCATCTATCTGGTACGCGGCGGCGCTATCTCGCAGATTTCCAGAGATCATACCGAAGTCCAGGAGCTGCTAGACCGGGGCATGATCAGCGCGGAGGAAGCGCTCACCTGGCCGCGCCGCAATGTGATCACCCACGCCGTCGGGGTCAGCGACGAACTCGAGATCGATTTTCAGCAAGGCGAGCTGATGCCGGGGGATATCTTCGTATTGAGCACCGACGGGCTCACCGCGCATGTCAGCGACGCCGAGATCGAAGCGGCGGTGAAGTCCGCGCCGCCGCAAGCCGCGTGCGAGAAGCTGCTGGGGACGGTGCTGGCGCGCGGCGGAACGGACAATGTCACCATCGTGCTGGTCAGGATCGGCGACGGACGCAACGGACCGCTCGATGCGGATCGGTCCAGGGGCTGAGACAGATGAGCGACGACGACAGGACGCGGATTTCGCCGAACCTCGCAAATACCGGCGTCGGCACGCAGCTCAGCGGCATTTACGAGCTTGACGAGCGCATCGCATCCGGCGGCATGGGCGAAGTCTATCGCGGCCACAATATCCAGACCGGCGACCATGTCGCGATCAAGATCGTGCTGCCCGAGTTCGCGCGCGACCAAACCATCCTGTCGCTGTTCCGCAAGGAAGCCTCGATCCTCAACCATTTGTCGCATGACGCGGTGGTGCGATACCACGTCTTCACCATCGATCCGGGCATCGGCCGCCCCTACCTGGCGATGGAGTTCGTCGACGGCCAGTCGCTGTTCGATGTCATGCGGCGCGGCCCGATGGCGCCACCGGACGTGCGTCGGCTTTGCCATCGTCTCGCCTCGGGCCTGAGCGCCGTCCATCAGGCCGGCGCGGTCCACCGCGACCTTTCGCCCGACAACATCATCCTGCCGGGCGGCCGGGTCGAGCGGGCCAAGATCATCGACTTCGGCATCGCGCGCTCGGCGAATGTCGGCGGCGAGACGCTGATCGGCGGGAAATTCGCCGGCAAATACAATTACGTCTCTCCCGAACAGCTCGGCCTCTATGGCGGCGAGGTCAGCGAGCAATCCGATATCTACAGCCTCGGCCTGGTGCTGGCCGCCGCGCTGCGCGGGAAGCCGCTCGACATGAGCGGCTCGCAATATGAGGTCATCGAGAAGCGCCGCACCGTGCCGGACTTGTCGGACATCGATCCCGATTTCCGCGAGCTCATCGAAGCGATGTTGCAGCCGGATCCTCAAGGCCGGCCCGCCAGCATGGCCGAGATCGCCAGGGCAACGCGCGACGACGACCTCGACGCGACCTTGCCGCCGCCCGGATCGTTTCCTCCGCGCGAACGATCCGGCTTGCCACGCGCCGGCTGGACGGCGTTGCCAAACTCCAGTCCCCCGGCTTCTGCTGCCTCCGACGAACCGCGTTTCGTTCCGCATGTGCGGCCTGCGCACCTGTCGCAACCGAGGCCGGCGCCGGCGGCGGCTCCGGCCAGTGCCTCAAGCCGACCTGCGGAGCGAAAGCCCTCGCGGATCCCGGCTATAGCGGGCGGCGTCGCGGTTCTGGCAGTCCTGGCGGCGGCCGGCGTCTATTTAAGCGGCGCGTTGGTCACTCCGCCTGCCGTTGAAAAGCCTGGGCCTCTTACGCCGAAGCCGGCAGCAAAACCCGTCGCGGAAGCGCCCAAGCCGGTAGTGGAGGCATCGACGCCTCAGCCAGAGGCACCGCAACCTCGGCCGCAAGCGCCGGCCGAACCGCAGCCGGAAGCACCGAAGGCGGACAGCTCAGCCGCCGTTGAGCCGGCAAAGCCTGCCGCTCCGGCTCTGCCGCAACCGCAAGACACGACACAACCCGTCCAGAAGCAGGCCGAGACTGAGCAGAAGCCGACACAGCCTGCCCTATCGGCTGCGCCGCAACCGCAGGACAAGACCGCCCAGAAACAGGCGCAAGTAGAGACCGGACAGAAATCCGAGCCGACACCGCCTGCCCTTTCAGAGAGCCTGGCCAAAAACAACCAGGCGAAAGCCTCGCAGCCGGCGGAGGCCGAACCGGCTCAGCCGTCGGTCGAGAACTTGCCGGCACCCCTGCCGAAAGCAGCGGAAAACCAAAAGCCGTCGAGCCCGACAGCGGAAGCTGCTGCGGCGCCGGAAGCAAAACCGCCGGCGACGAAACCGAGCGCATCCGACCTCGTCGACGCTCTGTCCAAATTGTCGAAGTCGAAGACGCCGGCGCCGCAAGTTACGGAAAACCAAAATCAGGCGCCGGCTTCGACTGCGCGCCAGCCGGCAGCGCCCGAAGCGGCTACTCAGCCGGCAAGGCCGAAAGTCTCGACCACACAACCGGCACCACTGCCGCAGCCACCGCCGGCCAACAAGCCATCTCAAAATACCGACGTCGCAATCAATCTGCCAAAGCCCCAGGTTCCGCCGCCGGCAAACAAAACCGACGCGTTGGCTCAGCGCGCCTCCTGGGTGCGCGACTTCAGCGGCGGCAATTGCTTCTACGCGACCCTGACATCGGCAACGGGCACATCCGCGGCCATCGAGGGATTCGGAACCGCCGTGCAGCCTTTCGAGCAACTGCTTGGTGCGTTCCAGTCCAGGTTCAACGTGGAGCCGGACATCAGCGTGCGCCTGATTACCCCATCACAATGCGGCGTACCCACCTTCCTGCACCTTCTCGACCGAAGCGAGGCTGAACGACCGCAGCTCATGCTCGACCGGACATCGGTGCCTGACGGATCACCGATCAGCGGCACGCTGGTGACGCGCGGGGGGCTCATCTCCAGCGTGTTGCTGATCAACCACAATGGCACCGCCTTCAACCTCGACAGCCGCATGGTCGCGCAGCCGGACAGGGCGACCTTCAAGATCGCCATCGATCTCGCCGCTGACGACAAGGCGGCCGGCAAGGCTTTGCCTCAGGTCATCCTGGTGATCACCGGGCCACGGGACGTCCAGGCCGCGATGTTTGCGGGCCCGACCCCCGCCTCGGAAGTGCTGCCCCGGATCCTTAAGGAGATCCAGGCGGACGATTCCGGATTTTCGGCCACCGCCAAGTATTTCCGGCTTGGCGGATAGCGCGGACGCCGATGGTTCTCTGCCGCCTGTTCTCTTCCACCCTGTCCCAGTCACGCAAGGAGCGCGGACCGATCCGGCCTGTTGCTGATCGCATCGGCCGTATGAAGCTTGCTGCGCTTGCCGGCACGGCGTTGCTCTCCGTGCTATCCGTCAACAAGGCACATGCCGAATTCACCGTCTGCAACCAGACGCTCGACGTCGTCAACCTCGCCGTCGGACAGAAGGTCGACGATGCCGACCAGACCGACGGTTGGTGGACGATCGGCGCCAACCAGTGCGTCAACGTCATCCGCGAGGAGCTGACCAACCGCTACATCTACATCTACGCCACGGACGTCTTCGGCCATGCGATCCTCACCGGATCGATCGAGATGTGCATCGACCGGCGCCGCTTCTCGATCCGCGGCATCGACGAATGCTGGCAGCGCGGCCATATCGCGGCGCGCTTTGTCGAGGTCGACACGCAGGAGCAGGTGCGCTGGACCTATTTCCTGAGCGGGAACGGCCCGTGACGCACAGCATCGACACGAGCTTCAAACTGAAGAAGCAGGCGCGCCTTGCCGAGCGGCGACGCAAGCTGTGGCGCTGGATTCTTTCCGGCGTTGCGGCACTCGTCCTCGTCTCGACAGCCACGGGTTTCTACCTCACACGCGATTACTGGTCCTTCGGCGACGAGGACGAGGAACTGCATCCGGTCGAGGGGATGGATGACGTGCCGCCCGACGCTTCGGTCTATGTGCCGGCCATCATCGACCTCGCCGGCGATCCGATGTGGATCACGCTCGCGCCCGATGCCGACACGGCCAAGGGCAAGACCGTCGCGCGCCCGGCCGAGCTCGACAGTTCCGGCGCCTCGCCGCAGATCGAAATCCTGTCCGATGTAATGTTGAGCGCCAGCGAAAAATTCATGACGACGATCCCCTCGACGCAGGAGGATTTCGCGTTCTTCCAGGCGCAGCGGCAGACCGCGCCGAAATTTCCTGCAACGGCGCCGCAGGATCGGCAAGCCGCCCCCCTCGCTCCGGGCGCAGCCGACGACCAGCAAGGCGATCTTGAGAACGACCTTCAGGCCGCCCCCGACGAGAGCGAAGCTCCTGCCAGTTCAGCGCCCAAGGCGGATGCCGATGATCCGGAAGCGGGCTGGGGCGAGACCGTCGACCAGGGCGAGGCCGCCCTTCCCGCTTTCAAGAAGACCCAGATCGAGAACAACACGACCGTTGCGACCGTCAGCAGCGAATACCAGCGCTTCGAGGCGACCGAGGACACATTCGTAAAAATCCTCAACGACCGCAGCCTGGACAGCGTCGTCGCCGACGCGCATTTCTCCGCCGACGACGCGAAGCTGGCGGGCGAAGCGCTGAAGACGCTGTTCAACCGTGACGGGCTGGGGGCGGGCTTTGTCGTGGCGATGCGAGGATTCAGGCCGAACCGCGAGACCACCACCATGTCGCTTATGCAGGTCTCGATCTACGCCAGGAATGTCTATGTCGGCACGCTGACGCGCAATGGAGCGGGCGCGTTCGTGTCGGGCGTCGACCCGTGGGTGCGGGAGGACCTTTTCAACTATTCAGGCGCATCCGACGAAGGCGGGCCCAAGCGCCAATATCGCCTGCTCGATGCGATATATTCGACGGCCGCGCGCAACAAGGTTCCGACCAGCGTGATCGGAGAGGCCATCATGTATCTGTCGCGAGGACAGGATCTCGACGCCTTCGCCAGCGAGGACCAGCGGCTGGTGCTGATCTACTCGCAGACGCCGCGCGGCCAGGGCGAAATCTCCGGACGAGTCCTCTATGTCGGCGTTCAGGGCACGGAGAAGACGCTCGACTGTTTCGTCTTCCAGCAGAGCGATGGCCAGTATGCGTGTGTGACGGGCAATGACGAGGTTCGCTCGCTCAACGTCACCAACGGCATGGTCACGCCGGTGAGCGGGGTGATGACCTCGACGTTCGGCCCGCGCAAACACCCGATCCTGGGCACCGTTCGCATTCATAAAGGCGTCGACTGGGCCGCTCCGGTCGGCACGCCGATCATGGCCGCCTTCGACGGCGAAATCACCTTCCAGGGCGATGGCGGCAGCTATGGCAATCTGGTGAAGATTACGCATGCCAACGGGCGCGAGACGCGCTACGCGCATATGCAGAAATTCGCCATCGCGAGCGGCGTCGGCACCAAGGTGAAGGCCGGCGACATCATCGGCTATATCGGCACCACCGGACTTTCGACCGGCCCGCACCTGCATTTCGAGCTCTACCAGAGCGGCCAGGCGATTGATCCGCTGGGTACGGTCACCACGGTCGCCACCTATGCTTCCGGCGGCGCCAGCGGCGGCTACGGCGATGCTGCCGTCGAGACGCTGACCGACCGCATCGTCCATGTCGAAAGCGGCGGCAAAGCGCGAGCCAAGAACCCACTCTCCTCGGCGACCGGTGCCGGTCAGTTCATCACCAAGACCTGGATCCGGATGATGAATACCTATCGGCCCGATCTCGCCCGCTCGCTGTCGACCGCCGACCTGCTCGCGCTCCGCTACGATGCCACACTGTCGCGCGAGATGGTGCGTAATCTGGCGCGCGAGGGCGAAGCCTATCTTCGCGCCCGCGGCCACCAGATCACCGCCGGGCGGCTCTATCTCTGCCATTTCCTGGGCATGGAGGGTGCTGCCCAGGTGCTGGCGGCGCCCGGCTCGGCGCAATTGAGCGCAGTGCTCGGCTCCTCCGTGATCCAGGCCAACCCTTTCCTTACCGGCAAGACCACCAGCTACGTCGTCGACTGGGCCGAGCGGAAAATGGGTCAGAAGGTGACCCGCTTGGCATCGTCCGATCAGAACCAGCAGACGACCACGACCCAGGTCCGACAGACATCGCCGGAGTTCGAGAAATACAAGCAGGCCGTCACGGCCCTGATAAGCTCGATCCAGACGACCCTTTGAGGCTCTGCCGCACTACCGCAGATCGCTGTTCGCAGCGTGAGTGATTTGCGCGGCTTATTCCGTCCTGATCCGCATCTCGACCCGGCGGTTCACCGGATCGTAGGGATTGGCGACGCGCGGGTGCGACTTGCCGAGACCAATAGCTTCGAGCCGGGTGGCCTGTACGCCGTTCGCGGTCAGGAATGCGGCAACCGATTTCGCCCTGCGCTGCGACAGCTCCTGATTGTAGCGATCCGAACCGGAAGCATCGGTGTGGCCTTCGACAACGAAGCTGAACGAACTCAACCGGTTGTCTTTCAGCGCCTTGGCGAACTCGTCGAGCTCGGTGCGCGCGGTCTGGTCGAGCTGGGCCGAATCCAGCGCGAAATTGATCATCATGTCGAGCCCGGTTTTGGTCGGGGCCGCTGTCTGGTCGTTCTTGCTCTTGCACTCTTCTTCAGTGCCGACGCAAATCCCGCGCGTCGCGCCGAGATTGCCCGCGCCGGTGAAGAACTTCACGATGTCTTCGGATTTCTGAAGCGGATCAGCGGAAACGTGCGTCGAAAAAAGCACGGCCGCCAATGCAAAGGCTGAACTGGCCCACCGCATGACCGTTACTCCCTGTTTGAGCGGATCTCGCTGCGGCGGACGATAGCAAATCTCGCGCCGGTTGTCTGTGAACAAACACACGCTGCGAGCGCTCGTCATTTGCTAAGCTAATGCTTGACCAGCGCCTCCGCCGGGGCTTCAGTATCTCTATTCCTAATAAGGGCGTGGCAGCCATGGCGAGGGGGCTCCGGTTCAGGACGGCGCGGGATCTCTTCAACGCTTGCCCGGCCATTGCCCGGGACATGAAAGCGGTCCCGACAGACCAGCCCTCGATCGAGTTTTGCCGGGCGCTGCTCGCCGGGCGCGTGCCGGAGGAAGCAATCACCTTCTGCGCCTATCTGCTGCCCGAGCGGGCCGCGATCTGGTGGGCGCATGAGTGCCTAAGCAACCTTGCCGAGCTCCTCGGCGACACGGACCTCGAATTGCTTGCGCTCGTCGGCGACTGGGTCGGCGAACCCGGCAATCCCGACCATCGCGAGGCGGTGGCCCAGGCCGTTGAGGTGCCGCCCGCGACGCCGGTTTCCTGGATCGCTTTGGCAGCAGGCTGGCGCGACGGCGACTCGGGCATCGATCAGGCGACAGCCGAATTTCCGACCGCCCATGCCGTCGGCGCGGGGATACTGGCAGGCCTTGCGCGGGTATCGCTCGCGGACCGGTTTGCCGTGCTTTCAGCCTTTGTCGAAATGGGCATCCAGATGGCGGAGATGGAGGCGCAGCAGCAACCAGCCGATGCTTACTAGCCAAGCCTGCTCAAACTAGCCAAGCCTGCTCGAATGTCGGCGATCACGTATAGCCGCCTTGCGCCCCTTGGGGTCAACCTCCCCAGCCGCCGCCACCACCACTATTGCCGCCGCTACCGCCTCCGCCCATCGCTGGAATAACTGGAGGCGGAGCTTCAGTTGTTACCTCCGCCGGTTCGATCGGCTTCTTCGCGGTGACCTTCTTCTGCTTGATCACCTTTGGCGTGGTCGTTGTCCGAACGACTTTTTGCTTCGTCGTCGGCTCCGGTTCGACCTGGGGCGTCACGGCGGTGCACCCCGCGACAGCCAGAACTCCAGTTAGGAATGCTGCGATGATTGCCAGTTTCGATGCCCTGCCCACCATTGCCTCCTTGTTGATCAGAACAAGTCCCGACGCGGATTGGCTTGCTCCCAGACCGCTCTGGCCGTCTTGACCAGTTGAACGTCCAACGAGCCTTCCGCCGAAATCTTTGATTTGAGTTCCCCACGCAGCTGTTTCAGGGCCGCCGTTTTCGCTTTAGCTCCGAACTTCGCCAGCGTGGCCTTGGCATCTGGAATTTCGTTGCGAACATCGAGCGCCGCCGCGAAAGCAAGGTAACGTACGGCGAGAGGCTGGTCCGCCTTGTCGCCCCGCTGCAGTTCCAGAGCCGCGCGATCATATGCGGCCGACTGATCACCGCGGTCGGTCGCTACCTCGAAAAGGCGTTGCGCCTCAGCAAGGTCCTGCTGCACACCGACACCGTCCCTGTACATACGCGCCAAGCTGCCGGGAGCGTAGGGTTGGCCGAGATCCATGGATTTCTGGAAGAGATCGAGCGCGCTCTTGGGATCCTTCTCAACCCCAGTGCCGGCGAGATAATTTCGGCCGAGCAGGTTCATCGAATACATGTCCTGCCGTTCGACGCCCGCTTTGAGGAAGGCCACGGCGCGAGCCGGATCGGCAGGTACGCCGTTACGACCTTCCGTAAAAATCGCGGCGAGGTCGTTCATGGCATAGGTGTGCCCCATCGCCGCCGCTTTGAGCAGCAGGTCCAGGCCCTTGGTGGCATCACGATCGACGCCATAGCCGTTGAACAAAGCGCGACCCCACGAGGTCATTCCATAGGGATCGCCCTTGTCGGACGCTGCGGCATAGAAGGTATTGGCCTGCTTGCGATTGACGGGCATTCCCGTTCCCGTGGCGTTGAGGTAGCCAAGCTCGAACACCGCCCGGACATGCCCCCTGTCGGCAGCTTCCTGGATGGCCTTCTTGGCCTCCTCGACCTTGCCGGCAACAAGCAGCGCACGCCCGAGCTGGTAACGGAAGCGGCCGACGTCGGGATAGGCTTTCACCGCTGCCCGGCAGACATCCACGGCGTTGCTGCTGATTTCGTTCGGCAGCAGGCCGGGGACGACGCCCTGCAGGTCGAGAGGCTCGCCGGCCTCCCTGTCACAGGCGTCGACGCTTGGCGACAGTTTCATCGTCGCCGGCTTCGACGGCGTGTTGTCGGCCCTTATTTCGAAGCCGACGCTCAGCGGCTTGACGGCGCCGATCTGGGGTTCGTAGCGCAAGTGGTCGACTTCATCGGCCATCAGGCTTGAATCCGGAGACAAGGTCCGGTCCGGCAGCGACAGCGTTCCCGTTGCCGGATAGCTTGCAAGCTTCACGCTGACGGTGGGATCCTTGGTCGGGAAAACGAGCTTCAGCGGCACAGGGCCGACACCGACCGGGACGCTTACGTCACGGTTCTCGATCGCCTCGGCGGCGCCGGTGATGTGAATGCCGCGCTCCAGCACCTGCTGCTCCTGCTCGGCCTCGAGCGAAGCCATGAGCTGCTGCCCTTCGGCGGCGTTCCCGTTCTTGACCCGAAACACCAGGATACCTTGGGATTGACCGCCCCAATTGTCATGCGTGGCATAGGCCAGCATGTCGACCTCTTCCTGCGCGCCGGATCCTTTCGGCACGTCCATCTTAAGGCGCGGCAGATCCTTGCCCGCAATCGGCTGGCCGATAGCGACAGGCTTGCCGTCCAGCGTCAGGCGTCCAAGCGCCGGCGGCCTTTCGATGCTGACGGTGACCGCGCCGCCGTCGACATCGACCGGCTCCGGCAGGTCAAGCGCCACCGGGCCGACGCCCGACGGCACGACCTTTTCCAGCACCGGCGGCAGTGCCGGTCGACTGGCGCGGCGCATCAGCACCACCTCGTCGATCAGCGACGAATTCTCCCAAGGAACCTGCTTGCCATCGGTGGCTTTGACCACGTCGCGGCGGACCGCCGCCATCACCGTGCGGATTTCCTGGTTGGGCGCCAGCGCCCGGCGCGAGAAGGCGGACGAGAACGGGCTGAGATCATCCGCTCCGTCATAGGCGACGGCTCCCGGCTCGGTGGCGAAGGCAATCAGCGTGTTCAGCGAGCTCTTCACCTGCGCAAGTCCGGTGCCGCCCGCGGCAATCAGCTGGTCGCGCAACCAATAGTCCTTGCGCGGGAACGGATTGTTGCGGCAGGCATCGAGGATGATCACCTGGATTTTCGATTTCGCCCGCAGCTGCTCCAGCACGTCGTCGAGCTTGATCGCCTGGACCTCGATGTCGGCCGCGGCCTTGAGCGAGGCATCGACCGGGATGAGGAAATTCTCGCCGCCGATCTGAAAACCGTGGCCCGAATAGTAGACGACGGCGAGATCGGCACCGTCCGCCGCGGCGAGATAGTTGCGGAACTGCTCCTCGAACCGAAGCTTGGTGAGATCCTTGGCGACGAACACGTCGAAGCCGGCCAGGCGGAATGTGTTCGACACATCCTCGGCATCCTTGTCCGGGTTCTTGAGAGCCGGGATGTCGCGGTATTCGGAATTGCCGATCACAAAGGCGACCCTGCGCTCCGCATGAGCTTCGAAGGCCGTGAAGCTCACGAGAACCAGGGCTGCAAGGAACGCGCAGCATCGCAGCATGGCAAATCCTTAACTGCTATGACCTGTCGGCCACAGGAACGCAGCTTGCGGCGCCGAGGTCTGTTAAAGAGTTCACAATCTGCCGGGACCAGAGCAGACCGCATGCATAACGACAGCGGGCATGCGTCTCATCCAACCAAGTACTAAATTACTCCAGAGACCTATTCACCGCAATGAGAAGACGCGTTGGATCGTCGGATTGCGTCGCGGCTATCCAACTTCAGGTTCAGGGCTGCCGGGCGTTTGCGCTGCCTATGCCATCCGCGCGGCGTGCCACTTCAAATGATCGTCCATGAAGGTCGAGATGAAATTGTAGGAATGATCGTAGCCCTCCTGCATGCGCAACTTCAGCGCGATGCCGGCCTTTTTGCACGCCTCTTCGAGCAGCCAGGGACGAAGACCATCCTGGAGGAAGCCGTCGGCGCTGCCCTGGTCGACGAGCAGTTCGCCGTAACGATGGCCGTCCTCGATGAGCAGCGTGGCGTCATGGGCGCGCCAGCTCTTTTCGTCTGATCCCAGATATTTTTCCAGCGCCGGCCGCGACCAGCCCGCCGTTGTCGGCTGCACGATCGGCGCGAAGGCCGAGCAGCTCCGGAAGCGCTCAGGGTTCTTTAGCGCGATGGTCAGCGCGCCGTGCCCGCCCATCGAATGGCCGAAGATCGACTGGCGCGAAATGTCGACCGGGAATTTGGCGGCGACGAGCGCCGGCAACTCCTCGGTGACGTAGGAGTACATGCGATAGTTCTTCGCGTAGGGCGCTTGCGTGGCATCGACATAGAAGCCGGCGCCGCAGCCGAACTGCCAATTGTCCTTCTCATCGGGAACGTCCGGACCGCGCGGGCTGGTGTCGGGGCAGACGACGACGAGTCCAAGCTCGGCCGCCAGGCGCCGGTATTCGCCCTTGTCCATGACATTGGCATGGGTGCAGGTGAGCCCCGAGAGATACCACAAAACCGGCAAAGGCCCGTCCTTCGCCTGGGGTGGCACGAAGACGGCAAAGGTCATGTCGCAAGCGCAGACTTCCGACGCGTGCGAATAGACGCCCTGGATGCCGCCGTGCGATTTGGACGTGGAAAGGACGTTCATCGGTTCTGCCTTCTCGCCGGGAATGTCCGGCCCGACATAGCTGCCGGACCCGGCGCCCGCAACCTTGCACCTCGCCAAAACGGCGCAGATGCGCGATCGAACGGCGGAAGGGCGGACATTTCGAGCCGCTCTTGTTATGCGTCGCCTCCCAGGCGAGCCTTCGCGTGTTCTAGGTCGGCAAGAGAACATCCGGGCCGGATCGCAAAAAGAAGTCTTTTTCTGTCCTTTGCTTCGCCGAAACCGAAGCGGGGCGCTCGCTGGCAAGCGGGCAGGGAAAATTCGACGGGTTGTGAACGGAAGCTATCCGCCGGTGCAATGCGGGTGGGGGTGCTCGATTGCACCGGCGGCTCGGCAATCAGCGGATTGATGAGCAGATCGCGGCGCGCTGCCGCTCGCCGCATCGTCAAGCGATAAGCTGGTCGATCCTGATCGGCAGATCGCGGATGCGCTTGCCCGTCGCGTGGTAGACCGCGCTGGCAACGGCGGCGGCGGTACCGACATTGCCGAGTTCGCCCAAGCCTTTGACGCCGGCCGGATTGACGGCGTGGTCTACCTCCGGGACCAGGATCACCTGCAGGTCCCTGATGTCGGCGTTGACCGGCACGAGGTAATCCTGCAGGTCGCGGTTGACGTAGCGGGCATAGCGCCTGTCGACCTCGGTCGCTTCATGCAGCGCCTGGCCGATGCCCCAGATCATGCCGCCCATCAGCTGGCTGCGCGCGGTGCGCGTGTTCATGATGCGGCCGGCCGCGAAAGCGCCGACGATGCGCGGCACACGGATTTCCCGAGTATAGCTGTTGATGCGAACTTCGACGAACTCCGCGCCGAAGGCGTATTTCACCGAGTCCTCGTCCTGATCGCCGCCATGGAATTCCGACTGACCGGCATAGAGTTTCTTCACTGCCTCAGGCGTCGAGCCTTTCGGGGCAAACTCGGCATATTCCTCGATCGCGCCAATTTGCATCGCCTTGAAGACGTCCTCGATCTTCGCGGACGCTCCGCCCCTGGCCGCAATCTCGCCGCCGTCAAGGTCCAGTTCCTCGTTATGTGAGCCGGCAAGCGGGCCGCCTTCGGCCGCGGCTCCGGCGGAGAGCTTCGCCCGGATGGCATCGCAAGCCTTCAGAACCGCCGAGCAGACGCTTGCGGTGGAAATCGAACCACCTGAGACCGGGGCCGGAGGCAGGCTGCTGTCGCCCATTTCGACGATCACCTTGTCGATCGGAACGCCAAGACGTTCCGAGGCCATCTGGGCGGCCACTGTCCGGACGCCGGTGCCGATCTCATGCGAGCCGCATTGCACCCGCACATCGCCATCCGACGTCAGGCGCACGCGCGCCGCGCATGGTGCCACCGCGGTGGGGTAGATGGCGGTGGCGCAGCCCATGCCGATCAGCCAGTCGCCGTCGCGCATCGCGCCGACCTTGGGGTCCCGCTTCGCCCAGCCGAAGGCATTGGCCGCCTGTTCATAGCATTGAATCAGCGAGCGGCTGGAGAAGGGCTTCTTGCCGATCGGTTCCGCCTTCGGCTCATTGATGCGGCGGAACTCGACCGGGTCCATGCCAAGCGCCACCGCCATCTCGTCCATCGCGTTTTCCAGCGCGTAGACGTAAGGTGTCTCGGGCGGCGAACGCATGTAGCCCGGCGTGTTGCGATCTGCCTGGACCAGCGACACATGCGTCAACACCGAGCCGTAGTCGTACATGCGGCCGGTCGCCGAGGTGCCGCCGACAACATAGGGATCAGGGCGCGATGTCACCTCCCATCCTTCGTGCGCGAAAGCGGTGATGCGGCCGTCCTTGCCGGCGCCGATCCGGATGCGGTGGCGGGTTTCGGCCCGGTAAGTCTGTGTGCCGAAAGCCTGCATGCGGCTCGTCACGCAGCGCACGGGACGCCCGAGACGTTTTGCGGCTACTGCGACGATGGCGGTGCGCGGCGTCATCGGTCCTTTTGAGCCGAAGGCGCCGCCGATGAAGGGACTGACGATGCGCACATTGGCCGGATCGATTTTCAATTCTCTCGCAAGTTCGGCCTTCCAGCCGGTGACGTTCTGGGACGGCTCGTGGACGATGAGCTGATCGCCCTGCCAAAATGCCGTCGTGGAGAACAGCTCGATCGGGTTGTGGTGCTGGGTGGGCGTTGAATACCGAGCGTCGATCCTGACCGCCGCGGCTGCATAGGCGGCGTCGAAATCGCCTGCTTTCACATCCTCCTTGAACAGCGGACTCTTGCCGGCGGCGGGAATGGTTTTGGTGCCGGGACTATCGAAACTCGCGGACGGCTTCTCTTGCTCGTAATCGGCGCGGATCAACTGGGCCGCCTCCTCCGCCGCCTCGAATGTCTCGGCAACGGCCAAGGCGATGATCTGGCCGTCGTGGAAAATCGTCCTGTCATGCAGCGGTCCGATCGAGGTCGCGCCGGCGTTGCCGAATTTCGGCTTCTCGACCTTGTCCATGTCGCCATAAGTGACGATGTCGAGAAGGCCGGGCACGGCACGGGCATCGTCCAGGTGAAGCTTCGTCACCCTGCCCTTGGCGATGCTGCTGGTGGCGAGCGCGCCATAGGCTAGGTTTGCCGTCGGCAGGTCTGCCGGATAGTGGGCTTGCCCGGTGACTTTCAGCCGCGCATCGACGCGAGGCAGCGGTTCGCCCATGTTCTCCTTGGGCTTCGGAGCGGCTGGGTCCATGGTCACACCTTCATGTCTCGCGTTTCGAGCAGCGCGCGCACCAGCGTCCGCTTGCCGAGCTCGACCTTGAACGCATTGTGCTGGCGCGGTTCGGCATCGGCAAAGGCAGCGTCCGCCGCCGCACCTGCCGATGCCTCGTCGAGCTTCTTGCCCTGCAGGGCCGCTTCGGCCTCGCCGGCGCGCCACGGCACCGTCGCCAGCCCGCCGAGCGCAATCCTTGCCTCGCGGACGCTGTCGCCGTCGAGGTCGAGCGCAACGGCCGCCGAGGCCAGCGCAAAAGCATAAGACTCGCGGTCGCGGATCTTCAGGTAATGCGAGCGCCGGGCCCACGGTAAGGCAGGCACCTCGATGGCGGTGATGATCTCGTCCGCCGCCAGATCCGTCTCGATATGCGGCGTGTCGCGGGGCAGCCGATGCAGCCTGGCAAAGGGAATTTCGCGCGCTCCGCGAGACCCCTCGGCTCGAATAACGGCATCGAGCGCAATCAAAGCCTGGGCAAAGTCGCCGTGATAGGTGGCAATGCAGGCATCGCTGGCGCCCAGCACCGCGTGCTGGCGGTTGAAGCCTTCCATCGCCGCGCAACCCGAACCCGGCACCCGCTTGTTGCAGGCCCAGGAGGGCTCGCGGAAATATTCGCAGCGCGTTCGCTGCAGCATGTTGCCGGCCAGGCTCGCCATGTTGCGGATCTGGCCGCTTGCCGCCAGCCGCAAACTATCGGCAATGACGGGATAGCGGCGTTTGACTTCGCCATGGTCGGCAGCCTCGCCCATCCGCACCAGGGCGCCGAAGCGCACGCCGTCGTCGGTAACTCGGATTTGCCTGAGCGCCGGCTCTTCAAGACGGTTGAGGTCCAGCAACCGGTTGGGCGCCGCCACCCCAAGTTTCATATAGTCGGCAAGATTGGTGCCGCCTGCGATGAACTGCGCGTTCGCCCGCGTCGGCTGGTCGTCCTCGGCCGTAAAGCGGGACGCGATGGCGACCGCGGCGGATACGTCCGTCGGCCGTTCATAGATGAAGGGGCGCATCGTCAGGTTCCTCTCGCCTGATCGCGCGCCTGGACGAGCGCGGCGACGATGTTCGGATAGGCCGCACAGCGGCAGATATTGCCGCTCATATATTCGCGGATGTCGTCCTCGGAGTTGGCGTGGCCTTCGTTGACGCAGCCGATGGCCGACATGATCTGACCCGGCGTGCAGTAGCCGCACTGGAACGCGTCGTGGTCGATGAAGGCCTGCTGCATCGGATGCAGCTTGCCGTCGCTCGAGGCAAGCCCTTCGACGGTCGTCACCTCCTTGCCGTCGTTCATCACGGCGAAGCTCAAGCAGGAGAGCACGCGCTTTCCGTCCACCAGAACGGTGCAGGCGCCGCACTGCCCATGATCGCAACCTTTTTTCGTGCCGGTAAGGCCGACATGGTCCCGCAGGGTGTCAAGCAGGCTGGTCCTGGCATCCAGTGAAAGCTCGTAAGGCTGCTTGTTGATGCGCAAGGACACCGCGACCGTTTCCCTCAAGCCGGAACGGGTCGCGGCCGGTTTTTCCGCTCTCGTTGGGGAGCTGAGCAAGGGCGCCGCCGCGGCGGCTGAGACAGTAGCTGTCATGAAGCTTCGCCGGCTGAGGCCGGTCGTGCTTGGCGCGGAAATTCGGGACATGGCTCGCTCCCAGGCCGGCTGTCATCGGGGCTGGCTATGGGGCGCTAACCTCTCAACGGGGGCATTGTTCCGAATTTTGCAGGCGAAGGCCCGGAAGCTCACGAGACTGTGACAGCATCGACGGAAGTCGGAGGCAGAGCACGCCGGGACAGCAGAGGAACGTTCCGCGCAAGTGAGGTTGACTGCCACTCGGCGGTGCGCACCGGCGCTGCGCAAGCTCGCACCAACCGATCGAAAGTCACACCGGTAGATACCAATTCTCCAGTTCGAACCGTAGCTCAGCAATAAGGCTAACAGGCCCTGCCCAACGACAGGAGGGGTGGTTTCGAGCAGGGCATGGGAGCGGGCTTTGGTTCAATGCCGCGGTCCGTGCGCGACCAGATGGAAGCTGTATCGGTCGCGCAGGAACTCGTTGAAGAACCGGCCCTTGGACCGAGCAGCCTTGAATGCCGCGTAGGTCTCGGCCTCAACCTGCTCATAGTCATAGCGGTCGCCGCTCGGGACGAACCATACCGAAAGGATCTTCGTCGCCGGGTCGTAATAGATGTTCCGGATGGCGGTGGAAGGCATAGCAAGCGCCCCGTTGGCCAATGCGTAATTCCCGTAGCTGTCAATGGGTTCCGTCGCACCGGCTGCCGACGGATCAGGGCCTTGCGAGACCCGCCGAATTGCCTATCTGAGGTTTATGCCGTCAACGAAATCGAGCGCCACGGCGCAAGTCCGCCAAGGAGATCTTTTCGGTATCCCGAACAGCCTGCCGGAAGGATTCCGCTACCGGCCGGAGCTGATCACGCGTAACGAAGAAAGCGCGTTGGTCCGCTGCATCGAAGGCCTGCCGTTCAAGCCCTTCGACTTCCATGGCCATCTTGCCAACAGGCAGGTTATCGGCTTCGGGCTGCGTTACGACTACGACCGCCGCGAGGTCGTGGAAGCACCGGCCATACCCGACTTCCTGCTGCCGCTTCGCGACAAGGTCGCCGTCTTCGCCGGTCGGCCCGCGTCGGAATTCTCGCAGGTGCTGATCAACGAATACCGGCCTGGCGCGGGCATCGGCTGGCATCGCGACAAGCCCCATTTCGAGCTCGTCGCAGGCGTCTCCCTGCTGGCATCCTGCAGTTTCCGGCTGCGCCGCAGGAACGGCGCGACATGGGACCGGCAGGTGATCGAGGTCGAGCCGAGATCCGCCTATCTCATGGCCGGTCCGGCGCGCAACGAATGGGAGCACAGCATTCCGCCGCTCGCAGAACACCGCTACTCGGTCACATTTCGGACCTTGCGACCCAAGCTGTAAGTCCGACGTTCTGCCAGGCCCGATACTCCAAGTCGCCTAATCAGGGGTCGAGCCATGGCGTGGTGTCCTCCACAGCCGTGCCGGCCTTTGCCGGATCGGACGGACGGCGCGCGACGAAGCCGCCGAAACCAGCTTGCGCCTGCAGCTTTTCGCCCGCGATCAGCGGCTCACCACGCAGCAGCACGGTGATCGGCTTGCCCGTCACCGCCTTGCCTTCGTAAGGCGAAAAGTCGACGCGCGAGTGCAGCATTTCGTGGCCGATGGTCCACTTGCGTGCCGGGTCCCAGAGCGCGAGATCAGCGTCCAGGCCGGGGGCGATGCGACCCTTGCGGTGGTCGAGACCGTAGATCGCGGCGGCATTGCGCGAGGTCAGATCCAGATATCGCTGCAGCGAAAGGCGCCCCGTCAGCAGCCCTTCGGAAAACAGCAGCGGCAGCCTGGTTTCCAGGCCCGGAATACCGCTCAATGTCGTGGTGAAACCTGGCTCCGGCGCCTTGCCGATCTTGTCGGCGAAATAATAGGGCGAATGATCGGACGACCAGAGGTCGATGCCGCCGTCCGCCAGCAGCCGCCAGAGATGCTCGCGGCTATGCGGCGTGCGCGGCGGCGGCGAAAAGACGAAGCGGGCAGCGTCCCTGCCTGGGCGGTCGAGGTCCGCGGCACCGAGGAAGAGGTATTGCGGGCAGGTTTCGGCCGCGACGTCGACGCCGCGCTGACGCGCCCGCGCGACCTCCTCGGCGGACTGTTGCGACGACACGTGGACGATGGTCATGCGGGCGCCGGTCATCTCCGCCAGCGCCAGAGCCCTATGGGTCGCCTCGCGCTCCATGATCTCGCTGTGCGCCACGGCGTGATAGCGCATCTCGGTGCGGCCAAGCTCGATCAGCCGCTGCCGCGTGCGCCGAATGGCGGCATCGTTCTCGGCATGAACCATGACAATCCAGCCGAGCTTCCTCGCCGTATCGAGCACGGTGAAGAACAGGTCGTCGTCGACCGCGAAGCCCTGGTAGGTCATGAAAAGCTTGACCGAAGCGATGCCATGCCCGGCCAATTGGCTAAGTTGTAACTCGACGTTGGCGCCGGTCCCCGTCGTCACCACCGCATGGAGGCCGTAGTCGACGATGGAACGGCCGGCCGCGCAACCCATCGCCCGTTCGAGCGCATCCACAGTGGTCATATTCGGACCCGGCATACCGAAGGGCACAATGCAGGTCGTACCGCCGAATGCGGCCGAGATGGAGCCCGATTCAAAATCGTCGGCGTTACCGGCCCCGCCCCAAACAGGCTGGTCGAGATGGCAGTGGGCATCGATGCCGCCCGGCATCACCCACAGGCCCGCGGCGTCAATGGTTTGCCCACCTTGCAGGCCTGAATCTATCGCGGCAATGCGGCCGTCATCGATGCCGACGTCGCAATCTCGCCAACCGTCATCGAAAGCGACCCTACCGCCTTTTACGACCAGCTGATGCGAGCGCCGCGCCATTCGTGCCGCTCACGCCGCTGTGCTGTTGCGGGTCACCGGGCGGGCAAGCACCGGTCAGGCCCTCAGCCGCTTGCCATCGGGATCGAAGGGCGGCCTGTCGAGCAACACGGCATTATGCGGCCGGCCGAGGATCGCGACGGTGACGGCATCGCCCGATTTCACCGAGCCGGCCTTCACATAGCCGAGCGCCAGCGACATCCCGACATGATAGCCGTAGGCGCCAGACGTGACCTGGCCGACCGGCGTGCCATCGGGAAGGAAGATCGGCTCGCCGCCCGTGGCGTCGGCATCCTTCGCCTCGATCGAGATCATGATCAGCTCGTCGCGGGACGGCTTCGATGCCAGCGCGGCGTAGGCGTCGCGGTTGAGGAAGTCGCCCTTATCCATCTTGATCAGGCGGTCGAACTTGACCTCCTGCGGCCAGTATTCGGGCGAGTATTCGCGGCCCCAGCTGCCATAGCCCTTCTCCACCCTTAGCGACATCAGCGCGCGCGAGCCGACCGGCCCGCCGCCTTCCTGACGCGCCGCGTCGAGCAGGGCGTTGTAAAGAGCGGTCTGGTCCTTCTCCTCGCAATAGAGCTCCCAGCCGAGATCGCCGGTGAAGGAGACGCGCAGCGCAATGACATCGAGGCCGGCAACGGTGATGCGGCGCGAGGCCATGAAGGGGAACGACGCCGTCGTCAAATCGTCATTGGTCAGGCGCTGCAGCACCGCGCGCGACTTCGGCCCGGCGACGTTGAAGCCGCATATGTCCTCGGTGAGCGAGCGGAACGTCGTGCCCTCCGGCAAGGGCAGCATCTTGAAGAAACGCTGATGATAGCGCTCGGCCATGCCGGAGCCGAAGACGCGATACTCGTCCTCCGCCAGCTTGGTGACGGTGAAGTCGCCGGCGATGCCGCCGCGCTTGCCGATCAGCGGCGTCAGGCAGGATCGTCCGACCCGCGACGGAATCTTGTTGGCGAAAAGCGCGTTCAGCCAGGCCTCGGCGCCCGGCCCCTTCACCTCGTATTTGGCGAAGTTGGAGATGTCGATGATGCCGACATGGTCGCGCAACATCCGCGCCTCGCGGCCGACAGGGTGCCACCAGTTCTGCCTGGTGAAGCCGATCGTCTCCTCGCGCGGCTCGCCGTCGATCGAGAACCACAGCGGATGCTCCCAACCGAAGTTCAGGCCGAACACCGCGCCGTTTTCCTTCTGCATGGAATAGGCCGGCCGTATGCGCACAGGCCGGCCCGCAGCGCGCTCCTCGTTCGGGAAATGGATCTTGAAGCGATGGCTGTACTGGTCCTGCACGCGCGCCTTGACGAATGCCTTGCCCGCCCAGTGGCCGAAGCGGGCGAGATCCCAGCCGAACATGTCGAGCGTCGGCTCGCCCTCGATCATCCACTCGGCCGCCAGGCGCCCGAGGCCGCCGGATTGCGAAAAGCCCGGAATGATGCCGGCGCAGCAGAAATAGTTGCGCAGCTCCGGAACCGGGCCGAACAGCGCGGCGCTGTCCGGCGACCAGATCATCGGTCCGTTGATCACCCTCTTGACGCCGGCGGCGCCGACCGCCGGCACGCGGGCGATCGCGCGCATCATGTTCTCCTCGATGCGTTCCAGATCGTCCGGGAACAGCTCGTGGCCGAAATCCTGCGGCGTCCCGTCCTCGGCCCAGAATTTCATCGCCCGCTCATAGGCGCCGATCAGCAGGCCGAGGCCCTCCTGACGCAGGTAATATTCGCCATCGCGGTCGGCGACCGAAGGCAGGCGCCGGCCCATCGAGGCGATCTCCGGGATGGTCTCGGTGACGAAATACTGGTGCTCGGTCGGGATGAGCGGCAGCGCCAACCCGGCCATGGCGCCGACCTCACGCGCCCACAGACCGGCGGCGTTCACCACCCATTGCGTGCGGACGTCGCCCTTGGTGGTGCGCACGATCCAGCTGCCGTCCGGCTGCTGCTCCGTTCCGGTCACCGCGGTGAAGCGGTGGATTTCGGCGCCACGCTGGCGCGCGCCGGCCGCGTAGGCGGCCGTCACGCCCGAAGGATCGACATTGCCGCCTTCGGGTTCGTACATGATGCAGCGTATGCCGTCGAAGTCGACGAGCGGGTGCAGCCGCTCGGCCTCCGCCCGGTCGACCTCGTAGAAGTTCATCTTGTAGCGGCGCGCTTTGGCTTCCTGCAGCCGGAGCTGATGTTCACGCGCCTCGGTCTGGGCGAGATAAAGCGATCCCGGCTGGAAGATGCCGCAGCCCTGACCAGTCTCCTTCTCGAGCTCCTTGTAGAGCGCCATGGTGTAATGCTGCAGGCGGCTGATATTGGTCGAGTCGTGCAAGCCGTGAATGTTGGCCGCAGCATGCCAGGTCGAGCCCGAGGTGAGCTCGTCGCGCTCGAACAGCACGACATCGCTCCAGCCGTGCTTGGTCAGATGATAGAGGATCGAGCATCCGATCAGGCCGCCGCCGATCACAACAGCCTGGGCATGGGTCCGCATTTACGTGTTCCTTGTGGCTGTGTGCCGGAGCCGGACGGCCGGGCGACGGGCCGGATAACAACAGGGGTTCGTGCTGGCTCTTGTGCCGACAACATGACCCCACTTTTTCGAACGCCGGCAATGTAGAAAGCTCGGGAAACGACTGTAAAGCCTGCTATTGGGGCTGGCTGCTGCTTTTTGGGGCAGTTAAGAGCAAAAAAAACGAGGTCATAGCCACATCAATCTTCGTTTGTAGGCATAGAGGCCGGGTGTAGCTTTTGGCGGGGAATTGAGCAGCCGCGACCAGCGGCGCCACCAATGGGAGCCACCCGCCATGGACCTGCATTCCGAGCGCGGAGACAGACCGGTCAGACCGGCATGCCTCTCGTCGTCCATGCGTCTTGACGGTCCGGCGGCGCGGTCGCGCCGCGGCCTTCAAAACCGGTTCCGCACCAGTCGAAAAGACAGCGCCGAAGCGCCCTGTCCGGCACGCGCATCGCGACAACTCGGAGGTTGAGACCTTGGACAAGACATCGCATCCCTATATTCCGACACTGCTCGATCAGCTTAACGAGGGCGAGATCAGCCGCAGGGACTTCTTGCGCAAGTCGACGCTGCTCGGGCTTTCGGCCGGCGCGGCCTATTCCATGGCCGGCATCATCGACCCGGCGACGCAAGCGCGTGCCGGCGACCTGCCGAAAGGCGGCAATTTGCGCATCGGCATGCGCTGCATGGAGATCAAGGATCCGCATCTGGCCGACTTCGCCGAAAAATCCAACGTCATCCGCCAGGTCTGCGAATATTTGACCTTTACCGACCGCAACAACATCACTCACCCCTATCTCTTGGAGAAGTGGGACGTCAGCGATGACCTGAAGACCTGGACGCTGCACATCCGCAAGGATGTGAAATGGCGTGACGGCAGGGCGCTTAATGCCGACGACGTGGTCTGGAACCTGAAGCGTGTCAGCGATCCCAAAGTCGGCTCCTCGGTGCTCGGCCTGTTCACCGGCTATCTCGTCGAGGAGTACGATACCGGCGAGAAGGACGACAAGGGCAATCCGAAGAAGTCGAGCCGGCTCTGGTCCGACAAGGCGATCGAGAAGGTCGACGACAGCACGGTGCGGCTGAACCTGTTCTCGCCGCAGATCGCGGTCGCCGAACATCTCTTCCACTATCCGATGTTCATCCTCGATCCGAAGGACAACGGCGCCTTCGGCCCGAGCGCCAACGGCACCGGTCCGTTCGAGATGGTCGAATACACGGTCGGCAAGGGCGCGAAGTACAAGGCGCGGGCCGATTATTGGGGCGGTGCTGCGCATCTCGACACGTTCGAATTCGTCGACCTCGGCGACAATCCCGGCGCCGGCATCGCGGCGATGGCGTCCAAGCAGGTCGATGGCCTGTCGGAAGCCGACGCGGTGCAGATCAATTCGATGAAGGCCTTCCCGCATGTCTCGGTCCACAAGGTCGAGACGACGCAAACCATCGTCATGCGCATGCATCCCGATGTCGAGCAGTTCAAGGACAAGCGCGTGCGCCAGGCCATGCGCCATGCGCTCGACCGCGACAAGATCATCCAGACCGTCCTGCTCGGCGCCGGCACGCCGGCCGAGGACCACCATGTGGCGCCGTCGCACCCCGAATATGCCGCGCTGCCCAAATGGCCGCGCGACGTCGAGAAGGCGAAGAAGCTGATGGCCGACGCCGGCCATGCCGACGGTTTCGAAGTGGATTTGGTGACGCGGCCCGACCCGATCTGGGAGCTCAACACGACACAGGCGATGGCCGAACAGCTGAAGGACATCGGCATCAAGGCCAACATCAAGTCGCTGCCGAGCGCGCAGTACTGGGAAGTGTGGACCAGCGCGCCCTTCAGCCTGACCGCCTGGGGCCACCGCCCGCTCGCCATCATGACGCTCGGCCTCGCCTACCGCTCCAATGCCGCCTGGAATGAATCGCATTTCTCGAACGCCGAATTCGACAAGCTGCTCACCCAGGCCGAGGGCATTCTCGACCCGAAGGAGCGCAGCAAGGTGATGGAGAAGATCGAGCTGATCATGCAGGACGAGGGCCCGATCGTGCAGCCGTTCTGGCGCATCTTCTCGACCGTCATGGACAAGAAGGTGCAGGGCTTCGAACTGCATCCATCACAGTACATCTTCGCCAAGGATTATGCGGTCGCCTCCGCCTAGACCACGCTGCGCCCGGCCGGCGACAGAACGGCCGGGCGTTCCTTTCCACTCGCACCCAGAACGGAAACGTCCGGCTGATGGCAATATTCGTGGCGAAACGGCTGGCGATGATGCTGCTCACCATGGTCGCGGCGTCGTTTCTGGTATTCGCCGTCTGCGAGTTCACCCCGGGCAGCGTCGCGCGCAAATCGCTCGGGCCGTTCGCGACGCAAGAGCAGGTCGATTTCCTGACCAAGAAGCTGAGGGCCGACGATCCGCTGCTGGTGCGCTACGGGCGCTGGGCGGGCGTGCTGCTCGGCATCATTCCGGATCCGCTCCAGGACCCGAGCACCGGGCTCAATTTCAAGGATCCGCGCGGCGCGCAGTATTTCGGCAATTTCGGCTATTCGACGCTGAACAAGCTGCCCGTCAACGACGTCATCTGGAACCGGCTCGGCAATACGGCGATCCTGGCCGGGCTGGCCTTTCTGCTGATCGTGCCGCTGTCGATCGTCTTCGGCATCCTATCCGGCCTGAAGGAAGGCGGCGTGCTCGACCGGCTCCTGTCGGTGATCTGCATAACCTTCACCTCGATCCCGGAATTCGCGTCGGGCGTGTTTCTGGTCACCCTATTCGTCATTCTCTGGCCGGTGCTGCCGGGCACCAGCCCGCTCGATACAGAGGGCGGCTGGTCCGTTCCCTCGCAGCTCGTGCTGCCGGTGGCGGTGCTCGTCATCTATGATTTCGGCTATGTCGCGCGCATGATCCGCGTGTCCATGATCGGGGTGATGGAAAAGCCCTTCATCCGCACCGCGGTACTGAAGGGAATGAGCACACGCCAGGTCGTCATCGGCCATGCCCTGCGAAACGCGATGATCGCCCCGTTCACGGTGCTGCTCCTGCAGATCAACTTCCTGATCAGCGGCGTGGTGGTGACCGAACTCGTTTTCGCCTATCCCGGCTTCGGTCGGCTGCTGCTCGATGCCAGCCTATTCGGCGACATCGCGACCATCGAGGCGGCCACGCTGATCACCGTCGCCATCGCGGTCACGACGCAATTCGTCGGCGATCTCGGTTACATGCTGCTCGATCCACGCATAAGATTGCGATGAGCGCACTGGTCGAGCAGAGAGCGATGGAGGCGACAGCCGTCAAGGCAACGGGCAGGGCACGCCTCAAATGGGCGCGCATCCTGCGCTCGCCTACCGCACTGGTCGGGCTGTTCCTGGTCGGCTTCTGGGTGCTTGCGGCGATCCTCGCACCGGTGCTGCCGCTCTATTCTCCGACCGAGCAGGATGTCATGGCGCTAGCCGACCCGACGCCATCGGCGGCGCATTGGCTCGGCGTCGACATTCTCGGCCGCGATGAGCTGTCTCGCCTGATCTTCGGCGCCCGCACCGTGCTGGTCGTCGCGCCGCTTTCGGTCGCGGTCGCCATGATCGTCGGCATCACGCTCGGCATGATCGCCGGCTATTACGGCGGCTGGATCGATGCCGTGATCAGCCGCCTTTCCGACATCATCCTCGCCTTCCCGGTGCTGGTCCTCTACGTCATCCTGATCGCCAATATCGGGCCATCGATAATCAACATCGTCATCGCCACGACGATCGCCTCGGCGCCAGGAATCGGGCGAATAACGCGCGGGCTGGTACTCGGCCTGAAGGAGCAGGAATACATCGCCGCCGCAAGGCTGCGCGCCGAAAGTACTTTATACATCATGCTTGTCGAGCTGTTGCCCAACTGCCGCGGCATGCTGATCGTCGATGCCTGTCTGCGCATCGGCTACACCATCATCACCATCGGCATTCTCGGCTTCCTTGGCCTTGGCCTGCCGCCGCCCAACCCGGACTGGGGCGGCATGGTCAAGGAAAGCACGACGGTGCTCAACGTCTGGCCGTTGATGTCGGTGCTGCCCTCAATCGCCATCGTCAGCCTGGTTCTGGGTTTCAACCTGTTGGCCGACGGCCTGCGGGAGGCCTGGAAGCCATGACGATGGTCGCCGAGCCGATTTCGACGCAAGGCGAGCGTGCGTCCGAGACGCCGCTCCTCGCTGTCCGAGATCTGCGCATCGAGTTTCGCGGGAAGGCCGAGACGATCGTTGCGGTGCCGAAGCTGTCTTTCGAGGTGAAGCCCGGCGAAAGCTTCGGGCTGGTCGGCGAATCCGGCTGCGGCAAGAGCACCACGGCGATGGCGATCATGGGCTATCTCGGTGCGACAGGCGTCGTCGCCGGCGGCAGCATCCGCTTCGAAGGCGAGGAACTGGTCAACGCACCGGCGCATAAGCTTCGCGCCATACGCGGGCGGCGCATCGCCATGGTCTACCAGGACCCGATGAGCGCGCTCAATCCGGTCAAAACGATCGGCGCGCAGCTTGCCGAGGTGCCGATGCTTCATCTCGGCGCAAGTCGCGTCGAGGCGCTCGACATGGCAGCCGCCATGCTGAAGGACGTGCGCCTGCCCGATGCCGGCGACATGCTGAAGCGCTATCCGCACCAGCTTTCGGGCGGCCAGCAGCAGCGCGTCGTCATCGCCATGGCGCTGCTCGGGCGGCCGTCGCTGCTCCTGCTCGACGAGCCGACCACCGGTCTCGACGTGACGGTGGAGTCGGCGGTGATCGATCTGATCGGCGAGCTGCGCCGTCGCTATGGAACCAGCCTGCTGTTCATCTCGCACAATCTCGGTCTGATCGCCGAAAGCTGCGACCGGGTCGGCATCATGTATTCCGGCGAGCTGGTAGAGGAGGCGCCGACGCGCGAGCTGTTCGGCCGGCCACGCCATCCCTACACGCAAGGGCTGATCGACTGCATTCCCGATATCGGGCAGGGCAAGCACAGCCGCACGCTTGCCGCCATTCCGGGCAATATCCCGCTGCCGTCGGAGCGGCCGCGCGGCTGCCTGTTTGGTCCGCGCTGCGCCGGTTTCCGCGCCGGCCTGTGCGACCGGGCTGGCATGACGTTGGAACCGGTCGGCGAGCGGCATGTTGTGCGCTGCGTGCGCTGGCCCGAACTCGAGGTGGCTCATCGGGAGCTTCCGCCGCTATCCGGCGAGAGTGCGGCACCGGCAGCCGAGATCACTTTCTCCGACATCACCAAGTTCTATCACCTCGGTTACCACAAGACGCTGAAGGCCAATGAGGCCGTATCCTTCGAGGCCGGCAAGGCCGAGATCGTCGCGCTGGTCGGCGAATCCGGCTGCGGCAAGTCGACCCTGGCGCGTATCGTCACCGGCCTCGACCGCGCCACTTCGGGCGAAATCCGCATGGCTGGCGAAAACATCGCCGCGATCGAAGCGAGCGCGCGGCCGAAGCCCCTGCTGCAATCGATCCAGATGGTGTTCCAGAATCCGGATTCGACGCTCAATCCGTCGCACAGCGCCGGCTTCTCGATCCGTCGCTCGCTGAAGAAGTTCGGCATCCGCAAGGGCAAGGCGGCCATCGACCAGCGCATGCGCGAGCTGCTGGAGATGGTCCGGCTTTCGCCGGACTTCGCCGCCCGCCGGCCGAGCCAGTTGTCCGGCGGGCAGAAGCAGCGCATCGCCATCGCCCGCGCCTTCGCCTCCGATCCGTCGCTGATCGTCGCCGACGAGCCTGTGTCGGCGCTGGATGTCTCCGTGCAGGCGGCCGTGGTGACGCTGCTGCTCGACATCCAGAAGACCCGGCATGCGACGATGCTGTTCATCAGCCATGACCTGGCGCTGGTGCGCCACGTCGCCGACAAGGTCGTGGTGATGTATCTCGGCAAGGTGATGGAAAAAGGCACCGTCGAGGAGATCTTCGGCGGTGCGACTCATCCGTACACCGAGGCGCTGATCTCGGCGATCCGCAGCACCAAACCGGAAGGGGCAGAGCGCAACCGCATCACGCTGACCGGCGACACGCCGAGCCCCGTCGATGTGCCGCGCGGCTGCCGCTTTGCCAGCCGCTGCCATCGCAAGCTGGGTTCGATCTGCGACAGGGAACCGCCACCGATCCGCAGGATGTCCGCCACGCACGAGATCGCTTGCCACATTCCGGTGGATGCGCTGGACAGTCCCAGGCATCCGGACGAGGCGAGCGACCGTTCATGACGAGGCCAGCTTCACTAGGCCGCCTCTGGCGTCAGGCCGAACGGTCGCGCGCCATCCTGCCGATCATGGCGCGCATCTGCCTGGCCGGCACCGGCAGCGCCATGCTGACCACCACGGTCTCGCTGGCATTGAGCGCGCCGGGAATCGACCCTTCCGAAGTGCAACTGGTGCTGACCGCTTATCCGGTCGGGTTTCTCATCGGCTGCCTCATCGCGCGTCCGCTGGTGTCGCGCGTCGGCCATGAGCGCGCCTTCTTCGCCATAACCGTGCTTGCAAGCCTCGCCGCCGCGGGGTTCGCGCTCACCGATTTCATGCCGGCATGGCTTTGCTTCCGGCTGCTCGGCGGGCTTGCCATGGCGGCAATGTTCGTTGTCTGCGAAAGCTGGATCAACCTCTATGCAGACCAGCACAATCGCGGCAGGCTGTTTTCCATCTACATGCTGACGACGGCGGTCGCGGTGCTGTTCGGACAGCTTTTGCTGGAGGTCGTCGGCGCGCATTCGCCGCATTTGTTCGCCGTCAGCGCGGCGACGGTGCTCTTGTCGGCGCTTGCACGGTTTGTCTCCAGGCCTTGGCCTGCCCTGCCCGCCGAGCAAACCGAGCCGTCCCTGGCCGATATCCCGGCGCAGGACGAACGCTATGGCGTCGTCCAGTTGCTGCGTCTCGCTCCGGTAACGGTGGTCAGCATCTTCCAGGCAGGCATCACCAACATGAACATTTTCGTGTTGACGCCGATCTACGGCGCCAAGATCGGACTGTCCGCCGCCGCCACTGTCGGCCTGGTGACGACCGTCAGCGTTGCCGGCATGCTGGCGCAGACGCCTATAGGATGGCTGTCCGACCGGTTCGACAGGCGCATCATGCTGCTTGTCCAGGGACTGCTTTCCGTGTCGCTATGCGCGTCGATCGCCTGGCTGGGCAGCGGGCCGCTGCCGCTGCTCTTCCTGCTGTTCTTCCTCTATGGAGCAACCGCGCTCACGGTCTATCCTGTGGCCATAGCCTTCGCCAATTCGCGCATGCACAGCCGGCACATGGTGGCCGCTTCGGGGACGCTGCTTCTGCTCTATACGGTCGGCAACATCCTGACGCCGGGTCTCGCCGCCGGACTGATGGAGCGTACCGCGCCGCAGGCCATGCTGTTCGTGCTCGGCACAGGCGGCATTCTGGTGGCGGTTGCGGCTTGCATCAATCTGCGGCGGCGCCCGGCCAGTGTAGCGGTTGCGCAGCCGTGCGGAGGCGAGCCGTGAACAGCGCCCTTCCCCACCGTCTGGATGGCAAGTTCGTTCTGATCACGGGCGCCGCGAGCGGCATCGGCGCGGCGATCGCGCGCCGCTGCGCCGACGAGGGAGCCCGTGTCGCCTGCTCGGATCGGGACACGGCATCGACGAAGGCGCTTGCCGCCAGCCTTGGGCCGAATGCTCTGGCTGTCGACTGTGATGTCACCGATCCGGACTCGGTCCAAGATGCTGTCGACGCGACAGCTCAAGCATTCGGCCGGCTGGACGGTCTGGTCCACAACGCCGCGGCTCCCTCGACCGACGGCACCGTCGCCGACCTTGGAGTGGACAAGTGGCGGCTGGAACTCGACGTCAGCCTGACCGGCGCGTTCCTGATCTCCAAATTCGCCGTGCCGCTGATGGCATCGAGCGGCGGCGGGTCGATCGTCTTCATCGGCTCGCAATTCGCGCGCGTCGCCGTCGGCAAGGCGGTGGCCTATTGCGCGGCGAAGGCGGGGCTTGTGCATCTGGCGAAGGCCATGGCCGTCGACCATGCGGATCAGAACATCCGGGTGAACAGCCTGTCACCGGGAGCGGTCGCGACCGCGCGCCTGCTGCAGCGCTGGCCCAGTCTGGAGGCGGCCGACAAGGGTCTAGGGCCTGCGCATCTGCTCGGACGAATTGCCGAGCCCGAAGAGATCGCAGCCGCCTGCGCCTTTCTGCTTTCGTCCGACGCTTCCTTCGTCACCGGCACCGACCTCCTGGTGGATGGCGGCTATGCGGTGCGTTGAATCCATTCCAGCATAGGAGGCTTCAAGACATGACCCTTCTCGTCACAGGCGGCACCGGCTTCGTCATGAGTGTGGTGGCGCGTGCCTGGCTGGACCGCGACCCTGCCGCGCGCGCCGTCATCCTGGATCGCGCCGGCCTCGACGCCGCGGCCGAAAGGCATTTCGCTCCGGTGCGCGACCGGCTCAAAGTGATCAGCGCGGATATCCTCGACCCGGCGGGGTGGTCCGCCGCACTCGACAACGAGCACATCACCGCGATCGTACATGGCGCGACGATCACACCGATTTCGCGCGGCAGCGCCTCGGAGGCCAAGCGCCAGCCGGAGGCCGAGGACCCGGCTCGCATCGTCGATGTCAATCTCATGGGCACAGTGCGCATGCTCGAATGGGCACGCGCGCAGGCCAACGTGAAGCGCTTCATCTATGTCAGCTCGGGAGCCATCTATCGACACAATGGCCCCGACTGGAGCGGCGAGCCGCTGCCGGAGGACGGCTACGTCGCGCCGTTGACGCTTTACGGCATCTCAAAATTCGCCTCCGAGATGGTGACCAACCGCTATGCCGACCTGTTCGGCCTGTCGGCGGTTTCGGTCCGGCTTGCTTCCGTCTACGGCCCGATGGATCGCGCGACCGAGAGCCGCAACTTCCGCCATGTCCCCAACCGTGTTGCGCACATGGCCCTGGCCGGCGAAACGATCCGGCCGAACAGTCTGGAGCCGGTGGGCGACTATCTTGCCTCGACCGATGTCGCTGCCGCGATCCTCGCGCTGCTCGATGCGCCGCGCCTCAATTACCGCCACTACAATATCGGCTCCGGCTCCAGCCAGACCATCGGCGAGATCATCGCCTGGGCAAAGGAGCGCGTTCCGGCGCTGAAGGTTGAGGTGACGCCCGGAGAAGACGCCAATATCGTACAGGACGTGTCGCTGAAAGGCGGCATGTGGGGCGCCTACGACATCGCGAGGATCATGCGTGATACGGCATGGCGGCCGCGCCCGGGCAAGCAGGCGTTTCACGCCTATATGGACTGGATTTCGGCCAACGAGACGAAGTGAGAGGGATTGCCATGACAAGCGCTGCCTCACAACCGGTCCAGCCGCGCGACTTCGTCGGCTATGGACCGAACCCGCCCTATGTCACCTGGCCGGACGGCGCGAAAGTCGCGATCAATCTCGTGCTGAACTACGAGGAAGGGTCGGAGTACAACTGGCTGGATGACGGCCGCAACGACAATTGGGGCGAGTACAACAACCCCGGCCTTTCACCGCATCGCGACCTCGGCACCGAAACGCATTTCGAATATGGCAGCCGCGCCGGCGTCTGGCGGCTGGCTCGGCTGTTCGACCGCTACGATGTGCCGATCACGGTCTCCGCTTGCGCGGTGGCGCTGGAAAAGAATCCCGCCGTCGCCGAATGGATGAATGCGCGCGGCCACGACCTGCTCGGTCACGGGCTGCGCTGGACCGATTATCCCGGCATGCCGCGCGAGGAAGAGGAGCGGCAGTTGCACGAAGCGATCGCGCTTTACGAGAAGGTGCTTGGCCGGCGCCCGCTCGGCTGGAACTGCCGCTCGTTTCCAAGCGTCAACACCCGCGATCTGCTGGTGCGCGAGGGCGGCTTTCTCTACCATTCCGATCCCTGCAACGACGAGCTGCCCTATTTCGTCGACCATGGTGAGGAGAAAATCCTGGTCGTGCCCTATTCCAAGACGCTCAACGACAGCCGCTTCCTCATCGCGCCGGGTTACAGCAATCCGCGCGACTTCGCCGAGGATTGCCGCTCGGCCATCGACTACATGCTTTGGGAGGCGGAAGAGACGGGCGGACGGATGCTCAACATCTGCGTGCACGCGCGCTGGATGGGTCAGCCGAACCGGGCGTCCGGCCTGCGCGAGGTGATCGAGCACGTGCAAAAGACGCCGGGGGCGATCTTCATGCGGCGCGCCGACATCGCGCGGTACTGGCTGGACAATCACCGGACGTTTGCCGGCAAGCGTGCCGGCTGAACAGCGGAATGTTCGAAGCCCTCATCACCGGCGCGACGATCGTCAACGCGGAGGGCGAAGCCCGCCGCGACATTGCCATCAACGCCGGCAGGATCGCGGCCCTGATCCAGCCAGGAGACGCGGCCGAAGCACGGAAGGTGATCGACGCAAGCGGCTGTATGCTGCTGCCCGGTCTCGTCGATGCGCACGCGCATCTGCGCGAACCGGGACTGACCCACAAGGAAGACTTATCGTCGGGCACGCATGCGGCCGCGCTCGGCGGCGTGACGACGGTGCTCGACATGCCGACCGACGAGCCCTGGACGGCGACGGCAGACCAGCTTGCCGAGAAGATGTCGATGGCCGAAGGCAAGCTCAACGTCGATGTCGGCTTCCAGGCTGTTGTCAGCGAGAGGCTGGACAGTCTCGAAAGGCTCGCGGCGCTTGCCCCGGTGTCGTTCGAGCTTTTCACGGCGGATGTCCCAGAGCCGTTTCTTTTTCCGACGGTGGACACCGTTCTTCACGCGCTCAAGCGGATGAGCTCGCTCAAGACGATCGTCGGCATCTCGCCCGGCGATCAATCGCTGCTCGTGGGCAGCGCCGCGCGCGTTCATTCTGGCGACATCGCAGCGTTCCGCGAAAGCCGGCCACCACTGGCCGAGGCCAATGGCATCGCGCGGGCGCTGCTGGCGGCGGCCGAGACCGGCGCGCGCGTTCATGTCCGCCAGATCAACTCGGCGCTCGGCGTCGAGACCTGGCGGCGCCTGCGCGATCTTGCCGATGCCAGCGTCGAGACGACACCCCAGAACCTGTTCTTCTGCGCGGACGACTACGAAAAGCGAGGCGCGCGACTGAAGGGATCACCGCCGTTCCGGCCGAGGCAAGATGTGCAGCGGCTTCGCGAGGCTGTAGCGGCCGGGCTGATCGACGTCATCGCCACCGATCACGCGCCACACAGCCCTGCCGAGAAGGCCGCCGACTATCCGGCTTTCGCGCACATCCCGGGCGGTATGCCCGGACTGCAGACGCTGCTCTCCGTCATGCTCAAGCTCGTCGACGAAGGCCTGATTGGGCTGCGCGACATCGCGCGCCTGTGCGCGGCCAATCCGGCCGACCGGTTCGGGCTTGGCCGGCGCAAGGGCAGGCTGGCCGTCGGCCACGATGCCGACATCCTCGTCATCGACCCGACGCGAACCTTTGCCATCCGCGATGCCGACCAGAAATCAAAGGCCGGCTACACGCCGTTTGACGGTTGGAGCATTTCAGCAAGCTTGCGGCAGGTGTTCCTGCGCGGCGAGGAAATCATGCGTGACGGCGCGCTGGTCAAGTCGGGACAAGGCCAAGTGGTGCGGCGGGAAAGCTGAGGCGGGCAAGATGGGTCTTCTGGACGGCAAGGTTGCCATTGTCACCGGCGCGAGCTCCGGCATCGGCCGCGCCATCGCGCAACGCTACGCGCAAGACGGCGCGAAGGTGGTGATCGCCGATACGCGCGAGGGGCCTATCGAAGGCGGCGAGACATCGGTCCGGCTGATCGAAGCGGCTGGCGGTGAGGCGATCTTCATCACCACGGACATTGCCGATCAGCAGGCCGTCATAACCATGATGCGGCAGGCGGTGGACCGGTTCGGGCGGCTGGATATCCTGGTCAACAACGCCGCGATCTACACCTCGACCAATCTGCTCGAGACCACGCCGGAGCAATGGGCGAAGGTGATCGACGTCAACGTCACCGGCTTCTTCTACTGCTCGCAACAGGCGGT
The DNA here is from genome assembly GCF_002294955.1 of Mesorhizobium sp. WSM3864. Lineage (NCBI taxonomy): Bacteria > Pseudomonadati > Pseudomonadota > Alphaproteobacteria > Hyphomicrobiales > Phyllobacteriaceae > Mesorhizobium > Mesorhizobium sp. WSM3864. The sequence continues at coordinate 725,456 of NZ_NSGD01000002.1, forward strand.
TCTGCAAATGCTCAAGCAGGAGCCGGTCAACGGCGTACGCGGGCGCATCATCAATATCGCCTCGCAGCACGGTATGGTCGCCTGCCCGGGCGATTTCCCCTATTCGGTCAGCAAGGGCGCGATCGTGCAGATGACGCGCCAGATCGCGGTCGATCACGCCGACGACCTGATCGTCTGCAATGCGATAGCTCCCGGCAAGATCATCACCGGCAAGCCGGGCATCGCCAACGACCCCGATGCGCTCGACTATTCGCGCCGCCGCACGCCATGGCCGCGGCTTGGCGAGCCGAACGATGTCGCCGGCGCGGCGCTTTTCCTGGCCAGCGACCTTGCGACATACGTCACCGGGATCAACCTGATGGTGGACGGCGGCTGGATGGCCGGCTGAGCGGTCATCGCGCGAAAGCAAAGGCCGGCTGCAAAGCGGCCGGCCTCCTTTCCTATGCGACGATCACGACGATCGCAGCTACTTATTCGGCACTTCGTAGACCTTGCCGTGCCAAGGTGCTGCATCGATCTGGTCGAGGGCCATCACGTAAAGCTCCTTTTCATCGGGCCCGAAGGCGAAGTTCGGCATGGACGGCGACGGCACCGAAAGCGTGCGCAAGAGCTTGGCGTCCTTGTCCACCACTATGATCTTGCCCGGAGCGTCGAGCGAGCGCGGGCTCTGGCCGATATACATCTCGCCAGCCTTGTCCATCTTGATGCCGTCCGGCCAGATATGCGGCTGGTTCGGGAACAGATCGTCGAGCCGAAGGAAGACGCGACGGTTGCTCAAGCTGTGATCGGCCCCGACGTCGAACTCGATGATGCGGTTGTCCTCGGTTTCGACCAGGTAGAGCATCTTGCCGTCGTTCGACATGACCAGCCCATTGGCATTGTGCAGGTCGCCAGCCACCTTCTTCACGCTGCCGTCCTTGCCGATGTAGTAGGCCGACGCGTCGATCAGCGGACCGCCCTTGCCGGAGCCGGTGAAGTAGATGCCGCCCTCCTTGTCCGGCGCGAAATCATTGGGGCCGCTGAACGGCTTGCCGTCGGTGTCCTTGTCGTAGGCCGGCAGCGTCTTGCCGTCGGCCGAGATGCGGCCGATCGTGTTGTTGTCGTAGCAGGTGACGACGAATTCGCCCGTCGCGGTCGGCAGCACGGCCGAAGGGCCGCAGCCATCCATCTTCCAGAAAATCGCGTTCTTCTTGCCGTCCCAAACGTCCACAGTGCCGCGGCCGTATTCGACGTAGAAGAGCTTGTCCTGGTACCAGATCGGGCCCTCGGCGAACCAAGCGTCGTCATTGATCACCTTGACGTTCGCGGCGTGTGCCGATGCGGTAAGAGCGAGGGCTAACACTGTGCCCAGCAAATGCTGTCTTGTCATGCGCTTCCCCTTTCTTTCGTTGAACTCCAGGCGCTTAGGGCTCGCCGGCGCCGATCTCCTCCTTGCGGCGCGCCACATAGGCGTCCAGCGCCTCGCGGATGGCTGGATCCATAACCGGTTCCTCGTAGTCGCTGAGTGCCTGCTGCCAAAGCTGCGTCGCCCGCTCCAGCGCATCGTGGCCGCCCGCTTCCTGCCAGCTGCCGTAATTTTGCCAATTGGACAGCATCGGCCGGTAGAAGGCGGTCTCGTAGCGCGCCATGGTGTGCTCCGACCCGAAGAAATGTCCGCCGGTCGGCACGGCCTTGATCGCCTCGAAGCCGAGGTCGTCCTCCTCGAACGGCATCGGCCGCAGGAACTCCATCATGTTCTGCAGGATCTCGACGTCGAGGACGAGCTTCTCGTAGGAGGCTGTCAGCCCGCCCTCCAGCCATCCGGCGGCGTGATAGATCAGGTTCGCGCCGCCGAGCACCGCGCCCCAGGTCGCCATCTCGGTCTCATAGGCCGCCTGCAGGTCGACCACATTGGAGGCATTGGCGTTGGAGGTGCGGTAAGGAAGGTTGTAGCGCCGCGCCAGCTGTCCGGCGACGATGTTGGCCTTGGCGTTCTCCGGCGTGCCGAAGGCAGGCGCGCCGGAGCGCATGTCGACATTGGACGTGAAGGCGCCATACATCACCGGCGTGCCGGGATTGACCAGCTGCGTCAGCGTCACGCCGAACAGGGCCTCGGCATTCTGCTGCGCAAGAGCCGCGGCCAGCGTCACGGGGGTCATGGCGCCCATCAGGGTGAAGGGCGTGATCGTCACCGGCTGGCCGTGCTCGGCCATGGCGATCAGGCCTTCGGCCATCGCCTCGTCGAACAGGCGCGGCGAGTTGACGGAAATAATCGTCGTGACCCCCGGCGAATTGCGCAGTGCCTCGATGGTCGTGCCGCGTGCGATCGCCGTCATGGCGATGCTATCCATGGCGCGGCCGCGGCCGATCGCCGAGCAATGGAAGCTCAGATCCGACAGCGTGAGATTGGCGCGATAGGTGTCGAGATGGCGCGAATTCGCAGGCAGCTCCATAGGCGCCACCACCTGGTTGCCGATGATATGGATGGCGTTGAAATGATGCGCGAGGCGGATGAAGTTCTCATAGTCAGCCAGATTGCCCTGCCGGCGGCCGTTGATGCGGTCATGCACATTGGGCGGCCCGGCGACCAGCCCGAACACCAGCGAATTGCCGCCGATGCGGATCTGCTTGTCCGGATTGCGCGAGGTTAGCGAGAAGGACGATGGCGCGTTCCTTAGCGCTTCCCTGACGATGCTCTCGTCGATCCGCACCGTGTTCTCGGCCCGATCAACGATGGCGCCCGCGGCCTCGAAGATGCCCAGCACCTTCTCGCCCATGACGCGGATGCCGAGTTCGGACAGGATGCGCATCGAGGTGCGGTGGAGCTTGTCCATCTGCTCCTCGTCGAGGATCTGCATCGGCGCGTAAGGGTTTGTGACGCGCTGCCAGGGCAGTTGCGCAATGCCGCCGCCACTGCGCCCGGCCGCTCTGGTGCGCCGTCCGCCGCTCCGCCTGTCATGCGCTGTCATCGGCCTTTCCTCCTTAATAGCCGCGTCCCGGATCCACGACATTCGCCAAAGGCTCGCCGCGCCGGTAGCGGGCGAGATTCTCGGCAAACATGCGTGCCGACTTCACGTCCCAGCCGTCGTAGACGGACGAGCAATGCGGCGTGACGATCACGTTCTCGTAGCCCCACAGCGGATGCGCCGGCGGCAGCGGCTCGACGGCGAAGACGTCGAGCGCCGCGCCCTTGATCCGGCCGCCGTCGAGCGCCGCAAGGAGCGCCGCCTCGTCGACGACGCCGCCGCGGGAAACGTCGATCAGCACCGCCGAGGGCTTCATCGCCGCAAAGGCCTCGCTGCCCACAATGCCACGTGTGCTTTCGAGCAGCGGCACGGCGCACAAGATGAAATCGGCACGGCCCCACAGGCTGGGCAGGTCGGCCATGCCGTGCACCTCATCGATGTGGTCGGTCGGTTTCGGGCTGGCGCGCACACCCAGGGTCGTCATGCCGAAGGCCCGGGCCCGGGCGGCGACCGCCTGCCCTGTCTTGCCGAGCCCAAGGATCAGCAGCGTCTTGCCCTGGATCGGCTCGACCTTGCCGGCCGTCCAACTCCTGGCAGCCTGCCCGCGCGCGAAGCCGCGCAGGCCGAGCGAGAAGGAAAGCATCGCGCCGAAGACATATTCGGCCATCATGTCGGCGGCGACGCCGGCTGCGTTGGTTATCGTCACCTTGGTCGGATCCCAGGGGCGCAGGTGATCGGTGCCGGAGCCGCCGACCGAAACCCAGCGCACGGTCGGGCTCTCGACCAGCGCCGCACGCGGATAGCGCGATCCCCGGTCGAATTTGATGGTGAACACCACCTCGGCGCCGGTGTCCGCAATCAGGTCGGGAAGCGCCTCGTAGCTGTCGCAGCCAAGCACCCTGATATCTGGATGGGTTTCCGCCAGCACCGCAATCGGCCCGTCCGGAGCGTCGCTGCTGACGATGATTGTCGGCCGCGCGGACATTTCAGCCCCGCCTCGGACCTGGAATGTGATCGGCAAGAGGACCCAGCGCCTCGAGCAAAGCCTTGCCTGCCTGCGGGCTGGTGTTCTCATGCGGCGCGCGCAGATTGAGCCAGCGCTGGTCGCCGGAGCGCACGGCAAGTGCCGCTTTCATGCCGCCGATCAGCCCGGCGGTCTGAACCGCCTTTCGAAATTCCTTTATGGCGGCATCGGCGGCCGAGACGTCGCGGCCGGCGCGGGCGCCGTCATACACGGCGCGTATAGCCCTGGCGTTGAGGTTCACGGAAGCGGAAATGCAGCCCGCCGCGCCGGCGGCCAGGCCTTGGGTAAGCTGGCCTTCGGAACTCGGGAAGACGGATACGTTGGGCGCCGCCGCGATCACGGCGGCGGTGTTGTCCCAGTTCCCGGCACTGTCCTTGTAGGCGACAACGGTTTCGGGAAATGCCGCGTTGAGCCGCGCCGTCAGCGCCGGCGATACCGACACCCCGGAATTCTGCGGGATGTGATAGAGGATCAGCTTGAGCTTCGGGCTGGCGACTTTCTCGACCAGTTCCGAATAGTAGCGCGCCTGCCCGTCATCGCCCGCCGCCGTGTAGAAGAACGAGGGCAGCACCATGACGCCGGCGCAGCCGATTTCCAGGGCATGCCGGCTCAGTTCGAGCGTCTCGGGCAGCGCGGTAACGCCTGTGCCCGGCATCATCTTATCGGCCGGGATGCCGGCCTCGGCCAGCCACTCCAGGGCTTGCATGCGTTCACGCGGCGACAGCGAGAGCGCCTCGCCGGTCGTGCCAAAGGGCGAAAGGTAATGCGCGCCCTGGGCAAGCACCCATTTCGCATGGTTGACCCACAGATCGCGGGCGACGCTGCCGTCTTTGTCGAAGGGCGTCAGGATGGGCGCAATGACGCCTTGTACGCTGTTCATCGATGGTTCTCCCGGGTCGTCGTGTCGCCGTCGGCGAGCTGCGCCGCCGCGTCGACTGTTCTGATAAAGAATGCTGTCGAGGCGATGTCGAAGAAGATGTCGAAGCCCCCCACGCTGCGCACAAGCACGGCTTCGAGATGGGCGACGCGCGTCTGCGCGATCTCGTCATCGGCAAAACGGGCAGGCCTGAGGTCCAGTGCGCAAATCCTCGCCATCACCGCTTCTGCCGACTGGCCGGAAAGTCGCATCCAGCTCCAGCCCTCCTCGCGCCAGGACCAATAGCCGCGCGGGTCCTTCTCGGCCTGCCAGTCGGCAATTAGCTTTGCGGCGGCGCCACCGGCCCCTATATCGTCAATCGCCAGGAAATCTTCGCTGCCAAGTCTTAGCAGCCTGACGCCGCCCTGTATGGCGATGCGATTGACGGGCGGTAGGGAGAGACCCTGCGCTTCGAGCCAGGCTGAACTGCCCGGACCCTTGATGCCGAAGCGCGATCGGGCCGTCAGATCGGTCACTATCAGCTGCCCATTTGGCAGAACTGCTTCAGCGGCCGAGCCGTTCGGCGACAAGGGAAATGTCCGCATGGCAAGACCGGCCATCGTTACATCTCCTGCCGGACGTTCTGCGGATCGACGAAGGCGTGACCGATCACCGGCACCTGCACCAATTCGCCGCTGCGACACTTCACCGTGACCTTGCTGCCGGGAGCAGCGTCGTCGATATGGACATAGCCCAGCGCGATTGTGTGGCCAAGCGTTGGCGAGAAGCCAATCGAAGTGATCTGCCCAACCGGGTTGCCGCCGCGCAGCACCAGGCAGGACTCGCCGGGGATATTGCTTGCACCCTCGAAAGAGAGGCCGACGAGCCGGCGCCTGTCGCCAAGCCTCGTCCGCATCTCGATCGACCGCTTGCCGACGAAGAAGGGCTTCTTCTTCGAAACCGCCCAGCCGAAACCGAGTTCGTTGGGCGTGGTCAGCGCGTCGGTATCCTGGCCGATCAGGATATGCCCCTTTTCAAGCCGCAGCATGCGCGAGGCCTCGAGTCCATAGGGACGCAAGCCATGCGGCTTGCCGGCCTCGGACAAAGCGTCCCACAGCGCGACCGCATAGCTCGAAGGACAGTGCAGCTCGTAGCTCACCTCGCCCGTGAAGCCGATCCGCATCACACGCACCGGGAGGCCGGCCAGCATGCCTTCGCGCCCGTGGAGATAGGGGAAAGCGTCGCGCGAGAAATCGATGTCGCCATCTAGCGCCTGCAAGACCTCACGCGCCTTCGGGCCGGTGACGTTCATGCCGGAAAATGCTGCCGTGACGTTGAGCACGTCGACCTTCAGCCGCCACTGCGCATTCCAGAACAGCATGTCGGCCTGCACGCGGGCGACGGCGCCGGTCGTCGCGGTGACGTAGAACAGGTCATCGGCGAGACGATAGGCGACGCCGTCATCGATAACCGTGCCCATCTCGTTGAGCATCAGGCAGTAGCGGACGCGGCCGACGCGCTGGTTGGCATGCGCCATCGTGTACATCCGATCGAGGAAGGCGCCGGCGTCAGGACCGCGGATCTCCAGCTTGCCCAAAGTCGACACGTCGAGCATGCCGACGCCGTTGCGGACCGCGGCGATCTCTTCGCGGACCAGGCGGTCTATCCGGTCTTCCGGCCCGTAAAAATACGGCCGCCACCAGGCACCGATCGGCTTCATGCGAGCGTTGAGTGCTAGATGGCGCGCATGCAGCGCGGTGCGCCGCTCCAACGGCTCGTGATGGCCGGCGAGCACGCCGAGCTTCTCCGGTCCGGTCGGCGGCCGCGCCGTGGTGACGCCCACCTCGCCAACCCCACGCTCCGTCGCTTCGGCGACGATCCGCGCCGTGGCGAGCGCCGAATGGCGGCCCTGGCTAGGCCCCATGCCGACGGTGGAAAAGCGCTTCACCAGTTCGAGTTCGCGATAGCCTTCCTTGACCGCATTCCGCAGGTCCTTGACCTGCAGATCCTCATCGAAATCGACGAAGTCGCGACCTTTTGCGTTGCCGGCGAGCGGTTGTGCCCAGGCAGCTGGCTCGGGCTCGTATTCGTTCTGCACGTCAGGAGGATCGCCGTGGCCGAGCCGCTCCAGAGCCTCGCGCGCGGCGCGGCGGCCGTCGGCCATCGCAGACTGCAACCGCGATTTGCCGGCAACGGCACCTGCCAGCCGGACGGCCGCGCCCTCCGGCAGACTGAGCGTCGTTCGCGCCGTCGCATCGTCATAGTCGACCCTTGCCCCCGCATGGCAGGGCAACTGCCAGGCAGGCACCGAGGCGACGGAGACCGCCACGAGATCGCAGTCGATCCAGCGGCTGCCAATGCGGACTCGCGCGACGTGCTTGTTGCCGCGCGTCCCGGAAGCTTCCTCGATCGGGGCGCCTGCGAGGATCCCTATCCCCCTGGCCCGAAGCTCACCGGCGCGGTCGCCGGCATTTGGCCGAGGATCGACGATCGCGGCCAGTTCGACGCCAGCCTCGACCAGATCCAGCGCGGAGTCGTAGCCATCGTCATTGGTGGCCAGCACGACTGCCCGCCGGCCAGGTTGCACCGCGTAATGGCGGAGCAATCGTTGCACGGCGCCGCCGGTCATGATGCCAGGCAGATCGTTGTTGCGGAACACCGCCGGCTGCTCGATGGCGCCTGTCGCCAGGACAACCTCGCGGGCGCGGGTTCGGTAGAGCCGGTTGCCCTGGATCAGCGGCAGCCAATTGTCCTCATACCAGCCGTTGCAGATGGTGCCGGTCATGATGCGCAGATTGGGGAGCTTGGCTGCCTTGGCTGCCAGACTGAACAATATGCCCGGATCGCAGCGGCGATAGGTCAGCGAACCGCCAATTTCGGGATTGTCGTCGCACAACAGCACGTCGGCGCCGGCTTGTGCGGCCGAGATCGCAGCCGATAGACCCGCCGGCCCCGCGCCGACGACCAGCAGGTCGCAGTGAAGATGCGCCTTGTCGAAACTCAGATGCGGCGCCTTGACGTCGACGATCCCGAGCCCCGCCTTGCGACGGATCATCGGCTCCCAGAAGCGGAGCCAGCTGTCCTGTCTCGGACCCATGAAGGTGCGGTAGTAGAAGCCGACCGGCAGGAAACGTCCAAAGCGGTCGATCACCGCATCGCGGTCGTTTTCCAGCGAGCCGTTGACGTTCTGCGCCATCACCATCATGCCGTCCTGGAGCGGCGTCAGGTCGGCGGGAACATTCGGCTCCGACGGCAATTGCACCAGCGTGTTCGCTTCCGCGCCGGCCATGGTCATGATGCCGCGCGGCCGGTGGTATTTGAACGAGCGCGACAGGACCCACTGGTCCGAGGCCGCCAGCGCGCTGGCGATGCAGTCGCCGGCAAAGCCATGATAAGCCTTGCCTTCGAAGGTGAAGCGGATAGGCCGCGTCCGGTCGAGGCGCGAGCCGTATGGCGTGCCAAGCCGCGTCATGGCCGGCTCCCAGGGGCGTAGGTGCGGATGATCTCGTTGGTGACGACGTCGCGCTCGGCGAGGAAGAAGAAGTTGCTCGGCACGTGCCGCCACCACTCGACCACCACACCTTTTCGATTGTCCGCGCGGAAGAGATGCCTTGCCCACTCTGCGTCGGCGGCAGCGTCCGCATCGGGCCCCTGCCGCAGCGGACCGAAGGACTGGAATTCGTCGATGTTGCGCGGGCCGTTCATGGGGCAGTCAAGCAGCTTCATGGTCAGTGGCTCGCCGCCGTGGCGCCCATTTCGTTGAGCAGTCGGAACTTCTCGAAGCGCTCCAGCGCAAACGGCTTCAGCAGGTCGGGAACCCGGCCCCTGGCGATGGTTTCCGCCATGCGCTTGCCGGCGACCGCGGTCGCCTTGAAGCCCCAGGTGCCCCAGCCGCAATCGAGCCACAGATTGGCGAGCGGGCTGGCGCCCATGATCGGGCTGTAGTCCGGCGTCATGTCGGTGATGCCGGCCCATTGCCGCAGCAGCCGAACGCCTTGCAGGAAGGGAAAGAGATGCACGGCGCCTTCCGCCAGATGCTCCTTCATGTCCAGCGTCGAGCGGGTCGAATAGAGCTGGTACTGATCCGAGCCGCCACCGATGACGATCTCGCCGCGCGAGGACTGCACCAGATAAGTGTGCAGCGACACGGACGAGACCAGTGTGTGGAGCCAGGGCTTCAGCGGCTGCGTCACCATTGCCTGCAAGGGGTAGCAGCGGATCGGCAGTTCCACGCCGGCCATCATGGCAACATCGTAGTTCATGCCGCCGGCGGCGATGAGCACGGAGCCGCAGGCGATCCGTCCGCGGTTCGTCACCACAGCACGCACCTGACCGGTCTCGACCTCAAAGCCTTGAACTTCGGTGCGCTGGTGGATTTCGGCGCCGCGGCGCGAGGCCTGCGCGGCGAAGCCCCAGGCAACCGCATCGTGGCGGGCCGTGCCGCCATCGGCATGCCAGAGGCCGCCGAGGATCTCGAGCGCGCCGCCGCGATCCATGTTGAGTTCGGGCACCAGCTTCTCGACCTCTTTTGCGTCGATCACCTCGGTGCGCGTGCCCATATGCTTGCCCATCTCGGCGCGCAGATGGAAGGCGCGCAGCGTCGCTTCCGTGTGTGCGAGCGTCAGCTGGCCGCGCTGCGAGAACATGACGTTGAAGTCGAGTTCCTGCGACAGCGCTTCGAAGAGCGAAACGCCTTCCTTGTAGAAGGCGACGCCTTCCTGGGTGATGTAATTGGAGCGGATCGTCGTGGTGTTGCGTGCGGTATTGCCGCCGGCCAGATAGCCTTTTTCGAGCACCGCGATGCTGGCGATACCATGGTATTTCGACAGATAATGCGCGCAGGCCAAGCCATGCCCGCCGCCACCGACGATGACCACGTCATAGGACGGCTTCAGCTCAGGCGTCGCAGGAATGTCGCCCGTCACCGGGTAGTCGCGGCTAAGCCCGTATTTGAGAAGCCTAAGCGGCATGGCTGCCCTGGCCGCCAGGAGGATCGTAGACCAGAGCGGTCAGCTCGGAAAGCCGGCGGTCGGCGTCGGTCAGGCCGAGAATACCGTCCCGGATCGCGGCGGCCCTGGTCGAGCCGAGAACGGGCGACGCAAACTCCATATACTTGGCGACGATATCGGCTTCGCTGAACGGGGCTTCGGGGCCGCCGCGTGCGTGGACATCTCCGGACTCCAGCCGCCGGCCGTCAACCGTCTCGATCTGCACGTCGGCCCAGCGCCCGGCGGGGAAACGGTCGCTGTGCTTCGCCGCCTCGTTCACCTCGACGCGCTTCAGCATGTCCGCGACGGCGGCATCGCGCAGACCCGAGCCCGAAATGTGCTCCACGCCGATCCGACCATGGAGGATCATCGTGGCCACGGCGAAGGGCAGGCTGTACTGCGCCTTTGATGTCGTGTCCGGCATGCCGGCAAACAGCGTCGCCGCATAGTGGAAGCTGTTGACATGGACTTTGCGTATGTCTTCCGGCCGAAGCCCATGCTGCAGGCAAAGCGCGCGCGTCGCGTCGATCGCCGCATGGGCCCAGCGGCAGACCGGATAGGGTTTTATGTATTGCCGGGTCATCTGCCAGAACCGGCCGAGGTCATCCCAATGTGCCGCGACCTCCGGCGCCTCGACAGTGATCGCCGGCGCGCCGGCGAAACCGGCTTCGGCAAGCACGGCGGCCGACAGCCCGACCAGCGCCCCCATGCCTGAGCCGTCATGCAGCATGGTCGGCGTTGCGATCTCGCGCATCATCTGGCTGCGCGGTCCGTGATACTCGGCGATGCCGAAAGCATGGCGCAGTTGATCGTCGTCAAGCGAAAGCAGGCGGGCCGCGACCGCCGCCACGCCAAGAGAATTCCACGCGCCGGAGGTGTGATAGTCGGAGACGGTTGCGTGCAGCGCAATGCCGGCCCGCCCCGCGATCTCATAGCCGACGACGATCGCGGCAAGCGCCTCGGGGCCGGTCAACTCCGGCTTTTCTTCTGCGAGCGCAAGCAGCGCCGGGATAACCGCCACGCCGATGTGCCCCTTGGTCGGCGGGTAACCATCATGGCCGTCGAGATTGTCGGTCTGGGTCGCTGCCGCGAAGGCGGCGCCGGCCATGCTGGCGCGCCTGCCGTCGAAGATCATCCTCGCCGCGTGACGGTCGGCGCCGGAACCGTAGAGCATAACCGCGGCATCGCGCGCGATTTGTCCGGCCTGCATCGGGCCGGCGGCGATGGCAATGCCCATCGTGTCGAGGAACTGCAGGGCTGCCGATTTCAGAACGTCGCGCGGGAACGCGCCGGCCGACCTGCGCAGCACGAAGTCGGCAACACGGGCAAATACGGTGGAAGCAGACTCACCTTCCGCCGACCGCTGGTCCATGGCGCCACCTTTCGCGTCCCGATCGCTCCAAGATAACTACGAATAATTTGGTCTCATGGGCCAGGCATGTAATTAGTTTGGCGCCATCGCACAAAAAAATCGGGGTCAAGGCGATTGCGGAGGCCAACGAAGCCGGTCTAGTTTTCGCTTTGCCAAGGAGCGATCGCATGAAGCCGCCACCCCCACTGAACTATATCCGCTCGTTCGAGTGTTCGGCGCGGCATCTCAGCTTCACCCTTGCTGCCAACGAGCTCGGCTATACCCAGGCGGCCGTCAGCAATCATGTGCGGGGGCTGGAACATTATCTTGGCCGGCAGCTTTTCGTGCGCTATCCGCGCAGCCTGAAGCTGACCGAAATGGGCGAGGCTTTCCTGCCGACGCTGCGGCAGGCGCTCGACCAGATCGATCACGCCACGGAGGCGATCGTCGCCTCCTCGCGCAACAGGACGGTCGTCATCTCCTGTCCGATGAGCCTGGCCGAAAACTGGCTGGCCGGCTGCATGGCGGCGTTCCGGCAAATCCATCCCGAGATCGAGGTCGTTCTGCACGGCACGATCTGGGAAGACCTCAGCGAGCAGATCGCCGACATCACCATCTCGACCCGCCGCTTCGACGACCGCCCGCCGAGTGGCGTTCCGCTGTGGAACGACCAGCTCGCCATCCTCTGCGCACCCGGCCTGCTGTCCGGCCCGAAAGGGCTGCGCTCGCCGCGCGATATCCTCAACGTCGACTGGATCTTCGTGCATGGCCGCCAAGAATATTGGCAATGCATGGGCGACGCGCTGCAGATCGACATTTCGGATTATGAGAAAGGCATCACCACGAACGCCTCGAACATTGCGCTGGAACTGGCGGCAATGGGCGCGGGCTGCGTCGCCACGCAATATTCGCTGGCGAGAACCTATATCAGCCGCGGGCTTCTGGTGGAGCCTTTCCCCGTGCGAGCCGCCAGTCCATGGACCTATTATCTTTCGGAGAGCCAGCTCTCGAAAGGCAGCGTGGTGAGGACCGTCAGAGGGTGGATCATGGAACGAGCCAACGCCCATGTAGAAGCCGTTTAGGCTGACGGCTCGGCAACCATCCGTCCGGGGGAAGGAAGCAATCCGAAGACAACTACCCGAGGGTCTGACTTGCTAAGGCATAGGTCTTCGGCCTAGCCGAGCCGCCGTCGGAAAAATCGGCGAGGCATTTGCCCTTCGACATGGTCAGCACCGTGTCGAAGACCGGCATTCCGCTGTGCGACAGGAAGGCGGCGAACTCGCCATTGTCCATGTGCGTGTCGATCCTGAGGAAATATCCCGAATGGTCGGCCACGTGCGGCCTGACGACCGCCAGGGCGTCGGGGTCGCTTCCCGCCACCACCGGCCCTATGACATGGCCCCGTCCGAACGGTCGGCAGAGGGCAAAAGCGGTCAGCTTGTTCCCGTCGAAAAGCCCATAGCCGGCCGATTGCCCGAAGAGCTTTTCAACGAGCGCTGTGCGCCTCACGCCAAATCCCGCCGCGTCCAGCGCGATCGCTGCCGCAATATCGCCCGCGTCCAACGTCCGGACGCTACCGTGCGCCTCCGTCGGCCGGCCCGCTGTCGGCACGCGGGCGATGCCCTGGCATTGATAGACGGTCTTCTCCGGCTGGAAATCGAGGGAGAGATAAAGCCGCCGCGCAGCACGGGTTGCATTGAGGCGCAGATCGCGCCCGGGGATCCTGTCGAAGATCCGCTTCATCAGCCATTGCGCCGCCCCCTGCGTCTGAAGCCGCGGCGAGGTGATGACCATCCCCAAGGTGGCGAAATTGGCGCCGTGCGGGAACCACATGGCCGAACCGAGAGCCCGGCCGATCTCATCGAGCGCCACGAAGCCTTGGCCCGATTCACGCAGGAATTGCCAATCCTCGGCGCGATGCGGCCATCCCACCGACAGGGAGAGCGCGTGCAACCTCTCCAGGTCGACATCTTGGACGTCGCCGATACGCATGGAAAAGGCATCGATTTTCAAGCTTTCGGACGGCTTCACTTCCATGGCCCTGAAAGAACCCTCAAAAATAAAGAACCCTCAAAAATCAACGGGCGAGCAGACCGCTGCCCCGTGCCCGCCAACGCTAGACAAGCAAACCCCACAGGATTTGCTCGAAAGCCGTGCACCAACGCAAGATTCAACTGAAACACTTCCGCTTTCGGCATGCAATCGCGTGGGAACGCACCCATCCTCTGCGGAAATTCGCCAGCATGCGACATCGATGCCGGCGAACCCTAACGCCTTGAGGGCTGGAATGGACGTCTTCGACATCCTCGACCGTCTCGTCGCCTTTCCGTCGGTCGCCGGCAAGCCGAACGGCGACATTGCCGGCTGGATCGAGGCTCATCTCACCGAACAAAGCGCGAAGGTCAGCCTGCTCCCAGGGCCAGAGGGAGACCGTTTCAATCTTTTCGCCACCATCGGCCCGGCCGAGGTTCCGGGCTACATCCTATCCGGCCATATGGACGTCGTCCCCGCCGGCGAGCCGCAATGGAGTTCGGCCCCTTTTTCGCTGCGCCGGGAGAGCGAACGGCTCTACGGACGCGGCACCACCGACATGAAGGGGTTTCTCGCCGCCGCGCTCGCCGCTGCGCCTGCGCTTGTGCGGCTGCGCCTCGCCAGACCGATCCACCTCGCCTTCTCCTACGACGAGGAGATCGGGTGCCGGGGCGTGCCGCATTTAATCGCCGGGCTGCCCGAGCTTTGCGCCAAGCCGCTCGGCGTCATCGTCGGCGAGCCGAGCGGCATGCGCGCCGTGCGCGGCCACAAGGGCAAGGCGGCCGCCCGCGTAATCATCAGCGGCCGCTCCGGCCACTCCTCGCGACCGGATCTTGGGCTTAACGCCATCCATGCGATGTCCGATGTGCTGAGCGCCGCCGTGAGTGAAGCGGAGCGGCTGATGCATGGCCCGTCCGACCCAACCTTCGAGCCGGCCTATTCCTCGCTGCAGGCCGGTGTGATCGCAGGCGGCCAGTCGGTCAACATCATCCCCGACAGCTGCACGCTCGACCTGGAGGCGCGCGCAATACCGGGCATCGAACCGGCTGGCTTGCTCACCCCGGTCAAGGCGCGGGCTGAAGCTCTTGCCGCTCAAGGCTATGTTGTTGAATGGAAGCCGATCAGCGCCTATCCGGCGCTGTCGCTGCCGCAAGACTCGGCTCTGGCGGGACTGCTGCGCGAATTGACCGGCGAAGCGCCTTTAGCCGCCGTCAGCTACGGGACGGAGGCCGGACTTTACCAAGGCTCCGGGCTCGATGCGATCATCTGCGGCCCCGGCGATATCGGTCGCGCCCACAAGCCGGACGAATATATTCTCGCCAGCGAGCTCGCCGCCTGCCAGCAGATGATCGAGGCGCTTGGCGCGCGATGCGCGGCCTGAAGGAGCAGCCGGAATGACATTCCTCTTCAATTCCGACGCGCGGCGTGGCGCGATCTTCGCCGAGGCCTTCGCGAAGGAGTTGCCGGACCTCCCCTTCACGATCGATGCCGCTACTGTCGATCCCGACGCAGTGCGCTACCTGATCACCTGGACGGTGCCGGAGAACCTCCACCGCTACACCAACCTCGAAATCCTGTTCTCCATCGGCGCCGGCGTCGATCAGTTCCGCTTCGACGCGGTGCCCGCGCCGGTGAAGATCGTGCGCATGGTCGAGGAGGGCATCGTGCGCATGATGCAGGAGTATGTGACGCTCGCCGTGCTCGCGCTCCACCGCAACCTGCCGGCCTATCTGGCGCAGCAGCGCGCCGGAGAATGGCGCGACATCCCTCAGCCTCAGGCCGCGTCGCGCCGGATCGGCGTGCTCGGCCTCGGACAGCTTGGCCAAGCCGTCCTCGACCGGCTGAAACCTTTCGGCTTCCAGCTCTCCGGATGGAGCCGCTCCCCGCGGCGGCTCGAAGGGGTGACCTGTTATCATGGCGAGCTTGGGCTGGAGCAGATGCTGGCGGCCAGTGACATACTGATCTGCCTGCTGCCGCTGACCGAGGAGACGCGCGGATTTCTGAACGCCGGCCTGTTCGCGAAACTGCCTGACGGGGCGGCTCTCGTTCATACGGGTCGAGGCCCGCAGCTCGATCACGAAGCGCTTGTCGCCGCGCTCGATAGCGGCCATTTGTCGTCGGCGATGATCGACGTGACCGATCCCGAACCGCTGCCCGCGGGACATCCGTTCTGGTCGCATCCGAAGATCATCCTCACTCCGCACATAGCCAGCGTCACCCAACCCGCGACCGCCGCCCAGGCCGTCATCGACAACATCAAGCGCCACCGCGCCGGGCTCGATCCCATCGGGCTCGTCGACCGGTCGCGCGGTTATTGAAACTCAACTGGAAAGGCCATCCTTTGTCTCTGCTCAAGTCCATCGATATCAACCCAAGCTTTTCGCCCCGCGAATCGACCGCGCTGCCGGAGCGGCTCATTGCCGGCAATCCCGCCTTCAAAACCTGGGCGCAGGACGTGGCCAAGGACGACCTTGTCCATACCGGCGTCTGGGAGGCCACGCCCGGCGAAACGCGCTCGATCAAGGGGAAAACCTTCGAGTTCTGCCATATCCTCGCCGGCGTGGTCGAAATCACGCCCGACGCCGGCGAAACGGTGACCTACCGGGCCGGCGACAGCTTCGTCATGAAGCCGGGCTTCACGGGTGTTTGGAAGACCATCGAGACCGTGCGCAAGATCTACGTCACAGTGGGCTAGCGAGCGCCCGCGCAGGCCCTGACCGCCGCGGAAGATTTTGCCGTCTCTTGTCCCCAGCACGCAACATTCGTCGGCGGCGGATCGCCGAACAGCGCATGCTGCGTGTCGGCACGGGCTAGGCTCAGGCCGATGCTGCCGAGTGGTCTGCCCATGAGCCTGAGCTTCGATCCCGATACAATCTCGCTTCCCGTCGGCCACTTCATCGATGGGGAGCTGATTTCGGCCGGGGGTGCGATCGAGATGCGCCGTCCGTCCGATGGCAAGTCCTATGCCGCCTGCCCTGTGGCCGGTGCGGACTTGGTGGACCGGGCGATGGAAAGTGCCAAAGCGGCGCTGAAAGCCAGCAACTGGGGCGGCGTCCGGCCGCGCGAGCGCACCAGGGCGCTCCACGCCTGGGCCGATCTGATGGAAGCGGAAGCCGAAACGCTCGCCAGGATCGAGGCACTGTCCTCGACCCGGCCCGTGGGCCAGCTCGCCGCCGGCGACATCGCCGTGACCGCCGAGCAGATCCGCTTCTTCGCCGAGTTCGCCGATAAGGAAGGCAGCGAACTCGCGCCGACCGACGACGCCAGTTTCGGCATGATCATGAGCGAACCCTATGGCGTCGTAGCCGCGATCACGCCCTGGAATTTTCCGATCTCGATGGCCGGCTGGAAGCTCGGTCCGGCGTTGGCCGCGGGCAATGCAGTCGTGCTGAAGCCGTCCGAAATGACGCCGTTCTCGACCGTCTATTTGGCGCAGCTCGCCGTCAGAGCCGGCCTGCCGGCAGGACTTATCAACGTGGTGCTCGGCGACGGCCCCACGACCGGCACGGCGTTGACCGGCCATCCCGAGATCGCCAAGGTCAGCTTCACCGGTTCAACCCGCGCCGGCTCGGCGATCATGGAGAACGTCGCCCGCACCGCCATCAAGCCGATGACGCTGGAGCTCGGCGGCAAGAGCCCGCAGCTCGTCTTTGCCGATGCCGATCTCGACAAGGCGGCGGCAGCAATCGCCGGCAGCGTCACCTTCAATGCCGGCCAGGCCTGCGTGGCCGGCACGCGCCTGATCGTCGAGAAGAGTGTGGCCGGCAGGCTGACGGCCTCGATCCTGGAAAAGATGAAGGCGGTGAGGCCCGGCCCGACCTGGGACGAGACCACGCAGTATTCGCCGATCATCTCGGAACGGCAGCGGGGACGTGTCGACGCCATCGTGCGGGCCGCGCTCGAGGCCGGCGGCGAATGCCTGACGGGTGGCTCTTTTATGGACAGCCCCGGCTATTTCTACGAACCGACGCTGATCGCCAATGTCGACCAGGTCAATCCGGCGATCGTCGAGGAAATCTTCGGCCCGGTCCTGACGGTCCAGACCTTCGAGACCGAAGACGAGGCGCTGGCGCTGTCCAGCCATCCGACCTACGGACTGGCTTCCGGCCTGTTCACCGCCGATCTGTCTCGCACAATCCGTCTCGCGCGCAAGCTGGAAGCGGGCACCGTGTGGGTCAACCGCTACAGCCGCTCGCGCGACCACATCCTGCCGACCGGTGGCTACAAGCGCTCCGGCATCGGCAAGGACCTTGGCCGCGAGGCCTATCTCGCCAACCGCAGGACCAAGAGCGTCCTGATCAGCCTGTGAAGAGATGCCAATGAAAACCCACTCGATCGCCCTGATCCCCGGTGATGGCATCGGTCGCGATGTGACCGCCGCCGCCTGGACGGTGCTGGAAACCGTGGCCAAGCACTCCGGCTTTGCCCTGACTGGGACCGAGTTTCCATGGTCCTGTCGTTTCTTCAAGGAAACCGGCCGCATGATGCCCGAGGACGGCATCGAGACATTGCGCCGCTTCGACGCCATCCTGCTCGGGGCCGTCGGCTGGCCGACGCAGGTGCCTGATTCCGTTTCTCTCCACGGGCTGCTGCTGCCGATCCGCAAGGCATTCGTGCAATACGCCAATATCCGGCCGCACCGGCTGCTGCCGGGTGTGAGGGGGCCGCTGCGGGCCGAGAGCTTCGATATTCTGTGCATCCGCGAAAACACCGAAGGCGAATATTCCGGCGCCGGCGGGCGTGTGCATCAAGGCACGCTGGACGAGGTCGCGGTGGAAACCTCGATCTTCACCCGGGCCGGGGTCGAGCGCATCCTGCGCTTCGGCTTCGAGCAGGCACGGGCGCGGCGTGGCAGGCTGGCTTCCGTCACCAAGTCCAACGCGCAGAAATATTCAATGGTGTTCTGGGACGAGATCACGCGCAAGCTGGCCGCCGACTATCCGGACGTCGACGTGACCAGCTATCACGTCGACGCGCTCGCTGCGCGCATGATCATGGATCCGCAGAGCCTCGACGTGGTCGTCGCTTCCAATCTCTTCGGCGACATACTGACGGATATCGGCGCGGCGATCCAGGGCGGGCTCGGCTACGCGGCTTCCGCCAACATCAACCCCGACCGCTCGGCGCCGTCCATGTTCGAGCCGGTGCACGGCTCCGCGCCCGACATCGCCCACCTCGGCATCGCCAACCCGATCGCCGCCATATGGTCGGGCGCAATGATGCTCGATCATCTGGGCGAAAAGGACGCAGCCGGCCGCGTCATGAACGCGATCGAAGCGACAACGGCGCGAGGGGTGGGAACCACGGCCGGCAAAGATCGCACGGACGCCATCACATCCGCCGTTGTCGCGGCGCTCACCTGATTTGCGAGGTCGTTTTCGATGAAAAGCCTGAAAGACAAAACTCTCTTCCGCGAGGCCGGCCTGATCGGCGGCAGATGGGTCGCGGCAGGTTCCGGCAGAACGGTCGATGTGATCGATCCGGCAACACAGATATCGATCGGCACGGTGCCCGACATGGCCGGCCCGGAGGCCCGCGCGGCCATAGAGGCCGCGGCTTCCGCCTATCGGGATTGGAAAAAGAAGACCCATGCCGAACGCGCCGCCCTGCTGGAGGCCTGGCATGGTCTGATGCTTAAGCATCTGGACGATCTCGCACTGATCCTGACCACGGAACAGGGCAAGCCGCTGGACGAGGCCAAAGGCGAGATCCGCTACGGCGCATCCTTCGTCAAATGGTTCGCCGAGGAGGCGCGCCGGATCAATGGCCACACCATCCCCTCGCCTACATCAGACCGCCGCATCATCGTCCTGAAGGAACCCGTCGGCGTGTGCGGCATCATCACGCCTTGGAACTTTCCCAATGCGATGATCACCCGCAAGGTCGCGCCGGCGCTGGCCGCCGGCTGCACGGTGGTGATCAAGCCCTCCGAGTTCACGCCCTATTCGGCGTTGGCGCTCGGCGTGCTCGCCGAACGCGCGGGTATTCCCGCCGGCGTCATCAACATCGTCACCGGCATGCCGGCCGAGATCGGCAACGAGATCATGGCGAATGAGACCGTGCGCAAGATCTCCTTCACCGGTTCGACCAGGGTCGGCTCGCTGCTGATGCGCGGAGCGGCCGACAGCGTGAAAAGGCTCAGCCTCGAGCTCGGCGGCAACGCGCCCTTCATCGTCTTCGACGACGCCGACCTCGATCTCGCGGTCGAGGGGGCGCTGGCGTCGAAGTTCCGCAATGGCGGCCAGACCTGCGTGTGCGCCAACCGCATTCTCGTCCAGGCCGGAGTTTATGACGCCTTCTCCGCCAAGCTCAGCGCCCGCGTCAATGCGTTGACGGTGGGACCGGGCACGCAGCCCGGCGTCGCCATCGGGCCGATGATCAACATGGCGGCGGTCGAGAAAATCAATCGGCACGTCGAGGATGCGCTTGCCAAAGGCGCGACGATCGTCACCGAGAAGCCGGTGCTGCCGGAGGGTCCTCAATATGTCGCGCCGCTGGTGCTGGCCGGTGCGACAAACGAAATGGAACTCGCCAGCGAGGAGACTTTCGGTCCGGTCGCACCGCTTTTCCGTTTCGAGACGGAAGAGGAAGCGGTCGCGCTTGCCAACGGCACACCTTACGGGCTTGCCTCCTACTTTTACACCGAGAACCTGAAGCGCGCCTGGCGCGTCGGCGAGGCGCTGGAGTTCGGCATGGTGGGTCTGAACACCGGCTCGGTTTCGATGGAGATAGCCCCCTTTGGCGGCGTCAAGCAGTCCGGCCTCGGGCGCGAGGGCGCGCAGGCCGGCATCGAGGAATATCTGGAACTGAAGAGCTTCCACATGGGCGGGCTGGGTTAAACCCCAGCCCCGATCACTGGATCCGGTCGAGCGCCTTGTAGTAGAGACCGACCATCGGCAGGAACCAGGGCTTGCCGGAATAGCCGGGAATGGCAGGCCACTCGAGCCCCTTCATCGGATTGCGGTCCGCACGACCAAGCATGGCATCGGCCATGATCATGCCGAGATGGGTGGAAAGCTGCGCGCCGTGGCCGGAATAGCCCATCGCGTACCAGACCCCGTCATGGTAGCCGGCCCGCGGGAAGCGGTCCTTGGTCATGTCGACCAGCCCGCCCCAACAATAATCGATCTCGACCCTGGCGAGCTGCGGGAAGATCGCCGCGAGGCTCGCCCGCAATATCTGTCCGCTCTTGGCATCGGAGCGCTGGTCCGATGTCGCCGAAAAGCGTGCGCGGCCGCCGAAGATCAGGCGCTTGTCCGGCGCAAGCCGGAAGTAGTTGCCGATGTTCATCGAGGTCACGCATGTCCGGTTGCCGGGCATGGTCGCGGCGATCTCGGCGTCGCTCAGCGGTCGCGTGGCGATGATGAAGCTGCCGACGGAAATGATCCTGCGGCGAAAATAGCCGAAATTCGGCGTGGTGTAGGCGCCGGTCGCCACCAGCACATTGTCGGCGCTGATGCGGCCGCGGGAGGTGGTCAGCTGATGGCGCGTGCCCGACTGCCTATGATCCGTCACCGCCGCATTCTCGTGGATGACGGCGCCATGGCGAACCGCGGCCGTCGCCAGCCCGGCCACGTAGCGGCCCATATGCATCATGGCGCTCTTCTTCGACAGCATCGCGCCATGGAAGGGCGAGCCGATCTCGGATTTGAGATCGTTCGGCGACAGCAGCGCCGTATCCGGATCCACCTCGGCATGGACGGCCTCGAAGTTACGGGCGATCGCTTCGAAATGCTGCGGCTTGGAGGCGAGCTTCAGCTTGCCGGCGCGGCGGAAATTGCAGTCGATGCCCTCCTCGGCGACCAGCGCCTCGATGGTGTCGACGGAATCGTCCAGCGCCCGGTAGAGCGCGATCGCGCGCTCCTTGCCGAGTTCCGCCTTGGCCGAAAGGTAGCTGTGGGCGAGGCCGTTGTTCAGGTGCCCGCCATTGCGTCCGGACGCGCCCCAGCCGACCCGCTCCGCCTCCAGCACCGCCACCTTGGCGCCGGCCTTCGCCAGTTGGCGGGCGGCGGCGAGGCCGGTGAAGCCGCCGCCGATGATGGCGGCGTCGTAGTGTCCCTCGACCGGGCCGTGCGCCCCGCCGGAAAAAACTGGAGCGGTGTCGTGCCAGTAGGAGACCAGCTTCATTTGCAATCCGTCAGTTTCAAAGCCCGACCACGCCCGGAAGACCGGAAATGTCGGCGATCTCGACATAGCCGTAATAGGGGTTGGCCGGCTCGTGGCCGCGATTGACCCAGACCTTGTTCTTGATCCCGAGATCATGCGCCGACATCAGGTCGTAGCGGAACGAGGACGAGCAGTGAAGAACATCCTCTGGACCACAGCCCAGCCTATCGAACATGTATTCGAAAGCCTTGAAGCGTGGCTTGTAGGCCTGCGCCTGTTCGGCCGTGTAGACGGCATGGAATGGCGCGCCGAGCTTCTCGACATTGGACATGATCTGCGCGTTCATGGCGTTGGAGAGGATGACCAGCGGAATTTCCTTGGCAACCTTCGCCAGGCCGGCTGGAACGTCCGCGTGGGGCCCCCAGGTCGGGACACGCTCATAGACCATCGTGGCGTCGTCCGGGCTGAAGGCGACGCCGTTGCGCTTGCAGGCGCGCTCGAGCGCGTTGTGGACGACGTCGGCATAGGGCTTCCAGTCGCCCAGGATCTCGTCGAGCCGGTAAGCCGCGAAGTTCTTGATGAACGCCTGCATGCGCGGCTCGTCGAGTCGGCTGCCATAGAGGTCACGCGCCGCCTCCGCCATCTGGAAATTGGTCAACGTGCCGTAGCAGTCGAAGGTGATGTATTTGGGCCTGAAAGAAGCCATATCCGTCGATCTCCGTGGAAGCACATCCGTGTTGGGACGTCTTTCATCATAGGCCGGCAGGAAGCGACCCACTTGACCGAAAAGCGGCTGCCGAAAGCAGAAAGTTCCGTATCCGCGGTTCCGTTTGGCACGCTGTAGCATCTTGAGCGTCGAAGGATGCCGCCGGTCGAGGCGCTAAACGCATCCAGTTCCATAGGGCCAGCACAAGATGCGGCGCACGCCCTCAGCAACGGCGAATGATACCGCGGAAGTCGAGACCTTCAGACGATCTGCGGCGCACTGATGATCGAGACTTGGGGTCAGACTGAAAGGTGCGTCATGCAGCAAGGCGAGATCGAACTCCAGGACTTCGGGCCGGATCATATCGAGGGTGCAGTCGCGCTATCTCGGCAGGAGAATTGGCCGCATCGCCCGCAGGATTGGCAGATGGCGCTGCAGCTTTCGAGCGGCGCGGTTGCGCTCGACGACCAGGGCCGGGTCGCCGGGACAATCCTGGTAACGGCTTACGGCGCCGATTGCGCCATGATCAACATGGTGATCGTCGACAGGAACGCGCGAGGCAAAGGGCTCGGGCGCCGGCTCATGGAACAGGCCTTCGCCCTTGCCGGCGACCGTCCGCTGCGGCTCGTCGCCACGACCGACGGCATGCCCCTTTATGAGAAGCTTGGCTTCGTGCCCTCGGGCACGATTCTTCAGCATCAGGGCCAGGTGGCAGCGCTTGAGGCTCCCGGCGCTGTGGAAGCCGCGGGCACCCACGACCTGCGGAAAATCAAGGCCCTGGACCGTGACGCCTACGGCGCCGACCGAGAAGCGTTGATCGATGCGCTGGCCGAGCGGGGTGAATTCGCAGTCATCCGCCGCAGTGGCGTCATCGCGGCCTATGCCGCAATCCGCCCGTTCGGACGCGGCGAGGTGATCGGCCCCGTCATCGCGGGAAATGCAGACGACGCCAAGGCCCTGATCAGCTTCTTCGCCGCGTCTCGCCCTGGCGCCTTCCTGCGCGTGGATACCGAAAGCAGGACCGGCATCGCCGGCTGGCTCGGAGAAATCGGCCTAGCCCATGTCGGCGGCGGCGTCGCTATGGACCGTCCGGCCAAGAATGGGGCCGAACAGGCCAGGCCAAAAGTTTACGCCCTCGCAAACCAGGCGCTCGGATAGTCCGGAGGACAACAATGCTCGCCAATTCCCTGATCGAACTCGACCGCGCCCATCTCATCCATCCGGTCGCTTCATATCGCGGCCATGAGGCGCTCGGCGTGCGGGTGCTGAAATCGGCGAAGGGCGCTACCGTGACCGATGCGTCCGGCCGGCAACTTCTCGACGGCTTCGCCGGACTGTGGTGCGTCAATGCCGGCTATGGTCACGACAGCATCGTCGAGGCGGCGGCCCGGCAGATGCGCGAGTTGCCCTACGCCACCGCCTATTTCGATCTCGGCTCGGAGCCCGCCATACGGCTCGCCTCGGAGCTGGCCGACCGGGCGCCGGGGGATCTCAATCACGTCTATTTCACGCTGGGGGGATCGGACGCGGTCGACAGCACGATCCGGTTCGTCCGCTACTACTGGAATGCCAGAGGCGAGCCTGAACGCGACCAGTTCATTTCCGTTGAGCAGGGTTATCACGGATCGTCGGTGGTCGGCGCGGGCCTGACCGCCCTGCCCGCCTTTCATGCCGGTTTCGGCATTCCGTTCGAGTGGCAGCACAAGATCCCCTCGCCCTATCCCTATCGCAATCCGGTTGGCGATGACCCGAACGCAATCATCGCGGCGTCGCTCGCCGCGCTGAAGGCGAAGATCGAGGAGATCGGGCCGGAGCGGATCGCCGCCTTCTACGCCGAGCCGATCCAGGGCTCGGGTGGCGTTATCGTCCCGCCGAAGGGCTGGATCAAGGCGATGCGCGAGCTCTGCCGTGAATACGGCATCCTCTTCATCGCCGACGAGGTGATCACCGGTTTCGGCCGCACCGGCCCCCTGTTTGCCTGCACGGAGGAGGATATCGTTCCCGACTTCATGACTACCGCGAAGGGCCTGACCTCCGGCTATGTGCCAATGGGCGCTGTCTTCATGGCCGATCATGTCTATAACGTCATCGCCGATGGCGCAGGCGCCTCGGCCGTCGGCCACGGCTACACCTATTCCGCCCATCCGGTCAGCGCCGCCGTCGCGCTCGCGGTGCTGAAGCTCTATGAGGAAGGCCTTCTGGAGAACGGCGCCAGGGCCGGCGCGCGCTTGATGGCGGGCTTGTCTGCCTTGAGCGATCACCCACTGGTCGGCGATGTGCGGGGTCGCGGCATGCTCGCCGCCATCGAGTTGGTGGTCGACAAAAAGAAGAAAACGCCGCTTCCAGCCTCGGCCATGCCGGCGCGGCGCGTCTTCGACAGGGCGTGGGACAATGGCCTGATCATCCGCGCCTTCGCGCATGGGGTTCTCGGCTATGCTCCGCCGCTCTGCTGCACCGACGGCGACATCGATGCGATCATCGAGCGCACGCGCCGGACGCTGGACCAGACGCTGGACGACGCCGATGTCCGCCGGGCGCTTGCATGAAGGGCAACGCATTTTTCGCATCTCGAAATATCGCCGCGGCAGACGATTTCGCAATTTTGTGCCGCTACCTCGCGCCTTTTCGGCGAATCCAGCGCGGGGGAAGTGCCAGACTGCTTTTTAAGACAAGGCCAGAAAGCCCGGATTTCCGGGCTTTTGAAAAAGGCCGACGCCCCGGACAGCACGGAATTTTGTTCTGTTCAGCATGAGTAATTCGGCCGCGCGCAGAGGAGAGCCAGTCTTGGCCAGGGGCTTTAGCGAATTCAAATACATGACCTTCGATGTGGTCGGCACGCTGATCGACTTCGAAGGCGGCATAACGACCTGCCTGGCCGGGATCGCTGCGGAGGCCGGTGTCTCAATCGACGGCGAAGAAGCGCTGGCCCTTTACCGGCAGGCCCGCTACATGCCCGATGCGAATCTGTTCCCCGACGATCTCGCACGTGTCTACATGGTCATCGCACCGCGGCTCGGCCTGCCGGCCGAGGAGAAATACGGCGCCCGCCTGCGGGACTCGGCCAGCGTCTGGCAGGGCTTCTCCGATAGCAGGGCGGTGCTGGCCGACCTTGCGACGTCTCATAAGCTGATTGCCATGACCAATGCCCGGCGCTGGGCTCTCGACCATTTCGAGAAGCAGCTCGGATCGCCCTTTTTTGCCACCTTCACTGCCGACGATACCGGCACGGAAAAACCGGATCCCGCCTTTTTCCAGAAGGTCTTCGATTTCGTGGCGTCGCGCGGCGACAGCAAGGACGACATCCTGCACGTCGCGCAAAGCCAGCATCACGACATCGGCATATCCCGAGCGCTCGGCATGACCAACTGCTGGATCGAGCGCCGTCATGCCCAGAAGGGCTATGGCGGCACGATCGAGCCCGAGCGCTTCACCGTGCCGGACTACCACTTCACCTCGATGGCCGCGTTTGCGGCGGCCGTGCGGGAGAGCATGAAAGAACGAACCTGAACCCAAGCCCGGAAAAGCCGCAGCAAGACGCGCGTCCTGACCAACCAACGAAAGGGGAATGACATGACCGACAAGATCACCAACTGGACCGGAGCAGACGATGCGATGGTCGAAAACGCCATCCGGCGAGGCGCGAGCCGCCGCGAACTCCTCAAGATGCTGCTGGCGGGCGGCGCCGCGGTTGCCGCGGGCGGCGTTGTGCTTGGCCGTGCCACGCAGGCCGTCGCCGCCACGCCGGTCTCCGGCGGAAATTTCAAGGCGGCCGGCTGGTCGTCATCGACGGCCGACACGCTCGATCCGGCAAAGGCATCGCTCTCCACGGACTATGTCCGCTGCTGCTCGCTCTATAACCGTCTGACCTTCCTCGACAAGGATGGCAAGACGCAGATGGAACTGGCCGAAAGCATCGACAGCAAGGACGCAAAGACCTGGACGGTGAAGCTGCGCAAGGGCGTCACCTTCCACGACGGCAAGGACCTGACGGCTGACGACGTCGTCTTTTCGCTCAAGCGCCATCTCGACAAGTCGGTCGGCTCCAAGGTCGCCAAGATCGCCGCACAGATGACCGGCTTCAAGGCGGTCGACAAATCGACGGTCGAAATCACCCTCGCCGATCCGAATGCCGACCTTCCGACCATCCTGGCGCTGCACCACTTCATGATCGTGGCCGACGGCACCACCGACTTCTCCAAGGGCAACGGCACAGGCGCCTTCGTGCTGCAGACGTTCGAACCTGGCGTCCGTTCGGTCGTCACCAAGAACAAGAACTACTGGAAGTCGGGCAAGCCCTATCTCGACTCCTTCGAATTCATCGCCATCAGCGACGACAGCGCCCGGGTCAACGCCTTGCTTTCCGGCGATATCAATTTTGCTGCCGCGATCAATCCGCGCGCAATGAAGCTGCTGCAGAGCCAGCAGGGCTTCGAACTGTCGAAGACGACCTCGGGCAACTATACGGACCTCAACATCCGGCTCGACATGGATCCGGGCAGCAAGGCCGATTTCGTGACCGGCATGAAATACCTCGTCAACCGCGAGCAGATCGTGAAATCGGCATTGCGCGGCCTCGGCGAAATCGGCAATGACCAGCCCGTCTCGCCGGCTAACATCTTCCACAATGCGGACCTCAAGCCGAAGGCTTTCGACCCGGACAAGGCGAAGTTCCACTTCAAGAAGGCGGGCCTGCTCGGCCAGTCCATTCCGGTGGTCGCCTCGGACGCCGCGACCTCGTCGATCGACATGGCGGTCATCATCCAGGCCGCCGGCGCGGAAATCGGCATGAAGCTCGACGTTCAGCGGGTCCCGTCCGACGGCTACTGGGACAATTACTGGCTCAAGGCGCCTGTCCATTTCGGCAACATCAATCCGCGCCCGACGCCGGACATCCTGTTCTCGCTGCTTTACGCCTCCAACGCGCCCTGGAACGAAAGCCAGTACAAGTCCGAGAAGTTCGACAAGCTGCTCGTCGAGGCGCGCGGCCTCCTCGACCAGGCCAAGCGCAAGGAGATCTACGGGCAGATGCAGACCATGATCTCCGAGGAAGCAGGCACCATCATCCCGGCCTACATCTCCAACGTCGATGCCCTCTCCAGCAAGGTGAAGGGTTTGGAGGCGAACCCGCTTGGTGGCATGATGGGGTACGCAATGGCGGAATACCTCTGGCTCGAAGCCTAAGAGGCGGCTGTAGGGGACCGGTCAGCCGGTCCCTACACTGCATTGCGCAAGATTGTTTGGCCGAACGCAACCGCAGGGAGCTTCCATGAAGTCTGGGGTTCTAAACCTCGTGCTGAAGCGGCTGGCGATCGCGATCGTCACCCTTCTGATCGTCCTGTTCGCCGTGTTCTTCGCCACCAGCATGCTGCCGGGCGACACGGCGTCGATCCTGCTTGGCCAGGCGGCGACGCCCGAGGCGGTCGCCGGCCTGCGCGAGGCCATGCATCTCAACGATCCGGCGATCCTGCGCTTCCTGCGTTGGCTTGTCGGTCTGCTCCACGGCGATCTCGGTACCTCCTACGCCAACGAAATGCCGGTCGCGGCCCTGATCGGCGGGCGCTTCGTCAACACCATGAAGCTCGCCGGCATCACCACGCTGATCTCGGTGCCGCTGGCGCTGACGCTCGG
This sequence comes from Mesorhizobium sp. WSM3864, assembly GCF_002294955.1. Lineage (NCBI taxonomy): Bacteria > Pseudomonadati > Pseudomonadota > Alphaproteobacteria > Hyphomicrobiales > Phyllobacteriaceae > Mesorhizobium > Mesorhizobium sp. WSM3864. The sequence goes on from NZ_NSGD01000002.1 coordinate 753,091, forward strand.
CATCACCGCCGCGATGCTACGAGGCTCCGTCTATGACCGCACCGTCACCGTGCTTTCGATCGGCGTGATCTCGGTGCCGGAATTCATGGTCGCGACCCTCGCCGTCTTGCTCTTTGCCGTTTATCTGAAATGGCTGCCGGCGTTGTCTTCGGTCAACGAGGCGCACTCGCTTGCCGACCTCGTGCGCATCTATTCGATGCCGGTGATCACCCTCACCTTCGTCATCTCGGCCCAAATGATCCGCATGACGCGCGCCGCGGTGATCGAAACGCTCTCAACGCCTTATGTCGAGATGGCGCTTCTCAAAGGCGCCTCTCGCAGCCGCATGGTGCTCAAGCACGCCCTTCCGAACGCGCTTGGGCCGATCGTCAACGCGGTCGCGCTCTCGTTGTCCTATCTGGTCGGCGGCGTCATCATCGTCGAGACGATCTTCAACTATCCCGGCATCGCCAAGCTGATGGTCGATGCGGTCGCGACCCGCGACCTGCCGCTGATCCAGAGCTGCGCGATGATCTTCTGCCTTGGCTATCTCCTGCTCATCACGGCCGCCGACATCGTCGCCATCATGTCCAACCCGAGGCTCAGATGACAGTGGCGCGCGCGGCATCCTCCCGACGGTCCTTCCTGGGCCACAGCTACAACCTCGTGGGCGTCGTGGCCTCGCTGGTCATTCTGGCATGGACGCTGGTCGCGATTTTCGCGCCCTACATCATTCCCCATCCGATCGGCGACATCGTCGACGACGATTATTTCGGCCCGATGCGCCAGGGGCTGTGGCTCGGCTCGGACTATCTGGGGCGTGACATGCTCTCCAGGGTTCTCATGGGCGCACGCTACACCGTCGGCATATCGCTTGCCGCCGTCTCGATCGCCTGCTTTTCGGGGGTCGTTCTGGGGATGATCGCGGCCGTCACCGGCGGCTGGTTCGATACCTGCCTCAGCCGCTTCCTCGACGCCATGAACTCCATCCCCAGCAAGCTGTTCGGCCTTGTTGTCGTCGCCGCGGTCGGCTCATCGATCCCGGTGCTGATCCTGACGCTCGCCGTCATCTACATCCCGGGCGCCTACCGCTTCGCGCGGGCGCTTGCCGTCAACATCAACACCATGGATTTCATGACCGTCGCCCGCGTCCGCGGCGAGAGCACTATCTATCTCATCGGCTCCGAGATCCTGCCGAACATCATCCGGCCGGTGCTTGCCGATTTCGGCCTGCGCTTCGTCTTCATCGTGCTGTTGCTCTCCGGCCTGTCCTTCCTCGGGCTCGGTCTGCAGCCGCCTTTAGCCGACTGGGGCGCGCTGGTGCGCGAGAACATCGGCGGCCTGCCCTTCGCGGCCCCGGCCGTCATCGTGCCGTCGCTGGCGATCGCCAGCCTGACCATTAGCGTCAACCTCTTAATCGACAACCTGCCGCAGAAGATCAGGGACCGGGACGCATGACCAATCTCGTCGAGGTCAGAAACCTTCAGATCGAGGCAAAGACCGACGCCGGACGTCTGGTCGAAATCATCAAGGGCGTCAGCCTCGACATCGCCGATGGCGAGATCGTCGCCCTGATCGGCGAGAGCGGCTCCGGCAAGACGACGGTGGCGCTCTCGCTCATGGGCTATGCGCGGCCCGGCTGCCGGATTACCGGCGGCGAGATCAATGTCAACGGCAAGAACATGGCTGCGCTTACCGAGCGGGGACGCGCCAGGTTGCGCGGCACCGACATCGCCTATGTTCCGCAAAGTGCCGCCGCCGCCTTCAACCCCTCGTCGACCATTATGGAGCAGGTGATCGAAGTCACGCGCATCCACGGCCTGATGCCACCCGAGCAGGCGCGAAAGCGCGCGGTCGAGCTGTTCCGGGCCTTGTCGCTGCCTGATCCGGACGGGATCGGCGCCCGTTATCCGCACCAGGTTTCAGGCGGGCAATTGCAGCGACTGGCGGCCGCCATGGCGCTGATCGGCGATCCCAAACTGGTCATTTTCGACGAACCGACGACCGCACTCGACGTGACGACCCAGATCGACGTGCTCAAAGCATTCAAGTCGGTGATGAAGGCGGGCGGCATAGCGGGTGTCTACGTTTCCCACGACCTCGCGGTCGTCGCCCAGATCGCAGATCGCATCGTGGTGCTGAAGGGCGGCGAGGTGCAGGAGACCGGTACGACGGCCGGAATCCTTTCGGCTGCCCAGCATCCCTATACACGGGAATTGCTGGCCGCTTTCGAGCCGAAGTCGAGGCAGATACGGGCCGATGAAGATTCCGGACCAAAACCGCTGCTTCGCATCGACAATCTGATAGCCGGATACGGCCCGGTGAAACGTGACGGGCAGCCGGTTATCCGCGCGGTCGATTCCGTCAGCCTGATCGTGGAGAAGGGCCGCAATCTCGGTGTCATCGGCGAGTCCGGTTGCGGAAAATCGACGCTGGCGCGCGCCATCGCGGGCATTCATCCGGCGGCGACCGGCGATATCGTCTTCGACGGCAAGGCACTGGAGCGCGCCGCCCGGAAACGCACTCGCGACCAACTGCGCGAGATGCAGATCGTGTTCCAGTATGCCGATACCGCGCTCAATCCCGCCAAGCCCATTGAGGACATCATCTCGCGACCGCTGGCCTTCTATCACGGGCTCGACAGGCAGGCGCGCTCGAAGCGTGTCGACGAGTTGCTCGACATGGTGCGCCTGCCGAGGTCGCTGCGCTACCGTCATCCCTCGGAGCTCTCGGGCGGCCAGAAGCAGCGCGTGAACTTCGCGCGCGCGCTGGCGGCCGGTCCGAAGCTCATCATCTGCGACGAAATCACCTCAGCGCTCGACACGGTTGTAGCGTCCGCCGTGATCGAGCTGCTCAAGGAGCTGCAGCGCGAGCTGGGGCTCTCCTATATCTTCATCAGCCACGACCTCTCCGTCGTCGAGGCCATCTGCGACGAGATCATGGTCATGTACAATGGTGAGCGGGTGGAGCAGATCACGCCCGACAAGGTCAAGTCGCCCACGCACCCCTATTCCAAACTTCTGTTTTCCTCCGTGCCGAAGCTCGATCCGACCTGGCTCGACGGCCTCGTCCGCGACCCCGAGCTCGTCACTCAGTACGGCCACCGCTGACCAAACTGACCGGAGGGGATTCGCCGGACTACAGTTGCGAGCAGAGCCGGTAGGCCTCATAGATTGACGAGTAGATGTCCCTGCTGGCGACCGCGTCTCCAATGCGGTGCAGGACGAAGGATCCTGGAGCTTGGAGCCCTTGCACCCCCTTTGTCGCCACTCCCGTCATGAGCGCGATGTCGGTCACGCCCTTATTGGCGGAGCGGGCACGCAATTCCTGGTAGGTATCTTCCACAGGTGCCGTGCCGCGCTCGACAATGAGTTGGGCCGCGGTCATTTCCGTTTCTGCACCGGTGAGCTCATGCCGGAACCGGGCGGCGATGCCGTTGCCGTGGCGCGCTGCCTTGATGAGCCGCAGATCGCCGACGACCCGGATGCCGAGTTCGGACGCGAGTTTGCGGAAACTGACCCGGTCCGGATAGGGTGTCTCGATCGCCAGGGTGTCGTCCGCCATGGCCACGCTGACCGCATGTCCCAGGCGGGCAAGATGCAGGGCACAGGATATGGCGGCCTGACGCCCGGTCTCATCGTAGATGAGCACATCGGCCTTCGCGGGCACGACTCCGGTCAAGATATCCCAGACGCTGTCGCAATGTTCGGCGCCCTCCAGCCACTCCATGTCGGGGATGCCGCCTGTGGCGACGATAACGGCATCCGGTTTCTCGGCAAGCACTCCATCTGCGTCCGCATAGGTGTTGAAACGGACATCCACGCCAAGGCGCGCGAGTTCGTCGATGCGCCAGTCGACTATACTGATCAGATCCTTGCGGTCGGACGCCGAGGCCGCAACGAGCACCTGCCCGCCGAGCCGGGCCCCGGCTTCCAGCAAGGTCACGCTGTGCCCGCGCTCGGAAGCGACCCGGGCCGCCTCCATCCCCCCCGGACCACCGCCGACGACGACCACTCGTTTCGGCGTTTCGGTCCGGTCAATGATGTGGCTGACGGTCGTTTCATGGCCGCTGGCGGGGTTGTGAATGCAATGGACCTTCTTGTACAGGCAGTAGGACGCGCCGACGCACGGGCGGATGCGGTCTTCTTCGCCCCGCATCACCTTGTTGACGATATGCGGGTCGGCAATATGCGCTCGCGTCATGCCGACCAGATCGACAAGATTTGCGCGGATCGCGTGCCGCGCCGTGGCTACGTCCCTGATGGCGGCGGCATGGATGACCGGCAGCCTGGTTTCCCGTTTGAACTGCCCAACCAACGGCAGAAACGGCGCGCTCCTGATAAACATGCCGGGCATATTCTGCTCGGCCAGCGACAAGTCGGTGTCCATGCGGCCGAAGATGCAGTTGAAGAAATCGACATGGCCTTCGCGCTCGAACAGCCGGGCGAAGGCAAGGCATTCCTCGAAATCCGATCCGTCGTCGACCGCCTCGTCGATCACGAAGCGGATGCCGACGGCGAAGTCGTCGCCCACCGCGCGGCGGATCGCTTCGTGAACCATCAGCCCGAAGCGCGCGCGGTTTTCCAGCGAGCCGCCGAAAGCGTCCGTGCGCCTGTTGGTTCTGCGCGACAGGAATTGGCCAATCAGATGGCCGCCGGTGACGGTCTCGACGCCGTCCAGACCGCCGTCAACGCAGCGCCTGGCGGCACTGGCGTAGTCCTTGACGATCCTGTCGATATCCGCGGCGTCCATTTCCTTGGGGAAATTCCGGTTTCGCGTCTCGCGGACGCGTGACGGCGCAACTGGCGGCAGCCAGTGACCGGCATAGGCAGTAGCGCGCCGGCCGAGATGCGAGGCCTGACACATGACCGTCGCGCCGTGGCGATGAATTCGCTGCGACAGCGATTGGAGATGAGGGATGATGCGATCGCTGGAAAGATCCAGCTGACCGCCGCCCCAGCTCGAATCGGGCGACGTCATCGCCGAGCCGCCGACCATGGTCATCGCCAGGCCGCCGCGCGCTTTCTCTTCATGATAGCGCTGATAGCGCTCGAGCGGCAGGCCGCCCTCGTCCAGCATCGAGGCATGGCTGGTGCTGACGACGCGATTGCGCAGCGTCAGACCCTTGAGCCGAAACGGCTGAAGCAGTGGATCGCCGGATGTGCTCCCCGCTTGGAATGCCGCTGCCGGCACATGCTGCTCCGAACCATTCATGAGGGTTATAGTTCGTGATTTGCAGGACTGCAGAAAGCTTGAAAATTGTTGGGGCGGCTATACGCTTGGCGTATGGCCGGTTTCGCTAAACTCGTCCCGTCCGCACGCGGACTCCTCGTTTTCGAGGCCGCTCTCCGTTCAGGAAGTTTCACCGCCGCGGCGCGCGAGTTCAACGTCACGCAACCGTCGATCAGCCGCGGCATCGCTCAGTTGGAGGCCGATCTCGGCGTGGCTCTGTTCACGCGCGGTCCAACAGGATTGTCCCCGACCTCGGAGGGGCGCGCCCTCTATTCGGCTGTACGGCAAGGATTTGACGGCATCGAGGAGGCGATCGGCACGATCAAGCGGAACAGTGCCGCAAAGCCGGTGGTTACCCTTTCGCTCTCGAGCTCTCTCGCTACGCACTGGTTCGTTCCGAGGTTAACGGCGTTCAACACGCGATTTCCCGACGTGGACCTGAGGTTCGAACTCATCGCCGGCGTTCTGCGAGGACCCGCCGAGAATGTCGACCTTGCCACCAGAATCCTGGCCGACGACGACACCCACTATCACCGCTGGGCCTTCTCGCCGGAAATCATCGTTCCGGTGTGCAGCCCATCCTATCTGTCGCACCACGGCCGCTTGAACCATGACTCGGACGGCGAAGGTCATATCCTGCTTCATCTCATCGACGCCAAGGAGCAGTGGCTGGATGCCTGGGGCAGCGTAGCCCGCCGCAAGACCAGCAGGGCAAAGTGGCTCGAATTCTCGGACTACGCAGTCGTGCTTCAGGCCGCGATGAACGGAGAAGGCGTGGCGCTCGGCTGGCTCAGCAATGTCTCAAGGGCACTGCTTCAGGCAACGCTCGTTCCGGCCTCGGACAGGCAGATCAACACCGGACGGATCCATGAATTGATTGCACCTCGCTCACGGCCGGTGCGGCCGATCGTCTGCGATATCCGCGCCTGGATGATCGCCGAGATGCAAGCCGAGTTGAAAGCGTTGCACCCACTATTGCAGCCCGGCGTCCTGTAGCCCGGACCGCAGCAGACAGACTGCAGCGCCCGGCACAGCCTACCCGCTGACTACATCGGAAACAGGCTGGGCAGCGGCATGTGCGATTTGACGATCGGCGACTTCAGCACCACGAAGCTGAAATACTTGTCGATGCCGATATCCATATCGGTCAGCCGCTCCATGATCGTCTGGTACTCGCCAATCCCGGCGGTCACGAATTTCATCAGATAGTCGTAACCGCCCGACACGAGGTGGCATTCGATGACCTGATCGATCTTCTCGACGACGGCGAGAAAGCGGGCGAAGTCCACCTGGCGGTGGTTCTTCAGGGTGATTTCGGTGAACACGGTCAGTGTCTGGCCGAGCTTGCCGATGTTCACCTGCGCGGAATAGCCTTCGATATAGCCTTCCGACTGGAGCTTCTTGACTCGCATCAGGCACGGGCTCGGCGACAGGTGCACCAGTTCGGCCAGCTCCACATTGGTGATGCGGCCGTTCTTCTGCAATTCATGCAGAATCTTGATGTCGATCCGATCCAGTTTCACGTCCATCTCCGAAGAACGCAAGCCACAGCACAAAATGCCGCCACTTCTCTAGCCGTGACACTACCATAGCCCGCAGGCCTGTCCATCCGATGGACCCTGCTCTGACACGCAGGGACTCTCGATTTCATTGCGCCCTACGGAATAAAATTCTGCCTGAAGCATAACTGCGGCAGCGGCTGCCTGCGCAACGCGCTAGATTCGAGCCTCAAAGGCAGAGAGAGGACCATGCGCGCGCCGCTGCAACAGATCGAGACATCCGACGAACTGCCGCAATCCGCGGATGCGGTGGTGATCGGCGGCGGCATTGTCGGCGTCTTCGCGGCCTACTACCTGGCTAGGCGCGGCTTGAAGGTCGCGCTTGTCGAAAAAGGACGCATCGGCGCCGAGCAGTCCAGCAGGAACTGGGGATGGTGCCGCCAACAGAACCGCGACGCCCGCGAGCTGCCGATGGCGACGCGCAGCCTCGATCTCTGGGAGCGCTTTGCGGCCGAAAGCGGCCAGGACACCGGCTTTCGCCGCTGCGGCCTGCTCTATCTCAGCAATGACGAGGCGGAGCTGGCTGGCTGGGCGCGCTGGCGTGACTTCGCCAGAACGGCGGGCGTCACCACGCACATGCTCGACAGCGCCGAGGCCAGCGAGCGGGGCCGCGCCACCGGCCGGACCTGGAAAGGCGGCGTGTTCTCGCCGACCGACGGCACCGCCGATCCGTCGCAAGCCGCGCCAGCGGTCGCCCACGCCATCCTCCAGCTTGGCGGCACGGTGCATCAGAATTGCGCCGCGCGCGGTATCGAGACCGAGGGCGGTCGCCTGTGCGGCGTGGTCACGGAAAGCGGTACGATCCGCACGAAGGCGGCGGTTTTGGCCGGTGGCGCCTGGGCGTCCTCCTTTTGCCGTCAGTTCGGCTTCCGCTTCCCGCAGGCCTCGATCCGCTCCTCCATCCTGTCGGTCTCGCCCGGGTCGGAGGGCCTGCCGGATGCGCTGCACACGGCAAAGATCTCGGCGACGCGGCGCGGTGACGGCGGCTACACGCTCGCCATAAGCGGCCGCGGACGCGTCGACGTGACGCCGCAGCAGCTGCGCTTCGCTTCGCAGTTCGTCCCCATGTTCCTGAAGCGCTGGCGCAGCCTCGCGCCCGGCGGGTTGCAGGGGGTGCGCTCAGGCCACGAAACGCTTCAACGCTGGCGGCTCGACCGGCCGACGCCTATGGAGCGGATGCGCATCCTCGATCCGGTGCCGGATCAGGCGACCATCCGCCTGACCCACGCCCGCGCGCTCGAGCTGCTGCCGGCCCTCAGGCAGACCAGGATCAGCGCGGCCTGGGCGGGCTACATCGACAGCACGCCGGACGGCGTGCCCGCCATCGGCGAGATCCACGCCGTTCCAGGCTTCTTCCTGGCTGCCGGATTTTCGGGTCATGGCTTCGGCATCGGACCCGGTGCCGGGCACCTCGTCGCCGATCTTGTCACCGGGTTGGAGCCGATCGTCGATCCGAAATCCTACGATCCGCGGCGTTTCGATACTTCGGCGTGGGGCAAGGTCGCCGACTTCTAGTTTCAAACTCGACATTCCGACATTGCTTGGCAGGTGAACCCTCCGGAACTGCATCAGCCTTCTCGAAGAAAGGCGCCGCTCGGGGCCGGCCGGACGGGGGCCTGCCCGCGAAACCGGCCGACATCCTCTGGCCTACAGCCGGCTTGCGCTGCGACGAGTTCGACGGCTGCCAACTGGCAATAGCGCCCCTGGCAGCGCCCCATGCCGACGCGCGAGAGCGATTTCACCCTGTTGGCCTCGCCGCCGCCGAGAGTCGTGCCCTCGCGCACGGCCCCGGCAGTGACGTTCTCGCAGCGGCAGACGATCGTATCGTCGGGAAGCGCCCTCACCATCGCGCCCGGCCAAGGAAAGGCCTGGGCCAGACCACGGGCAAAGCGCTCGAGCCGTGCGAGCCTGCGCAGGTCGGCGCCGACGGAGGGCACCGGGCGTCCAAGGTCGGCAAGGCACGCCGCCGCAGCAACGCGTCCTGCGATCTCCGCGCCGTCCGCCCCTAGGAGACGGGCCCCATCACCGGCCAGGTAGATGCCATTGCGGGCTCGCCCCATCTCGTCGGCCTTCGGCAGCCATTGCCGCCACAGCTCGTCATAGGTGAAGGCGCAGCCCGCAAGGTCAGTCAGATGCGTCTCCGCCCGCAGGTGCCAGCCGATCCCGATCATGTCGCATGGGGTGACGCGCTCCCGGCCGCCGGCGTCGCGCCAGCGCATCCCGGTGACACCCTGTCCGTCGGCATCGATTCGCTCAGGCGTCACGCCAGCGTGGTAGCGGCGACCAAGCCGCGCCCGCAGGGTTAGCCCAGGCAACGCCACGATTGGTCGGGCGGCAAGTCCCCAGAACCCGCGCATCTGCTGGCGCCAGGAGGAGGTGTCGAGCACCGCCGCCACATCCGCTCCGGCCTTGAGGAGTTGCGTGCCGACCAGCGTCAGCAAAGGGCCCGACCCGATCAGCACGATGCGCCGTCCGAGCGCGACGCCCTGCGCCTTGAGCGCGATCTGCGCCGCGCCAAGGCTGAAGACGCCGGCGTTCTGCCAGCCAGGGATCGGGGCGACGCGGTCTGAAGCGCCGGTGGCGAGGATCAGGCGGTCGTAGAAGACGACCTCCGCGCCGCCCTCCCCCAGCACATGCAGCCGCCCCTCATGCACGGCGATGACGGAGCTGCGCGCGCAATAAGTGAGCCGCCCTTCATCGGCCATCCGGTCGAAGAGCAAATGCAGTGCGAGCGCCTTGTCCGCCTCAGAGCCGTACAGCTGCTGCGGAGTTCGGACGAACCCGGCGGGCGGGCGGCGATAGATCTGCCCACCCGCGCGGTGCCCTTCATCGATCACCACCGGATGGAGCCCGGCCTCGACCAGTGTCGCCGCGGCCCTTATGCCGGCGGGGCCCGCACCTACGATCACGATGCGCGGCGATGACGGCTCGCTCACGGCCAGTTCTCAGGGGGCGTCGTTCGCAGCCGCATGCCTTCGACGACAAGAGTTGTGCACGCACGCAGGCGGGGTCCCTCGTCTTGCCACACCCAGCAGTCCTGGCAGGCTCCCATCAGACAGAACCCCGCGCGCGGCTCGGGACTGAACTCGGAACTCCGCAGCGCATGTCCTGAAGCCAGCATTGCCGTCGCCACGGTGTCGCCGTCCAGCGCGTTGCGCATCTCACCGTCGAGAAGGAATTGCACCTCCTCGCGATCGCGCTCGGCCAGCCGGACAATGCGGCCGGCGGTCATCATTCCGCCGCCTCTCGTACCGGCCCCTGACGAGGCAGTTCGGGAAAGCGTTCGCAGACCGCCTCGAAGGCCGCTTGGACGCCCTCCGGCCCGGAGCGACCTTTCATGCGGCGAAAAATCTCCGTCTTGGCGAAGAACCGCCAGTGGATCGGCAAGGCGTCCAGCAGAGCGTGGAGCCGGTCATAGGCGGCCGGCGTCCACTGCGCTTCGTAGCTGTCGCGCTCCGGCCCGAAATGGAAATGGCCCCCGGACGGCTTGTGCCTCGCGCGCAGCCGCTCCGTCGCGTGCTCGTCGACTTCGCCGCCGCGGATAACGACCCCGTAGTCGCTTTCGGCTGCGGCCGGCGAGAGATAGCCGCGCCGCACATCCTCAGCGACCCGCCAGGGCTCGCGCTGAAACGGGTCGCCGCGTCCGCCGCCGCCGGCGGAGCGGATCTCGAGCACGTCGCCCGGCTGCAGCACCGCCGTGTCGACGTTGCCCAGCCGCCGCTCGCGGTCGGTGCCCGGATTGACGACCATGTCCGACAAGCCGGCCGCCTTGCCGCCCAGCACGCCCCAGGGACGGAAGAAGCTGCGGTCGCGATTGCGCGCCGTAATCCGGGAGTCGGGGGCAAAGACACGAAAAGCCATCTCGGTCGCCAGCCCGCCGCGCCAGCGGCCCGCACCGCCGCTGTCCTGGGCGAGCCCATATTTCACGAATTCGACCGGCGTCTCGGTCTCGGTGATCTCGATCGGCGTGTTCTTGAGATACGCGGCATCGGCGCCCGATCCATTGGTGCCATCGCGACGCGGCATCGCGCCGCCGCCGCCCACCACGGGGTTGACCGCCGCGATGACGCTCCGGCTGGTGCGCTCATCGATGGTCATGACGTTGACGATGCAGTTGTTGCCGGCCGGCGCCGCCGGCAAGCGCTCCGGCAGCACTTGCGAAAAGGCCCCGAAGATGACCGAGCGCAGCCGGGCGCAGGTGAGCGATCGCATGCCGACGGCGGCGGGATGGACGGGGTTCAGCACCGAACCTTGCGGAGTGATGCAGGTGAACGGCCGTGTGAGGCCGGTGTTGAGCAAGATTTTCGGGTTGAGCGTGTAGAGCACGTAATAGACGCCGACCAGCAGCATCGTGTGGCGCGGGTCGCCGCCCGAAGGCACGTTGAGCGAGGAGCCGAGCTGCGGATCGGAGCCGGTGAAGTCGAGCACGGCCTCATCGCCTTTGATCGTCAGCGTCAGCTTCAGCCGGCAGGGATTGGCCTCGACCGAATCCTCATCGGCATAGTCGGCGAATTGCCAGGTGCCGTCGGGCATGGCGCGCAGCACGTCCCGCGCCTGCGCCTCGGCATGGTCGAGAAGAGCGGCAACGCCTTCGAGGAAGCCGGCCTTGCCGAACTTCTTCACCATCGCCTGGATCTTGCGCTCGCCGGTGTTGAGTGCACCGACCAGCGCCTTGATGTCGCCGATGTTGAGGTCCGGCTTGCGCACATTGGTGCTCATGATCCTGAGGATCGTCTCGTCGAAGACGCCTTCCCTCACCAGCTTCATCGGCGGAAAGCGGACGCCTTCCTGATGGATTTCGGTGAGCGCGCGGCTGAGCGAAGCCGGCACAGCCCCGCCCATGTCGGTGTTGTGGATGTGCCCTCCCGTCCAGGCGACGATCTCGCCGTCGACGAAGACCGGCTTCCACAAATGCGTGTCGGGTGCGTGCGTGGCGACGTGGCCGGAATAGGGATCGTTGGTGAAGGCGACGTCTCCCGGCCGATAGTCGTCCACCATGGCGATCGCACGGTGATAGGAAAGCCCCGGATACCAGGTGGCGCCGAGCTCCATCGGGACGGCGAAAGTCGCCCCCGAGCGGTCCATCAGCATCACCGTAAAATCCTGCGTCTCTTTCACGAAGGCGGAGTGCGCGGTGCGGTGCAGCGTGTGGGCCATGTTCTCGGCCGCCGCGCGGGCATGGTTAGCCAGAACCTGAAGATTTGTGCGGTCGAACAAGGCGTCACTCCGCGAAAGTCAGAACGAGATTGAGGTGGCGATCGACCCGCGCCTGCGTTCCGGCGGGGAGAGCGAAGGTGGTATCTTCCTGGACCACCACAGCGGGTCCGCGGAACGCGCTGCCCGGCACCAGGGTCTGCCGGTCATGGAGGTCGATGGTCTCGACGGTCAGACCGGTGTAGACCGGCACCCGGCGCGCCGGAGCGGTCGGGACGTCGATCTCCTCGGTCTCGGGGAAGGAGAGCGCCGGACCTGCGCCTATCGCGGACAGCCGAACATTCACGAGCTCGATCGCGCCGTCCGGATCGTGGAAGTCGTAGAGCTGCTCATGGGTACGGTGGAATGCCTGCTCGATCGCGGCCGCATCGCCGTCCGCCAGCCATTGGGGCGAAAGGACGACCTCGATCTCATAGCTCTGGCCGAAGTAGCGCATGTCGCAGGAGAGTGTGAGTTGCGCGGCCGCATCGTGCCCCTGCGCCGCAAGCCAGTCGCGGCCCTCCTGCGCCAGCGCCTCGAAGGCCTCGCGGATTCCGGGAAGCGACGCGCCGGATAGCGGGCTGAAGATGGTGCGGATGAAGTCCCCGCGCAGATCAGCCACCAGCCCACCCAGCGCCGATACCACGCCGGGGCGGCGGGGCGCCATGACGCGCTTGATGCCGAGCTCGCGGGCCAGGAAGGCGCCGAGCATCGGGCCGCCGCCGCCGAATGGCATCAGGGTGAAATCGCGCAGATCGACGCCGGCGCGCGAGGCGAGCTTCTCGACCTCGACGAACATTTCCGACACCGCGATGTCGAGGATCGCCTGCGCGGTCTGCTCGACCGGGCGGCCGAGCCGCATCGCAAGTTCGCCGACCGCGCGATGCGCCAGTTGGGTCTCGATGCTGAGCTGGCCATAGGCCATCTCGCTATGGCCGAGCCATCCGCACACCACCATGGCGTCGGTCACCGTCGCCCGCTCGCCGCCACGGCCGTAGCATGCAGGTCCCGGCGTCGAACCGGCCGATTCCGGCCCGACCCGCAGCACTCCTTGCGCGTCGACGCTGGCGATCGAGCCGCCGCCGACACCGATCGAGCTCACCGACACGGAAGGGATATGGAGTGGAAATTCGCCGATCAGCTCGCCGGTGCCGAACTGCGGCTCGCCGTTTATGATGAGCGCGAAATCGGCCGAGGTTCCGCCGATGTCGAGGGTGAGAACCTTATCCTCGCCGGCCTGACGCGCCAGCCACGAGGCGCCGATGACGCCCGAGGCCGTTCCCGACAGCAGCATGTTCACGCAGGCGCGCTTGCCTTCGGCGGCGTTCATCAGCCCGCCGTTCGACTTCGTCAGCATCGGCCGGGCCGGCACGCCGCGATGCTTCAGCCGCTCTTCCAGCGCGGTCAGATAGCCGGAGACGCGCGGATGGACATAGCCATTGAGAATGGCGGTCGAGCTGCGCTCGTATTCGCGGATGACCGGCCACACCTCGGCGGAGGTGAAGACGAAGAGGTCGGGCGCCAGGCGCGCGATCGCCGCCTTTACCGAGGTTTCCTGCGCGGCGTTGCGCCAGGAATGAAGGAAAGACACGATGATCCCCTGCGCCCCGTTCGATTTCGCGGCCGCGACCGCGCTCTCCACCGCCGCCGTGTCGGGCGCCTGGGATTCATTGCCATCGGCGCGCATGCGGGCCGGAATGCCGAAGACCATGTCGCGCGAGATCAGCGGATCCGGCCGCGCGCAGAACAGCGAATACATGTCCGGCATGCGAAGCCGCGCGAGCTCGATCACGTCCTCGAAGCCGGCATTGGTGAACAGCGCCAGCGGCGCGCCCTTGCGCTGGATGATCGTGTTGATACCGACGGTCGTGCCATGCACGAAGCGCGTCATATGGGTCGGGTCGAAGCCCTCGCGTTCGGCCAGCAAGGTGAGCCCCGTCATCAGCTCGGCGCCCGGATCTTCCGGCGTCGTCAGCACCTTCAGCGAAGCGACGCGTCCGGATTTTGCTTCGAGCGCGCAAAAATCGATGAATGTCCCGCCGATATCGACGCCGACCTTCCAGTCGGCCTCCTTGCGTGCCTCATCCGCCGCAATGGCTCCATCCATGATGCGTCCCTTTCTCTCTGCTCGGAAACTCGCACGAGCGGACAATCACGGTCCAAGATGGATGATGGGCAAGAATATAAGTCCTACTTATACCTTGACGCTATGCTCGCCGAGAACGGCGGAGCAGGCCGCACGGATGTCATCGCGCATCGTTTCGTCGGCCCTCGAAAGGGCTCGTGCGCGCGACGCGAGCAGCGCAATCGGGAATTCCGGGCCGCCCGCCAGCGGCCTGACAGCGAGGCCGGAAAACTGGCGCCACGGCAGCAGCGCGTCGACGAGAGCGACGCCCAGGCCGGCCTGGACGAAGCCGACCGCAGAGATCGAAATGTCGATCTCCAGCGACGGCGAAAGCGCCACGCCTTGCGCGCGGGCCGCGTGGGCCAGCTCGTCGGCGGGACGCGTGTTGCCGCGATAGGATATCAGTTCCTGCCCCACGAGATCAGCGAGCGTCAGCTCGGGCTTCTTCTGCAGCGCGTGTCCGCGCGGCAGCAGGCAGGCGAAGCCGACGCTGCCGATCACCTCGGCCTCGATATCGGGAGGCAGGCGGTCATCCATGGCCACGCCGAGGCTGGCATCGCCGGCGCGCAGCATGTCTACAATCGCGGCGATCGGCGCGCTATGGGAACGCAGCAGCATGTCGGGATGCTGGGCCCGAAATGCGGTGAAGGCGCGCGGCAATATCGCCATGGCCGGCGGCGGCGAGGCGGCGACCCGCACCAGTCCGGTCCGACCGAGACGCAGATCGGTGGTCTTGCGGCGCAGGCCGTCGAGCCCCGCCGACAGCCTCTCGGCATCGGGAAAGATCTCGAGCGCCTCAGGGGTCGGCCGCAGCCTGCCCTTGACCCGCTCGAACAGCGTGAAGCCGAGCTCGTCCTCAGTGTGGAGCAATATCTGGCTGAGCGCGGGCTGGGAGATGTTCAGCATTCGCGCCGCGGCGGTCACGGTGCCGGCGCGCATGACGGCGATGAACACTTCGAGCTGCCGGGCCCGCATTCCTACTCCATAGGTAGAACTTATGGCTTTTATCCAAAGCCATCTTTGACGCATTGCCGCGGCGCCGACAAGATGGATCAGGATCAGCCCTCTGCGCTAAGGAACGACAATGGATGTGATCGTGCTGGGCGGCGGCCTGATGGGGACGGCTTGCGCCTATTTCCTGGCCAGGCGCGGCGCCCGCGTGAGGCTGATCGAGCGCAACCGGATCGGCGGTGGAGCAACCGTCGCCTCCTTCGGCAACATCCGGCGCACGGGGCGTCATCTGTCGCAGCTTCCGCTGGCCCACCGCTCGCTCCGGCTGTGGGGCGAGGCCGAAAAAATGCTGGGGCGCGATGTGGAATTCCGCGCCACCGGTCACGTGCGGCTGATCTTCGATGAAGGCGGTCTCGCCGACATGCGCAGCTATGCCGAGGCGGCGCGTCCCTGGGGACTCGAGCTGGAGCAGCTCAGCCCGCGCGAGATCCGCGCGCGTTTTCCCGGCCTCGGCCCCGACGCGATCGCGGCGTCGTTCTCTCCGCATGACGGCAGCGGCAATCCGCGGCTGATCGCGCCGGCCTTCGCCGAGGCCGCCCGCAAGCTGGGCGCGAAAATCATCGACGAAGCTCGGGTCGAAAAGATCGAGCGGACCGACTCCGGTTTCCTTGTCGCCAGTTCAAAAGGCGCTTTCGCCGCAGAATGCCTGCTCAACACCGCCGGCGCCTGGGGCGCGCGCGTCGCTGCGCTGTTCGGCGAAGAGGTCCCGCTCGATGCCCGCGGCCCGCAAATGGGCGTGACCGAGCCACTGCCGCACCGGATCCTGCCGGTGGTCGGCATCTGGACGCGCGACAAGGACTATGGCGCCTATCTGCGTCAGGTCGAGCGCGGCAACATCGTCTTCGGCGGCGCCGCCGAAAGGGTGCCGGTCGACCTCGATCCGGGCCATGCGACCGCCGACCCCATGCGCCTGCCGACGCAATTGCGGGCCGTCGCGCGGCTGTTGCCGGCGATCGCCCAGGTCGCGGTCATCCGCACCTGGTCCGGCTGCGAAGGCTATGTCCGCGACATGCTGCCGGTCATGGGACGCTCGGCGACAACGCCGGGCCTGTTCCACGCCTTCGGCTTCAGCGGGCACGGCTTCCAGCTCGGTCCGGGTGTCGGCGACGCCATGGCCGAGCTTATCACGACTGGTGACTGCGAAACGCCCCTCGACGATTTTAAGATAGATCGCTTCAATCACGGAGCCTGACGAGGCGAGTCGATCACCTGGACGCCAGGCGTCCTTTGACGCGCAAGAAGGGAGCTTCCATCTGTTCGAATGACGGCGTGTTGGGTGAGCAGAAGGTCGCTTTCGGATGGCTCAGACTGAAGTTCGTCCCCAGCCAACGGCGGCCGCGGATTGGAGCGCGTGGGCGCTGCGCGACAAGCGATTTATAAGTGTCGTTGTACGAGCATTCCCCGATCGGCGATACTTATTTCATGCTTTGCTCAGCCCTATCGGCTTAATGTCGAACGCAGGATGCCGCGCAGAACATGGCGCGCTTCTACGGACTTTCCATCGAAACGACATTGTTTGCGGCGCTTCGGCCAAAGGATGACGACTGAACCTAGACAGTAAGGAGCTTGCGTACATCGGGCCTGTCCAGATCCTCGGCAGGGCCGGTATGCACGATCCGGCCGCGGTCCATGATGTTGACCTCGTCGGCAAGCTCGCGGCAGAAATCGAGATATTGCTCGACCAAAAGCACCGCAATGCCGGCCTGGTCGCGCAGGTAGCGGATGGCACGGCCGATGTCCTTGATGATCGAGGGCTGGATGCCCTCGGTCGGCTCGTCGAGCACGAGCAGCTTGGGCCGCATGACCAGCGCCCTGCCGATGGCGAGTTGCTGCTGCTGGCCGCCGGAGAGATCGCCGCCGCGGCGCCCCAGCATCTGCTTCAGCACCGGAAACAGCTCGAATACATGGGCCGGGATGTTGCGGTCGGCGCGCCTCAGCGGCGCGAAGCCCGATTCCAGATTCTCACGCACCGTCAGCAGCGGAAAGATCTCCCTGCCCTGCGGCACGAATGCGATGCCCGACCGGGCGCGGTCATACGCCGCGCTCCGGTCGAGCGCCTTCCCCTCGAAGGCAACGCTTCCGCTCGTCAGCCGGTGATGGCCGACGATCGATCTCATCAAGCTGGTCTTGCCGACGCCATTGCGGCCGAGCACGCAGGTGATCTTGCCGGCGCCGGCTTTCAGAGAGACGCCGCGCAGCGCCTGGGCGGCGCCGTAATGCAGCGTGGCATTGGAGACTTCGAGCATGGTCAGGCCCTTCTCCAGCGCTTCAGGAACGCAACATCGAACCGGTGGAACGGAACCCGCCAGACCATGCTCACCGCCCCAGATAGACTTCAACGACGCGCTCGTCGGCCGAAACGAAATCGAGCGTGCCTTCGGACAGCACCGAGCCCTCATGCAGGCAGGTGACCTTGACGCCGAGCTCGCGCACAAAGTGCATGTCGTGCTCGACGACGACCACCGAATGGTCGCGAGCGATGTCCTTGAGCAGGCGCGCGGTCTCCTCGGTCTCGGCGTCGGTCATGCCCGCGACCGGTTCGTCGACGAGAAGCAGCTTCGGGTCTTGTGCCAGCAGCATGCCGATCTCCAGCCACTGCTTCTGGCCGTGGCTCAAATTGGCGGCGATCTCGTCGCGCTTGTCGCCGAGGCGGATGATGCCGAGTATGTCGTCGATGCGCCACGTCTCGGCCGCCGAGCGGCGATGGAACAACGCCGGGAAGATCGAGCGCGGCCCCTTCAGCGCCAGCATCAGATTGTCCTCGACGCTGTGGCTCTCGAAGACGGTCGGCTTCTGGAACTTGCGGCCGATGCCCATCATGGCGATCTCGGCTTCGTCATGCCGGGTGAGATCGACCTGACCGTCGAAGAATACCTCGCCCTCGTCCGGCCGCGTCTTGCCGGTGACAATATCCATCATCGTCGTCTTGCCGGCGCCGTTGGGTCCGATGATGGCGCGCATCTCGCCCTTGTCGAGCACCAGCGACAGGTTGTTGATGGCGCGAAAGCCGTCGAAGGAGACCGAGACGCCGTCCAGATAGAGGATGGTGTTCGACTTGCTCATGGTCGCTTACTCCGCCGGCTGCGGTTCGGGGCCGTTGGCCGACCACGCGCCCGGCGTTCTCGCCGCCGAGCGCTCGATCTTCGGCTGCGCTTCCGGCGGGTCGATGCCGGCTTTCGCGGCGAGCGAGGCCGCGCGCAGCGCCCTGGCCTTGCCGCGCCAGCTATCCCACATGCCGACCACGCCCTTGGGCAGGAACAGCGTTACGGCGACGAACAACCCGCCAAGCGCGAATAGCCAGAATTCAGGCAGCACGCCGGTGAACCAGGATTTGCCGGCATTGACCAGGAGCGCGCCGATAATCGGGCCGACGATGGTGCCGCGCCCGCCGACGGCGGTCCAGATCACCACTTCGATCGAATTGGCGGGCTCGAACTCGCCGGGATTAATGATGCCGACCTGCGGCACGTAGAGCGCGCCGGCGATGCCGGCCATGACGGCCGAGACGCTGAAGGCGAAGAGTTTTACATTCTCGGCCCGCCAGCCGAGGAAGCGGGTGCGGCTTTCGGCGTCGCGCACCGCCATCAGCAGCTTGCCGTATTTGGAGCGCACGATCGCCGCGGTGACAAAGACGGCGAACGCCAGCGTCACGGCGCTTGCTGAAAACAGCGCCGCGCGCGTCGCGTCGGCCTGGATGTTGAAGCCGAGGATGTCCTTGAAATCGGTCAGGCCGTTATTGCCTCCGAAACCCATGTCGTTGCGGAAGAAGGCAAGCAGCAGCGCATAGGTCATCGCCTGGGTGATGATCGAGAGATAGACGCCGGTGACGCGGCTGCGGAAGGCGAACCAGCCGAATACGAAGGCAAGCAGGCCCGGCACGGCCAGCACCATCAGCACGGCGAACCAGAAATGGTCGAAGCCGTGCCAGAACCAGGGCAGTTCCTTGTAGTTCAGGAACACCATGAAGTCCGGCAGGATGGGATTGCCATAGACGCCGCGCGAGCCGATCTGACGCATCAGATACATGCCCATCGCATAGCCGCCGAGCCCGAAGAAGGCGCCGTGGCCGAGCGAAAGGATGCCGCAATAGCCCCAGACCAGATCGAGCGCGAGCGCCAGCAGCGCGTAGCAGAGATATTTCCCGACCAAAGAGACGATGTAAGGCGGAATGTAGAAAGCGCTTTGAGGCGACACCGCGAGGTTTAGCAGCGGCACGATGGCGGCCGCCGCCAGCAGGACGAGGATGGCGATCGCGATGCGCCGGTCGGCGCCGAAGAAGCGCTGCGTGATCATGCTTCCACCGCCCTGCCCTTCAGCGCGAACAGGCCGCGCGGCCGCTTCTGGATGAACAGGATGATCAGTACCAGCACGACGATCTTGCCAAGCACCGCGCCGGCGTACGGCTCGAGGAACTTGTTGACGATGCCGAGCGAGAAGGCGCCGACCAGCGTGCCCCAGAGATTGCCGACGCCACCGAAGACCACGACCATGAAACTGTCGATAATGTAGCCGCGGCCGAGATTGGGCGAGACGTTGTCGATCTGGCTGAGCGCCACGCCGGCGATCCCGGCGATACCGGAGCCGAGCGCGAAAGTCAGCGCGTCGACCCAAGGCGTCCTGATGCCCATGGATGCGGCCATGCGCCGATTGGCGGTGACGGCACGCATCTGCAGGCCCCAGGGCGTTCGCTTCATGACGTAGAGCAGCACACCGAACACCAGCAGCGCGAACACCAGTATCCACAGCCGGTTCCAGGTGATGGCCAATTGACCGATGTCGAACGATCCCGACATCCAGGACGGATTGCCGACCTCCTGGTTCGTCGGGCCGAAGACGGTGCGCACCGCCTGCTGCAGGATCAGCGAGACGCCCCATGTGGCAAGAAGCGTCTCCAGCGGCCGGCCGTAGAGGAAGCGGATGACGCCGCGCTCGATGACGAGGCCGACCAGCGCCGAGACCAGGAAGGCGAGCGGCAGCGCGATGACCAGCGACCAGTCGAAGAGGCTCGGAAACGACGTGCGGATCACCTGCTGGACGACGAAGGTGGTGTAGGCGCCGAGCATCACCATCTCGCCATGCGCCATGTTGATGACGCCCATGACGCCAAAGGTGATGGCGAGACCGATAGCGCCGAGCAGCAGCACCGATCCGAGTGATATGCCGTACCAGATGTTCTGGCCGGCATCCCACAATGCCAGCGTCGAATTGATATGGCCGATCGCGGCGGTTGCCAAGTTCTTGACCGCTCCCTGCGCGCCAGCCTCAACGGAGGTCAGCAGGGAAAGCGCATCGCGATCGCCGCGCGCCGCGATGGCCGAGATGGCGGCGAGCTTGTCGGCTTCCGGCTTGTCGGAAACCAGAACCGACGCCGCGCGCGCCTGCACGAACATCGTCTTGACGGCTGGGTCGGTCTCAGCAGCGATCGCGGCATCGAGCGGTTCGATATTCGCCGCGTCGGGCGTCTTGAACATGGTCGCGGCGGCGGCAAGGCGCACGCTCGCGTCCTTGGCGCGCAGCGTCAGCGTCCCCAGCGCGTCGCGTATGGCGCGGCGAAGACCGTTGTTGACCTTGATCTTGGTGAGATCGGCCTTGGCGGCATCGGCGGACTTGTCGCCGCTGAAAGGATCGAGCAGTTCGACACCGCTCGCCGCGTCCTTGCCGATGAAGACCTGCGAATCGGCTTTGCGAATATAGAGGTTGCCGTCGGCGAGCGCCGACAGCGGCCTTTCGACGGCCGGATCGCCGCTGGTCGCGAGCTCGCGCACGATGGCTTCCGTGGCCGAGAAATTAGTCGCTGTAGCGAACTTGGCTATTGCCGCGCGAAGATCGGCCTCGCCTGCCTTCGACGGCAGCAGGCTTGCCATCGTCAGCAGCAGCGTCAAGCCAATCGCGCGCAACAGGATCATCAGCTTCAGCGGATCTCGAACGTTTGAGGTTTCTGCCCGGGCGGGACGCGAAGACCCGCCCGGGCCGCGGTCTCGGATCGCGGGGCCACGCGGCGACCCGACAGACCTGGGAGGATCAGTTGGTGCCCTTGCCGCCGCACTTGCCGGTGGCGACGTTGAAGTTGCCGCAACTGAGCGGCGCGCGCCAATCGGAGATCAGGTTCTTGGAATCGGGCAGGTAGTCGGACCATTCGTCGCCCATCACAAGGCCGGGCGTTTGCGAGACGGTCTCGAACTGGCCGTCGGCCTGGATCTCGCCGATGAGCACCGGCTTCGTGATATGATGGTTCGGCATCATCGTCGAATAGCCGCCGGTCAGGTTCGGCACCGAGACGCCGACCATGGCGTCGATGACCTTGTCCGGATCGGTAGTGCCGGCCTTCTCGACTGCCTTCACCCACATGTTGAAGCCGATATAGTGGGCTTCCATCGGGTCGTTGGTCGTGCGCTTGTCGTTCTTTATGAACTTGTGCCAGTCGTCGATGAACTTCTTATTCTCGGGCGTGTCGACGCTCTCGAAATAGTTCCAGGCGGCGAGGTGGCCGACCAGCGGTCCGGTGTCGAGACCGGCCAGTTCTTCCTCGCCGACTGAGAAGGCCATGACTGGAATGTCCTCGGCCTTGATGCCCTGGTTGCCCAGTTCCTTGTAGAACGGCACGTTGGCGTCGCCGTTGACCGTCGACACGACGGCGGTCTTCTTGCCGGCCGAGCCGAACTTCTTGATCGCCGAGACCTCGGTCTGCCAGTCGGAGAAGCCGAACGGCGTGTAGTTGACCATGATATCCTCGGCCGGCACGCCCTTCGACTTGAGGTAGGCTTCGAGGATCTTGTTGGTCGTGCGCGGATAGACATAGTCGGTGCCTTCGAGCACCCAGCGCTTCACCGAGCCGCCATCGGCGCTCATCAGGTAGTCGACGGCCGGAATGGCCTGCTGGTTCGGGGCAGCACCGGTGTAGAAGACGTTGCGCTCGCTCTCCTCGCCCTCATACTGGACCGGATAGAACAGGATGTTGTCGAGCTCCGAGAACACCGGCAGCACCGATTTGCGCGAGACCGAAGTCCAGCAGCCGAACACCGCCGCGACCTTGTCCTTGGAGATCAGCTCGCGCGCCTTTTCGGCAAACAGCGGCCAGTTGGACGCCGGATCGACCACCACGGCCTCGAGCTTCTTGCCGAGCAGGCCGCCCTTGGCGTTCTGCTCTTCGATCAGCATCAGCATGACGTCCTTCAGCGTCGTCTCCGAGATCGCCATCGTCCCCGACAGCGAATGCAGGATGCCGACCTTGATCGTGTCGTCGGCCGCCCTGGCGGGCGCCGTCAGCAGGCTGGCCGCGAGAACGCCAGCCGAGAACATTTTTGTTATTGTCGAGAAACTTCCCCTCATATTGCACACTCCCAAGCTGGTTGTTTTGCATTGCAACATTGCGGTGCAAGCGACGTGCCAAACCTGACAGTCCAAAGTGCCGGGCAAAAAATCGATCAGTTACAGTTGGTTATAATTTCAACTCAAGTTTTCAACGGCCGCTTCCGCTTCAACGCGTTGTCAAATTTTGGGCTTCTGCCTCTATTTTCATCGCAACTTTCTATTGCGTGTTTTTACATCGCCGTTTGCCTTCTGCCGGCCCCCGTAGTCGCACGGCGAGAGATGTTGGGAATTGAAATCTTTGCGCCGCGGGCGGCTAAGAAGTGAGGGGCCCGGTCCCTCTCGGCGGCGGGCTTTTCCTATCTGGAGCAAATTTGTAGACCGCTCGATTGGTGTCGTCGGTGACGCGAACCCATTGGGTCTCGACTCGCCGGTCCTGTACGTGGCGGCCGGTCACCCATTCAGCGGC
Source organism: Mesorhizobium sp. WSM3864 (assembly GCF_002294955.1). Lineage (NCBI taxonomy): Bacteria > Pseudomonadati > Pseudomonadota > Alphaproteobacteria > Hyphomicrobiales > Phyllobacteriaceae > Mesorhizobium > Mesorhizobium sp. WSM3864. The sequence goes on from NZ_NSGD01000002.1 coordinate 775,967, forward strand.
TTCTTTAGCTGAGGCGGTCCTCGCGTAGGCAATACCGCATCCGTCCCCGACATCGTTTCAACGGTAAGGGACGGGCTCTTTTGTCGGGTCTCCTCTGATCAGTCAGCCCTTTCCAATGGGGCCGATATGCCATCCCGACGCAACAGCGCCGCCCAGCGACCGAACTTCGACAAGGGGCGAAGGTCCCAGGAGTTGTTCACCGGCGGCTTTTGTCGAGTGCCGCCGCTCGACAGGCGCGCGACAGGTGAACGAAATAGGCCCCCCTGACGCGTTTTCTGCACCCCAGTACCTGCGAAGGCTCACGCGCGGCCTAGCCCGGCTTCTGTGGCAAATGGCAATGGTTCCAACATCGCCCTGCCCGATTTCACATGCCCTTCGCTTCGGCAGCGCAGACCAGCCGTCAGCGTGTTGGCGATAGCGCGTGAATTTCTCCTCGAGCGCCACGACTGCTTCGCCCTTGCTGCGTTCAGTGGCCCGCCCACCGACATGCGCGCGCCGGCCGCCGAACATTGGTCATGACGGTCCAGAACAACGTCCCGGCACTGGGCCCATCCGCCGCCAAGGATCCGACGCTATCGGAGCCGAGGAACATCGGGGAGAATCGCAGGGACTCGGACTGCAAAGACGAGTGTCGCTGACTCGCCCCGGGCAACTCCGGCGGCTGTGCAATCGACTTTCCTTCACGGCCGCCTAGCAGTTCGCGTCAGTCTGCGGATCGCACGCCTTGTTTTTCTGGCCCCGTGGCTTGGGCTTGGCCGCCTGCTCGGGCTCGGCCTGCTGCTGCTCGGCGGCGGGCTGCTTCTTGGCCTTCCGTTTCTCAGGCTTGGCAGCCTGTTCCGGCTCGGCCTGCTGCTCGGCGGCGGGCTGCTTCTTGGCCTTCGGTTTCTCAGGCTTGGCCGCCTGTTCCGGCTCGGC